>NZ_JAFCUW010000012.1:0-141219 GCF_049896725.1 Massilia sp. PWRC2
CGTGAAACGCTCGGCTGGAAGTCCCCGCTGGTGGTTTATACCGAACACATGGCTCGGCTACAATTGCAGGCCGATTCGATTCATTAACCCGGTGTTGCACTTGATACTTGAGACCGCCAGGTTTACTATCACCGCGCCAACGATTGCCAAGGTGTATGTGCTGAATAATTTCTTCATTGGATTTTAAGGTGAGCGGGGATTGAATAGGCGACAGACTGCTTCTGGCCGAAACCGGCAGTTCGGCAAGTCCAGCATATTGCCAATCTGAACTTGTTGCAAGTTGTACCGGCTGGCCGCATCCGACCCAGATCGGGCATTTGCATTTGCGTTATTAATGTGCCAAATTGTCTCAGGATTCAGGGATTCTTCTAACCTAGAATTGACCTTACAGAAACGTAAAGTGACAGCGCAGCGCAAATAATTAAATTATTCCGCACGGCTTTCTTGCGCGAAAAACCGCTGAAGAAAAGCCGGAAGCAGCACACCGTCGTTAACCATGCTAACAACGCAAGCAACTTTCCAGCTTCAAAGGCTATCGTCGCATGCGGGTCAGCCTTTGGCCCGTAGACAATTATAGTGACAGCCACTGCGAATAATAAGATCGAAGCTACCAACTCATTCCGCGCTCCGTGGGCGCTTTCTCGGATTAGCGGCTCCCTGGGAATTCGTGGCGATCTGGGATACATAAATCTGTGAAGGCGCACAAAGCTCTTCTTCATCGCATAGTTCATATCGTCTCCAAAATTCTGCATAGTTCTCTCGCCACGTGCAACTGAAAAATTTTGGCTCCGGACAGTTTTCCGCTCTTGGCCCGCACCAGGAGTTCGGCAAGTCTAGCATGTTGCCAATCTGAACTTGTTGTAATTTGTGCTGACTGGCCGCATCTGACCCACAGCGGTCATTCGATTCATCTAGCCTTGGAGCTGATCGGCTATTCTTCTTACGGTGCGTCGCATAAATAGACCACGCAGTAGTTTCATGATGGCCCAGTTCACAACAAATAATGGTGCCACGAGAACTGAAAAACTGTGATAGGACGTCCATAGGGTCCAATACTCACACACCCAAATACATACCGAGGTCAACAACAATAAGATAAACGACCAGTTTCGGCTGACCTCTACGGTCGCCTGATGAATCATGTCTGCCTGAAGCGGTCGAGGCAGACAGTCGAGCTCTCTACAGCCACATAGGAACGGGACAGGTGCAAGTAATCGCCTCGGACGCCTCAAGGCATCCCGTTGCGCCTGCTCGATAACTATATCGCCTCTAACGCATTCGCTTTGTCTTTCGGTATCAATGCCGCTCCCAATCTTGAATTTTTTTCGTTAAAGCGGTCGATCACATAATTGCAATGGGAATTGAAGTTCCGCTTCTGGCCGAAACCGGCTGTTCGAACAAGTCTAGCATGTTGCCAATATGAACTTGTTGCAATTCGTGTTGACTGGCCGCATCTGACCCACTGCGGACCTTCATGTCGAGTCATGCTGCGACGCTATGGTTTAATCAAGGCGCGTTCTGCGTCCGCAGCTTCCTGTTCACGCCCAAGCAGACGCAGGGCAGTGAGTTTGTAGGGGGCTGGAAGATCACGATGGCCCGGAAGATGCCCACTAAGCTCAGCGACGCCTTGCAGCGTTGAAGCCTTGCGAAGATACGGAATCGCAAATTGCTCGATGGCTGAGCGAACTTCATCAGCTGTTTGCGACACGTCTGCGGACGAGCTAATCTCCCACCAGAGATCGCTTGATTCGGGCAATAAGAAACCGAGCCGGACTCCACAGTGCCCAAACCTCCGCTTTACAGGCTCCTCGATGACTACGTCGCCATGGGCGAGCGCGATCGCCGGAAGATATGTCCAAACGTTCACCGTAAATTTGCTTCGATCCGACGCATTCCATTGACTGGACTGAAAATTGATGTGACAAGTTGCATCAGTCTCGGTACGGAAAAAATGGCGGCCCGCTTTTCGAAAGCCCAAGGATTTCAGCAAGGGCTGCGGACCGAGTGCGATGACTTCTTGGACGAACTGGCTCGACTGGTTCTTAGTTGACGGCATTTTTCGAACCTTAGAATGGCGCTGCGATAGTCCGATTCTGGCCGAAACCGGCAGTTCGGCAAGTCTAATATGTTGCTAATCTGAGCTTATTGCAATGTGTGCTGACTGGCCGCATCCGACCCAAAGGTGACTGTCACGTCTGCACCGAATCTGGTCCCGCAGTCATCCAATCGAGGGAAGCACCTCTCCAAGAGCCGCCGACCTTTAGTTCAACAATTTTTTTGGATTTAGTCTGATCGAGCGAAACCCGAATTTCCGAGTTAGCCAAAATAGTAACGAATCGTTCCACATCGCACGTCATTTCGGTCACAAGCTGTTGTTTCTTTTCGCCATGGACACGATAGTAGTCAGCCCATTCTGACCAGAACGTGCCGCAGTCGTCTTTCGCGTCCACAAACCACTCTAATACCTCATACGGGACAGTAACTTCAATCAACAGCCTGTTGGGCTTGCGTATGCATAGAAGGCCAGCGTGTGGCTGTTCAACGAGTTCTACTCCATGGGCATCACGAAGGCAAGCGAGCAGGACTTTCATTCTTTGATTTACTTTATTTTCGTGGGCCGATCGGCTCTCGCCAAGGACCGCTTTTGGCCGATAGCGGACGGTCGGCACTGCTCAGTGTACTCGGCTGTTGCCGGCCGAGCAACTACAGGGTTTTGTTAGGCGCTCTAAACCGAAATTTTTTAAAACGCTAAGTACCAATACAGCTTAAGAAAGTAGCTTTTTACGGTCGAAAATAAAATGATATTTCTCGACAGCGTTGAATTGTGTAGCCGACTCACAACGGGTGACTACTATTTTTTCTCTAACGACGATTGATGATTCAGGCAAACCAGTCTGGTGCCGATATGAATCGATAGTATGTACATACTATTTTAGTATTATTTTTCGAATTTTTTAGAAACCTAATTTTACTTCTTCAGCAAAAAACTGATCCCTTTCAGCACTTAAAACTTTGATTGACAAGTGCGACAGTAAGCTTTGCCGCCAAATCTTAAATTATTATTCCAACAATATTTGGCGACAACAGTTGCAATTGAATTTTTGCAATTAGCGCAAAAATATCCAAGCTCTTCGTTTCTTTTTAACATCGTTGCGGCAGTATCAATTTCCCGCTCGAGATGCCTAGGCGCTACTGGCTCTTTGCTGAGCAATGCTGGCCCTAGGTCAAATTTTTTAATGTAATCCATTCGGCTAGGCTTATGCAATATAAGTAGTTTTTCGCAGATATCTCTGACGGTATCGCTAGAGCATATCTTAAAAATTCCAACCGTATCTTTCAGAGTCAACCCATCCATTTTCTTTTGATACCAAGAAAAAAACTGATCGAGTTTTATGATTGATGCATCTAAATTCGTGATTTTGGGGCGATTTATAATTGCTTTGGGAGAAACTAGGATGACAGAACTATAAGTGGGGTATAGTGTGATGCCAAGCCGCTTCGGCAGACCGATTTCCTTGAATGCATCTTTCAGTACTGATATGTGGCGGGCATTTTGTTCTACCGGAGAGAGAATGCCGACCTCCTTACCCTCGTAGGAAGTCGAAAACTCGCCTCTTTCATTGATCGACAAGCCAGTGCTGAAGGTCTTTGTTTCTAACACGAAGACCTCAAATGCTCGATTCATTAACAAATGATCGATCTGAGCAACTCGACCGCCTATTTCAAGCCGAAGATCGTGAATAACGAATAGATTTTTGCTACGCGCAGCGTAGAAATCTATCTCGAACGCCGCTTGTTTTTCGGTTGCCATACCGATCAATAGATTCCGCAACTCCCTGTCAATTAACTGCTTCTTTTCGGCAGGTACACGTGCGTGAGAAAGCAGTTTCTGAAGTACTGCGATCTGCGACTCTTTGTCGTCTGCTGGTTTGATGAGCATGATTGCCTGAGCTAGGTGCTGGTACAATATTGCATTGTATCAACACTCGGTTGCAATGTGGCTGGTTGATGGGTGTTCGTGTCTAAAAATCAGAAATGACACCACAACAGCTTTTTGACACGGAAGCGGTGTCGCCGATGCAACTGAACCTAACGCCTGGATTTTTTGCCTAAGGTGGATTTTCGAAGGCAGAGGCACTCATGAACGGCAGTTGTTCTTGACCACGCGGCGCTTGGGCAGCTCCTGCTCTACCACTGCGCTAAACGCGCGCGCCGCAATTGGCTCGGGTTTGAGCTTGCCTTACAAAGCGTCGAAAACGTCCTCACGTTGCCGACGCTTGTGGTACGGGCTATTCCCATCAATACATCTTGTACGGCAAAAACTTACCCGACAAAACCACCTGCACCCGATCACCCTTGGGATCAGCCTGGCGCGTAATATCCATGCTGAAATCAATGGCGCTCATGATGCCGTCGCCGAATTCTTCATGGATCAATTCCTTGATGGTGGTGCCATAAATGCTGACGATTTCATACCAGCGATAGATCAGCGGATCGGTCGGCACCGCGCCGGGCAGCGACCCTTTATAGGGCACCACCTGCAGCCATTTCTGTTCTTCCCCATCGAGGCCGAACAGCTCGCCGATGACGGCTGCCTGCTCGCTGGTAAACGTCATCTGGCCCAGGCAGGCGGCCGTGGTCCACTCCTTGCTCTGGCCGACGCGGGTGGCGACGTCTTCCCATTTGATGCCTTTCGATACTTTGGCGGTGATGATTTTTTCGGTGATGTCGTTGCGGTTCATGGCGGCTCCTGTGGCAATCAAAGTAAAGGGTTATGGTGGGTTGGCGCCCGGTCTGGCGCGTTCAATCAAGAAATCGACGATGTGGTTACGCAGCGCGTAATAGCCATCGATATGGTGTAAGCCGGCGCGGGTGCGCGTTTTCGGCAGGGTGTTGATGACGGTTTCACCAATGCCGCCGGCAACATAGCCGCTGGCGCTGTGGGCACCATTCGTCATCAGGAGAATGCGGTCGGCCAGCAGGATCGCTTCGTCGACATCGTGGGTGATCATGAATACCGTCTGGCCGGTGGCCCGCACGATGGCCATCAGCTCGTCCTGGATGGTGCCGCGCGTTAAGGCATCGAGGGCGCCAAACGGTTCATCGAGCAGCAGCATCTTCGGTTCGATGGCAAACGCGCGGGCGATGCCGACGCGCTGCTTCATGCCGCCCGATAGCTGCGCCGGCTTCTTGTCGATGGCCGCCGACAGGCCCACCATGGCGATGTATTTTTCCACCTGCGCCGCCACCTGCGCCGCAGGCCATCCGGGCCAGCGCGAGGCGACGGCGAAGGCGATGTTTTTGCGCACCGTCAGCCACGGCATCAGCGCGTGGCTCTGGAACACCACGCCGCGCTCGAGGCTGGGGCCGGCCACTTCGCGGCCATCCATGAATACCTGGCCGGCGCTGGCCTGATCGAGGCCGGCCAGCACATTGAGGATGGTGGTCTTGCCGCAGCCCGAGTGGCCAATGATGCAAACGAATTCGCCCCGCTCGAGGGTGAACGAGACATCGGCAAACACCGCCTGGTCGGCAATAAACGACTTGGCCAGCCCTTCGATTTGCAGGAAACCGGCGCGCTGCCGGGCCGCCCCTGCGCTCTCTGGCAGATCATTCTTCATACGTCAGCATCCTTTGCACGCGGGCGAACAGCAGGTCGAGCAGCATGCCGACGATGCCGATGACGGCAATGGCGAACATCACATTGGTCAGCGACAGGTTGTTCCACTCGTTCCAGACAAAATAGCCAATGCCGGTACCGCCAACGAGCATTTCAGCGGCGACAATGACCAGCCAGGCAATACCCATGCTGATGCGCATGCCAGTCAGGATGGTGGGCGCGGCGGCCGGCAAGATCACCAGCAGGGCTTTGCGCAGGGGCCGCACTTCGAGGGTGGCGGCAACATTGAGCCACTCGCGCTTGACGGCAGCGACGCCAAAGGCCGTGTTGATCAACATCGGCCACACCGAGCAGATAAAGATGACGAAGATGCCGCTCATCGCAGCGTCCTTGATGGTGTACAGCGCCAGCGGCATCCACGCCAGCGGAGAAATGGGCTTGAGTACCTGGATAAACGGATCTAACGCGCGCCGCAGCAGCGGTGACATGCCGATCACGAAGCCGAGCGGGATGGCGATCACGCACGCCAGCGCAAAGCCCAGCCCCACCCGCGCCAGCGAATAGCCCAGCTGCAGCAAAATGCCCTTGTCATTCGGTCCGTTGTCGTACAGGGGATCGGATAGCTGCTTGCAGATGGTCTGGCCCATCTGCCCAGGGGTGGGAAAGCCGTTCGGCTTGGTGGCGCCGGCATCCTTGCCCATCATTTTGGCGTACTCGAGCTGCTCGGCATTCATTGCCGAAGCGGCCGCCGGCGCGGTCGGCAAGGTGGCGGTGTACCAGACGCCAATGAACAGCAGGAATAGCAGCAGCGATAACAGCGCCGCCTTCCACTGGAGAGTGCGCTCCATCTCAGCCCGCGCTCTTGCTGATGGCGAAGCTCTGGACATATTTCTCGGGCTGGGCGGGATCGAATTCCTTGCCCATCACCTTGAACTTTTTGTAGGCGCCCGCCTCCGGGGTAAACCCGGCCAGTGTCATTTGCCGCTTGGCGTCCGTCAGCAGGAACACTTTTTCGGCAATCTGGCGGTAATTGACGTCGCCCTTGATATACCCCCAGCGCTTCATCTGCGTGAGCATCCACACCGCCATGCTTTGCCACGGCATCGGATCGAAATTGGCGCGCTCGGGGACGTTGCGGATATTGCCCAGGCCATCGGCGAACTTGCCGGTCAACACCTGGTTGATCACCGCTTCCGGCTGGTTCAAATACTGGGTGGGCGCGATCACCTTGGCGATCAGGGCGCGGTCCTTGGGCTGGCTGGCCATGTACGAGGCCGACAGCACGGCGCGATACAGGGCAGCGAAGGTGTTCGGGTTTTGTTGAATGAAGGCGTCGCTCATGCCAAAGGCGCAGCACGGGTGGCCATCCCAGATGTCTTTCGACAGCAGGTGAATGAAACCGATCTCGTCATACACGGCGCGCTGGTTGAACGGGTCCGGCCCCAGAAAACCGTCGATATTGCCGGCGCGCAGATTGGCGACCATTTCCGGCGGCGGCGTCACGCGGATCTGCACGTCGGTGTCGGGATTGAGACCGTGCTCGGCCAGGTAATAGCGCAGCAGGAAATTGTGCATGCTGTACTCGAAGGGCACGGCAAATTTAAACCCCTTCCACGAACGGGGATCGCGCCGCTCCTTGTGCTTCAAATGCAGGGTGATGGCCTGGCCATTGGTGTTCTGGATGCTGGCAACATTCATATTGATCTGGCTGGAGCCGAGCCCCATCGTCATCGCCAGCGGCATCGGCGACAGGAAGTGCGAGGCGTCGTGTTCGCGGTTGACCATCTTGTCGCGGATAAGCGCCCAGCCTGCCGTTTTATTGAGCTGCACATTGAGCCCCTCGCGCTTATAAAAGCCCAGCGGGTCGGCCATGATCAGGGGCGCGGCGCAAGTGATGGCGATGAAGCCGATTTTCAGGTCTTTCTTTTCCAGTGGTGCCTTCGCCTTATCCTGCGCCATCGCTTGCAGCGAGGCCATCGGCAGCACCGAGGCAATGGCGGCGCGCACGGTACCGGCGCCGACGGCGCGCAGAAAATTGCGGCGCACGCGCTCGACGGGAAACATGGCCTTGACCAGGCTCGCTTCGATAAAGTCGCGCGACAGTGCATCGGGGTCGCTGGCCGCCATGGCCGCACCGTGCTGCTGCGGCGCATGATCCTGGCCGCAGCCACAGCGCAACAGGGTGCGCTCGGCATCGTAGGGCGAATACGGGGAAGACGACGATTCAGGAATGTTAGCCATGGCATGCACCTCGAGTGGAAGATGCTTGTTACCTGAGCAAGCGGCGTGCCCGAAAACGCTGATGTCAGCCCGCCCGGCCGCGCATCGCACAGATCGCGGGTGGCGCAGCGACAGCCTGTAGGGGCGGCCCTACACGGCGTGTCGACGATCAGCGTGCCGGGCCCGTCGTCGCCAGCCGTTCGGCATACAGGGCCAGCGCCACATCGTTTTTGGCGCCGGTTTTTTCCAGGATGCGGGCGCGGTAGGTGCTCACCGTATTGGCTGCCAGCCCCAGCTGCGCACCAATTTCGCTCACCGAGTGGCCAGTCACGAGCAGGCGGAACACCTGGTGCTCGCGGTGCGACAGGGCGTCGGGGCTGGCGCTGCCCTTGACTGGTGCAGCGATGGCGCCCGCCAGTGCCTCGGCGGTGGCGGCGCTGACGTAGCGGCCGCCGGCGGCCACCTTGCGCACGGCGGCGATCATGTCGTCGGCATCGGCGCTCTTGTTCAGGTAGCCCGCCGCACCGAGCTTGAGGCAGCGCACCGCATACTGTTTTTCCGGGTAGGTGCTCAGCATCAGCACGGGCAGGCCAGGCGAATGCTTGCGCAGGTGCTGCAGCACGTCGAGGCCATCCCTTTCCGGCAGGGCGATATCGAGCAGAACGACGTCGAGCGCGGTGCCGGCGGCTTCCAGCTGGGCGACCTTGGTGATGACATCGGGCCCGCTGTGCGCTTCGGCGATCACGCGCAGGTCGGCAGCATCGGCCAGCACCTGCTTGACGCCTTCGCGCACGATGCGGTGGTCGTCAGCGATCAGGATATTGATGAGGCCACTCACGGCGTCAGCGCCAGCGGCATGGTGAGCGTCAATTGCGCACCGTGGCCGGGCGCGCTGGCAATGACGATCTGGCCGCCGAAGTGGCGGGCCCGTTCGCGCATGCCCATCACGCCGTACGCGCTGGCCGCCTCGAAGGCGGCGCTGGCGGCGCCGATGCCGTCGTCGGCCACCGTCAGCAGCAGCTGTTGATCACGCACGCGCAGATCGATGGCGATGCGGCTGGCGCGCGCATGGCGGCCCACATTGCTGAGCATCTCCTGGAAAATCCGGAACACGGCCATCGCTGGCGCCTGCGGCAACTGCACGCCGGGATCGACCTGCAGCTGCCAGTCGAGCGCCAGTTCGGCCGACTGCACAAACTCTTGCGCCTGCCATTCGAGCGCCGCCCACAGGCCCTGGTGATCGAGGATGCTGGGGCGCAGATCGGTGATGATGCGGCCGACATTTTGCACCGCCGTCTCGATCATCCGGCTCATGCCCTGGCACTTGCTGCGCAGGCCCGTGCGCACCGTGTCGGCTTCCTGCGGCGAGCGCGCTGCCTGCTCGGACAGGCGCCGGTCAAGCCAGTTGACATCCATCTTCAGCGCCACCAGCAGGCTGCCCAGTTCATCGTGCACTTCGCGGGCGATGCGGGTGCGTTCATCTTCGCGCACCTGGTCAAGGTAGGCCGACAGTTCGCGCAGCTGGCCCAGTGCGGCACTCAGTTCGCCGGTGCGGGCGGCGACGCGCGCTTCGAGTTCATCGTTGGCCCGTTTGAGGGCATCGGCTTCGCGCTTTCGCGCCGTGATGTCCATGAAGGTGACGACAGCGCCGCACACCTGCTGGCCATCGATGATGGGATAGCTCGAATACTCGACCGCAAAGGCGCTGCCGTCGCGGCGCCAGAACACTTCGCTATCGATGCGGCACGGCAGCCCCTGGCGAAAGGCGTTGAAGATGGGGCAGTCGGTGTCGGCATACGGGGCGCCACTGGCATGGCTGTGGTGGGTCAGCGCATGCATGTTTTTGCCGTGTACCTCGGGCGGCTCGAAGCCGAGCATGCGCGCGCCCGAGCGGTTAATAAAAATGCAGTGGCCGGCCAGGTCGACCCCGAAAATGCCCTCGCCGGTCGACTCCATCAACAGGCTCAGTTGATGCTGCCACAGGGGGGCGCTGGCGCGGTCCAACTCCAGCGCCGCCGCTGGCGGCACGCAAAGGGCGTCCGGATGCATGCGAGGGCAGCGCGCTACCAGGCGGCGACGGCGCCGTCGGAACGGGGATCGGACGCCCCTTCGAGCACGCCATCGGCATGGCGCACGATGGCGCCGGCGTGGCCCATGGTTTCATCGAACGGCCGCAGCACTTCGACGTCGTGGCCACGCGCGGCCAGTGCGTCAACCACCGCTTGGGGAAAGCGCTGTTCGAGTTTCAAGGTGTCGGACGTCTGGCCCCAGGTGCGTCCGAGCAGCCAGCGCGGCGCGCTGACCGCCGTTTGCAGGGGCTGGCCAAACACCACGTGGCGGGTGAAGACGGCGGCCTGGGTTTGCGGCTGACCGTCGCCGCCCATGGTACCGTAGACCATCACGCGACCGTCCTTGAGGCGCGCCGCCGCCGGGTTCAAGGTATGAAATGGCTTTTTACCGGGTTTGAGGGCCAGCAGCTGGTGGGCGTCGAGGCTGAACGAAGCGCCGCGGTTTTGCCAGTTGATGCCGGTCTGCGGCAGCACCACGCCGCTGCCGAATTCGTGATAAATGCTCTGGATGAAGGACACCGCTAAACCATCCTGGTCGATCACCCCCATCCAGATGGTGTCGCCCGGCCCCTTGCCTTCGCCCCACGGCGCGGCGTGTTCGAGGCTGATGTCGGCGGCCAGCGCGTCGAGCCGTTCGTCGCTCAGCAGCGCCTGGCCAGCGATGGCCATGTGGCGCGGATCGGTGATGAACTGGTCGCGCAGGCGGAACGCGCGCTTGGTCGCTTCGACCACCAGGTGCACGTGATCGGCACTGTCGGCTTGCACCTCGCGCAGACCGACGCGGTCGAGCAGGCCGAGGATGGCCAGCGACACCGCGCCCTGGGTGGGCGGCGTCATATTAAACAGTTCACCGGCCGAATGGGACAGGTGCAGCGGGGTGACGCGCTGCGCGCGGTAGGCGGTCAGGTCGTCACCATCGAGCAGTGAACCGACTGCCGCCAGATCGGCGGCGATGCGCTGCGCCAGCGGGCCGCGGTAATAACTGTCGAGGCCATCGTCGGCCAGGCTGGTGAGTGTCGCGGCCAGGCGCGGCTGGATAAAACGCTGGCCAGCCAGCGGCACGGCGCCATCGATGAGGAACTGCTGGCAAAAGCCCGGCTGATCGCGCAGTTCGGCCAGCTTGCTGGCGGTGGCATTGTGCTGGCTCTGGGTGACGGCGACGCCGTCGCGCGCATAGCCAATGGCGTCTTCGAGCAGGCGCGCGAGCGGCAGGCGGCCGCCCATTTCGGCGGCCAGCTCAAAGGCGCACTGCCAGCCGCCGATGGTGCCGGCCACCGTATTGGCAGCGAGCGGCCCGCGCACGGGAATGGCGGCCAGACCGCGCGCTTGGTAGGCGGCGATGGTGGCGCCGTGCGCCGCCGGACCGCAGGCGTCGATGGCAACCGGGGTCCCGCCAGGCGGCACGATCAGCCAGAACGAATCGCCGCCGATGCCATTCATGTGCGGATAGACGGTGGCGATGGTGGCGGCAGCGGCGATCATCGCTTCGATGGCGTTGCCGCCGCTGCGCATGACGGCCAGCGCCGTTTGCGACGCCAGGTGGTGCGGCGCGACTGCCATCGCCCGGGTCGAGCGGGCCGTGTGATTGAGCATGGGGTGATCCTGATAAGTCGTGCAGAGGCTGAAATACGAAAGCGCGCGCCGAAGCGCGCACGGGTTCACCTTACGCCCAAACGCCCTCGCTGTGCAAGGGACGCAAGGGTTCAGCGCTTCGCCGCCATCCAGCGCCGGCGCATCGGGCGCAGCACGAAGAAGGCCAGCAGCGCGGTGATGAAATCCATGGCGATGACGACTTCGAAGACGGGAATCCAGCTGCCCGTTTTTTCGTGCAGCAGGGCTGCCAGCGGGCCGCCGAACACCGAGCCGACCCCCTGTGCCATATACAGAAAGCCGTAGTTGGTGGTGGCGTTGCGGCTGCCGAAGGTATCGGTGAGGGTGGACGGGAACAGCGAGAAAATTTCGCCCCAGCCGAAAAACACCACGCCCGACATCAGCACGAACAGCACCGCATTGTCGCGCGTGGCCAGCCAGATGATCATCGCCACCCCTTCCAGCCCGAACGCCACCGTCATGGTGTTTTCGCGGCCAATGCGGTCCGACACCCAGCCAAAGAATGGCCGCGTGAGGCCATTGGTAAAGCGGTCGATGGTCAAGGCCAGCGGCAGCGCAGCCATGCCGAACACCATGGTGCCGGTGACGCCAAAATCCTTGGCGAAGCTGCCCATCTGCGAAATGACCATCAGGCCGGAAGTCGACATCATCGTCATCATCAGGAACATCAGCCAGAACACGGGGGTCTTGAGCATGGCGGCGGGCGCAGTGTCGGCGCTGGCGCTGGTGGCGGGACGGTGGGCGGTGATCCACTCAGCGGGCGGCCGTTTTAACAGTTGGGCGGCCAGCAGGCCGACCACGCCGATCACCAGGCCATAGGTGAGCAGGGTGGTTTGATAGCTGCCGGCGGCCAGGCTGGCCGCAATCGGAAACGTGGTCAAGATGGCGCCCATGCCGTAGCCGGCGGCCACCAGGCCGGTGGCCAGGCCACGCTTGTCGGGAAACCATTGGACCATCAAGCCAACCACGCCGACGTAGATGATGCCGGTACCGATGCCGCCGATCAGGCCATAGGTCAGGTAGATCCCCATCACCGAAGTCGCTTGCGCGGCCAGCACCCAGCTGGCACCGGTCAGCAGCGCGCCCACCGACAGCAGCAGGCGCGGGCCGAAACGCTCGACCAGAAAGCCCTGAAATGGCGACAGAAACGTCTGCAGCACGATCAGGATGGAAAAGGTGATCTGCAGCTGCGACAGCGGCACGCCGAACTGCGCCAGCAGCGGCTTGGTAAACAGCGTCCACACATACTGGGGACTGGAAATGGCCATCATGCAGATGACGCCGGCGGCCAGTTGTACCCACCTGGTGGAGGCGGCATTGCCGGACACTGCAGAGGCGGGCATGGAAACGGATAATTCGGACATGGACGACCCTTGAGAGCAACGCAAGCTGCGTTATCAGGGGTAAAGCAATTTACGCGCCACGCATTTGCCGGCCTTGCAATTGAACGCACTCCCGCTTGGCACAACAATCAGGCGCCAGCGTCTTTACGAGCGGTACAGTTTGGTGCGCGAGGGCACAGCAAGGGTGCGTTCGGGCGGCGGCTCATAGCATTTCCAATCGGCGCGATTGAAACAACCAATCAGGCAAGCGGCGAATCTGATGTATCCTGTTTTCAATGAGTTCTTCTCATTCGATAGTTTTTATTAACCGACCCACTGCATACGAGGATCTCCCATGTCTCTGATCAATACCCAGGTTCCAGCGTTTAAAACCCAAGCTTTCCATAATGGCAAATTCATCGAAGTGACCAACGAGAGCCTCAAGGGCAAATGGTCGGTCATCATTTTCATGCCTGCCGCTTTCACCTTTAACTGCCCGACCGAAGTAGAAGATGCGGCTGACAACTACGCCGAATTCCAGAAAGTCGGCGCCGAGGTCTACATCGTCACCACCGACACCCACTTCTCGCACAAAGTGTGGCACGAGACCTCCCCAGCCGTGGGCAAGGCCAAGTTTCCGCTGGTCGGCGATCCAACCCACACCCTGACGCGTGGCTTTGGCGTGCACATCGAAGAAGAAGGCCTGGCCCTGCGCGGCACCTTCATCGTCAATCCGGATGGCGTCATCAAGACGCTGGAAATCCATGACAACGCCATCGCCCGCGACGTCAAGGAAACCCTGCGCAAGCTAAAAGCTGCCCAGTTCGTCGCCGCTCACCCAGGCCAGGTCTGCCCTGCCAAGTGGAATGAAGGCGCTGCCACCCTGACCCCATCGCTGGACCTGGTCGGCAAGATCTAACACGTGCAGTAACAACTGGAGGGGTGTGCTGCCTTGCCGCCCCTCTGTTTTCCACCCTGACGCAGCGGACGTTCGCAGTTGAACTGCAAGGCTGAATTTTCATACCAACTTTACGGATATCGACATGCTTGACGCCACTCTCAAAACCCAATTGCAGGCCTATCTACAGAACCTGCGTACCCCGATCACTCTCATCGCCACGCTCGACGACAGCGCCAAGAGCGCCGAACTGCGCGCGCTGTTACTCGATATCGCCAGCCTGTCCGACAAGGTCAGCGTCGACGAATCGGGCACCGATGCCCGTTCGCCGTCCTTCCTGATCGCCAAACAGGGCGAAAGCCGTGGCGTGCGTTTTGCCGCCATTCCGCTGGGCCACGAATTTACCTCGCTGGTGCTGGCCCTGTTGTGGACTGGCGGTCACCCGCCAAAAGTGGAAAACGATGTGCTCGAGCAAATCAGGTCGCTCGGCGCCGGCAATTTTGAGGTGTATATGTCCCTCTCCTGCCACAACTGCCCGGACGTGGTGCAGGCGGCCACGCTGATGGCCATTTACAACCCGCAGATCAATACCGTCGTCATCGATGGCGGCATGTACCAGAGCGAAGTCGATGCACGCCAGGTGATGGCGGTGCCGATGGTGTTCAAGGACGATGCCCTGTTCGGTGCTGGTCACATGACGCTGGAAGAAATCGTCGGCAAGCTCGACGTCAATTCGGCCGACCGCGAAGCAAGCAAGCTCAACGAAAAAGCACCGTACGACGTCCTCATCGTCGGTGGCGGTCCGGCTGGCGCTGCAGCGGCCGTGTATGCGGCGCGCAAGGGCATCCGCGTGGGCGTTGCCGCCGAGCGTTTCGGTGGCCAGACCAACGACACCATGGCGATTGAAAACTATATTTCCGTGCTGGAGACCGACGGCCCGAAATTCGCCCTGGCGCTCGAAGCGCAGGTGCGCCATTACGATGTCGACATCATGAACCTGCAGCGCGCTGACCGCATCGTGCCGGCTGCCACGCCGGGCGGGCTGGTGGCCGTGCACATGCAAAACGGCGGCGTGCTGCGCGCCCGCAGCGTGATCGTCTCGACCGGTGCGCGCTGGCGCAATGTCAATGTACCCGGCGAAGCCGAGTACAAGAACAAGGGCGTGGCATATTGCCCGCACTGCGACGGCCCCCTGTTCAAGGGCAAGCGCGTGGCCGTGATTGGCGGCGGCAATTCCGGCATCGAAGCGGCCATCGACCTCGCTGGCCTGGTCGAGCACGTGACAGTGATCGAATTTGCCGACGCCCTCAAGGCCGATGCCGTGCTGGTCAACAAGCTGCACAGTCTGCCCAACGTCAGCGTGCAGGTGAACGCCCAGACCACCGAGATCAGCGGCGACGGCCAGAAGGTCAACGGCATCAGCTACAAGGACCGTGTCAGCGGTGACATCCACCATGTGGCGCTGGCGGGTGTGTTCGTGCAAATCGGCCTGGTGCCGAACACGGAATTCCTCAAGGGAACGCTGGAATTGAGTAAATTTGGCGAAATCGTCATCGACTCGCGCTGCCACACGAACATCGCCGGCGTGTTCGCCGCCGGCGACGTCACCACGGTGCCGTACAAGCAGATCGTCGTCGCCGCCGGCGAGGGCTCGAAGGCGGCTTTGAGTGCCTTCGATTACCTGATTCGCCAGCCCGTTGATGAGCCGGCCAAGGTGGCCGAAGAAGTGCTGAGCGCTGCCTGATGTAACTTGCCGACGTGCCGCAAAGCCGACCCTGCACAGCAGGGCCGGCTTTTTTTTAGGCGCTTTCACCGCTAGCTCCGGAAAACCCTCAGCGCCGCTCTGAGGAAGCTTTCGGCGCAGTCGATGCGGTTGCCATCAATGGCCCAGCGCCAACCCAGGTAATTGGCCAGATAGCGGGTCGCAACGCCATTGAAATGACGCAGCCAGCCCTTAAAGCGGCTGTGATAGCTGTTGACGTTTTGTACGTGAATGGCGCCATCGACGCGGATTTTTCGCTTGAGATTGACGGCGCGGTGGGCAATGCCGGCGTCGCGGGTAAACCGGCGGTAGACCGGATTGCCATCGCTGACCAGCAAGGCATCGCTCTGCAGTTTTGGCAACAAATGACGCTGCAGGCTCGCCGCCTTTAAAGCGCCACGGCCGCCGATAAAATCAATGGTATTACCGGCGCGGTCGCGCGCCACCACGATATTGACCTGTTCGGCCGAAATGCCGCGCCGGCTGGCGACGCCACCGCGCCGGCGCGCAGGTCGTGTTAACTGCTTCGCTCCCTTTTGCGACTCCAATAAAAACGTCTCGTCAACTTCGACGATGCCCTGCAGGCTGCGCGGCCGGTCAAATCTCACCCAGTCGAGAAAACGGTGGCGCCACCGAAAACTGGTGTTTGCATGCACGCCCACTTTATCGGCCGCCCGCTGCACGGTACATGCCGGATCGCGCAAACAATCAAAATAACTCAGCCAGCGATCTTTATGGCGCAGGCGCGCCAGCGGGGTGCCGGTCAACGCATTAAATGAGCGGCCGCATTGGCGGCAGCGATAGCGTTGCAAGCCATTGGCGCTGCCGTCGCGATACAGACTGGTGCCATGGCAGCGCGGACACTGCAAGCGGTCCCGGGCCGCCTGTTCGATCAGGGCGCAGGTGCGTTCGCCGAAAATCGAGTGGGCCATCTCCAGGCACACTTCCTCGCGCTCGTGCAGGCCCAGCCTGCGCAGGCGTCGTAACAGACGGTCGAAAGCGGCGCGGTCCATATCCCTCTCCCCAATCCATGGTCGAGTAACTTGGAGTCGCATTTAAAAATGAAGTTCCGGCGCTGTCCCGACTTTACGGCTAAAGCGCCTTTTTTTATGAAGTCAATCGTGTTGTTTGTGTGAACAAAAAGATAGATAAAAAGTTAAGCTTACGGGGCGCTTTCGGGGGGGACATTTACACTTTCTTTTCCCTCAACTGGTCGGAGTGTGAAAAATGCATCCCTTCATCAAATCGCTGGTCCTTTCCGCTTTGCTGTTGTGCTCGGCAGTAGCACAGGCATCGCTCTACACGCTGGACTTTTCGGCGAGCAGTTTCGGTCCCGGCGTTTTCAGCAATACGACGGCGCCGCAGTCGCCTGTCAGCGGTTCGATCACCTTCTCGGCGCCGACCCTTGGTGCGCCCGCCACCGCCATCAACGCTATCAATCTGGTCATCCACGGCCACACCTACACCACCGCCGAAGTGGGGTTCGGCACTTACAGCGATGGCTACGTGTTCGGTGCGATTGCCAACGGCGTCGGCGTCGGCAAAGCTGGCACGGACGACTTTTATTTGATTCTGTCGAGCGGCCTGAATGTATTTTCGTATTCTCAGGTCGGCATCTTCGATACCTGGGTGACGCGCGCCGTCAACGCCAGCATTACCCCGCAAGTGGCGGCGGCGGTGCCGGAGCCGGCGCCACTGCCGCTGCTGCTGGCCGGTCTTGCCACCCTGGTCGTCGCACGCCGGCGCAACAGCAGCGCCGACGTCGCCAGCGCTGCGGCAGCAGCAACAGCAACAGCAACAGCAACAGCAACAGCAACATAAGGCCCGTTTATGACGCTGGCGACCGGCCCGCGCGGGTCAGCGTCTGCGCCATCTGCAAGCCGGCGATCATCACCTGCGTGGCCTGCTGCTTGCTCGCCTCGTCCGGCACGCGCAGCACGTAGGATGGGTGGTAGACGGCCACCACCCAGCGGCCCTGATGGGCAAGCGGCTGGCCCAGTACATCTTTCAGATGGATGTGGGCATTGCCCAGCACGGCTTTCAGCGCGGTGCTGCCAAGGGCGACGATGACCAGCGGATCGACCGTCAGCAGTTCCTGCTCAAGCCAGACACTGCACGCTTCGACTTCGCGCTGCGCCGGGGTTTTGTGGAGGCGGCGCTTGCCGCGCGGCTCCCATTTAAAATGTTTGACGGCATTGGTCAGATAGACGGCGCGCCGTTCGACGCCAGCGGCATCCATCACCCGGTCGAGCAACTGACCGGCCGGGCCAATAAACGGCAATCCGGCCAAGTCTTCCTGGTCACCAGGCTGCTCACCGACGAGCATGATGCGGGCGTCGCCCGGACCGACCCCGGCCACGGCCTGGGTGGCATGCTGCCACAGGGGGCAACGGCGGCATTGCGCCAGCGCGCTGGGCGCCTCGCGTTGCGGCTGCGCCTGTGCCGCCGTGATGGCGATGGTGGTGCCATGGCGCTGGCCCACGGAGACGGTCTGGCCGGTACGCCGGGCGCCGGCCGCCGCCTGCGTCACCATCGCCGGTACCACCTGCCCTTCCGGCAGATTTTTCCAGAAACGCGATGGAATATGGCTTTCCATCAGCTTGGCGTTCAGGCGCGCCGGATTAAAAATACTGCGATAGTACGTCAGCCACAACGCTTCGCCGGCGTCGATCAGTTCGGCTTCGCTGCGCAACAGCGGACCGGAGAGATGCAGTGCGGCGCCATCCCACAGCACGCTGGCGTCCGGTGTAGCGATCAGCCAGCTCACCTTGCCCATGCGGCTGACGAAGTGCTGGGCCACTTGCGGCAATACATCGTGCGCCGGCTCAAACCAGGCGACGAAGCGGGGCGGCCCGTCCGCTTCGGCGCGCTCCCTGAAACGGATATAAGCGTGCATGTCATGCTCTTCGCGCCGGACCGCTTTGACCATCGCATGCAGGCGGCTGCCATCTTCGTCGGCCGCCGACAGCACCACCTGCTCGCCCTGCCGCCAGCGCCAGACCACGCGGTACAGAAAGGCCCAGCGGTCGGGCACGCGACAGCAGGCGGCTTTTTGCAGCATGTCCATCAACTGGCGCGAAATGCGCACGCCCGTGCCGGCCGCGGGCACGCTGCGCGGCGCCGCCGCCGATGGCGTCAGGACAGTCGGCGCGGCGGCGTCATTGCCAAATAAATCGGCGGTGGCGGCGGTCATGGCCGGGGTAGCCGGGGTGGCCGGTGAGACATTCACAGCCGATGGCGATGACGGCGCCGCGTGGTCGCCGCTGGCCGTCAACAAATCGCCATCCTGATCGGGCATCAGCCATGTCACTGCGTGCGGCGCCACACTGGCCGCCAACAATTGGCGCGCAGCCTCTCTCCAGCTGGCGAAGTCGTGCACGCGCACCGGTGCGCCGGCAGCGACCGCCTCCGCCGCGTCGGCCAGCTGGCCTAGGCCGCTTGCAATTCCGTCCATAGCGGTAGCTGGGTTGGCACTTCCGTCAGCGAGCGCCGCAACAGTTCCGAGGCGACGCCGCCGTTGGCCGGCGAATAGTCGGCGGTAACGATGAACGGCGCGATTTTTTTCATGCTGCAGCGCAGCCGGGTGAGGTCGACATAACGAATGCGCCGCAGCTGGCGCAGTTCGACCAGCCTTTTGGCGTTGCGCAGGCCAATACCGGGTACGCGCGCGATCATGCTGGCGTCGGCCAGGTTGAGGTCCATGGGAAAATGTTCGCGGTGCGCCAGCGCCCAGGCCAGCTTCGGATCAATGTCGAGCGCCAGGTTGCCGCCACCCGCCGGCAACAGCTCGCTGGCGACAAAGCCGTAGCTGCGCAACAGAAAATCGGCCTGGTACAAGCGGTGTTCGCGCAGCATGGGCGGCGGCGCCAGCGGCACGCTTTTCGGGCTTTCTGGAATCGGACTAAACGCCGAGTAATAGACGCGCTTTAATTTATAACTCGTGTACAGCGTTTCAGCCGTCGACAGGATGGTTTGATCGTCGCTGGCGTCGGCGCCGACGATCATTTGCGTGCTCTGCCCGGCGGGGGCGAAGCGGGGCGATTTGGGCTCCTGCGCCTTTTCGTCGAGACGCTGGCGGATGGCGCCCATCGCCAGCTTGATGGTGTGCACGCTTTTTTCGGGCGCCAGCTTTTCCACGCTGGCGGCGGTCGGCAATTCGATGTTGACGCTGAGGCGGTCGGCATATTTGCCCGCAAGCGCAATCAACGCCGGGTCGGCATCGGGGATGGTTTTTAAGTGGATGTAACCACGGAACTGGTGCACCTCGCGCAGCTGGCGGGCGATGTGCACCAGTTGCTCCATGGTGTAATCGGCCGAGCGGATGATGCCCGAACTGAGGAACAGGCCATCGATATAATTGCGCAAATAAAAATCGATGGTCAGCTTGACCACTTCGTCGACATCGAAGCGTGCACGCGCCACGTTGGAGCTGCGACGGTTGACGCAGTACTGGCAATCGTAGATACAAAAATTGGTCAGCAAAATTTTAAGCAGGGACACGCAGCGGCCGTCCGGCGTGTAGCTGTGGCAAATGCCCATGCCGGTGGTGGCGCCGATCCCATCTTTGCCCTCGGAACTGCGACGGGGCGCGCCGCTGCTGGCGCACGAAGCGTCGTACTTGGCAGCATCTGCCAGAATTTCCAGCTTGTCAGTCAGTTCCATGGGCGCGCTCGTTACTGTATATACGTACAGTATATTACAGCAAAGCGCAGCTGGCGGCGCACGCTTGCCTTATTTGGCCTGAGGCTGGGGCCTGCCCTCGCTGTCGAGCAGCACCACCTCGCCCCGGTTGAGCGCGCGCACCGGGGCCTCGATCTTTGCCAGGTCGCCGATGATCAGCCAGGTGATCTGTGCCGGCGCGATGAACCTGGCCGTCGCCGTCGCCAGTTGCGGCGCCGTCAGCAGCCGCAGGCGCGCACCGTAATGCTGCCAGTAGTCGTCGGCCAGGCCCAGGTTCCATGCGGTCAGCGCAGCATTTTCCAGCGCGCCGATGGTGGCAAAGCGGCCCGCCCGGCGCGCCCGCCTGCTGCGCATGATGCTGTCGTATTCGGCGCCGACCAGCGGGCGGGCGCCGGCCAGGCCGGCGATTTCTTTCGCCACTTCGCGCATCGCTTCGCCCGTCTTGTCAGTCTGCACAGGGGCGACAATTTGCAGGGCGCGCTGGCCGCGCACGTCCGTCAGGCGCCCGAAGTGCCATAACTCCAGTGCTTGTCGAGCCGCAGGTTGCGGTTCAGGCGCGACGTCGCCATGCCGCCGAAATTGCTCATCACCGGGTCCATCGCCAGGTCGTCCGGCTGTCCCTGGCGCAGCGACGATTGACCGGCGGCGATGACCGACTGCGGCGCCCCCGGCTTGTCGACCAGATAGATGCGCGCCGGCGCCGTGCGGCCGCCAGCGATGACGCCGCGCGCCACCAGCGCGGTGGGCTGGGCGCGCTCCTGGGCCAGCACCAACTGGTCCTGGGAAAACGCCGGATGCAGGGCGGCGTCGGCCATCAGCGCCAGCGCGGGCAGCAGCCGGCTGCTGCTGGTCTGCAGGCGCAGCACGGAACTGTCGGCGCTGGTGGCGGCGCCAAAGCGGGCGCCGAGCGACTCGAACGCTGCGGCCTGCTGGAAAGCGTTGCGGCTGCGGCTGCCCTTGTCGGTCAATTCGAGCGCCAGCGCCACATGCACCAGCGGCACGCCGTGACGTTCGATCAGCATCACCTTGACGCCATTGCGCAAGGTCGCGCGCAGCACCGGCGGCAGGGCCGGGGCGGCATTCAGATCGTCCATGCTGCCGATGGTCGACCACGAATAGGGGTGCAACTACGGATACATTTTGGCGCTGATTTCATCGCGCACCCGGCCGTACGGCTGGTTTTCGCCCTGGCGCTTTTCGTTCTGCACCACGCCGCGCTCGCGCTCGGGCATCTGCTGCGAGATGTAATTGGCCAGGTAGCCCATGCGGTCCGACTCGAGGTACAGGGTGCGCTCGAGCGCTGCAGTGGGCACATCTTGGAAAAAATTGGTGCGGCCGCTGTCGGTGGTGACGTTGCGGTTGTTGGCGCCAAGGTCGTCCATCGCTTCCCCGAAAACCGTGCGGATAGTTTTCCGAACCGTTGAAGAAGAAGTGTTAGAACAGGTGCGCAAAGCCGGTCTTGCCACGCTTCTCGTTGGGCGAACCGACGTGGTACCAGAGATTGACGCCGACGATGGGCACGGCGTGGTCGTCGTGGACGATCAGGGTCGGGCCGTTCGGCAGCACAAAGCGCTGGTGGACGATGGTATAGGCGGCGCGGTCGAACGCCGGTGGCGGCGCCGCCGCAGCTGCGCCGACGCCGGTCGCGGCGAGCAGGCATAGCAAGGACCAGACAAGCAGCGGACGCCGTTTCATGGGCACGCTGCGATGGGGATGGAAGGCATCGGGCGCGGCCACGGCCACGGCCAGGCGACCGCTCAGGGATGACCGGGCGCCGCCGGCTGTTGCTGCTCGCGTTGATAGCGGGCGCGCTGCCATTCGCTCATGCGGGCGCTGGCCACGCTGGCGTAGCGCTCGGCGCCGGCCACCCCTGCATGGGCGGCGCGCTGCAGCCACATGGTGGCAGCGAGGGCGTCGCTGGCCACGCCCTGGCCGCTGAGGTACATCAGGCCCAGGTTGAACTGCGCGCGCGCGTGTCCCTGGCGGGCGGCCGCCAGATACCAGCCGTGGGCGGCGGCGTAATCGCGCGCCACTCCCTGGCCGGTATCGTGGCGCAGGCCGAGCGCGAACTGCGCCAGCGTGTGGCCCTGTTCGGCCGCCTTGCGGTACCAGTCATAGGCCTGGTCGGCGCCGCCGCTGTCGTCGAGGTCGAACAGCACGCCCACCTTGTACTGGGCGGCGGCGTAATTCTGCTCGGCCGCGCGCAGATACCAGGCCAGCGCGGCGCCCATGTCCTGCTCGACGCCGGTGCCGCTTTCGTAGCACAGGCCAAGGTCGAACTGGGCGCGCAAGTGGCCCTGCTCGGCGGCCTTGCGGTACCAGCTGGCGGCCTGCTCGCAATCGGGATGGACGGCGCCGATGCTGTCGCCGCCCTGGCCGCTGTCGATCAGTTGGCCCAGGTGATATTGGGCGCTGGCGAAACCCTGCACGGCGGCCTTGCGGTACCAGTGGGCGGCGCGGGCGACATTGCGCTCGACTCCCTGGCCATATTCGTGGCGCAGGCCGAGGTTGTCCTGGGCGCCGGCGTGGCCCTGGTCGGCAGCCTTGCGGAACCAGCCCAGCGCTGCTGCTTCATCGCGGTCGACGCCCTGGCCCTGATCGAACAGCAAACCCAGATTGAACTGCGAACTGGCGTGGCCCTGCTCGGCGGCCTTGCGGTACCAGGACACCGCCTTGCCGATATCGGCAGCGACATCCTCGCCCTGTTCGTAGCGCAGTGCCAGATTGAACTGGGCGGCGGCATAACCCTGCTCGGCCGCCTTGCGAAACCACGACAGCGCCTGGCCGCTGTCGTGCTGCACGCCCTGGCCGTTGGCATAGCGCAGACCGAGATTGAACTGCGCCCGCGCATAGCCCTGCTCGGCCGCCTTGCGGTACCAGGCGATCGCCTGTTTAAAATCCTGCGGTACGCCCTTGCCGTTTTCGTACATCATGCCGAGGTTGTTTTGCGCACCCGGATCGCCCTGGCTGGCGGCCTGACTGAACCAGTGCATGGCCTGGTGGACGTCGACTGCCACGCCTTGCCCCTTGGCATACAGCCAGCCCAGGTTGTACTGGGCGGCGGCGTAATCCTGTTCGGCGGCGCGCTGGTACCAGACCAGCGCCTGCTGAAAATCCTGGCCGACGCCCTGCCCCTTCTGGTACATGACGCCGAGGTTGTACTGCGCCTGTTCCAGCCCGGCGGTGGCCGCCAGCCGGTACCAGGCCACCGCCAGCTCGAAATTTTGCGGCACGCCCTGGCCATTGACGTACATGTAGCCGAGCGAATGCTGGGCGCTGGCCACACCCCGTTCAGCGAGTGCCTTGACGCGCAAGAATTCCGCCGTGTGGCGGCTATCGGGGCGCGCCGGCGCCACGGGATGGGGCATGGCCGGCGTCATTTACAGGACGGGCAGGACGACGAAATCGGGCTGTGCCGGCGGCAGTGCCGTCCTGGCGGCGCTATCCTGCTCGCCGAGCAGGCCGATGAAATTCGACAGCGCGATCGGCCGGTGATACAGGTAACCCTGCATGGTCAGGCAGCCATTCGACTTCAGGTAGCGCGCCTGCACGTCGGTTTCGACCCCTTCGGCGATCAGGTGCAGGCCGAGGCCGCGGGCGATCGAGATGATCGCCAGGATCACCGGATAGTGACCATGTTCGTCGTGGATCTCCTTGACGAAGGACTGGTCGATCTTGATCGTATGGATGGGGAAGCGGTGCAGGTACGACAGCGACGAATAGCCGGTGCCGAAATCATCAATGGCCACCGACACTCCCAGCTGGCACAGTTTATTGAGCTGCTCGATGGCGTACTGGGGATTGCGGATGCAGATGTTCTCGGTGATTTCCACTTCGATCTGCGCCGGCGAAATGCCGTAGCGGACCAGGGCGCCACGCATCTTCTCGAAAAAATCGCCGCGGTCGAGATATTGCGGCGACAGGTTCAGCGACAGGCGAATCGCCTGGTTGCCGCTGGCATTCCATTGCAGCATATCGCGGCACAGCGCGCCGATCATCCAGTCCGAGATCGGCAGCATCAAGCCATTTTCTTCGGCGAACGGTAAAAATTCACCGGCCGTGAGCAGCCCGCGCACCGGATGGTTCCAGCGCATCAGCCCCTCGGCACCGATGATGCGGCCGGTGATGCAATCGATCTGCGGCTGGTAATGCATCTCCAGCTCGTTCTGCTCGAGCGCCTTGCGCAGGCTTTGCTCGAGGGCGATCTTTTGGTGCGAGACGTCGAGCATCGAGTTGTGATAAAAACTGTGGCCGTTCTTGCCCAGCGCCTTGACCTGGTACATGGCGATGTCGGCATGGCGCAGCAGCTCGTCGATCGATTCGCCATCGGTCGGATAGATGGCGATACCGATCGAGGCCGAGATGTGCACTTCGTGGCCATCGAGGTCGAATGGCTTTTGCAGGCATTCGAGGAATTTGTCGGCGATGTGCTTGGCGTCTTCGCGGTCGCGCAGTTCCGGCAGCACGATGGTAAATTCATCGCCGCCCTGGCGCGCCAGGGTGTCGCCGCGGCGCAGGCACTCTTTCAGGCGCACCGAGGCCTGCTGCAGCAGCTCGTCGCCCTTGACGTGGCCAAGCGTGTCGTTGACCAGTTTAAAGCGGTCGAGATCGATGAACATCACCGCCAGTTCCGTCATCTTGCGCTTGGCCTGGATCACGGCCAGTCCCAGGCGGTCCTTGAACAGCATGCGGTTGGGCAGATCGGTGAGGATGTCGTGGTAGGCCTGGTACGAGATCAGCTCTTCGGCGCGCTTGCGGTCGGTGATGTCGCGTGCCACGCCGTAGGTGCCGAAAAACTCCAGGCGCGTCACTTCGTTATCGGGAATGTGCATGCCGATCGAATTGAGCGAGATCGTCATCAGGGTGTTGTTGAAAGTGCGGTCGGCGCTGCCGCCGGCATGGCACTTCAGGCGCAGTTCGACATTGCGCGAGGCGCGTTCGTCGACGCGGCGCTCGTTAAATGCGTAGCGCGCGCGCTCGAGATCTTCTTCGTGCACCAGGATCGAGTAATGCTTGCCGATCAAATCGTCGCGCGAAAACCCCAGCAGCTGGTAGGCGCGGTCGTTCACAAACGTGAAGCGGCCTTCGTGGTTGAGCGTGTAGATGATGTCGGGCGAACTGTCGACCAGGTAGCGGTACAGCTTTTCCGAGTTTTCCAGCTGCGAGGCGATGTGCAGGTTGGCAGCGGCCAGGCGGCGCTGCTGCAGCGCGTTGCCGACCGTCTTGAGCAGCTCTTCGCGGCTGTACGGCTTGCGCAAATAATCGTAGGCGCCCCGTTTTAAGGCGCCGATGGCGGCATCGATGCCCACTTCGCCGCTCATGACGATGACGTCGGCGTCGAAGCCCTTCTGGTTGATGAAGTCCATGATGTCATGGCCGCTCATGTCGGGCAGGCGCAGGTCCAGCAGCACCAGGTCGAAGCGGGTTTTTTCCAGATGCGCCAGGGCGTCGGCGCCGCAGGCGGCAGTAAACAAATGGTAGTCGCGGTCGCGCAGCAGCTCGTAGAGCGACGACAGCAGGCGCGGCTCGTCGTCGACCAGCAGGATGCGCGGCAGGTCCTTGCCGGCGCGTTCGGCGTGCAGCGCCGGAGGAGACGACGATGGCGACGACGACGGAACCGCAGCGTCGGCAACTGCAGCCAGATTGGTGAAGGCGTTCATGGTGGGAGTGAAGTTAGCGTTGCTCATCGGCCGGCCCTAGTCCATCGACCGTGAACGGGGCCCGGCGGCGGCGCCCGCGGGCGCCCGCGCAGGCAGCAAAATTTCAAAGCTGGTGCCGGCGGCGCCACTGCGGCAGCTGATGATGCCGCCGATTTTCTTGACCAGCCCGTGCACGATCGACAGGCCGAGGCCATGGTGCTTGCCTTCCTTGGCGCTGCGTACCGGGGAAAACAGATTGGTCAGCACCTCCTGCGACATGCCGGGGCCGTTGTCGCTCACCACCAGGTCGACGTACAGGGTGCGCTCGCGCACCACGTGGCCGCGGTTGACGATATCGATCTTGCCATGGCTGCCGATCGCTTCGATGGCGTTTTTGACCAGATTGACCAGGATCTGCTTGAGCACATCGGCGTCGCCATCGATTTCGGCGCCGGCATCGGGCATGTTGACTGCCATCGCCACGCCGGCCGGCACGAAGTCGGTGGCGCGAAACAGCCGCAGCACATCATCGGCGACGCGGGCGACATTGGTGGCACCGGTGGTGGCTGTCGGCTGCAGGTCAGCCAGGCCATTGATCAACTGGCCGACGCGGTCGATTTCTTCATTGAGGATCGACATTTCGCCGACCACCGGCTCGCGCCGCGCCAGCTTGTTGTCCAACACGCTCAGATAGTTCTTGATGATCGATAACGGGTTGTTCACTTCATGGACCACGCGGCGCGACGCTTCGCGGTATTCCTCGGCGGCGTGGGCCAGCTGGCGGTGCGCCTGGCCACGTTCGGCCAGCGCCGCTTCCAGCGCGGTGGCCGCCTGGGCGCCAAAGGCTTGCATGAAACGCTCGCGCTTCTGGCAGGCCGGCACCTGCCAGGCGCCCAGGCCACCGACCATCACGCCCAGCGAGCGGCCGCCGGCGACCAGCGGCACGCACACCAGGCTGTCGGTGCCCAGCAGGCGAAACAGCTGTTCTTCGGCCAGCCCCAACGACTGCGCGTCGCGCTTGACGAAGGCGGGCTTCTTGGCCAGCGCGGCGGCGGCAACGGCGCCACCGCGGTTGAGCGGAATCGAGAATTCGGCGATGCGCTGCTGGCCACCGGCAGCCATGCCCACCAGCGCATGGCCGGTGGGATTTTCCAGCAGGATGACGGCATTGTCGAAGTCGAACAGGATGCGCGCCGAACGCGTCATCGATTCGAGCAGGTTCGCTTCGCCCTGCTGGCGGGCGAAATTCTGTCCCACTTCCGACACCAGCACCAGGTTGCGCACTTCTTCGGAGAGGCGCTGGCGCACCGGATCGGCCGGCGGCGCATAGGCCGGCGGCGTTGGGGCGTCGTCGGCGCCGGTCAGGTCGATGCCCAGGTGGGTCGCCGATTTTTCCACCTGGCGGGCGGCAGCGGCGGCAATCGCCAGCACGTCATCGACGCCAAGGCCGCACAGGGCGGCGCCGGCGGCGATGATGGCATCGCTGTCATCCTGCCCATCCTGCGCATCCTGATCCTCCTGATCGTCCTGATCGTCAAGGTGGCCCAACAGGTGCGCCAGCCGCACAATGCGGATCAAGGGATGGGCCGCTTCGAGCCGTTCGATCGGCTCGTGGTGGTACAGCACCGAGTCGGCCAGGAAGGAATCGAGGTGCCAGCGTTCGATCAGCCAGGCGCCCGCTTCCGAGTGGGTAATTTGCAGCGTGCGCTGTTCGACCGCGCACAGCGCGGCATCGTCGCGCGCGGTGAAATTGAAGGCATATTCTTTCGGCGCCGTGGCCAGCAGGGCCAGTCGGCCGACATTGTGCAGCAGGCCCGCCAGATAGGCTTCCTCGACATGCGGGTAATCGATGCGCTTGGCGACATCGCGGGCAATCACGGCGGCGGTCAGCGAGCTTTTCCAGAAGCCGCGCAGATCGGTGCTGCCCGAATGGGGGAAGCTGCTAAAGGTCTGGAACACCGATTCGCTGATCACCAGCGTCTTGATCATGTCGGTACCGAGCGCCATCAGGGCCGGCTCCAGGCCCACCTGGCGATGCACGCGGTGGTAGGCCGAACTGTTGGCGACGGCCAGGATTTTGGCCGTCATGCCCGCATCATTGGCGATCAGCGCGGCCAGTTCGGCCATGCCTAGGTCGTCGGCCTGCAAGTGCTCGAGCAGCTTGATGAGGATCTGCGGCATGGCCGGCAGACGGGCAATCAACAGGCGATTGCGAATATCGTGGTCTGTTTGCTGCATTGTCTCAGGCATGCCGCCAGTTATCGTAGGGTCGTTTCAGGTGGCTGACAGGGTCCAGGCAGCCACGACTTTTTTGTAAATACATGCCGGTCACAGCGCGGCTTTTTGCGTTGACGGAGTACTTAACACAACGATATTAGCATATATACACAAACTTTCTATTTGGCATTACTAATTTCATGGTTTTTGTGGTGTTTCACGCATCAAATTATTTTCGGCAATCTTATTGTCTCGAAAGCATGCGTCTGTAAATACGGGAAAGCACCCACAAGGCCAGCGCCAGGCCGCAAAAGCCCAGCTGTCCCAGCGCCAGCCACAGCACCGAGTGCGACAGGAAGGGCGCGATCACGCCAGCGACCAGCGCGCCCAGCAGGGTCACTGCAAACGACTGGCACGACGCCACCGTGCCGCGGATATGGGGGAACAGGTCGAGCGTGAGCAGGGTGGCGCCCGGTGCCACCATCGACATGCCGAAGGTATAGAAAAACATCGGCAGCACGCTCCACGGCAGCGCCGGCGGAAAATTCAGGTGGTACAGCACATTGACGCTGGCGGCGGTCAGCAGGAAGCAAAAGCCGATGCCGATCTGGCGTGCAAAGCCGATGCGGCCGGCGAAGCGGTTGGCCGCCAGCGCGCCGAGGAAAATCCCGGAGACGGTGGGCACGAACAGCCAGCCGAACTGGTCGGGGCCGAGGTGCAGGTGCTGGGGCAGCATCACCGGGGCGGCGGTGATGAACAGGAACAGGCCGGCGAAATTGCAGGCGATGACGCCCGATTTTAAGTGGAACAGCGGCGACTTGAAGATGGCGGCGTAATTGCGCGCCAGGTAGGCCGGATTGAAAGCCTGGCGCTGGGCCACCGGCAGCGTCTCGGGCAGGTAGCGCCAGCACACCCAGAACAGCAGGACGGTATAGACGGTGAGGAAGTGAAAGATCATGCGCCAGTCGGTGTACTTGACGATCAGGCCGCCCAGCACCGGCGCCACTGCCGGCGCGATCGAAAAGATCATCGTCACCAGCGACAGCAGGCGC
Organism: Massilia sp. PWRC2; assembly: GCF_049896725.1. Lineage (NCBI taxonomy): Bacteria > Pseudomonadati > Pseudomonadota > Betaproteobacteria > Burkholderiales > Oxalobacteraceae > Massilia > Massilia sp. PWRC2. The sequence continues at coordinate 29,091 of NZ_JAFCUW010000012.1, forward strand.
GCCGCCGGCGCATCGGTGTACAAATCGCGGATGATGGCGCGGCCGATCACCACGCCGGCGCCGGCCGACACCCCCTGCATGATGCGAAACACCCACAGGTACTGGACCGAGTGCGATGCCGCGCAGCCGAAGGTGGCGACGGCGAACACGATCAGCGCCACCAGGATGACGTTGCGGCGACCAAACGCATCGGCCAGCGCGCCGTGCCACAGCACCATGCCGGCAAACGCCAGCATGTAGGCCGACAGCGTTTGCTGCACCTCGATCGGGGTGGCGCGCAGGTCGGCCTCGATGTTGGGAAACGCCGGCAGGTAGGCGTCGATCGAGAACGGCCCCAGCATCGACAGCGCGGCCAGCAGCATGGCCAGCGCGCTTGCGCCCAGCAGGGCGATGCGGTGCACCGGTGGCAGCGGCACCGGCACCACCGGGTCTTTCGGCAAGGCGGCAGGTGGTTCGGGGAACATGCTCAGACCTGCTTGGGTTTGGCCTCTTCGCGGCGGTTGTAGCCGGCCACCATATCGAAGCGGAACAGGCGGCATTCGAGGGCGCCGTTGAAGAACGGTGTTTTGCGCGCTTCTTTCAGGCGCAGCAGCTTGGGCAGCGACAGGTCGGCAGTAAACAGGAACACCGTCCAGCCGGCGAAGCGCTGTTTCAAGGTGGTGCCCAGCGAACTATAAAACGCCTGCGCCATGTCGTCGGGCGCCATGCTGCTGTCGCCGCGCACGCCGATCCGTTCGCCGTACGGCGGGTTGGTCAGCAGGATGCCGGGGTGTTCGGTGGGCGGCTTGACTTCCTGCGCTTCGATCTGCTTGAGCGGGATGTCGAACTCGATACCGGCCACTTTCAGGTTGTGGCGCGTCATGGCAACCATGTCGCCGGAGATGTCGCTGCCGAAAATGGTCGGCTCCGCCGGCAGCGGATGGGTCTTGACGGCGTCCTTCATGGCCTGCCACGGCGCCTCTTTAAAATCGTTGAATTTCTCAAAAGCGAAGCTGCGGCGGGCACCGGGGGCGATGCCCCGCACCATCTGCGCCGCTTCGATGAGGATGGTGCCGGAGCCGCACATGGGATCGAACAGCACGGTGCCCGGCTTCCAGCCCGCCACCCGCAACATGCCGGCGGCGAGGTTTTCGCGCAGCGGGGCGTCGCCCGTTTCTTCACGCCAGCCGCGCTTGAACAGCGCTTCGCCGGACGTGTCGATATAGATCGTAAAGTTGCGCTGGTCGAGGAAGCCGACGATGCGGATGTCGGGCGCGCGGGTGTCGACCGAGGGACGCTTGTCGAACTGGTCGCGGAAACGGTCGCAGACGGCGTCCTTGATTTTAAGGGTGGTAAATTCGAGGCTGCGCAGGGGCGACTTGACGGCGGTGACGTCGACCCGGATGGTGTGATCGACGCCGAACCAGTCTTCCCATGGCTGCGCCAGCACCAAATCATATATATCGTTTTCATTGGCGTAGCTCGACTGCGCCATGCGCAGCAGCACGCGCGAAGCGATGCGCGAGTGCAGGTTCATCAGGTAAGTGTCGAGCAGGTGGCCGGAGGCGTGCACGCCGCCCGGCACCTGGTTGTGCACCTTCATGGTGGTCGACAGCTGGGCGATTTCGCCCAGTTCTTCGGCGAGCGCCGCTTCCATGCCGCGCGGGCAAGGACAAAAAAATGAGGCCATCAGGGGTACCCTTAATCCGTTAATTACGATGAGATGATGGCAGGGCGCCTGCGCCCTGCCGTGTGTAGTACAAAGAAAAACTGCGAGGAAAACTGCAAAAAAAACTGCAAAAAACTGCAAAAAACTGCGCCGTACCGCGTCAGTTCTACAACCTGGCCAGCGCCCGCTCGACAAAATCGAGCCGGTCCTGGCCCCAGAAGCCTTCACCGTCGACCACATACCAGGGCGCGCCGAACACATTGGCGGCGAGGGCGTCGTCGGTATTTTTTTCGTACTCGGCCAGCACGCCCGCCGTATGCGACGACTTGACCAGCATGGCGCCATCGAAACCGCAGGCGCTGGCGATGTGCGCCAGGGTGGCATCATCGGCGATGTTTTTATCGTCAGCCCACAGGCCGTGCATGATGGCGCCGGCCAGTTCGAGCGCCGCTTCGCCACCGAGGCTGGTGCGGGCGGCGATGATCAGGCGCGCGCTGGCGTCTGGCGGCACCGGGAAAAAGCTCGGCTGCAGTTTCAACGGCAAATTCAGGTGCGCCGACCAGCGCGCCAGCTCGGTGAGCCGGTAGGCTTGCCGCTGCGGCGAGCGCTTGCCCAGCGGCAGACCGCCGGAGGCAGCAAACACCCGGCCCATATCGCACGGTTTGAGGTCGATGCGGACACCGGCCGCCCTGGCCATGGCGACGAAACGCCCGTGGCCCAGGTAAGTCCAGGGCGAATGCGGCGCCATGTAGTAGATGGTGGTGTTGGACATGGCGGCTCCCTCAGAATGGTTGGACGACCACCAGGATGGTGATCGCAGTGAGCAAAATGACTGGCACTTCATTGAACCAGCGGAACCAGACATGCGAGCGGTTCGGTCGCGCCGCCCCGCCCTGTTCGAATTTCTTCAGCAGCGAACCGCAGGCGTGGTGATAGCCGATCGCCAGCACCACCAGCGCCAGCTTGGCATGCAGCCAGCCGCCCTTGAAACCGTAGCCCAGCCACAGCCAGATCCCCAGCAGCAGCGCTGGCCCCATCAGAATCGACGTAAAACGGTACAGCTTACGCGCCATCAGCAGCAGGCGCGCGGTCGCCGTCGGGTCGGTTTCCAGCGCCAGATTGACAAAAATGCGCGGCAAATAAAACAGGCCGGCGAACCAGGAAGCGATGAAGACGATGTGGAAGGCTTTAATCCAGAGCATGGCAATCCCTTGAGGTCAAACGCGTACCTGGCCGTGGCCAAATACGATGTATTTCAGTGAGGTCAAACCCTCGAGGCCGACCGGCCCGCGCGCATGCAGCTTGTCGTTGGAAATGCCGATCTCGGCGCCCAGGCCATATTCAAAGCCGTCGGCAAAGCGGGTCGAGGCATTGACCATGACGGAGGCCGAATCGACTTCGCGCAAAAAGCGCAGGGCGTCGCTGTAGTCTTCGGTGATGATGGCGTCGGTGTGGTGCGACGACCAGGTGTTGATGTGATCAATCGCCGCGTCCAGACCGTCGACAGTCTTGATGGCAAGGATGGGCGCGAGGTATTCGGTGGCCCAGTCTTGTTCGACGGCGGCAGTTAAGTGCGGATAGCTGGCCGCCTGCAGAATCGCCAGCGCGGTGGGGTCGGCGCGCAGCTCGACACCGTGCTCCTGGTAGAGCGGCGCCAGCAGCGGCAGCACCGAGGCGGCGATGGCGCGGTCGACCAGCAGCGTTTCCATGGTGTTGCAGGTGCCGTAGCGGTGGCACTTGGCGTTGACCGCTACCGGCAGCGCTTTCTCCAGATCGGCCTTGGCGTCGATGTAGACGTGGCAGATGCCGTCGAGGTGCTTGATCATCGGTACCGTCGCTTCCCTGATCAAGCGTTCGATCAAACCCTTGCCGCCGCGCGGGACGATGACGTCGACGTACTGCGGCATGGTGATGAGGGCGCCAACGGCGGCTCGGTCGACGGTGTCGACGATCTGCACGCCGTGCGCTGGCAAGCCGGCCCCCAATAAACCCTCGGCGACGATGGCAGCGAGCGCGCGGTTGCAGTGGATCGCTTCCGAGCCGCCCCGTAAAATCGTGGCGTTACCGCTCTTGATGCACAGGCCGGCGGCATCGACCGTGACGTTCGGCCGCGCTTCGTAGATGATGCCGATGACGCCCAGCGGCACCCGCATCTGCCCCACCTGGATGCCGCTGGGGCGAAATTTCATGTTGCTGATCTCGCCGATGGGGTCGGGCAGCGCCACCATCTGGCGCAAGCCTTCGACCATGGTGGCGATCGCCTTGGCCGACAGGGCCAGCCGCTCGACCATGGCCGCTGCCAGCCCGGCCGCGTGGGCGGCGTCGAGGTCGCGCTGGTTGGCTGCCTGCAGCAGGGCGGCGTCGCGCTCGACGGCGGCGGCGATCAACAGCAGCGCGCGGTTGCGGGTGGCGGTGTCGGCGCGCGCCATGGCACGCGAGGCGCTCCTGGCCTGGCGGCCCACCTGTTCCATGTAATCGGGGATGTTCATCTGGCGGCTCACTTTATGTAATCATCGGGTGGGAGCGGTGCGGCGCTCAGCGCGCCACCGCCAGGGCCAGCTGCAGCATGGCATCCCAGGCGTCGCCGGCGAAGGCGCGCGCGCGCAAACCCTTGACCAGGCGGTCGACCTGGGCAGCGTCCTGCAAGGCTTGCTCGAGGGTGGCCAGGGAGAGGCGCCGCAAGGCCGGCTCCATCAGCCGCTCGCGCGGGCCCCAGATGCGCTGTTCCTTGAGCAGTGCGCCCAGCGGGCGGCCCTGCGCCATCGCCGCCTTCAATTTTAGCAGCGTGCGGATTTCTTCGGCCACCGCCCACAACACCAGCGGCAGCGCTTCGCCCTCGCCCTTCAGGCCTTCCAGCATGCGCACCAGGCGCGCGCAGTCGCCCGCCAGCATCGCTTCGGACAATTTAAAAACGTCGTAGCGGGCGACGTTGAGCACCGCATCGTGGATCTGCTGAAAACTCAGTTTGCCGGCATCGTGCAGCAGCCCCAGTTTCAAAATTTCCTGGTGCGCCGCCAGCAGATTGCCCTCGACACGCTCGGCGATGAAATCGAGCCCCTGGCGGTCAGCCGACTGGCCCTGCGCCGCCAGCCGCGTGCTGATCCAGCCTGGCAGGGCGGTTCTCTCGACGATGGGGATGTCGATGTAGACGGCAGCCTGCTGCAGGGCGCCGACCCAGGCCGCCTTGGCGGTTTGCCAGTCGAGCTTCGGCAGGGTGATCAGGGTCAGGTTGTCGGGGCTGAGGTCTTTGGCATACGCCTGCAGCGCGGCGCCGCCCTCCTTGCCCGGTTTGCCGGTGGGGATGCGCAGCTCGATCAGCTTCTTGTCGCCGAATAGCGACAGGGCCTGGTTGGCCGCCAGCAGCTCGCCCCATTTGAAGGTGCGCTCGACGGTGAGGACATCACGCTCGCTGTAGCCACTGGCACGGGCGGCGCGGCGGATGCGGTCAGCCGCCTCCAGCGCCAGCAGGTGCTCGTCACTGCTGATGACGTACAGCGGCGCGACGGTCTTGGCGAGATGGGCGTCGAGGGCATCGACCCGAAGCTGCATGGGGGGACCTTGTTGCCTTATTGGGGCGCGATGGCCGTCAGCCGGCGCAGGATCTGCTGCACCAGGTCGGACTGCATGTCGCGGTACAGCAGCACTTCTTCCGATTCCTTCGCCAGCGTCTGGTTTTCATTGAAGGCGATCGAGCGCTTCAGGCTGATTTCGGTGGGACCGAGCAGCTCGCCATCCTTGCTGTCGCGGACTTTAAACACCAGCACATAGGTGAGCAGGTATTCGCGCACGCGACCCTGGCTGTTGAGCGACAGGATCACCTTGCCGCGCGTCTCCGAGACGACATCGACTTTCGCCTCGGCGCCGATGGCGCTGTCGACGACGGTGATGCCTTCGAGGCCGCGCAGATTGCGGCGCAGTTCCACCCCCAGCGCCGAGGAGGGGGCAAACCCCAGATAAATCGTGTGGAAGGGGATGCGGTACTGGCCGTTCGAGCCGCGCGGTTTGAAACCGCAGGCGCTCAGGGCCGCCGCCAGCGACAGCGCCAGTAACAGCGCAGCGCCCGCGCGCGCCAGGTTCGAACGGAGCATCGTCATCGCTTAGACCACAATATTAATGAGTTTATTTGGCACGACGATCACCTTTTTCGGTACCGCCCCGTCCATGAAGCGCACGGCGGGCTCGCTGGCCAGCGCCAGCGCTTCGATGGCCGCCTTGTCGGCGCCCTTCGGCACCAGCACCGCGCCGCGCAGCTTGCCGTTCACCTGCACCATCATCTCGATCTCGGACTGCTCGAGCGCGACCGGGTCGACCTGCGGCCAGCTGGCGTCGAGGATGTCGCCGTCGCGCGCGCCAAAGCCCAGTTCCTGCCACAGCACGTGGGTGATGTGGGGCGCCACCGGATTGAGTACTCGGAGAAAAATCGACAAGCCTTCGGCGATGACGGCACTGGACGCATTGCTGTCCTCGAGCCTGGCCGATTCGAGCAGGTTGAGCATCTTCATGCAGGCCGAGACCACCGTGTTGTACTGGATCCGTTTCAGATCGTAGTCGGCTTGCTGGAGGATTTTATGCAGTTCGCGGCGCACGGTTTTCTGGGCGTCGTTGAAACCATCCTGCGACGGCGTGGCCAGCTCGAGAGCGACCTTCGGCGCCTGTGCATGCGCGTACGCCCACACGCGGCGCAGGAAGCGGCTGGCGCCTTCGACGCCGCTGTCGGACCATTCGAGCGTTTGCTCGGGGGGCGAAGCGAACATGGTAAACAGGCGCGCGGTGTCGGCGCCATACTGGCCGATCTGCGCCTGCGGGTCGATGCCGTTGTTCTTCGACTTCGACATTTTTTCGGTGCCGCCAATGTCGACCGGCGCACCATCGAGCTTCGACACGGCCGATTGCGGGCGGCCCTTGTCGTCCATGACCAGCTCGACATCGGCTGGATTGAACCAGGTTTTTTTGCCGGCGTCGTCGCGATAGTAGGTTTCGTTGAGCACCATGCCCTGGGTGAGCAGGTTGGTGAAGGGCTCGTCGAATTTGACCAGGCCCATGTCGCGCATGATCTTGGTCCAGAAGCGCGCGTACAGCAGGTGCATGACGGCGTGTTCGATGCCGCCGATGTACTGGTCCATCGGCATCCAGTAATCGTTGCGCTCGTCGACCATGGCATCGTTCGCGCCCGGCGAGGTATAGCGCATGTAGTACCACGACGAATCGACGAAGGTGTCCATGGTGTCGGTCTCGCGGCGCGCCGGCTTGCCGCACTGCGGGCAGTCGCACTGCAGGAAGGCTTCGTACTTGTTGAGCGGGTTGCCGCTGCCGTCGGGGACGCAGTCTTCCGGCAGCACGACCGGCAAATCGCTTTCCGGCACCGCCACCGCGCCGCAGTCGGCGCAATTGATCATCGGGATCGGCGTGCCCCAGTAGCGCTGGCGCGAAATGCCCCAGTCACGCAGGCGGAAGGTGACCTTCTTTTCACCGAGGCCCCGTTCAACGAGGTCGCCGGCAATCGCATTGATGGCCGAGGTGTAGTCGAGGCCATCGTATTTGCCGGAGTGGACCAGCACGCCGCGTTCCTTGTCGCCGTACCACTCCTGCCAGCCCGCCAGCGAGAAGCTCTCGCCTTCGATGGCGACCACCTGCTTGATCGGCAGCGCGTATTTGGTGGCGAACAAAAAGTCACGCTCGTCGTGCGCCGGCACGCCCATCACGGCGCCGTCGCCGTAGGTGATCAGGACGTAATTGCCGACCCAGACTTCGATCTGCGCGCCGGTGATCGGGTGGGTGACGAACAGGCCGGTGGGCATGCCCTTCTTTTCCATGGTCGCCATGTCCGCTTCGATGACCGAACCGAGCTTACAGTCGGCGATGAAGGCGGCCAGCGCCGGGTTGGCCGCTGCCGCGTGGGCGGCCAGTGCGTGCTCGGGGGCGACGGCGCAAAAGGTCACGCCCATGATGGTGTCGGCGCGGGTGGTAAACACGAACAGCTTGCCGTCGTCGATCAGGGCGCCGTCGGCGGCCGCGATGGTGTGCGGGAAGGCGAAGCGCACGCCCACCGATTTACCGATCCAGTTGGCCTGCATGACGCGCACGCGCTCGGGCCAGCCGGGCAGCTTGTTGTCGACGTAATCGAGCAGCTCTTCGGCGTAGTCGGTGATGCGCGCGTAGTACATGGGGATTTCGCGCTTTTCAATCGGCGCGCCCGAACGCCAGCCGCGGCCGTCGACCACCTGCTCGTTGGCCAGCACGGTCTGGTCGATCGGGTCCCAGTTGACGGTACCGGTCTTTTTGTAGATGACGCCCTTTTCCAGCATCTTGAGGAACATCCACTGGTTCCACTTGTAGTACTCGGGGGTGCAGGCAGTCATTTCGCGCGACCAGTCGATCGCCAGGCCCATCGATTCCATCTGCTGGCGCATGTGGGCGATGTTCGAATAGGTCCACTGGGCCGGCGGCACCTTGTTTTGCATGGCGGCGTTTTCCGCCGGCATGCCGAAGGCATCCCAGCCCATCGGCATGAGGACGTTGTAGCCATTCATGCGCAGGTAGCGGTACATCACGTCGTTGATCGTATAGTTGCGCACGTGCCCCATGTGCAGCTTGCCGGATGGATAAGGCAGCATCGAGCAAGCGTAGTACTTGCCCTTGGGGAAACGCGGGTCGTGTTCGACCGCCCGGTAGGCGTCGATCGCCTTCCAGTGCGATTGGGCGGCTAGTTCGACGTCGGCGGGACTATATTTATCTTGCATGATGATCAAAGGGCCAGGAATGTTGGTTTGAACCGAACATTATACTGGCTGGCGGCAGCTGCCGGCCGGAATTGACCCAGCCAGTGAGCCAACCGGCCTAGCGCAGCACCAGCTTGAGTGCTGGCAGTTCGCCATAATCGGCGTAGCGCTCGTTGATGCCGGCCACGCAATAGGTGATTTCTTCGAGCAGTTCGGGCAGGCGCGCCTTGAAACCGGCGCCGTCGAGAATGACGATCTCCAGCATTTCCTTGGGAAACAGGCGGAATTTGCTCATGCCATCGGCATCGCGCAGATAGCTGAGGCAATCGATCCAGCCATCGAAGCTGTGGCTGTAGTTATCGGGAAAGCCGAACGCGGCCTGCGAGGCGGCGTGGAAGGCGGCCACGCTGTCGATGGCGGCGCCGTTCAGTTCAGCGGAGGCCATGGCCATCCTTTAGATTGAGTACGTCTTGCATGTCGAACAGACCGCTTTGCTTGTCGGCCAGGAAGCGCGCCGCGCGCAGGGCGCCGTGGGCATAGGTGACGCGGCTCGACGATTTGTGGCTGATTTCGATGCGCTCGCCATCGCCCGCGAACAGCACCGTGTGGTCGCCCACGATATCGCCACCGCGGATGGTGGCAAAGCCGATGGTGGACGGGTCACGCGCGCCGGTGACGCCTTCGCGGCCGTAGACGGCGCAGGTGGCCAGATCGCGCCCGAGCGCGTCGGCAATCACCTCGCCCATCTTGAGGGCGGTGCCGGACGGCGCGTCGACCTTGTGGCGGTGGTGCGCTTCGACGATTTCGATGTCGTAGCCTTCACTAAAACTGTTGGCCGCCATTTCCAGCAGTTTGAGGGTGACGTTGACGCCCACGCTCATGTTGGGGGCAAACACGATGGCGGTTTTTTGAGCAGCAGCGGCAATGGCCGCCTTGCCCGCGTCATCGAAGCCGGTGGTGCCGATCACCATGGCAATGCCGTGCTCGGCGCAATAGGCGAGGTGGGCCAGCGTGCCTTCGGGACGGGTGAAATCGATCAGTACGCGGGCGCCGGTCAAGGCGGCAGCCAGGTCGGCGCCGATGGCAACGCCCGCCGGGCGGCCGAGGAAGGCGGCGGCGTCCTGACCGAGGCCAGCGGCACCGGCAACATCGAGCGCGCCGCTGAGCACAGTGTCGGCGGCCTGGTCGATCGCTTCGATCAGCATTTTGCCCATGCGCCCGCTGGCGCCGGCGACGGCAATGGAAAGTCGGTTCATGCTGGCTTTGTACTTGGTGGATGCTTGCTTGGTGGACGCTGGCTTGGTGGATGCTTGCTTGGTGGACGCTTACTTGGTGGACGCTTACTTGGTGGACACCTATTTGGTGACCTGAATGGTGGCGGAGCCAGCCTCTTCTTTTTTAGGCGCCGCCTTGGCCGCCACCTTGGCGGGACCGGCGATGCGGGCGATGTATTCTCTTTCGGTGGGCAGGTTGCCGCCGTCGAAACGCTCGACCTTGTCATCCTTAAAATAGACGGTGACACGCGCTTTGGTCAGCTCGCCGTTGCCGCGCGCCAGATAAAACGGGTAATCCCAGCGCTCGGCGTGGAAAGCGTCGGTCAGCAGGGGGGTGCCGAGAATGAACTTGACTTGGTCGCGGGTCTGGCCCACCTTGAGCTGGGCCAGCATTTCTTGCGATACGAAATTGCCCTGCTGAATGTCCGGCCGGTACGGCGAAAACACCCAAAAGAATTTTTGCAGCTTGGTGACGCTCGACGTCTGCGCGCCCGCATTGGCGACGGCGGCCGCGCGGTTGGCGTCCGACTCGATGGCGGCCGGCGCCGTCGAGACAGCAGCCGCAGGCTGGGTCTGGCGCCAGCTCGAGCAGCCGGCCAGGGTCAGTACCCCGCAAGCGACCAGCAATACATGGCGCAGGGCAGTAAATCGGGGCAAACGGGCAATTGTGACGCGCATAGGGAACCTCAAAACGTTTGAGCGCTAGCTCCAAAACGCTATATCATAAAGCACTACGCCCAACTTCGAGCAACAAACATGAGTAACAACCCTACCGACCTGAAGGCCAGCGGCCTGAAAGCGACCCTGCCGCGCCTGAAAATTCTGGAGATTTTCCAGAACAGCGAAGTACGCCACCTGACTGCCGAAGACGTCTACAAACAGCTGTTGACGGAGAACCTCGACGTTGGCCTGGCCACCGTGTACCGGGTGTTGACCCAGTTCGAACAGGCGGGCCTGCTCAACCGCAACCACTTTGAAACGGGCAAGGCGATTTTCGAGCTCAATGCGGGCTCGCACCACGACCACCTCGTCTGTTTAGACTGCGGCCGCGTCGAAGAGTTCTTCGATGAAGCGATCGAATCGCGCCAGAACACCATCGCCAGCGAGCGTGGCTTTAGCATTGCCGAGCACGCCCTGGCCATCTATGGCAACTGCATCAAGCCAGCCTGCCCCTACCGCGCCTGATGCAGACCCGGCATCAAGGCTGGTCAGCCGTGGCTGAGGGCGTTCGACAGTAATTTGGCGGTGATGTCGACGATGGGAATGACGCGCTCGTAGGCCATGCGGGTCGGTCCGATCACCCCCAGCGTGCCGACGATCCTGCCATTGACTTCGTAGGGCGCCGTCACCACGCTCATTTCATCCATCGGCACCAAGTTCGATTCGCCGCCGATGAAAATCTGCACGCCGGTGGCCTTGCTGGAGACATCGAGCAGCTGCATCAAGCCGGTTTTTTGTTCGAACATGTCGAACATCTGGCGCAGTGACGTCATGTTCGACGACAGGTCCGATACGCTGAGCAGATTGCGCTCGCCGGAAATGACCATGTCGTCGCTGTGGTCGGCCATCGCTTCGCTGCCCGCCTCGACCGCCGCCTGCATCAGCCGGCTCATGTCGTCGCGCAACTGGCGCAGCTCGCCGGTGACGCGCGCGCGCACCTGGTCGAAGGACAGACCGCCATAATTCTGGTTAATAAAATTGGCCGACTGCACCAGCTGGGCGGGGGTGTAGTCGACATCGGTGAGCAGCAGGCGGTTTTGCACGTCGCCGCGCGGGTCGACGATGACGAGCAAGATGCGTTTTTCGGACAGGCGCAGAAATTCGATCTGCTGGAACACCGATTCGCGGCGCGGACTGAGCACAACGCCGGCGAACTGCGACAGCGAGGACAGCATCTGCGCCGCATTGGCAATGGTTTTTTGCTGCTGCGGCGCTTGCAGACGCATGCGCGACTGCGGGTCGAGCTCATCGATTGATTGCACCGTCAGCAGGGTATCGACAAAAATCCGGTAGCCGCGCGGGGTGGGAATGCGGCCGGCCGAGGTGTGCGGACTGGCGACGTAGCCCATTTCTTCGAGATCGGCCATGATGTTGCGAATGGTTGCCGGCGACAGGTCGAGCCCGGAAATTTTCGACAGGGCGCGCGAGCCGACCGGCTGGCCGTCGGCGATGTAGCGCTCGACGAGGGCCTTGAGCAGGGTTTGGGCGCGGTGATCGAGTTGCATGACAGTCTGGGATACGCGGTCGGCTTGGCAAAATGAGACTTCATTATGCACGCTCGCGCCGCCGCCGGGTAAGCGGGCGTGGCGGGGCGACGACGGCTTAGATGTGGGCGTGTTCCAGCCAGTTGAGCAATTCATCAAAATCGGTGCAGATGGCGTCCGGTTCGACCCCGTGTTCAAGATGGGCGCTGCTGCCGTTGCGGTTGAGCCAGACGGCGCGCAAGCCGGCCTGCTGGGCGCCGCGCACATCGAGCAGGACATCGTCGCCCACATACACCGCGTCGGCCGGCGCCACCCCCAGTTCGGCGCAGGCGGCCAGGAAGATGCCAGGCGCCGGCTTGGCCTGGCCAAAACTGTGCGCCGCCAGCGATACCTTAAAATGGTGGTCGAGGCCGATCGCGCGCAAATCGGCATTGCCGTTCGAAATCGAGCCGATCAGGGTACGCCGGCCCAATCGTTCGAGGCCGCCCAGCACATCCGCATACGGTGCCACCAGGTTGCGGGCGGCGCCAAACACTGCCATGGCGCCATCGATGTGGGCGGCATCGGCGTCACAGGCGGCGAAGGCATCGAGCAGGCCGGCGCGGCGCAGGGCTGCCAGATCGAGGTGAAAATGGGGCTCGCGCGCCAGTTTGGCCATGCGCGCCTGGCGCAGGCTGTCGATCGAGCAGCTGGCGGCGACGGCCGGGGCGTGCTGCTCGAGGTAGCGCCACAGCAATCGCTCGGCCTGCTCGATGACGGGGCCGATCGGCCACAGGGTGTCGTCGAGGTCGAACAAGACCGCGCGCGGCCAGGCTGGAGGGGGCATTGCTGTCATGGCACTCTTTGCAGTAAATGAAAACGGGACGCTGGGCCGGGCGCGCGCGGCAGTTACACCGCGATACACGGACAATCACGTCACAGCATAGCAAATGCACTAAAATGACGACCAATTTGTCTATTTGCGGTGCCCGCACCCTGGCGGTACTGCCCCAGTCGATTTTGGAGAAAACATGAAAAGTCTGTTCCTGCGTTCGGGCGCTGCGCTCGCGTGCGCCCTGACCCTGGCCTCGTGCGGCGGCAGCGGCGGTAGCCTGAGCCTGGGCGGCGGCGTCTACGGCCTGACCCGTGACGGCCTGGTATTACAAAACAATGGCGGCGCCGATCTGGTGGTGGCCGCCAACAGCACCTCGTTCATTTTTCCCGACCTGATCGCCTTCGACACCGGCTTTAACGTGACGGTGAAAAGCTCGCCACCCAGCAGTGTCTGTACGCCAACGAGCAACAAAGGCACGACCGGCACCTATAACATCACCACCGTCGTCATTTCCTGCGTCACCGATTCGTTCGCCCTGGGCGGCAGCGTCAGCGGTCTGACCGGCAGCGGCCTGATTCTGATTAACGGTCCCGACCGTATCGCCGTGCCGGCCGGCGCCAGCAGCTTTGCGCTGTCCAAGGTGGCCTTCGCCGCGCCCTACGGCGTGACGGTACTGACCCAGCCCACCAACCAGACCTGCTCGGTGAGCAACGGCACCGGCACCATGGCCGCCGCCGCCGTCAACAATGTCCAGGTCACCTGCATCTGACCGCCTCACGGAGAATTCAATGACTTTATTTACCTGTTTGCGTCCGGCCGCCGTGCTCGTCATGGCACTGGGCCTGGCCTCGTGCGGCGGCAAAGCCAGCTTTCCCATCAATGGCACTGTCACCGGCCTGCAATACGACGGCCTGTTACTGAGCACCAATGGCATGAACCTGAAAGTGGCGGCCAACGCCACCGCCTTCAGCTTTCCCAACTCGCTTTCGTACGGTGATGTGTTCAAGATCGTCATCACCACCCAGCCGGCGCACCAGACCTGCAGCACGATCAGCCCGACAACTGGCTACGACACGTCGAGCGACACCGCCGGCCGCACCGCCGCCATCAACATCGCGATCGGCTGCAGCGTCAATACGTACGCCATCGGCGGCACCGTCACCGGCTTGAGCGCCGGCACCCTGGTGCTCACCAACGGCACCGCCGGCGGCACCATCAGCATCGTGCCGGCGACGGTGGTGACCGATCCCGTCACGTACAGTTTCACTACCCTGGTCAGCTACAACACCAGCTACGGTGTGACCGTCTTGACGCAGCCCGATGGCAAAGTCTGCACCGTCAGCAATCCGACCGGGGTGATGGGTGACGCGGCAGTGGCGAATATCAATGTCAACTGCGTGTGATGGCGCAGTTATACGCTATATGATTAACTGATATTCGAAAAGACAATTAGATTTATATGCTGTAGCGCAGCATACTAGTCCTGTCTCCTCCAAGTCTCCTCAAAAAGAATTGGATTTCAAGCCCGCTCAACAGCGGGCTTTTTTTTCGCCTGATTCAATTGAATGGGGCTGCGCTTCGCGCCGGCGGCGATGCTGGCATCATGGACCCGATACCGGTCGCGACCGGCAACCACCAAGGGAGCGCGCATGGCAACGGAAACAGTGGGGCACTACGAGATCGACTACAGCGGCGTGTACATGGACGACGTCGATGGCTGGGCTGCCTGGGTGACCATCTACGGGCCGTCGAGCAACCCGATGCACCGTGACAGCATCGTGCCGGCGCAGCGGGTGGCGGTGCAGCAGGTGTTTGAAACGCAAGGCGCCGCCGAAGCGGCGGCGCACGAGGCGGCGCTGGCGCTGGTGGCCGAGAAAGCCACGCAGGCGCCGCGCTGACGGGCTCACTAAGAGCGCCTGACAAAACCTTCAGGGCAAGGCGTGACGGCGAAGACGGTACCACCGTACGGCAAGCCGGAGCAACGCGGTCATCGAGGTGTTGTCAGGTGCTCTAAAGCATCTTATTTGGCGCTGATGGTAATCGGCACACTAGCACGGGCAGTCAAGCCAGCCGCGTCGGTGGCCACCAGTGTCAGCGTATACGTGCCAGTGACGGGGCTGGGCCACGACATGGTCAGCGCGGTCCCGTTAAAACCGAAACCCATGCCCATCGGCGCGCCGGCAATCGACAGCGACAGCGAGTTCGACCCTGGTGCGGCGACGCCGATGCTGCCGCTGAACGGCTTGCCAGCCACGCCCGTCATCGGTGCAAACGTCAATACCGGTCCGGCGGCGGCGATCTTGATGGCAAAGACTGCCTGGCCGCTTAACAGCGTCTTGCTGTCACGCGCCACCACCGTCATGCTGTAGCTGCCCAGCACCGGGCTGGCCCAGCTGACCACGCCGGCGCTGCTGATGCTCATGCCGGCCGGGGCGCCCGTCAGGCTGTAGGTGACGGCGTTCGGTGCCACCACCCCGACCGTGAACGACAAGGCCGAACCGGGGCGGCCGCTGATGCTCGCAGCCGTCACCACCGGTGCCAGCGGCGCGGCAATCGCCACCGTGTAGAGCGCTTTGCCGACCAGGCCAGTCTTGCTGTCGGTGGCGATGACGGTGACGGCGTAGGTACCAGCGAGCGGCGCCGCCCAGCTGACCACACCGGCGCTGCTGATGCTCATGCCGCTGGGGGCGCCGCTGAGCGACCAGGTCAGGGGGTTGGTGGCGCTGACGGTCACGCCAAACGACAGCGCGGTGCCCACTTTACCGCTGATGGCGCCAGCGCTGACCAGCGGTGGTGCCGGTGGCGCGATGGTGACCGTGTAGACGCCCTGCCCGCTCAAACCGCTGACGGTATCGCGTACCAGGGCCGTCACGCTGTAGGTACCGGCGAGCGGGGTCGGCCAGCTGACCACACCGGCGCTGTTGACCGTCATGCCGGCCGGGGCGCCGGTCAGGCTGAAGGTGACAGGATTGCTGGCGCTGCTCGACACCGTGAACGACAGCGCGGTGCCGACCTGGCCGCCGATGGCGGCGCCGGTCACCACCGGTGGGTTGGCGATGACGGCGGCGCCCGACAGGATCTGCAGCAGGCTGCTGACATTCGGCGTACCAAGGCCGGTCAATGGATCGTAGCCCAGCTTGGCCACGCAGGTGGCGCAGGTGCCGTTGCTGCCCTTGAGGACGTCGGCGAAGGCGCTGGCATAATTGACGGGCACGGCGCCGATCTGGCCGTATAGCACGGCGTGGGGGGCTGCCAGCGGCGCCTTGGCGCTCTGCGCGCGCATGGCGTTGGCCAGGGCCACCAGGCCGGCCCACTGCGGCGTCGACAGGCTGGTGCCGCCGGCGCTGACCCAGCTCGGGGTGGTGCTGCCCGGCACCATCACGGCCACATACTGACCGCTTGACGGGTCGGCATTGAAAGCCACATCGGCCACCGTGCGGCGCAGCGGCAAGCCGACGCCGGGAATGGTGCTGTTCTGGTACGACGGCGTGGCCGTGTAAGCGCTGGTGCCGCCGCCTGTGCCGGACCAGCTCGTTTCACTGCGCACGCCGGTGCCGCTGTAGGACAGGGTGGTGCCGCCCACCGCCACCACCTTGGTCGACACTGCCGGCCAGGAAACGGCGGCGCCATTGTCGCCGGTGGCGGCCAGGTAGCTCATGTTGGCAGCACCGAAGGCGGCGTCAACCGAGGCGGTCCAGCTACCCTCGTTGGCACCAAAACTCATCGAGACGACCCCGGGGCCCATGGCATTGGCCAGTTTGACGGCGCCGATCAGGCTGTTAAGGGAGGCGTCGGCCGCCTCGATCAGGATGATGCGCGCCAGCGGCGCGGTGGCGTGGGCCCATTGGACATCGAGGGCAATTTCCGTGGCCCAGCCCGAATCGTAGGCAGGAGCGGCGCTGGTCATGGCGCCAGCAGCGGTGTTGTAGACCACCGATAGCTCGCAGGCGCTGGCCGAAGCGGCCGCCAGCGGCAGCGCCTGGGTGGGGGCGATGGCCTTGGTGGTACAGGTCGGCAAGCCAAATTTGCTGTTGAACGCGGCCAGTTCGGCAGCCGCGTTGGGGTCGTGCATGGCGTCGACAATGTAAATGGTCTGACCAGCGCCGAGCTGGGCGCGCTGGCTGGCGCTCAGGGTGGCGCCGGCAGCGGGCAATGCCGGCAAGCCGTAGGCGGCGCGGATCTGCGCAGGCGAATAGGTGGCAATGACGGCGGCGCTGGCCATCGGTGCGGCGCTGCCGCTGGCTGCCGGCGCGCTATCGGTGCCGTCGATGGCACGCCGCCGGCCCCCTTCGCGAATATCCTGCACCGTCAGGCGGCGCGTCGACACTTGCCGCTCGCCGCTCGACAGTTCGCTGCGGCGCGGCGCACGGTGGGCGTCGCCGGCATCGATCTGGTCCGGCTCGGCCAGCAGGGTCGGCGCCAGGTTGAACATCGGGCGGGCGACGAACGCAGCAGCCGCATCGGGCAACGGCGTCATGTCCAGCTGCAAGGTGGTGACGGCGCTGGCCGGCGCCATCGGCGCGCTGGCGACGGTGGTGGCGGTGGTGCCGTCGGTGCTGCCGCCACAGGCGCTGAGCATGGCGGCGACGGCCAGCGCGCCAAATGTCACGCGGCCGGCTGGCTGCGTGTAAAACGGAATCGTCGGATGGGTCATGGAGAGGCTCTCGTCTGGGCGAGGGCGTTGCCACGTCAACGTTGCCGCACGGGGCGGCGCGGCGCGGACGAAGTGCCGGCGCCTGCATTGGCGGCCCCGCTGCCGTGGCGCTTGCGCGCGGTAGGCCGGTAGCTTTGCGTCACCGTCTTTCGACGGTTTTGCCCTCAAGAAATAATAATTGCTTAAGCGTACTTACAATAGCAAAATTTGTATCGCCCGCCTAGAATTTAATCAGAGAAACTCGATTTAGATGACGGGCTGTTGCGCCGTTGATGCAGCCGGCGCCGGCTTGAGCAAGTTGGCCAGTGCGACATACTGCTCAAGGGCTACTGCTTCCGGGCGATGGCTCGGATCGATGCCGGCGCCGATGATTTGCGCTTCGGTAAACATGCCAGCGAGGCAATTGCGGATCACTTTGCGGCGTTGCGAAAACGCCTTCAATACCACCGCTTCGAGGGTGGCGCCATCGCAGGCGAGGCGCTCGGCGACGGGAATCATGCGCACGATGGCCGATTCGACCTGCGGCGGCGGCTCAAAGGCGGTGGGCGGGACGATAAACAGCAGCGCCATGTTGTAGCGCCATTGCAGCATCACGGACAGCCGGCCGTACACCTTGCTGCCAGGGGCGGCCACCATGCGCTCGACCACTTCCTTTTGCAGCATGAAATGCTGGTCTTCGATCAGGTGGGCGAAATCGGCCAGGTGAAATAGCAGCGGGCTCGAGATGTTGTACGGCAGATTGCCGACGACGCGCAGCTTTTGCCCCGGCGGCACGGGGATCTGGGAAAAATCGAATTTCAGGGCATCGCCCGAGTGGATCGTCAGTTTATCGCGCGGGAACTGCTTTTCCAGCCGGGTCACCAGATCGCGGTCGAGTTCGACGACATGCATGTGGTCGAGCCGCTTGATGATCAGGGCGGTCATGGCGGCCAGGCCGGGACCGATCTCGACGAGCGCCTGGCCCGGGTGCGGATCGATGGCGTCGGTGATGTTGTCGAGAACGAGTTTGTCGGTCAGAAAATTCTGACCGAAGCGCTTGCGGGCCACATGTTTCATTGGGAATCTTAAAGAGGTGCTGGGGAGGAGGAAAGCGCCGGGCGGCGCGCCGCCACCATCTGCACGGCGCAGCCGATGGCCTCGACCATGCTGCTGCAGTCGGCCAGACCGACGCCGCGCGCGGCCAGGTCGAGCGCAGTACCGTGGTCGACCGAGGTGCGCACCAGTGGCAGACCGAGCGTGATATTCACACCGCGGCCGAAGCTGGCGTACTTGAGCACCGGCAAACCCTGGTCGTGGTACATGGCCAGCACGCAGTCAGCGTCCTGCAGGTATTTCGGTTGAAACAGGGTGTCGGCCGGATACGGGCCACGCGCATCGATGCCGCGCGCCTGCGCTGCGGCCAGGGCGGGCGCGATGATGTCGATTTCCTCGCGTCCCAGGTAGCCGTTTTCACCCGCGTGGGGATTCAAGCCGGTGACCAGGATGCGCGGCGCGGCGATGCCGAAGTTGCGCTTGAGGTCGCCGTCGATGATGTCCAGTACCTCGGCCAGTAAGTCGCCGCCGATGGCATCGGCCACCGCGCGCAGGGGCAGATGGGTGGTGGCCAGCGCCACCCGCAGGGTGCTGCTGTCAGCCGTGGTACCGGCCAGCATCATCACCACACGCTCGCTGCCAGTTTTTTCAGCCAGATATTCGGTGTGGCCGGAAAACGCCACGCCGGCGTCATTGATGGTCGATTTTTGCAGGGGGGCGGTGACCATCGCCTCGAACCAGCCCGCTTTGATGCCAGCGACGGCCAGGTCGAGAATATCGAGCACCGAGCGGCCATTGGCGGCGTCGAGGGTACCGGCCACCACGTGGGCAGCCAGCGGCACATCGATAACGGTGAGCCGTTCAGGACCGAAGTGCGGCAGGCCGCTGTTGCGCAGGGCCTGGGTCGACAGCGCGGCGACGCGAATCGCCGGGTCGATGTCGGCAGCCAGCATGGCCAGATAGGCGGCGTCACCGAGCAGCACGCAATTGACCTCGGCGCGCAGGGCCCAGGCCGCGCGCAGCGAAATTTCCGGACCGATGCCCGCCGGCTCGCCGGTGGTGATGGCGATGACGGGACGGGTGCCGGCCATGCCTTACTTTTCCTCGCGGAATTCGACGTAGGCGCGGTCGCGCACCTGGCGCGCCCAGTCCTCGGCCGCTTCCTGCATCTTGCGCTCGCGAATGACGTTGCGGGCGGCACTGCGCTGGCGTTCCTTGGTGGCGTCGTCACTCTTACGCTCGAGCACTTCGATCAAGTGCCAGCCGAACGGCGTTTCTACCGGGGCGCTCACTTCGCCCGGCTTGAGGGCATTCATCACCGTTTCGAATTCGGGCAGCGAGTCGCCCGGATACAACCAGCCGAGGTCGCCGCCCTTGCTGGCGCTGGCATCGGTCGACATGGTGCGCGCCAGGTCTTCGAACTTGGCGGCCTTGTTGTCGAGACGCTCTTTCAGATCGGCCAGCTTGTGCTTGGCTTCGGCGGCGGTCATGGTCGGCGTTACCTTGATGACGATGTGACGCGCGTGGGTTTGCTGTTGGGCGGCCACGTCCGGCGCGGCAGCGGCAGCGGCGCGCTTGTCGACCAGCTTGAGCAGGTGGAAACCGGTGGCGCTGCGGATCACCGGGGTGATCTGGCCGGGCGCCATTTTGACGATCTGCTCGGCAAACAGCGGCGGCAGGCGGTTCGGGTCGCGCCAGCCCACTTCGCCGCCCTTGAGGGCGTCGGGAGCGTCCGAATAGGTAGCGGCCATCTTGGCGAAATCGGCGCCGGTACGCAGCTGGCGCGCTACTTCATCGGCGCGTGCCTTGCGGGCAGCGGCTTGCTCGGGAGTGGCGTTTTCCGGGATGCGCACCAAAATCTGCGAAATATTGACTTCGAAGCGGTCGGCAGCGGCGGCCTGTTCGGCCGTCAGATAGGTATCGACTTCGGCGTCGGAAATCTGGATCTTGGCATCGACTTCGTGCTCACGCAGGCGCTGCATGGTGATTTCGTTACGGATCTCTTCGCGGAAGGTGGCGAAAGGCATGCCCTCTTTTTCCATCTGCGCGCGCATTTGCGGCAGGGTCAGCTTTTGCTGCTCGGCGATGCGCAAGATGGCGCGGTCGAGTTGCTGGTCGTCCGTTTTAACGCCCATTTCCTTGGCCAGCTGCTGCTGGGCACGCTCAACGATCATCGCTTCCGTCACCTGGCGCAGCAGGTCGGCGCTGTCGGGAATCGGCGCATTGCTCGCTTTCATGCGCCCTTCCACCGAGCGGATGCGGGCGGCGATTTCGTTGCGCGTGATGACGTCGTCGTTGACGACGACGGCGATCGAGTCGATGACGTTGGCAGGGGCGGCAGCTGGGGTGGCAGCTGGGGTGGCAACAGGGGGGGCAACGACGGCTGCCTTGGTGGCTGGCGCAACGGCAGGCGCAGGCGCAGTGGCAGGCGCCGCGCCTGGATTACGCACCTGGGCCAGGCTGTGGCCGGTGGCCACGCTGCACAGCAATACGGCCGCAAGTTTCATCGGAGTCAGTTGAAAAGGTCGCATAGTCTGGAAAACACTCATAGGATGATTCATATTCACATGAAAAAATGCTTCAGGGACCGTCAGGATGGCCGCACTAGCGGCTTGCCACCGGGCTGAGCCGGCTGTAGCCGGGGATACTCTTGTTGAACGACTCGAGCGGATTGCCCAGGCCCAGGCGCGACAGGCCATTTAATTCAAGCTGGAAAAAAATCGGTGTCGAGGTGGTCAGCGCCGCCGTCACGAAGCGCTGCGCGCCCATCCGGAACACCCAGCAGTCGGCCTTGTATTCCAGCCCGACCAGACTTTCCACCACTTTTTTATCGAGCAGCGAGTAACTGACCCGGCCCACACCATACCAGCGCGTGGTCAGTGGCCACTGGCTCGACAGGTCGACATTCTTAAAACTGGCGCGCACGTAACGGTACTCGGCATTGATGACTTTTTTCTCGCCCGGCTGCCACTGCGCGCCAAAATTGGAGCTGAACACGCTGTGGGTCGTCGCATTGTATTGTACTGCGCTGTCAAAAGCCCAGGTTTCCGATACCCGGCCGGAAGCGGCCAGCAAGACGTCCGAATGGCTCTGGCTGAGCAGCGCATTGGGATCGAGCTGCACCCGCTGGCCGCCAAAATAAAAGCGCTGGCCCAGCGCCAGCCGCAGCCGCTCGGCGCCGTTCGATTCAATAAAGCGCGAAGTGAGCGCCACCGTCGCCTGGTTGGCGTCGGCGATGCGGTCGTTACCGACAAAACGGTTTTCCGTGAACATCTGGGCGAAACTGAAACCCGCCTCGGCGCTGTCGAAATTCGGGAATGCGCTCTGGTCCTTGTAAGGCGTGCGCACGTAAAACACGCGCGGCTCGAGGGTCTGGGTGACGGCGCGGCCAAACAGCTTGGTGTCGCGCTCGAACACCATGCCGCTGTCGAGCGAGAGGGTGGGAATGGCGCGCGACAGCGAGGCGCCGGTCTCGGGCAATACCCGGGTACCGGTGCCGACGGTGGTGGTCAGATTGCTGTTGTCGTCCAGGCTGTACTGGGCGACGTTCATCATCAACTTGGGGGTGATGAAATAGCTTGGCCGCACGATCGGGTACGACAGTTGACCCTGCGCCACCGCGCGGTTACCGCGCACCAGGTCCGGGTGCCAGAAGCGGGTCGCTTCGGCGTCGAACGACCAGTCGAAACCGGCAACGTCGTAACGGCCCGTGTGGAAATTTACTTGCGGCAGACGGTCGTAGGGACGCGGGATCGTCAAGCCCGGATTGGCCGCGGCCGCCGGGTCTTGCAGCACCTGGTAATTCTGGACGCGGGCATTCAGGCTCCAGAATTGCTGGTTGTAATCGGTGCGGATTTCGCGCAGCAGCTGGCGCTCGGCGCTGTTGGCCACCGACTGCGAGAAATCGGCCGGGTAGTCGTTGTCGGAGGCGCCCTTGAGGTTCCAGCCATACGACCAGCCCGGCGCAATCGCTTGCGTGTGCACCGAGTTGACCAGCCAGCGGTCGCTGTTGTGGACGCGGTCGTGCACCATCAGCTCGGCCGTGGTCTGGCCGGCGTAGGCGCCGGCGGCGGTTTCGCCGAGGTAGCGGCCGGTGGCGCCCATCAGCAAGCCGCGGCGGAAAATTTCGCGCGGGAACAGCGTGATGTCGCGGTTCGGCGCGATATTAAAATAATACGGCAGCATCACTTCGCCGGAACCCTTGGAACCGAAGCTGACGGTCGGTGGCAACCAGCCCGAACGGCGCGCGCCCGACAGCGAGAACGACATCGCCGGCGTGGCCAGGATCGGCACATCCTTGAAATACACGATGGTCTTGCCGGCGGTACCGACATCGCGCCCCTGGTCGAGCCGCATGGTGTTCGATTTAAGGTACCAGTCCGGATTGACGCCGTCGCAGGTGCTGTAGGTGCCGTCGGTGACCACTGCCTCTTCGGTGTTAATAAAATCGATGCGGCGGGCCTTGCCCTGGGCATTGTTTTGCGCCAGCCGGTAGACCGGATGATCGAACCAGCCCTTGCCCGAATCGAGTTGCAGCTGCAGGGCGTCGCCCTGGTAGCGGTCGCCGAAGCGCCACATCTTGACGTTGCCTTGCGCCTCGACCAGGTCTTCGACCACGTTATAGCAGGCGACATCGGCCGTCATGCGGGTCTTGTCGCGGACGATTTCGGTGTTGCGCTCGAGCCTGACCTCGCGGTCCGGACGGCCGCTGATGCGCTCGGCCTCGACCACCGTCGGCGCATTCGGGTCCTCTACCGGCCGCAACGGGCGCAGGCTGACCTGGGCGTACGCCGGCACGCTCACGCTGCAGGCGAAGCCAAGGGCGCCGAGGGCACAGGCCAGGCGGGTCAGGGGGAAGGGGGCTGGAGTCCAGCTCATGAAACGGAGGCAAACACTATTCGAGGGCGATTTTTTGGGGCTAATCCCTTATTATATGGGAATACATCACCTTCATCCGTATTCCACAGGTCGCTCCATGTCAATGTCTTCATCCTCCACCCCGACGACCTCGGCCGATCCCCGCCTGACCCAACTGACGAGCTGGCTCGACACCTTGGGTCTGGTCGAGCTCGGCAGTCGCCGCGCGGCCTCCACCGATGCCAGTTTCCGCCGTTATTACCGTTTCGACGTGCTGCCGGCCATGCAGGACAAAGTCGGCGCCACCCTGATCGCCATGGACGCCCCGCCCGAACGCGAAAACGTTCCCGCTTTTATTCACGTGGCCGGCCTGCTGCAAAGCGCGGGCGTGAACGTGCCGGCGATCGTCGCGCGCGATGTGCCGAACGGCTTTTTGCTGCTGTCGGACCTCGGCACCACCACCTATCTGGCGCGCCTCGATGTCGACAACGCCGCCTTCATGTACGCCAATGCGCTCGACTCCCTGGTCAAGTTCCAGCTGAGCAGCCAGGCCGGCGTGCTGCCTGAATTCGACCGCGCCTTCGTGCTGCGCGAAATGAATTTATTTCCCGAATGGTTTATATCGAAACATTTGGGGGTGACCATGACCCCGGCCCAGCAGCAACAGCTCGACGGCGTGTTCGAAGCGATCACCGCCAACGTGCTGGCCCAGCAACAAGTCTTCATGCACCGCGATTTCCATTCGCGCAACCTGATGTGGATGGAACAAAACAATCCGGGCGTGCTCGACTTTCAGGATGCCGTATTCGGCCCCGTCACCTATGACCTCGGCGCACTGCTGCGCGACGCCTACATCCAGTGGGATGAAGAAATGGTGCTCGACTGGGTGGTGCGCTACTGGCAAAACGCCAAGAAAGTGGGCTTGCCCGTCAATCCCGACATCGACGCCTTTTACCGCGATTTCGAATTCATGGCCCTGCAGCGCCACCTGAAAATTCTCGGCCTGTTTTGCCGCCTGCATTACCGCGATGGCAAAAACATTTATATGGGCGACCTGCCCACCGTGCTCGACTACGTGCGCAAGACCGCCAACCGCTACGGCGCCCTCAAGCCGCTGGTGCGCCTGCTCGACGCCTTCGAGGACAAAGCGCCCCAATTCGGCTATACCTTCTGACGGAGTCTCCATGAAAGCGATGATCTTTGCCGCCGGCCGCGGCGAGCGCATGCGCCCGCTGACGGACGCCTGCCCCAAGCCCCTGCTGAAAGTGCGCGGCCGCCCCCTGATTACCTGGCAGGTGCTCAACCTGGTGCGTGCCGGCATCACCGAGATCGTCATCAACCACGCCCATCTGGGCCAGATGATCGAAGCTGAACTGGGCGATGGCAGCCAGTTCGGCGCCGCCATCGTCTACTCGCCCGAAGCGGTGGCGCTGGAAACCGCCGGCGGTGTCGCCAATGCCCTGCACCTGCTGGGCAGCGAACCGTTCGTGGCAGTCTCGGGCGATATCTATTGCCCGTATTTCGATTTCAACCAGGTCAAGGATGTGCTGCACGACAAGGACATCTGGGGCAATCCGCATGCGCCGGAACAGCGCGACATGGCGTGGCTGTACCTGACGCCGAACCCGTGGCACAACCCGGACGGCGACTTCGCCATCAACCTGTACGCGCTGTCGAACGAGGGAGCGCCGAAATGGAATTTCGCCGGCATCGGCGTCTACCGGCCCGAGATGTTCGCTGACATCACCCCGGGCCAGCATGCCAAGTTCAGTCCGCTGATGCGCAAGTACATCGAGCGCGGCCAGGTCGGTGGCGAAATCTATGATGGCCAGTGGGTCAATGTCGGCACCGTCGAGCAGCTCGAACAGCTCAATGCGCCACTGCAGCGGAGCGCGACGGCATGAGCGCCCTGCTCACGCCGTTTATGGCACGGCGCCAGCACCTGCTGGCACAGATGCAGCCGGGCGCGGTGGCGGTACTGCCCACCGCGCCCGAAGCGGTGCGCAACGGCGACGCCGAATACCCGTACCGGCACGACAGCTACTTTTATTATTTGACCGGGTTCACCGAACCGGACGCCGTGCTGGTGCTGGTGGCCGCCGGCGCCGGCCGGGCGGCGCAATCGATCCTGTTCTGCCGCCCGAAAAACCTCGAACGCGAAATCTGGGATGGCTTTCGCCACGGCCCCGATGGCGCCCGCGCCACCTTCGGCTTCGATGCCGCTTTCGCCATCGAAGACCTCGACGGCGAAATGGCGCGCCTGCTGGCCGACGCCCCCGCGCTGTGGTACGCGCTCGGCCACAGCGCCGCGCTCGACGTGCAGATCAAGACCTGGCTGGCCGCCGTGCGACGCCAGTCGCGCAGCGGCGTGGCCGCGCCCGCCGTGGCGCACGACCTGTTCGCCCTGCTCGATGAAATGCGCCTGATCAAGGACGCCAGCGAACAGGCGACCATGCTGCGGGCGGCGCAGATTTCCGGCCGCGCCCACCGCCGTGCGATGGCGGCGGCGCGCCCCGGCATGTACGAATACGAACTGGAAGCCGAACTGCTGCACGAATTTCGCCGCAGCGGCGCGCAGTCACCCGCCTACACCTCGATCGTCGCCGCCGGCGCCAATAGCTGCGTGCTGCACTACATGGCCAACAATGCACAAAGCCGCGACGGTGAGCTGATCCTCATCGATGCCGGCTGCGAACTTGACGGCTACGCCGCCGACATCAGCCGCACCTTCCCCGTCAACGGCCGCTTTACAGAACCGCAGCGCCAGCTGTACGAACTGGTACTGGCGGCGCAAGCGGCGGCGCTGGCCGTCGCCCGCCCCGGCCTGCCGTACGCCGGCATGCACGACGCCGCCACCGCCGTGCTGGCCGGCGGCATGCTCGAACTGGGCCTGCTCGAGCGCGCCGTCGTCGGCAATGTCGACGACGTCATCGCCGAGCGAGCGCACCAGCAGTTTTACATGCACGGCACCGGCCACTGGCTGGGCATGGACGTGCACGACGTCGGCGCTTACCGCGACATTCACCTGGCCGGCAAACCGTCGCGGCCACTGCGGGCGGGCATGGTGGTGACGGTCGAACCGGGCATCTATGTGCGCCGCGCTGAGGGCGTGCCGGAACGCTTCTGGGATATCGGCATCCGCATCGAAGACGACGTCGTCATCAGCGACGACGGCCACCGCATCCTGTCCGACAATGCACCAAAAACGGTGGCGGACGTCGAAGCGGCTGTGGGCCGGTCATGACGAACAGCGAACTGGCCGCCGACATCGCCATCTGCGGCGCCGGCCCGGTCGGCATGGCGCTGGCCATCCTGCTGGTCAAACGGGGCGTGGCTGCGCGCCGCATTGCCTTGATCGATGCCAGGGCACTGCCGGAGGCGGTGACCGATCCCCGTTCGCTGGCGCTGTCGTACGGCAGCGTGCAGCAGCTCGAACAGGCCGGCGCCTGGCCCTTGCCGGCCACGGCGATCCACCAAATCCATATCTCGCGGCGCGGCCATTTTGGCCGCGCGCTGATGGACCGCGCCGCCCACCAGCTGCCGGCGCTCGGTTACGTCACCCGCTACGGCGAGCTGGTGGCGGCACTGGCCGCTGCCGCCGCCACGGTCGGCCTGCACATGCTGCGGCCGGCGCGCGTGCAGTCGATAACGGAAGACGCCGACGGCGTCAGCCTGCAACTGGGCGACGGCCGCCTGCTGCGCGCCAGCGTCGCGATCCAGGCCGAGGGGGGCGTGTTTGGCCAGCAGACGCCGCGCGCGCTCAAGCGCGCCTACGATCAAACCGCCATCATCGCCCGGGTGGCGGTGAGCGCACCGATCGCCCACCGCGCCTTTGAACGATTTACTGATGAAGGACCGCTGGCGCTGCTGCCACAGGAAGGCAGCGACGGCTTGCAGTATGCGCTGGTGTGGTGCGCCCATCCTGACCGGGTAGCACAGCTGCTGGCGCTCGACGACGCCGCTTTTCTGGCCCGCCTGGGCACGATGTTCGGTACCCGCCTGGGGCACTTTAGCGCCATCTCGCCACGCGCCAGTTACCCGCTCGGCTTGAATGCCGACGCTGCCGCCAGCGCCCGCACCATCGCCATCGGCAATGCAGCGCAAACGCTGCACCCGGTGGCCGGCCAGGGCCTGAACCTGGGCTTGCGCGACGCCGCCGTGCTGGCGCGCCTGCTGGCGGTGGCCGCCACCCCCGCGCAGCTGCAGGCGTTTGGCGCGGCGCGCCAGCCGGACCGCCAGCTGACGGTGCGCCTGACCGATACCATGGCCACCATTTTTGCCAACCGCGGTCCGCTGCAGTCGCTGCTGGGCCTTGGCCTGGGCGCTATCGATGCGGTGGCGCCGGCACGCCACTTGATGGCCGACCTGATGATGTACGGGCGCCGCTAATGGCGCATCGGGACTGGCGCGAAGTCGCCGCTCCCGATTTACCTTGCCACTATCTTATTTCACGCCACCATCAACCGTCGCCGCCACATCGACCAGCAGATTGGCCACCGCCGCAAAAAACGGCTGGTTGATATGCGCGAAGGTGTCACCCGGCTGATGGTAATCCGGATGATCCTCCACCCCGAAATACAAAAACGGCAGGCCGGCATCGTGGAACGGGCCATGGTCGGACGCATGGGTCCAGTTCTCTTCGCCCTTGCCCACATCGTGGCCCAGCTTGACCTGCACCGTGTGACGCGCAGCGGCGGCCGCCACCAGCGGCACCAGCGCTGGCGCGTGCGGCGTGCCAGTTACATAAATCTCGTTGCGGTCATTGTGGCTGACCATATCAAAATTGAGCACCAGCGCCAGCTGCGCTTGCGGGAACGGCAGCGCAGCAAGGAAGGCTTTCGAGCCGCGCAGCCCGCCCTCCTCGCCGTCAAAGGCGGCAAATACCACCGTGTGCTGCGGCCGATGGGCCTTGAAGTAGGCCGCCACCGCCAGCATGGCGGCAACTCCCGAGGCATTGTCGTCGGCGCCGGCATACAGCTTGCCTTTGACGATGCCGAGGTGGTCGTAGTGGGCCGAGATCAGCAGCATCCGTTCGGGGCGGACGCTGCCCTTGATGAAGCCAATGAAATTGACCCCGTCGACGGCGGCCGAGCGCTTGGTAGCGGGCGCCTTGAACGGCTGGGCGAGGCTGCTGCCGAACGGTTGCAGGCCCAGCGCAGTAAAGCGCTGCTGCACGAACAGGCCGGCCTGGCGGTTACCGGCGGTGCCGATCAGGCGGCCCTCGAAGGCCGGCGCTGCCAGGGTGCGCACGTCCTCGAACAGGCGCGCACTGTCAACGGTGGACGGCGTTGCCAGCGTGGCCGACGGCAGCGCGACAACATCCGGCGTCTGCGCTTGGGTTTGCGCTTGCCCCGCAGTGGCGATGGCCGCTGCCAGCCACAGCACCAGGCGACATGAACTATGCATAGGTATCCTCGAATGAATCGACCAAAGGGCTGCGCCGACAGCACAGCCCTGTATTGAAGTCGCAGCGTTAATCGACCGCCTTGACCATCGCCTCGATCACCTTCTTGGCGTCGCCGAATACCATCATGGTGTTGGCTTGATAGAACAGGTCATTGTCGAGACCGGCGTAGCCCGAGGCCATCGAGCGCTTGTTGACGATGATGCTTTTCGCCTTGTACGCTTCGAGGATCGGCATGCCGGCAATCGCCGACTTCGGATCCTTGGCCGCCGGGTTGACGACGTCGTTCGCCCCCAACACCAGCACGACATCGGTCTGCCCGAATTCGCCATTGATGTCTTCCATCTCGAACACCTGATCGTACGGCACTTCCGCTTCGGCCAGCAGCACGTTCATGTGGCCCGGCATGCGGCCGGCCACCGGGTGGATCGCATACTTGACGATGACGCCCTTGTGGGTGAGCTTTTCCACCAGCTCCTTCAGGGCGTGCTGGGCGCGCGCCACGGCCAGGCCGTAGCCGGGCACGATGATGACGGTTTCGGCATTGCTCATGATGAAAGCGGCGTCGTCGGCCGAGCCGGATTTGACCGGACGCTGTTCCTGCGCCGCGCCACCGGCTTCGGCCGGGGCACCGCCAAAACCACCGAGGATGACGTTGAAGAACGAGCGGTTCATCGCCTTGCACATGATGTACGAGAGGATGGCGCCACTCGATCCCACCAGCGAACCGGCGATGATCAGCATCGAGTTATTCAAACTAAAGCCGATCCCGGCCGCCGCCCAGCCCGAGTACGAGTTGAGCATCGATACCACCACCGGCATGTCGGCGCCGCCGATCGGAATGATGATCAGCACGCCCAGCAAAAAGGCCAGCGCCGTCATGATGACGAACGGCGTCCAGGCCGGCTGCACACCGGGCGCAAAGCAAAACACCAGGCCGAGAGCGATGATGGCAATGGCCACCACCAGGTTGATGATGTGCTGACCGGGGAAGCTGACCGGCGCGCCCTGGAACAGGCGGAACTTGTATTTGCCGGCTAGTTTGCCGAAGGCGATCACCGAACCGGAAAACGTCACCGCGCCGACGAAGGTACCGATGAACAGTTCGAGGCGGTTACCGAAGGGCAGCGCCGTGTCGCGCGTGGCGATCTGGAAGGCCCACGGTTCCGACACGGCAGCAACCGCAATGCACACGGCGGCCAGGCCGATCAGCGAGTGCATGGCTGCGACCAGTTCCGGCATCTTGGTCATCTCGACCTTTTTGGCAGCGTAGGTGCCGATGGCGCCACCGACGACGACGCCGAACAGCACCAGCGGAAAGCCCATCGCGCCGCTGCGCATTTGCGCCTGCAGCTTGAAGATCAGCGCCACCGTCGTCAGGGCGGCGATCGCCATGCCGGCCATGCCGAAGGCGTTACCGAGGCGCGCGGTGGCCGGCGACGACAGCCCTTTGAGGGCCTGGATGAAGCATACCGAGGCGACCAGGTACAGCAGGGTCACCAGGTTCATGCTCACTAACGAGAGCAGGTCGTTCATGCGTGTTCTCCCGCGGCGCCATCGGCAGGCTTGGCCTTGCGTTCTTTTTTCTTGAACATCTCCAGCATGCGCTGGGTGACCAGAAAGCCGCCGAACACATTGACCGCTGCCAGTGCCACGGCGAGGGTGCCGGCGACCTGGCCAACCACGCCTTCGGTCAGGCCGGCTGCGAGCATGGCGCCGACGATGATGATGGCGGAGATGGCGTTGGTGACGGCCATCAGCGGCGTGTGCAGCGCCGGCGTGACGGTCCAGACCACGTGGTAGCCGACATAAATGGCCAGCACGAAGATGATGAGGTTAATAATGGTATGACTGATTTCCATGGGTCTCTCCTGGGGTCTTTTTTGGTGTGTTTGCTGGCACTACGCGCGCAGCACGACGCCGTCGGCGCACACGAGTGAGGCTTTCAGAATCTCGTCTTCGCGGTCGATCACCAGTTGATCGTCCTTGTCGATGACCAGCTTG
This sequence comes from Massilia sp. PWRC2, assembly GCF_049896725.1. Lineage (NCBI taxonomy): Bacteria > Pseudomonadati > Pseudomonadota > Betaproteobacteria > Burkholderiales > Oxalobacteraceae > Massilia > Massilia sp. PWRC2. The sequence continues at coordinate 59,701 of NZ_JAFCUW010000012.1, forward strand.
AGAAAATCGAGCACGTTGCGGGCGTACAGGGCCGACGCATCGGCCGCCACCAGCGTTGCCAGATCGGGCTCGCCGATGATGGTCACGCCATGTTTGACCACGGTTTTATTCAACTCCGACAGCGGGCAGTTGCCGCCCTGGGCGACTGCCAGGTCGACGATCACCGAACCGGGTTTCATCGCCTTGACGGTCTCCTCGGAAATGAGGACGGGTGCCGGGCGGCCGGGGATCAGGGCGGTGGTGATGATGATGTCAGCGAGCTTGGCACGTTCGTGCACCAGTTCGGCCTGGCGGCGCATCCAGTCAGCCGGCATGGCGCGCGCGTAACCGCCGGCGCCCTTGGCGATGTCGCGCTCTTCGTCCGTCAGATACGGCACATCGAGGAACTTGGCGCCGAGCGACTCGACCTGCTCCTTGACGGGCGGGCGCACGTCGGACGCTTCGATCACGGCACCGAGCCGCTTGGCGGTGGCAATCGCCTGCAGGCCGGCCACGCCGACCCCCATGATCAATACGCGCGCCGCCTTGACGGTACCGGCTGCCGTCATCAGCATCGGCATGAAACGCTGGTAGCTGTTGGCCGCCACCATCACCGCCTTGTAGCCGGCGATATTCGCCTGCGACGACAGCACGTCCATCGATTGCGCGCGGGTGATGCGCGGCACCGCTTCGAGGGCGAAGGCGCGCAGCCGCGCTGCCGCCATGGCGGCGAGGTTGTCTTTGTCGAACGGGTTGAGCATGCCGATCAGGACGGCATCGGCCTGCATCAGCGCGCGCTGCCCGGCGTCCGGGGCGCGCACCGTCAGCACGATGTCGGCGCCAAAGGCATCGGCGGCCGTGCCAATCATGGCGCCGGCCGCAGTGTAGGCGTCGTCGGTGATCGACGCTGGCAGGCCAGCGCCGGACTGCACGATGATCTGGTGTTTGGCGCCAAGTTTCTTGACGGTCTCGGGCGTGGCAGCGACGCGGGTTTCCCCCGACCGTGTTTCGGCCGGTATGCCTATTCTCATTGGAAGATCTCCTGGATTGATAAACTGTCTAGAATCTACCACGTTAGACCACCCAACGTCAGCCCTGCGCCCTCTAATTGCCGCCATCTGGCGAAGGACGTTGCACGGGGTGGCAAATCACCCGGAAGCTGTCTCAGGTCAATGATTATTTGCTGGCTTTCCGCGTGGGCGGCAAAGGCGGGCATGCTAGATGCGCGCGCAAAGCTTTGTCAAGGTAGAATACCGGCTCATTTCGAGAGCCCATCCCATGCCGAACGTCTGGAAACCATCCGTCACCGTTGCCGCCGTTATCGAACGCGACGGCCGCTTCCTGATCATCGAGGAAGAAACCAGCGATGGGATACGCCTGAACCAGCCGGCCGGCCATCTCGACCCGCATGAGTCGCTCGAACAGGCGGTGGTGCGCGAGGTGCTCGAAGAGACGGCCCATGATTTCACCCCCACTGGCCTGGTCGGCATGTACATGTCGCGCTACATGTCGAAGCGGCGCGGGGTCGACGTCACTTATTTACGCTTCACCTTTTGCGGCGCCCCTGGCCGCGTACATGACCAGCCGCTCGACGACGGCATCCTGCGCACCATGTGGATGACGCGCGACGAACTGGCGGCCTGCCCGGAGCGCCACCGCAGCCCCATCGTGCTGCGCTGTGTCGACGATTATCTGGCCGCGCGCGCCGCTGGCAGCCTGGCGCCGCTCGATCTGCTGCACACCCATGCGTCGGTGTTCGAAGGCGGCCTGGAGTAACTATGCAAAAAAAGAAAAAAGTCGTCATCGGCATGTCCGGTGGCGTTGACTCATCGGTCGCGGCCTGGATGCTCAAGGAGCAGGGTTACGACGTCGTCGGCCTGTTCATGAAGAACTGGGAAGACGACGATTCCGAATACTGCTCGACGCGCCAGGACTGGATCGACGCGGCCAGCGTGGCCGATGTGGTGGGTGTCGACATCGAGGCCGTCAACTTCGCCGCCGAGTACAAGGACCGCGTGTTCGCCGAATTTTTGCGCGAGTACCAGGCCGGCCGCACCCCCAATCCCGATGTGCTGTGCAATGCCGAGATCAAGTTCAAGGCCTTTCTCGACCACGCCATGCACCTCGGCGCCGACATGATCGCCACCGGCCACTATGCGCGCGTGCGCCAGGGCGCCAGCGGCAGCGTTGAATTATTAAAAGCGGTCGACGCCAGCAAGGACCAGAGCTATTTTCTGCACCGCCTGAACCAGGCGCAGTTATCCAAGACCCTGTTCCCGCTGGGCGAAATCGCCAAGACGGAAGTGCGCCTGCTGGCTGAGAAGCTCAAGCTGCCGAACGCCGCCAAGAAGGATTCGACCGGCATCTGTTTTATCGGCGAGCGGCCGTTCCGCGACTTTTTAAACAAGTACCTGTCGTACAAGCCGGGGCCCATCAAACTCGACGACGGCAGCGTCGTCGGTGAACACGTGGGCCTGTCGTTTTATACGCTGGGCCAGCGCAAGGGCATTGGAATCGGCGGCCTGAAGGCGCACCGCAATGCCGACGGCACCAGCGAGCCGTGGTTCGTCGCCCGCAAGGACATCGACAACAACACCCTGTACATCGTGCAGGGCCACGATCATCCGTGGCTGCTGTCGGGTGGACTGGCAGCAGCGCAGGCGAGCTGGGTGGCCGGCAGTGCGCCGCCGGCGGGCGCGTTGTGCGCAAAGACGCGTTACCGCCAGGCCGATGTCGGCTGCCGCATCGTCGACGCCAGCGGCGCGCAGTTTGCGCTGGCCTTCGACGAGGCGCAGTGGGCCGTCACGCCGGGGCAGTCGGCGGTGCTGTATGACGGTGACGTCTGCCTCGGTGGCGGCATTATCGATAGCCGCAGCTGACATCGACAGGGGACAGCCACCCTGCGGTGCCAGTCCCCCTGCTGCCGCGTTCAGACGGCGCCCTGATGCTTCTTGACGGTGGCAATGACGGTATTGCGAATGGTTTTGAGCACCGCATCGGCCTTGAACGGCTTGACGATAAAGCCCTGCACCCCGCGTCCCAGCGCTGCCTGCAGGGTCGCTGCATCGATGGCGCCGGAGACCAGAAAGATAATCGTTTTCGGCAGCAGCGCGCGCACCTGCTCGACGAGGTGTTCGCTGTCTTCCATCTGCTCGCGGGCGACGCACAGCAGCTGCGGTTTGTACTTCTGCATCAGCACCAGCCCCATGTGCGCGGCATGGCTTTGCGCCACCACCTCGTAGCCACCTTCGCTCAGCACGGTATTGAGCAAACCGCGCGAAATTGCGTTGCTGTCGATGATCATCGCCTTCAGCATGACAGCCTCACGTTTTCTCCAGCGCCAGCATGTTCCATGTCACCCCCAGCGGAACGTCAGTTTTCAGTCGCACCAGCTGGCGCGACACCATCAAAATGTCGCGTTCAGCGCGCAGACGCTCGCCAATCGGCGTCTTTAAAATGCCAGCACCGGCCAGCACCGCATCGACGTCGCCGTAGGCATTGAGCAGCTTGGCCGCCGTTTTCATGCCCACCTTCGACACCCCCGGCACGCCGTCGGTGACGTCGCCCATCAGCGCCAGCAGATCGGGCAGCAGTTCGGGCGCCACGCCGAAGCGGCCGCGCACCCAGGCGTCGTCGTGCCACTCATTTTTGAAGTGGTCCCACACCAGCGCACCATGGGCGATCAGGCAGTGCAGATCCTTGTCGGTGGTGGCGACGATGGCGGCGCCGCGCCCTTCGCTCAACCAGCGCAGCACGCCGGTGCCAATGACGTCGTCCGCTTCGACCTCGGGCACGCTCAGCACATGCATGCCCGCCGCCGCCAGTTTCTCATGAAATCCGGGTAAAGCGTCACGTAAACATGCTGGCATCGGCGCGCGCTGCTCGCGGTAGCGCGGATACAACGCATGGCGCCAGGTCGGCCCGCCATGATCAAACGCGGCCAGCACATGACTGGGCTGGTGCGTTTCGAGCAGGCGCCGGAACGACGACAGCGCATGGCGCAGGGCGATCGACGCCTTCTCCATCGAGTCCGGCTCGGCGCTGGCCTCGTAGACGCGGCGCACGATATTCAAGCCATCGATGGCGAGCAGCTTGCCCATGGTCGAACGCGCCGCTTATTTGGCGTAGGCGTACTCGCCGCCCCGCTCGAGCGCACGGCGATAGGCCGGGCGCGCGTGGATCCGCTGCAGAAAATCGCTCAGCTTCGGATAACGGCCATCGAGGCCACCGCGCGAGGCCGACGCTTCCAGCACGAAGCTGATCTGGATGTCGGCCGCGCTGAACGCTTCGCCGGCAAACCAGGTCGACTTGTGCAATTCGGCTTCGAGAAAATCGAGATGGGCTTTCAGGTTCGGCAGCACGAAGCTGGTCTTGACCTTTTGTGAAATCGCCTTGGCAACCGGCTTCACAAAAAACGGCATCGGGCTCGTTTCGATGCGGTCGAACACCAGCTTCATTAACAACGGCGACATCGCCGAGCCTTCGGCGAAATGCAGCATATAGGTGTAGCGGCGGCGCTCGGCGCTGCCGGCCGGCGGCTGCAGGCGTACCGTGCTGCTGTCCTGGTACGTCTCGAGCAGGTACTCGATAATGGCGCCCGACTCGGCCACCGTGATGTCGCCATCGGTGATCACCGGCGACTTGCCCAGCGGGTGGATGGCGCGCAGCGCCGCTGGCGCCAGCATGGTGTCGGGGTCGCGCTGGTATTTTTTGATCTCGTAGGGCAGGCCCAGTTCTTCCAGCAGCCACAGGATGCGCTGCGAGCGCGAGTTGTTCAGATGGTGGACGACGATCATGGTCTGCTGTTCTCCCGGTGGATTTGGGCGAGAGCTTACCATTTTCCGCTTTCGGCGGCAGCTTGCTGATGAGCATTGATGGGGTAATATAAGACCGTCAATGTTTCGAAACATCAATTTTAAAACACGGAGTCGCAATGTCGCGTCGCATCAAGCCTGTGCTGTTCCCGTCCGCCCTGTCCCTGCTGCTTGCCGCGGCTGTTGCCGCAGCTGGTGCCGCGCCGCTGGCCAGCGCCCAGATTGCCGCCATGGCGCCCGACATCGGCAGCGCGCCGTTCGAAGCGACCCTGCCCGGCGCCGACTACACCAAGCAGGTCGTCATGATTCCCATGCGCGACGGCGTCAAGCTCTACACCGTGATCGTCACGCCGAAGTCGGCCCACGCAGGCAGCCGCGCGCCCATCATGCTCACCCGCACGCCGTATAACGCCGCCCGCCGCGCCGCCCGCAACGTCAGCCCGCGCATGGCATCGATGCTCGCCGAGGGCGATGACACTTTCGTCGCCGCCGGCTACATCCGCGTGTTCCAGGACGTGCGCGGCAAGTACGGTTCGGAAGGTGATTATGTGATGACGCGGCCGCTGCGCGGCCCCCTCAACGACAGCGCCGTCGACCATGCCACCGATGCCTGGGACACCATCGACTGGCTGGTCAAGAACCTGCCGCAATCGAATGGCAAAGTGGGCATGGTGGGGTCCTCCTACGAAGGCTTTACGGTGCTGATGGCACTGGCCGATCCGCACCCGGCCCTGAAGGCGGCGGTGCCGATGAGCCCGATGGTCGATGGCTGGCGCGGCGACGACTGGTTTCATAACGGCGCTTTTCGGACCAATAATCTTGACTACATCGGCGGCCAGACCGGCGCCCGCGGCGAAGGTGCGCATCTGGCCAGCGGCATTTACGACGACTACGAAGCGCAGCTGCGGGCCGGCTCGGTGGCCGACCTGGCCAAGCTGTCGGGTGTCGACCAGCTGATGTTCACCAAAAAAATCTTCGCCCATCCCGCCTACGACAGCTACTGGCAGCAGCAGGCGCTCGACCGCGTGCTGGCCAAGCGGCCCTTGACGGTGCCGACCATGACGGTGGTGGGCCGCTGGGACCAGGAAGATATCTATGGCGCCTACGCCACCTATGCGGCGATGGAGCAGCTCGATAAAACCAACACCATGAATTTTCTGGTGGTGGGGCCATGGCGCCACAGCGGCGTCAATTACAAGGGCGCCAGCCTGGGCCCCCTGCAGTTCACCGGCGACACCGCGGCCGAATTCCGCCGCGACGTCATGCAGCCGTTTTTCGACCAGTACCTCAAGGATGGCGCGCCGGCGGCAGCAACGCCGCCGGTGTGGTCGTACGAAACGGGCAGCAATCACTGGCGCAGTCTGGCCAGGTGGCCATTGGCGCCGGCGAGCACGCCACTGTACCTTAAGGCGGGCGGCCAGCTCGGCTTCGACCGGCCGGCCACGCTCAATGCCAGCGCCAGCGCCAAGTACGACGAATACGTGGCCGATCCGGCCAAGCCGGTGCCGTTCGTGCCGCGCCCCGTGCGCATGGCAGAAGACACGGTATGGAAGCCGTGGCTGGTGACTGACCAGCGCGGCTTTTCCGACCGTCCCGATGTATTGAGCTGGGTCAGCGCGCCGTTGACGGCGCCGCTGCACATCGCCGGCCAGCCGCAAGTCAAACTGTTCGCTTCAACCAGCGGCACCGATGCCGACTGGGTGGTCAAGCTGATCGACGTCTACCCCGATGAAGTGGCGGCGCAGCCGGAACTGGGCGGCTACCAGCTGGGCATCGCCATGGATATTTTCCGCGGCCGCTACCGCCAGGGTCTCGACAAGGCGGTGCCGATTCCCGCCAACCAGGTCGAGTCTTACGGTTTCGCCCTGCCCAACGCCGACCACGTCTTCCTGCCCGGCCACCGGGTGATGGTGCAGATCCAGTCGAGCTGGTTCCCCCTGTACGACCGCAATCCGCAAACCTTCGTGCCGAATATTTTTTATGCCAAGCCGGGCGACTATAAAAAAGCCACCCAGCGCATTTACCATGCGGCCGGGATGGAGACGGTGATCGAGCTGCCGGTGGTGAAGTAAAACGCCGCAGCGACCGCACTAATCGGCCATCGGCAGGCGTAGAATTATCCGATGTTCACCACAGGCTGACACCATGATCCGATTTCGCTTGAGACGCAGGATGCTGTTGTGCGGCGCGCTGTGCGCTGCACTGGGCGCCGCCCAGGTGCACGCCGCCGACAGCGCGCTGACGGCCGCGCAGGCCAAAACCGACGCCGCCATCCTCGTCAAAACCCTGCGCGCCCTGCACCCCGCGCTCGACAAATACCGCAGCGCGGCCGAGGTGGAGGCGGCGTTCGCCCGCTTCACCGCGCGCGCCGAACAGGCGCGCAGCGCCGCTGCCATGTACCTGGCGGCGACCGAACTGGCGGCGGCTATTCGCTGCGGCCACACCTGGACCAATGTGCTCAATCAGGAAGGGGCGATCCAGCAACGCCTGCTGGAGACCAACGACAAGCTGCCGCTGACCATGACCCTGGTCGAGGGCCGCTGGCGCGTTCTCGCCAGCGCCACAGCGGCCATCACGGCGGGCGACGAAATCGTCAGCATCGATGGCCGCAGCAGCGCCGCGGTGGTCACTGCCATGCTGCCGTACTTGCGCGCCGATGGCAGCAGCGACGGCAAGCGCCTGCGCCAGCTGGGCCACGACCGCCCCGATTACAGCATGATGGACATCGTCTGGCCGCTGCTGGTGCCGCCAGCGCAGAACGTCTACCACCTCGGCGTGCGCGCAGCCGACGGCGCCACCCGCACCATCGCCGTCGCCGCCACCACCCTCGCTGCGCGCGCCGCCAGCCTGAAGGCACAGGGCGTCACCGCCATCGATGAAAGCTGGCGCCTGCGCATCGATGGCGATCTGGCGGTGCTGACGCTGCCCACCTTTGCCCTGTACCGCAGCAGCTTTGACTGGCGCGCCTTTTTGGCCGACAGTTTCGCCACGCTGCAGCAGCGTGAGATCAGGCGGCTGGTCATCGACATCCGCGACAACGAGGGCGGCGACGGCGCCATTGGCGGCGAGCTGCTGTCATGGCTGGTCAAGGCGCCATTGACGTTTGTATCGGACCAGTCGGTGACAAGCTATGAACGGGTACCGTACCAGCTGGCGCGCTACCTGAACACCTGGGACTTTGGCTTTTTTGACCGCACCGGCCAGGTCGACCGCATCGTCGACGGCCCGCAGGCGGGGCGCTTTCGCTTTCGCCCGAATGCGGCCAAGGTGCAAACGATCACCCCGCGCGCCAACGGTTATCGGGGCAGCACCTGGCTGCTGGTGGGGGCAGAAAACAGTTCGGCCACCTTCAGCCTGGCGCAGCTGGCCCAGCGCTCGGGCGCGGCTATCCTGGTGGGGCAGCCGACCGGTGGCAATCAGAGGGGCTTGAACGGCGGCCAGCTGGCCTGGGTCAACCTGCCCCATTCAGGCGTGGCGGTCGATATTCCCTTGCTGGCGTCAAGCTACGAAGCGACCACGCCAGACGCCAGCGTGACGCCCGATATCGTCGTCGAACGGCGCTTTGTTTTGCAGGTGGCGGGACGCGATCAGGAGATGGCGGCGGTCAAGGCGCTGGCGCTGCCTTAGCGGGGTGTTAGCGGGGTGTTAGAGGGGTGTTAGAGGGGTGTTAGCGGAGTATTAGCGGGAGCTTAGCGGCGGACGATCTTGATAACGTGTTCAGTCGTCGCCGGCGCCTGCCCGTCGGCGGGCGCCGCGCACGCCTTGCAGGTGTCGCAACCGCTGCCGCAGCCGGCCGAGGTATCCAACCAGCCCGCCACTGTCGACGGCGCCGTGCCCTGCCGGCGCAGCGCGTACACCAGTTTCTGGCGCAGGGCAGCCGGCAGGTATTTGCGCAGCACGTAGAGAGCGGCGACGATCACGATCAACGCGACGATCAGGTTTTGCATCAGGCCAGCCACAGCGCCACCCGGTAGGTAATAAACGAAGCGATGTAGGCCAGCGCGAACATGTAGGCGGCCATGATCAGCGGCCAGCGCATGCCGCCCGTTTCCCGCCGCACCACCGACAGCGTCGACAGGCACTGCGGCGCAAACACATACCAGGCCAGCAGCGACAGCGCGGTGGCCATGGTCCACGATTGCGCGATGATGGGGGTGAGCGAGCCGGCCAGCGCTTCGCCGCTTTGCGACAGCGCATAGACGGTGCCGAGCGCGCCGACCGCCACTTCGCGCGCCGCCATGCCCGGCACCAGGGCGATGCAAATCTGCCAGCCAAAGCCGATCGGCGCAAATACCACCGCCATGGCGCGGCCGATCATGCCGGCGATGCTGTAGTAGATAGGCGGGTGAACGGCCCCTTCGGGTGCGCCGGGAAAGCTCGACAGGAACCACACCAGGACCATCAGGGTGAGGATGATGGTGCCGACCCGCGTGAGAAAAATGCGCGCCCGTTCCCACAGCCCCAGGGCCAGATTCTGCAGGTGCGGCCAGTGATAGCTGGGCAGCTCGAGCATCAATGGCTGTTCGCCGCTGGCGCCCATGGTGCGCTTGAAAAAATAGGCGACCGCCATGGCGCTGGCAATGCCGGCAAAGTACAGGGCGAACAGCACCAGTCCCTGCAGGCTGATGCCGCCCCAGACGTCGCGCGCCGGAATGAAGGCGGCGATGATGAGGGCGTACACCGGCAGGCGCGCCGAGCAGGTCATCAGGGGCGCGATCATGATGGTCACCAGGCGGTCGCGCGGATTCTGGATGGTGCGCGCGGCCATGATGCCGGGGATGGCGCAGGCAAAGCTCGACAGCAGGGGAATGAAGGCGCGCCCCGACAGGCCGACGCCACCCATCAGGCGGTCGAGCAGGAAGGCGGCGCGCGGCAGGTAGCCGCAGTCTTCCAGCGCCAAAATAAAAAAGAACAGGATCAAAATCTGCGGCAAAAATACCAGCACGCTGCCGACGCCGCCGAGGATGCCCTCGACCAGCAGGCTGCGCAACAAGCCTTCGCCCATGTGGGCCGAGAGCAGCTGGCCGACCTGGTCAACCCCGCTCTTGATCCATTCCATCGGTGGCGCCGCCCAGCTGAACACCGCCTGGAACACCAGGAACATCAGGGCGGCCAGCAGCAGCGGGCCGACCACCGGGTGCAGCACCACCTGGTCGATTTTTTCGGTCAGGTTGCCAGTGTCGTTGACGCTGCTGACGCAGACGTCGAGAATGCGGCGCACTTCGCGCTGGGTCGCTTCGACCGAGACGGCATCGATGGCCGAGAGCGGGTTGGCGCTGCGCTTGGGAGAATCGGGCATCAGGTCGAGGGCGCGCAGCAGCGACTTTTCGCCGCCGCTTTGCACGGCCACCGTTTCCACCACCGGCATGCCCAGTTCGACGGCCAGGCGCGCCGCATCGATGACAATGCCGCGCTTGTGGGCGACATCGACCATGTTCAGCGCCAGCACCATCGGCAGCCCGAGGCGCTGCACTTCCAGCACCAGGCGCAGGTTCAGGCGCAAGGTGGTGGCGTTGACCACGCAGACGATGGCGTCGGGCGCCTGTTCGCCCGCGCGCAGGCCGGCGACGACATCGCGGGTGATCGCTTCATCGGGGGTATGGGCCGACAGGCTGTAAGCGCCCGGCAAATCGAGCACGCGGTAGGCGCGCCCCGACAGCGAAGTAAAACTGCCTTCCTTGCGTTCGATGGTGACGCCGGCGTAGTTGGCCACTTTCTGGCGGGCGCCGGTGAGGCGGTTGAACAGCGCCGTCTTGCCGCAATTCGGATTGCCCAGCAGGGCGATCAGCGGTGTGCGCAGGTCGGCCTGGACGCGCCTGTCTTGTTCTGCTGCGACCATGACCGCCTTATTCCGGCTTGATCGACACCAGCGCCGCTTCGAAGCGGCGCAGGGCGAACGTCGATTCGCCAACCTTGATGGCCAGCGGCCCGCCCTGCACGCCCCGGCGCAGCATACGGATGCGTTCGCCAGGCACGAAGCCCAGCTCCATCAGCCGGCGCGCGACATCGGCGCCGCCCTGGGCGCCGGGCGCCAGGTGGATGACGGTACCACCCTTGCCTGCAGGGAGGGTATCGAGCGTGGTCAACTGCGAGACGAGTGTCATGGTGGGCTTAGTTGGTGAGGCCGCTTGTTGTATATAAAGGTGATGCAGCGTTGAAACAAACAGCAGGTGCGCAGCGCGGCAGCGATCTGGCACGGGAGACGTTTCCGCTCATAAGCACCATCATAAACCTAAATGCGAATAATTTCCATTTGCGTTCTTTTCTGCCTGCTGAGAAGGTGGGGTCGATACGACAAAACACCAGCCCTGGCGCGGCCCGATGATGCATTGCACAATCTGCTTGCAAAAGGCGATAATTAAGATGAGAATCTTCATTTAAATGGTAATGATTCGCATTTTGGTGCGCGCAAGTGCGTTCTGCCAGTGTGCCCTCCCCTCAAAAAAGGTTTCAGCATGATCGTTTGTGTTTGCAACAACATCTCCGACCGCGAAATTCGCCAGGCTGTCGAGCTGGGCATCACCTCGATGGATGAACTGCGCCGCGACCTCGGCGTGGCCACCTGCTGCGGCCAGTGCGCCGGCTATGCCGCCGATGTCCTGCGCAGTGCGCGCGGGGCGCCGGTCGACACCTTGATGGGCGTGACCGAGCTGCGCTTTCACGCCCGGCAGGCAGACTGCTTGTGAGCAGCACCGCCACCTTCGTCCGCCGCCCCGCCGCCAGCGCCGCTGACAAGCATGGCCGCAAGGCCGCCGTGCTCAAATGGCTGCGCAAGACCCACGGCTGGATCGGCCTGTGGGGCGCCGCCCTGGGTTTGCTGTTTGGCACCTCAGGAATCCTGCTCAACCACCGCGCGCTGCTAAAAATTCCCGCCGCGCAGAGCGAAGAATCGACCGTCCAGCTGCCCCTGCCGGTGCCCGCCCCGCGCGATGCCGAGGCGATGGCACAGTGGCTCAAGCAATCGCTGTCGATTGCCGCGCCGGCGACCAAGGTCAAGCAGGACAAGGCCAAAGCGGTGGCCTGGGGCGACGCCGCCGTCACCCAGCCGGCGCGCTGGAGCGCGTCGTTTACCACGCCGGCCAGCAGTGTGCAGGCCGAGTACTGGGTCGGCAACAGTTTTGTCAGCGTCAAGCGCAGCGACACCAATGCGTTCGGCGTGATCAGCAATTTACACAAGGGCACTGGCATGGGAGTGGCGTGGATCCTGCTGGTCGACACCCTGGCCGGCTCCATCATTTTGCTGTCGATCACAGGCGTGCTGCTGTGGACGCTGATGAACAAAAAACGCCTGGTCGGCGCCGCCATCGGCACCGTCTCGCTGCTGGCCTTGCTGGGGATCGCGGCGGCCTCGCTGTAGCTGCCGGTAACTACGCGCCACAGCGGCGCGTGCTTTGCTATGATTGCCCTACCGTGACTTTCGAAAGCCTGCCATGAAGGGTGATCCGACCATCCTGCGCCTGCTCAACGCGCAGCTGACCAATGAACTGACCGCCGTCAACCAGTACTTTTTGCATGCGCGCATGTACCGGCATTGGGGTTTCGACAAGCTAGGCAAGAAAGAATACGAGGAATCGATCGGCGAAATGAAGCACGCCGACAAGCTGATCGACCGCATCCTGATGCTCGATGGCTTGCCGAATTTGCAGGCGCTGCACAAACTGCTCATCGGCGAAAACACGGAAGAAATGCTGGCCGCCGACCTCACGCTCGAACGGGGCGCGCAGCTGACCGTCAAAGAAGGCATTTTTGAGTGCGAAAAGGTGGGCGACTATGTGTCGCGCGAACTGTTCTCGCTGATTCTCGAAGACACCGAGGAACACATCGAGTGGCTGGAAACGCAGATCGAGCTCATTGCCAAGGTGGGCCTGCACAATTACCTGCAAAGCCAGATCGGGCAGCACGCGTAACTGCGTGCTGCCGTTCGGCAAACGCAAACTTGGGACAGGCTTGCTTAGCCGAACGGCCCCGTCACAGCCCCTTCCACCGCGCCACCCACTGGTCATAAAACCCCAGATCCTGCGGCACCGCCCCGGTGACAGCGCAGATGGCGCCGGCAAATTCGTTGGCGCGTGCCAGCGTCGTCTCCAGCGGCCAGCCGCGCGCGCGCCCCAGCAGGAAGATGGCAGCGAACGCGTCGCCTGCACCGACGGTGTCGATGACGAACGGCGGCGCCGGATTGTCGCGGTGAACGATGACCTGTGCATCGCCATCAAAATACACGGAACCGCGGTGCCCCAGCGTCAGCAGCAGCCCCGTCAGGGCGAAGCGGTCGATCAGGGCGCGGCAGGCGGCGCGCACTTCCTCGCTACCGAGCGCGGTGCCGGGGGCGATCTCAAAGTACCAGTGGAACAGCGTCTCGAGCTCTTCTTCGTTAACCTTGACGATGTCCGCCGCCTGCAGCGACGCGCTGACGCAGGCGCGGTCGACCTGTTGCTCGCGCAAATTCAGATCGAGAAAACGGCTCGCACTGCTGGCCGTCCACAGCTTGTGCAAGGCTGCACGCGAACGGGCGCCGCGCTGCGCCACGGTGCCGAAATACAGGGCCGATGGCGTCACCGCCGCCATGGCGGCAACGGCCAGTTGCGGATCAATAAAATCGTAGGCCTGGCGCGGCAGCATGACGAAACGGTGACCGAGGCCGTCGGGCCGCCGTTCGACCAGCACGCGCCCGGTTTCTTCCATGCGGTCGACCTGCAAGCCCTGCTCGCTCATGGCAAAGCGCTCGAACTCGGCGCGCACGACGGCGCCATTGCGGTCGCTGCCGATGCGGGTGATCATCAGCTGCGGCGCCATGAAAGCGGCCAGATGGCGCGCTACGTTGAACGGCGCGCCGCCGACCAGCTGTTCGGTGACGAAATCGTCGACCAGCGCTTCGCCAAAGATAACGGTGGTCTGTAGCGGCGCCGCGCCGCCCGTGGCATGCTGGCTCACTGCGGCACGCTGTCTTTGAACGAGGCGCGGTCGGACAACTTGTCGAACAGGCGCGCCAGGTTGGGGTGAGCGCTCCGCCAGTCGATGGCGGGAAAGCGGAACGCCAGCCAGCCCAGGCAGCAAGCGACGGCGACGTCGGCCAGGGTGTAATGGTTGTCGTGGCAAAACGGTGATTCACCCAGCCTGGCCGACATGGCAGCGAGGCCGCCATGGACCTTGTCCATTTGCCGCTCGATCCAGACGCTGCTTTGCTGTTCGGGCGCGCGCAGGGTGGTTTCCAGGCGCACCAGGATGGCAGCGTCGAGGATGCCATCGGCCAGCGCTTCCCACACCTTGATGTCGGCACGGTCGCGGCCATTCGGTGGCAGCAACTTGCAGACCGGCGTGAGGGTGTCGAGGTATTCGGCGATGACGCGCGAATCGTAGAGCGCGCTGCCATCTTCCATCAGCAGGCAGGGCACCTTGCCAAGCGGGTTCGATTGCGCGATGACGGTGTCAGCGGCCCATACATTTTCCAGCACGAGGGCATAGTCGAGCTTTTTTTCCGCCATCACGACGCGCACCTTGCGGACATAGGGACTTGCAAGCGAACCAATGAGTTTCATACATTTTATGAGTAAAAGAATAAGGTCCAGTATAGCATCGGGCCAGCGACCGCTGGCTGCCCGCGCATCATTGAGGCGCTGCGTGCAACATCGGCTGCGACCTGCCCCCGGTGGTAAAATCGGCGTTTTGCTCACGCCTGCCGCCATGACCTCTACCGCCCCGTACTCCACCCTGTCCGCCCTCTCGCCCCTCGACGGCCGCTATGCCAGCAAGACCGACAAGCTGCGCCCGATCCTGTCGGAGGCGGGCTTCATGCACCACCGCGTCAAGGTCGAGATCGCGTGGCTGCAAGCGCTGTCGCAGGCGGGCTTTGCCGAAATCACGCCGTTTTCCGCCGCGGCCAGCGCCCTGCTCGACAAGATGGCGGCCGATTTCACGGAAAGCCATGCCACCCGCATCAAGGAAATCGAAGCGGTCACCAACCACGACGTCAAGGCCGTCGAATACTGGCTCAAGGAACAAGTCAAGGACGTGCCCGAACTGGTGGCAGCGACCGAATTCATCCACTTTGCCTGCACCTCGGAAGACATCAACAACACGTCGCACGGCATGATGCTCAAAGCGGCCCGCGATGGCGTCATCGTGCCGGCCCTGCAGGCGGTCATCGCCAAGCTGCGCGAGATCGCCCATACCAACGCCGCCCTGCCGATGCTCTCGCGCACCCACGGTCAGACCGCCAGCCCGACCACGCTGGGCAAGGAATTTGCCAACGTCGTCGCCCGCCTCGAGCGCGCCGTCAAGACCATCGCTGCCGTCGAAATCCTGGCGAAAATGAATGGCGCCGTCGGCAATTACAATGCCCACCTGGCGGCCTACCCGCAGTTCGACTGGGCGGCGTTTTCCAAAGACGTCATCGAACAGCGCCTCGGCTTGACCTTCAATCCCTACACCATCCAGATCGAGCCGCACGATTACATGGCCGAACTGTTCGATGCGATCGCCCGCGCCAACACCATCCTGCTCGACCTGAACCGCGACATCTGGACCTATGTCTCGCTGGGTTACTTCAAGCAGCGCCTGAAAGCGGGCGAAATCGGCTCGTCGACCATGCCCCATAAAGTCAACCCGATCGACTTCGAAAACTCTGAAGGCAACCTGGGCATGGCCAACGCGGTGCTCAAGCACATGGCAGAAAAATTGCCCGTCTCGCGCATGCAGCGCGACCTCACCGATTCGACCGTGCTGCGCAATATCGGCGTCGGCTTCGGTTATGCCCTGCTGGCCTACGACAGTTGCCTGCGCGGCTTGAACAAGCTGGAAGTCAATGCCGCCCGCCTCGAGCAAGATCTCGACGCCAACTGGGAAGTGCTGGCCGAACCGGTGCAGACGGTCATGCGCCGCTATGGCGTGGAAAACCCGTATGAACAGTTGAAAGAACTCACGCGCGGCAAAGGCATCTCGAAGGTGGCGCTGCGCGAATTCATTGTCACCCTGGCAGTGCCGCAGGAAGCCAAGGATTTGCTGCTGCAAATGACGCCCGCCAACTACATCGGCATTGCGGCACAGCTGGCGACCGCGGTGTAAGTGCCTGTTGGGATAGGCACCAAGTGCCGCCCGGCTGTTGTACCAGCACCAACGATGGGAGCGTCCGCAAGGGCGCTCCCGTTTTTATTTCAGCGCCACTGCGGTATGCTGGACCGTCTTTATTCAACACTTGCGCACCTTCAACAGTTTTGCGGTACTATTAGTCCTAACACGTACTAATAATTTTCCGGAGACCCCACTGATGCAGCAACCGATCGCCCGCTATACCAAGACCGCCATGGTGTTTCACTGGGTCATCGCCGTGCTGATCGTCGGCGCCTTCGTGCTGGGCCTGATCATGACGGACATCCCCGGCTTTTCCCCCACCAAGCTCAAATATTATTCGTGGCACAAATGGGCCGGCGTGACGGTGCTGGCGCTGGCCGCGCTGCGCCTGCTGTGGCGCCTGCTGCACCCGGCCCCCGGCTACCCGGCCTCCATGCAAAGCTGGGAAAAAGCCGCCGCCCACCACCTGCACCTGCTGCTGTATGTGCTGATGTTCGCTGTGCCCGTCTCCGGCTACTTTTATACGCTGGCGGCCGGCGTGCCGGTGGTCTACTTCGGCGTATTGCCGCTGCCCGTGCTCATCGATGTCGACCCGGCCCTAAAAGTCGTTTTGAAAGCCGTCCATTACTGGCTGACCATGGGGCTGGCGGCGCTGGTGGCCGTGCACGTGGCGGCCGCCCTCAAGCACGCTATCATCAACCGCGACCGCGTCCTGCAACGCATGCTGCCGTGAGCGTTTTTATTTATTCGAATTGCCCCTAGGAGACCGCATGAAATTGTTCACACTGGCGCTTGCCCTTGTCGCCTCGGCAGCCATCGCTGCCCCCCTGAAAACCGATCCCGCCAAGAGCAGCGTGTCGGCCACGTTCAAACAGATGAACGTGCCGGTCGACGCGAAGTTCAAGAAATTCACGGCCACCATCGATTACGACGCCGCCAAGCCAGATGCCGCCAAGGCCACGGTCGAGATCGACACCGCCAGCCTCGACCTGGGCGAAGCGGAAATGAACAAGGAAGTGGCGAAGAAAGAATGGTTCAATGCGGCCCAGTTCCCCAAGGCCAGCTTTATCTCGTCGTCGATCAAGGCGGCCGGTACCGGCAAGTTCAACGTCACCGGCAAGCTGACCATCAAGGGCAAGACCAGCGACGTCAGCTTCCCGCTGACCGTCAAGGCTGAGGCCGGCAAACAAGTGTTCGAAGGCGCCGTGCCCATCAAGCGGCTGACCTACAACATCGGCGAAGGCGAATGGAAAGACACCAGCACCGTCGCCGACGACGTCATCATCAAATTCCGCGTCACCGCAGGCTAAATTCGTTACCCCCACCCACACCAAAGGAATTCGCATGAACATGAAACATCTGATCGCCGCCTTCATCGCCGCCGCCGCCGCGACCGCCGCCATCGCGGCCCCGGACACCTATTCGATCGAGCCCAACCACACCTACCCCAGCTTTGAAGCCGATCACATGGGCATCTCGGTCTGGCGCGGCAAGTTCACCAAGACCAGCGGCACCGTGGTACTCGACCGTGCCGCCAAGACGGGCACGCTCGACATCACCATCGATGCCAACAGCCTCGACTTCGGTCACGAAAAGATGAATGGCCACGCCAAGGGCGCGGACATGTTCGACGTTGCCAAGTTCCCCACCGTCACCTACAAATCGACCTCGATCACGTTTAATGGCGACACCCCGGCCACCGTCAATGGCGAGCTGACCCTGCATGGCGTGACCAAGCCGGTGGTACTGACCATCAATAAATTCAAGTGCATCCAGCACCCGATGTTTAAGCGTGAAGCGTGCGGCGCCGATGCCTCGGCCACCTTCAACCGCGCCGACTTTGGCATCGATTACGCCGTCAAGATGGGCTTTAACCCGGTCGTCAAACTGGCGATCCAGGTCGAAGCCATCAAGCAGTAAGCTTGGCAGTAAGGCTGGCACCAAGACTTACTATCAGCAATGCAAAAAGCCCCGCATCGAACCGATGCGGGGCTTTTTTACTGGTGCGATACAACTGAAAAATTAACGGCCGTCGCGACCCACCCGTTCCCAGGCGGCGCGGGCTGCCGCGCGCGCATCGAGCCAGTCCAGGCGCGATTGGCCCTTGCTGCGGTTCCAGTCATTCGACAGGTCGGTTTCGATGCTGTCAAAGGTCTGGCCTGCATAACGATCGCGGCCGTTGTAACCCAGCTGATAGGCCGGCGCATAGTCATCGTAGCTGTATTGCGACGAATAGTATGGCGCGCTGCTGTAGGAGTCGCGCCAGTAAGCATCTTCTGCCGCCGGATTGACCATGCTGCCCGCCATATGGCCAGCCATGCCACCGACCACGGCGCCAACAGCGGCGCCCGCGGCCATGCCAATCGGCCCGCCGACCACGCCCATCGATGCACCGGTCGCCGCCCCGGCACCGGCGCCGACGCCCTTGGCCAGATTGTGCTCGTCCAGTGCATCACCGGACTTCGGATTGATCACTTCGCCCACGCCCTTGCCTGCCAGGCCGCCCGCGATGCCGCCGAGAGCGGCGCCCGCGAGGGTGCCAACCGGGCCCGCGACCGAACCGATCACCGCACCGGTG
This sequence comes from Massilia sp. PWRC2, assembly GCF_049896725.1. Lineage (NCBI taxonomy): Bacteria > Pseudomonadati > Pseudomonadota > Betaproteobacteria > Burkholderiales > Oxalobacteraceae > Massilia > Massilia sp. PWRC2. Next base: position 78,139 of record NZ_JAFCUW010000012.1, read on the forward strand.
GCGGCGCCGCCGGCGGCGCCGACGCCAGTGCCGATGATGTGTTCGCCGGCGCTGTCAGACCAGCTGCGTTCGACGTAAGCGGCGTCGTCGTCCGAGCGCGGCGTCACGCCCATCAGGATGCCGCCATTTTTGATGCCTTCTTCGTAGTGCACCACGCGCTCTTCCGGGATGCCGGCGCCGATCAGCGCACCCACCAGGCCGCCGGCGACACCGCCAGCGCCAGCGCCCGCCAGGGCAGCGGCAATCGGGCCTGCGACCACCAGGCCGATGCCTGGCAGGACCAGGGTGGTGCCGACCGCGGCAATACCGGCCAGTACGGCGCCGATGGTGCCCCCGATGCCGGCGCCAATGCCGGCGCCTTCGGCAGCTTTACTGCCCAGCTCGGTATCGGTATCGCCGAAATGGGTTTGCCGGGTGTCGTCCGACATCATCAGGGTGACATCGTCTTTCGAATAACCGCGGTCAGCGAGCGAGTTGTAGGCGCGCTCGGCGCTGTCGCGGTCGCGGAACAGGCCGGTAACCATGCGGGAATTGTTGTTTGTCTCGGTAGTGTTCATGGATGTGTCCTTGATGGTTGAGGTGCAGATGTGCAGATGTGCAAACGTCCCGCTTCTACAAGCATTTACTTGCCAGTGGAGTAACATTAATACGCGCACACCGTTTTCTCTGTTAGCTCACGCACGGTGCTCGGTACATTCCTGCCAGCACTAATTTGCCCAGCCCGCTGTCGCCATCAAATAATGCCGCGAAGGTTCGCTGCCGCACCGACTGGTGGTGTCGACCTGAATAGACTTTTTCGCAAGACCAGAGGCCATGGTCTCGGGCGCATTTCAACTTTAGGAGAAACACCATGTTATTTATTATCTGGATCGTCGTTGGCGGCATCTTGGGTTGGCTGGCCAGCCTGGTCATGAAAACGGACGCTGAACAAGGCATGATTCTTAACGTCGTCGTCGGCATCATCGGCGCCTTCCTGGGCGGCTGGCTGCTCTCGCCCCTGTTCGGCACCGGCACCATCAATTCGAACGACTTTAGCGTCACCTCGCTGCTGGTGTCTTTCCTTGGCGCCGTCATCCTGCTGGCCATCGTCAACCTGTTCCGCCGCGGCCGCACGCGCTAAGCAGTCGCGCTCCACCGACCAACGCTGCGGCGTTGGTTTTTTTTCACCTTGAGAGTTGCAATGAGAACAAAGCCTGTGGTGACGATCATGCTGACCTGCGCAGTCACCCTGCTGGCAGGATTTCTGTTTCTCAATTTTGCGCCCAGCGAGAAAAAAATCGAACAGCAGCTCAGCCGCCGTTACGACGTCGCCGATCCGCAGTTCCGCCGCTCGATGGATGTGCTGCTGGGACCGCCCATGCTCGAGGGCAATAAGGTAGAAGTGCTATTGAACGGCGATCAAATTTTCCCGGCAATGCTCCGCGCCATCCGCGGCGCCAAACAGACCATCACCTTCGAGACGTATATTTACTGGTCGGAAACGATCGGCAAAGAATTCTCCGACGCTCTCATCGAGCGCGCGCGCGCCGGCGTCAAGGTCCACGTGATGCTCGATTTTATCGGCTCGATCAAGATGGACGAAGCTTCGATGAATGCGATGCGGGCGGCCGGCGTCGAGTTGCAGCGCTATCACAAGCCGGTCTGGTGGAAACTGACGCGCCTGAACAACCGCACCCACCGCAAGCTGCTGGTGGTCGACGGCAAGGTCGGGTTTACGGGCGGGGTCGGCATCGCCGACAAGTGGCGCGGCCACGGCCAGGATGAAGACCACTGGCGTGACACCCACTTCCGCGTCGAAGGCCCGGTGGTGGCGCAAATCCAGGCGGTATTTACGGACAACTGGATCAAGTCGACCGGCGCCGTGCTCGATGGCGTCCGCTATTTCCCGCCGCTGCCCGATGCAGGCACCGAGGCGGCGCAAATGTTCAGCAGTTCACCCACCGGCGGCAGCGAAAGCATGCATTTGATGTATCTGATGGCGATCACCGCAGCACGCCATTCGATCCGCCTGTCGAACGCCTATTTCGTGCCGGACGCGCTGACCGTCAAGGCACTGGTGGCGGCGCAGCAACGGGGCGTCAAGGTCCAGATCATTACGCCTGGCAAGATCATCGATTCGGGCGTGGTGCGCGCCGCCTCGCGCGAAGAATGGGGCCCCTTGCTGGCGGCCGGCGTGCAAATCGCCGAATACCAGCCCACCATGTTTCACGTCAAGGCGCTGGTGGTCGACGACCTGCTGGTGTCGGTAGGCTCGACCAACTTCGATAACCGCTCGTTCAGCCTGAATGACGAAGCCAATCTGAACGTGCTCAATGCCACTTTTGCCCAGCAGCAATCAAAGGTCTTCGACGCTGACTGGGCGCGCGCCCGCGTGGTCAGCTACGCGGCCTGGGAGCAGCGCCCGCTGCTGGCGAAAATGATGGGCAAAATCGCCAGCGTGGTCGGTTCGCAACTGTAAAAGGGGGTGGCGGGCGTGGTGGCGGAAACAATTTAGTTGACTAACAGGCAGGCGCTGACGATACTCTGGAACGCTCTACCCGAGCGCCCGTCCGATTGACCTCTGTGAGACACTGCGAATGAAAAAGACCCTCCTGACGCTCGCCATCCTGAGCACCGCATCCGCCGCCCATGCCGATGAAGGCATGTGGATGCCGCAACAGCTGCCACAAGTAGCCAAGCAACTCAAAGCCGCCGGCCTCAAACTTGACCCGGCCACCCTGACCAAGCTGACCGAATTCCCGATGGGCGCGATTGTCAGCCTGGGCGGTTGCTCGGCGTCCTTCGTTTCACCGCAGGGTCTGGTTGCGACCAATCACCACTGTGTCTACAACAGCGTAGCGGTCAATTCGACGACGCAAAACGATTTACTGGCCAACGGCTTCCTGGCCAAGACGCTGGCCGATGAATTGCCGGCCGCCCCAGGCAGCCGCATTTTCGTCACCAAGGATGTCAGCAACGTCAGCACCAAAGTCATCACGGCCGATGTCGCCAAACTGGCTGGCAAGGCGCGCATTGACGCCATGGAAAAGAATGAAAAAAGCCTGGTGGCCGAGTGCGAAAAAGACCCCGGACACCGCTGCACGGTGGCCAGCTATTACGGCGGCCTCGAGTTTTACCTGATCAAGCAACTGGAAATTCGCGACGTGCGCCTGGTGCACGCGCCACCGGCCGGCGTCGGCAAGTTCGGCGGCGATACCGACAACTGGATGTGGCCGCGCCACACCGGCGACTACGGTTTTTACCGCGCTTATGTCAGCAAAGATGGCAAGGCTGCCGACTTCTCCAAGGACAACGTTCCTTACGTGCCGGTGCACTACCTGAAGCTGGCCAAGCAGGGCGTCAAGGAAGGCGATTTCATCATGGTGGCCGGCTATCCAGGCCGCACCAACCGGCACCGCCTGCCATCTGAAGTGGCGTACACCTTCGACCAGAACTACCCGGCCTTTATTAAAACCTCGGGCGAAACGCTGGCCATCATCGAGCGCGAAACCAAGAACGACCCGGCTGCCAAGCTCAAATACGCTGGTCAGATCGCCGGCGTCAACAATTACTACAAGAACCGCAAGGGCATGCTGACCAGCTACGAAGGCAGCGATTTCCTGGCCCGCAAGACGCGCGAACACGCCGACCTGAAAGCCTGGGTCAACGCCAATCCTGGCCGTCAAAAAGAGTACGCGGCCGATATCGAGATTGTGGAAAAGCTGATCGCCGAGCGCGATGCCCAGACCATGCGCGACTGGTATCTGATGTCGTCGTCGCCCCGCCTGCTGGGCACGGCGCGCTCGCTGTACCGCCTGTCCAACGAAATGGCCAAGCCGGACGCCGAACGTAAATCGGGTTACCAGGACCGCGACCTGAACCGCTTCAAGGCGGGCGTGGCCGGCATCGATCGTACCTACGATCCGAAGGTCGACAAGGCCCTTGTGATGAACAGCCTGGTCAAGTACGCCGCCCAGCCAGCAGCCTCGCGCAACGCCAATTTTGACGCCGCCATCGGTATCAAGGACGGCATCAGCGAAGCGCAGTTGTCCAGCCTGCTCGACGCCATGTACAGCAAGACCACGCTGAACGACGCCAAGGTGCGCGCCGAGTGGCTGAGCAAGAAACCAGCCGACTTCAAGGCCAGCAACGACCCGTTCATCCAGGCAGCAGTGGCCATGTATGACGGCGCCATGAAACGCGAAGCCGATGACGAAGAACTGTCGGGCAAGATCCAGCAATCCTACGCCAATTACATGAAGGCAAAAATCGCCTACATGAACAGCAAGGGGCAGGCGGTCTACCCTGACGCCAACAGCACCCTGCGCGTGACCTTCGGCAAGATCGCCGGTCGCGACCATGGCGCCGACGGCACCGGTTCGTGGACGGCATTTACTACCGTCAAGGGCGTGCAGGCGAAGGCCACCGGCGAAGGCGAATTCAATGCGCCGCAAGCCCAGCTGACCGCCATCAAGAACAAGGATTTCGGCAACTTCGTCGATGCGAAACTGAAAACCGTGCCGGTCAACTACCTGGCCACGCTCGACATCACCGGCGGCAACTCCGGTTCGGCAGCGCTGAACGCCAAGGGCGAATTCATTGGTCTGGCCTTCGATGGCACGCTCGACTCCATCATTTCCGACTGGGACTTTAACAAGGCCAACACCCGCGATATCCAGGTGGACGTCCGTTACATCCTGTGGAACATGAAGCATGTCGATCACGCTGACAATCTGATCAAGGAAATGGGCGCCGAATAAGCGTTTATTTTGAAAAAAAACCGCGCTGCCTGCGCGGTTTTTTTTCGACCGATGAGATCGCGACCGCCTCAGCGCGCCTGCGCCGCCCACACCAGGGCGTCGGCACCGGCCGGCATGTACAGCGCAGAAGCCGGCTCGGTGGCTGCCTGCCACACCGCCTCGACCACGTCCTCTGCGCGCGTTCCGGCAGCCGTCGATTGCGCCATGGCGGCCATCGTGCGTTGCATGAATTGACCGTACAGGTCGCTGTCCATGCCGCGCAGCCCGGCACGGGCCGTTTCGCGGAAACGCGTCTCCCCCGACGAGCCCGGCAGTACGATGTGCACGCGCACGCCAAACTGCGCCAGCTCGCTGGCCAGCGACTCCGAGAACGCGTTCACCGCCGCCTTCGCTGCCCGATAGACGCCGACCAGCGGCAGCGGCTTGTAGGTCACGCTCGAGGTCACATTGATGATCACCCCCGCTTGTCTTGCACGCATCTGCGGCAGCACCGCGTGGGTGACAGCCAGCGTGCCCAGCGTGTTGGTGTCGAACAGCGCGCGCACGGTGTCCATGTCCATCAACTCGAACGGCGCCGGCGCGCCAAAGCCAGCGTTGTTGACCAACACATCGATGGGGCCAGCCGCTTCAATCGCCCGGGCAATGCTGTCAGCGTCAGTGACATCGAGCTGCATGATGTGCAATTGGGGGGACGGCCCCAAGACGTCATGTTGCACCGTGCGCATGGTGGCTATCACGCGCCAGTCATGGGCGAGAAAATGGCGCGCCGTTGCCAGCCCGAAGCCGGAAGAGGCGCCAGTAATGAAGATCGTTTTCATGGATGTCATTCGTAAAGTGGACGGTAGCGTGACGATAGCCCGGTTCACCCGTACCTGCTACACTGGAAAGTCCATATCTGTTTAGCGAGAGTCCAGAGTGATCGATCCGCTGGCCGACGTCGTCACCCTGCTGCAGCCGGCTGCCCGCTTTTCAAAACACATCGTCGGTGCCGGCCAGTGGCACAGCCGGCGCTCCGATGCCGGGCAACCGTTTTATTGCGTGGTGCTTGAAGGCAGCTGTCGTCTGACCCTCGACGGCCATGCTCCCAGCGTGTTACAGGAAGGCGACTTCGCCCTCATCCCGGCGGCATTCGGGGTCACCATGTCGAGCGTGATGCCGAACGTGATGCCGAACACGAAAGCGCCGGCGCACGCCAGCAACGCGGTGCCGGTCGCCCTTGGTGACGGCGTATTCCGGATAGGCGAGCAAGCCGGGCCGACCGATCTGCGCATCCTGGCCGGCCACTGCAGCTTCGGTTCACCGAATGCGGCCCTGCTGGTGTCGCTGCTGCCGGCACTGGTCCACGTGCGCGGTGAACCGCGCCTGGCAATGCTGGTCAAACTGTTGAACGACGAATCGCGCCAGCAGCGGCCGGCACGCGAGATCGTCCTCGCGCACCTGCTGCAAGTGTTGCTGATAGAAGCATTACGGTCGAGCGCGGGCACCGCCGCCCCAGCGGGCCTGGTGCGCGGCCTGGCAGACCCGCGCCTGGCGGCGGCGATCCGCGCCATGCACGAAGCGCCGGCGCGCGCATGGACGGTGGTCGAGCTGGCCAACGCCGCGGCGCTGTCGCGCTCGACGTTCTTTGGCCGCTTTAAGCGCCTGGTCGGCATGGCGCCGATGGCCTACCTGCTGGCGTGGCGAATGGCCCTGGCGCAAGACATGCTGCGCCGCGGCGAGGGCAGTGTTGCCGCCATCGCTGAGCGGGTGGGCTACGGTTCGGCCAGCACCTTCAGTGTCGCCTTTTCGCGCCACGTCGGCCGCACGCCCACGCAATGTGCCAACGCGCCGCTGGCATCAACGGCGTAGCTGCCGGTCAGCCGAGTTCAGCACCCGCAACACCAGCGCCGCCGGCAGCCGCCGGACAATCATGAACACATGTGCCGCCGGCCGGCCAAAGGCCCGCCGCAGTGCCTGCGCCTGATAGACGGCGCGCGCCGTAGCGCGGTCGCGGCGGCCGGCGCGCGCGCCGGGCGTCTGCAAGCGCAATCGGCCCGCTTCACTGGTGCCGTCGGGCACCTCAGAATCCCCTGCCATGATATTGCAGGGTGCGCGCGCGGCGCCGGCGCAACGTCGGCACGCAGTCAAAACAGTGGAACATGGCAGCAATCTAAAAGGTAAGTAAAGTTTTCCTCATGAATGCTAATGCACTTGGCATCAATGTTCTGTGCGCTCGCCCACCGTGGACGACGACGTGCGGCTTTCCGCGCGCAGCTGTCGCGCCGCCGTCACCATATTGGCCAGCGCCGCGCGGGTTTCCGGCCAGTCGCGCGTCTTTAAGCCGCAATCCGGGTTGACCCACAGCTGACTGGCCGGAATCACCTCGGCGGCCTTGCGCAGCAGGCGCGCGATCGCATCGACGCTGGGCACGCGGGGCGAATGGATATCGTAGACGCCAGGGCCGATTTCGTTGGGATAGGCAAACTCGCCAAAGCCACGCAGCAATGCCATATCGGAGCGGCTCGTTTCGATGGTGATGACGTCGGCATCCATGGCGGCAATCTGCGGCAGGATATCGTTAAACTGGGCGTAACACATGTGGGTGTGGACCTGGGTGGCATCGTCGACGCCGCTGGCGGCGACGCGGAAAGCGGCGGTTGCCCACTCGAGGTAAGCGGGCCAGGCGGCGCGCCGCAGCGGCAAGCCTTCGCGCAGGGCCGGCTCATCGATCTGGATGATGCCGATGCCAGCTGCTTCCAGGTCCGCCACCTCGTCGCGCACGGCCAGCGCCAGCTGCAGCGCGGTGCGCGAGCGCGGCTGGTCATCGCGCACGAACGACCATTGCAGCAGCGTGATGGGGCCTGTCAGCATGCCCTTGACGGGACGCGCGCTCAGGCTTTGCGCATAGGCGCTCCACGCCACCGTCATCGGGCCGCGGCGGCCGACGTCACCAAACAGCAAAGGCGGCTTGACGCAGCGCGAGCCATACGATTGCACCCAGCCGTTGGCGCTGAAGGCAAAGCCGTCGAGCTGCTCGCCGAAGTACTCGACCATGTCGTTGCGCTCGGCCTCGCCGTGCACCAGCACGTCAATGCCGAGCGCCTCCTGTTCGGCGACGGCGGCGGCGATTTCCCGGCGCATCGCCGTGTGATAGGCGTCCTCCGCCAGTTCGCCGCGCTTGTGGGCGGCGCGCATGGCGCGAATGGCCGCTGTTTGCGGGAAGGAACCAATGGTGGTGGTGGGGAAGGCGGGCAACTTAAAACGGCTGCGCTGGGCCGCCTGCCGCACCGAAAAAACGCTGCGACGGCGGTCGGCAGCAGCCGGCAGCGCCGCCACCCGCGCCGCCACCGCCGGCTTGCTGACGCGCGCACTGCTGCGCCGCGCGGCCAGCGCCGCCCGCGTCGTCGCCATCTCCGCTGCGACGCTGGCATGGCCGTCGTTGAGGGCGCGCTTGAGCAGGTGCAGTTCAGCGATTTTTTCACAGGCACCGGCCACCCAGCTGCGCAGTTCGGCATCGAGGGCGCCGTCGTCGGCCAGGGTGACGGGCACGTGCAAGAGCGAACAGGAGGGCGCGATCCACAGGCCGGGCCGGCGCGCCAGCATCGGCGTGAGCACCTCGAGCGCCGCATCGAGATCGCTGCGCCAGATATTGCGGCCGTCAATGATGCCGACCGACAGCACTTTATGGGGCGGCAACCAGTCGAGCACGGCGGTGAGCTCGTCGGCGGCGCGGATGGCATCGACGTGCAGCCCGGCCACCGGTAGCTTGCAGGCCAGGCTCAGCTGTCCCTGCAGTGGTGAAAAATAGGTCGCCAGCAGCACCGACAAGTGCGCCGTGGCCAGTGCGTGATAACTGCGTTCGAACGCCAGCACCCAGTCACCGGGCAAATCGAGGCCAAGGATGGGCTCGTCGATCTGCACCCAGTCGACGCCGGCCGCCTTGAGTTGCTGCAGCAATTGCACGTAGACGGGCAGCAACTGGTCGAGCAGCGCCAGGCACTCAAGGCCAGCGGCCTTGCTTTTACCCAGCCACAAAAAGGTCAGTGGCCCCAGCAGCACCGGCTTGACCGGGTGGCCCAATGCGCGCGCTTCGGCCACTTCGGCCAGCAGCGCCGCCGCGTGCAGGCTGAAACGGGTGGCGTCGTCAAATTCCGGCACCAGGTAGTGGTAATTGGTATCGAACCACTTGGTCATTTCGAGCGCCGCGCCGTGCTGATGGCAACACGCGGCACCCTCTTGCTGGGCGGCGCCGCGCGCCATGCTGAAATAGCGCGCCAGTGGCGTGTCGCTGTCGGTAAAAGCAAAGCGGGCCGGCGCGCAGCCGAACAGGGAAATGTGGTCGGCCACGTGGTCGTACAGGGAAAAATCGCCGACGCTGACGAAGTCGAGGCCGGCGTCAATCTGCTGCTGCCAGTTGCGCTGGCGGACGGCGGCGGCGCGCTGTTGCAGCGCCGCTTCAGTGAGCTCGCCGCGCCAAAACTGTTCGACGGCAAATTTGAGTTCGCGCGCGGCGCCGATGCGGGGAAAGCCTAGTGTATGAGATTTAATCATGATAAATTCCGTTTCAATGAAAAGATCTCATGATGATGGCGGGTCCGTCTGTCCACTTCAAACGAAAAATTTGCGCGTTCCCATGAAAGCGGCTCATGCTCACCTCCATTCTTGAATTGCGTCACCTGCGCACCCTGCTCGCCCTGTCGGAAAGCGGCTCCGTCTCGCGCGCCGCCCAGCTCCTCAACGTGACGCAATCGGCGCTGTCGCACCAGGTCAAGACGGTCGAGACGTATTACGACGCCGTGCTATTCGAAAGAAAATCGACGCCGCTGGTCTTCACCCCGGCCGGGCGCTGCCTGCTGGAACTGGCCAGCGCAGTCATTCCCATGGCCGAGCGCGCCGAACGCGAGCTGCGCCGCATGGCCGGCAGCGGCACCGGCAAGCTGCGCATCGCCGTCGAATGCCACACCTGTTTTGACTGGCTGATGCCGTCGATGGACGGTTTACGGGCGCGCTGGCCGCAGATCGAGCAAGACATCGTGTCCGGCTTTCATGCCGATCCGATCGGCCTGCTGCACCAGGGCAAAGCTGAACTGGCCATCGTCTCCGAGCTCGACGAAGATGAAACGACGATGGTGTTTCACCCGCTGTTCGAATTCGAGATGGTGGCACTGCTGCCGCTCGGCCACCCCTACCTCGACAAGCCTTACCTGGTGGCGCACGATTTTGCCAGTCAACCCCTGATCACCTACCCGGTGCCGGATGACATGCTCGATCTGGTGCGCCAGGTATTAAAACCGGCGCTGGTAGAGCCGGCGCGCCGCACCACCGAACTGACGGTGGGCATGCTGCAACTGGTGGCGAGCGGGCGCGGCTTTGCCGCCCTGCCCTTGTGGGCCGTCAACAATTATTTGGAAAGAAAATACATCGCGCGCCAGCAGATCGGCCCGCAGGGCTTGACGGGCCGGCTGTACGCGGTGACGCCGAAGGCGCTGGCCGCCAGCGCCTACCTCAGCGATTTCGTCCAGGTCATGCGCGAGACCTCGCTGCGCACCCTGCCCGGCATCAAGCTGCTGTGACGGGCAAGACGTTCAGGCGCGAATTGCGCACGCCGTAGAGCAGGTACGTCAGCACGGCCACGCTCATCCACACGGCAAAGGTCACATAGGTGATCATCGACAAGCCCCACACCAGGTAGAGGCAGGCAGCAATCGACAGCGCCGGCACCAGGTAGGGGCCGAACGGTACCCGAAACCCCTTGGTGGCGCTGGCGCCTTCCTTGGCGCGCAGCACCGGCACGGCGATCGAGACGACGATGAAGGCGGTCAGGGTGCCGATCGACACCATGTCCCACAGATAGGTCGAATCGACCAGGCCGGCGACGACGGCGACGATCAGGCACACCAGCACGGTATTGCCGACCGGCGCCAGGGTGCGCGGGTTGACCTTCTGGAACAGCTGGGGAATCAGGCCGTCGCGGCTGATGGCGTAGAGGATGCGCGTCTGCCCGTAAATGGTGACCAGCGTCACGCTAAACACGGAGATGACGGCGCCGCCCGAGAGCACGATGGCGGGCCAGGCCTTGCCGGTGACGTTTTGCAAAATCACTGCCAGGCCCGCTTCCTGGCCCTCGAACATGCGGGCCGGCTGCGCGCCCATGGCAGCGACTGCCACCAGCATATAAAACACGGTGACGATGCCGAGCGCGGCAAGAATGGCGACCGGCACGTTGCGGGTGGGATCGCGCACTTCTTCGCCGGCGGTGGCGACGGTGTCGAGTCCAATAAACGAGAAGAACACGGTGGCCGCCGCCGCCGTTACCCCGGCCATGCCGCCGGGCGACTTGGCCGACGCTTCAAAGAAAAACGGCTGGAAGTTGTCGATATTAAAACCGGAAAAAGCGATGACGACAAAAAACAGCAAAATCGCCAGCTTGATCAGCACCATCACGGCATTCGCGGTGGCCGATTCACGGGTGCCGCGCAGCAGCAGCACGCCGCACAGGATCACCAGCAGGATGGGCGGCAAATTGAAGTGGCCGGCGTGCACTTCGAGCCCATTGGCACCGGCGACGAACATGGGCGAGCGCAGCGCTTCGGGGATTTGCCAGTGGAAGGCATTGCTCAAAAAATTGTTCAGGTAGCCGGACCAGCCGATGGCAGTGGCGCTCGCTGCCAGACCGTATTCGAGCAGCAGGCAAAAGGCCATGATGAAGGCGGCAAATTCGCCCACGGTGGCATAGGCAAACGAATACGACGAGCCGGCTGCGGGGATGCGAAACGACAGTTCGGCGTAACACAGGGCGGTCAGGCCGGCAGTCAGCGCCGCCAGCAAAAACGACAGCACCACCGATGGCCCCGCTTTCGGCACCGCTTCGACCATGGTGAAAAAGATACCGGTGCCGATGGTGGCGCCGACCCCGATCATGGTCAGCGGAAACAGGCCGATGCTGCGCCCGAGCCGGTTGGTGCTGCCTTCGCCATGCTCGGCAGCGGGCGCCGCGGTCGGTTTGGTACGGATCAGTTTCTGGCCCAGAGTCAGCTTCACGAATAGTCCTTTGGTCACGCGATTTTCAAATGGCGGCGGGGCGGTGCAACGCTGCCAAAAACCTAGCGATTATAGGACAGTATCGTTTACGGATTGCAGCTGTTTTTGTTCAGAAAACAACTGTAAACACGGCAGTTTAATTTAACACGGTGACGTTCTTGCCCGTTACCTGGCGCTGGGCCGGGTTGCCATACACGGTGATATGACCGGAGCCGCTGGTCTGCGCCAGCACGCTGCGCTTGACGGTGGCGCTGATGCTGCCCGAGCCGCTGGTGGTCAGATCGCCCTGCTCGCTGGCGACGCCGGTGAGATCGACGCTGCCCGAACCGCTGCTGCGGGCGGTGACGGCGTTGACGGCGCCGCTGGCCTGCACCGCACCGGAACCGCTGACCGTCACGGTCAGCTCACCACCCTGCACGGGACCGAGGTCGGTGCGGCCGGAACCGGACTGGGACACCCGGGCGCTGCTGCTGCGTAGGCCGCGGGCATTGATTTCACCGGAGCCGCTGTGACGCACATCGAGGCTGGCCACGCGCCCCGTCAGGCTGGTGGTACCGGAGCCGCTCTTGGAAAGATCGAGCGGCTCGCCATTGAGGTCATTGACGCTGACGCGTCCCGAGCCGCCCGCCCGCAGCAGGTTCAGGCTGGGCGTGGTGTAGGTCACGCGCATGCTGTTATTCGAGCGCACCGAGCCCTCGACCCACACGCGCAACTCGCCGCCCGACACTTCGCTGTGGATCAGCGGCAGCAGGTTGCTGTCGGCATCGACCACCAGGCTGGTGGCGGGACCGACGCGCACGTTCACTTCCAGCGGCCCGCTGACATCGAGGCCGCTCACGGTGCCGGCGGCACGGACGTCATGCGCCAGGATGCCGTTGCCGGTCACCCCAGTGCTGCTGAAAACGGTACGCAGCTGGACGTCATCATTGCCAGTGACGATGACGGCGCAACCGGACAGGGCGGCGATGCAGGCGAAGGTGATCAGTGAGCGCATGGGGTTCCTTGTTGTTTTGTACGGGAAACGGCGCGGCGGCGCCAGTGTCGACAACATAACCATTACAGGAAAGACTCGTGCAGACGCTGCGACAGACTGCAGAAATGCAGGGATGAGCCGCGCAGCTTGCAGTCTCCATCGAGCGCACCACCCATGTCGGGAAAATTTACACATTCATCACCAAAATAGTTACACTAAGCAATAACCCGTTGATTCTAAGTGCTTAAATTGGGTTAAAAGATACTGGCATGCTATTTGCACTACACGAAGTCATAAAATAACATCAGGCTTGTCATGAAAAATTCTCTGCGCCATGTCGCCTTTACATCCATCGTCCTCGCCGCTATCGCCGGTGTCGCCGGCGCCGCCTCGGCCACCGTGCTGACGACCAAGCTTAGTGTCGACAACAAATACACTGCCTATCTGTCCACCACCGACAATACCGCCGGCACCTTATTTTCGTCCGGTAACAGCTGGTATACCACCGTCGCCGACAGCGTGACCCTGGGCAGCGCGCTGCAATATTTTCTGCACATCGATGCCGTCGACGAGGGCGGCGTCGCCGGCATGCTCGGCGACTTCTCGCTGACCGGCAGCGGTTACCACTTTGCCAACGGCCTGACCACGCTGTCCACCGGCTCGTCGTTTATTACTGGCAATGCGACTGGCTTTAATGGCAGCTATAGCGCCGTCACCAACTACGGCGCCAACGGCGTTAGCCCGTGGGGTGCCAAGGGTGACTTCAAGGCGGACTCGAAATGGGTATGGTTTGGCAACAACGACAGCAATAACGAGAGTTTTTTCAGTATCAGCATCCTTGCCGATGCGCCGGCCGGCGTACCTGAACCAGCCTCGCTGGGCCTGGTAGCGCTGGCCCTGCTGGCCATGGGCGGCCTGCGCGCGCGCCTGAAGTAAACCGGTGTTGCCTGGCGCCGCGCAGGCGGGCGGCAGGCAGGCAGGTAGGCAGGTAGGCACAAGCGGCCACCATCAAAACGCCGCCGTGCGCCAGGCCCGGGGGCGTTTTGACGGCGGCCGGTGGCGACTAACGCTGGACCAGCTGCGTAGCGCCAAACAAGCCCTTGAACTGCGACGGTTGCGAGCGCCAGTACTGCGGCGGCGCGCTCACCGATGCGCCCAGTTCAGCCGCCGCGTGCCACGGCCAGCGCGGGTCGTACAACATGGCGCGCGCCAGCGCCACCATGTCGGCCTGGCCGGTGGCGACGATCTGCTCGGCCTGCACCGGCTCGGTGATCATGCCGACGCCAATGACCGGCATCGCCGTCTCGCGGCGGATCGATTCGGCAAAGCCGATCTGGTAACCGGGACCGGCAGGGATGCTTTGCCGGGTCGAGACGCCGCCACTGGAGACGTGCATGAACTGGCAGCCCAGCTGTTCCAGCGCCTGCGTGTAGGCCACGCTCTGTTCGACGTCCCAGCCGCCGGCAACCCAGTCATGGGCCGAGATGCGCACACCCACCACCATCGATGGCGGCACCGCCGCGCGCACCGCGGCGAACACCTGCAGGGGAAAGCGCATGCGGTTCGCCAGCGAGCCGCCGTACTGGTCATCGCGGTGATTCGACAGCGGCGACAGAAACTGGTGCAGCAGGTAGCCATGCGCCGAGTGGATTTCGATGGCATCGAAACCGAGTTCGTGGCTGCGCCGCGCGGCATCGACGAAGCCATCGATGACGCGCACCATGCCGGCCTCGTCGAGCGCCAGCGGCACGGTGTCGCCGTCGGCATGCGGCACCGCCGATGGCGCCACCGTTTGCCAGCCACCGTCGCCGGTAGCGATATTCGCGCCGCCTTGCCACGGCACTGCGCTGGACGCCTTGCGGCCCGCGTGACCGAGCTGGATGGCCAGCTTGATGGGAGAATATTTGCGGATGCTGTGCAGTACCGGCGCCAGCGCGGCCGCATGCTGGTCCGACCACAGCCCCAGGTCAGCGGGCGAAATGCGCCCTTCCGGCACCACTGCGGTCGCTTCGATGATCAACAGGGCGGCACCGGATAGCGCCAGGTGGCCCAGGTGGATCATGTGCCAGTCGGTGGCCAGGCCCTGGTCGGCCGAGTACTGGCACATGGGGGCGATGGCGATGCGGTTGGCCAGCGCCAGCGGGCCGAGCGAGATGGGGGAAAACAGGTGGCTCATGGGCTCTCCAGTGGAATCGATGGCCCAGTCTACCCGTGTGCGATCAATTGTGCTGGTTGCGCAGACATGGGACAGGCGCCGAAGGTGCCGGCCCGATGCCGTTCAAGCCTACGCCGTGCGCACCACCATCAGGCCGGCCCGCAAGCCCACCCGCACATCGGGATTGGGAAACACCACGCGTTCGGCCTGCTCGCCCACGCGCCAGCGCACATCACCATCGGTGGCGATCAGGGCGCCCGGCTCGAACGCCGTAAAATTTTGCGTATCGCGCCCGAACGCCATCGTAAACGCCGCGCTGTGCTTGACGATTTCCTGTGCCACCTCGAACACGTGCGGCATCCGCGACGCCGCTGCCGGCAAGCCGCGCAGCAGCGCGTCGAGAGCAGCATCGACGTCGGCGAACTGGGTCAAATCATTCTCGCCCAGCGTACCAACGCGGCCCAGCTCCACCGTGCTGGCGGCAGCGCCATGGTGCTCGGCCGTGTAATAGCTGTAGGTGCCGGCCGACTGTGGATTGAGGATGACGGCGCCGATGCCCGCCTGCCCCAGCCAGTGCACCAGCTGCGTGCGCGGCCCATCGGCAATCAGCGACGCCACCACCGCAAAGGTGGGATACACCGATGGCCGGATCGCCGTATGCAGGTCGAGGTGCCAGCGCTGCGGCCCGGCGTTGGCAAAAAAGGCGCTGGTGGCAGCGATCATCAAGTCAGCGCGCGCCGCTTCCGCCGCCGCTGCCAGGGTGCCGCGCTCGGCGCGGAACATGCGATTGAGGTCGGCGTCGATAAAACGCTGACCACGGGCGATGGCATCGATATTGCCAACGCAAACCATCAAGTCGACCGTCAGACTGGCCGGCGCCAGCCGGTCGAGCAGCTGGGCCAGCATTTCGATGGGCGCGGTCTCGTCGCCATGCACGCCCACCGACAGCAGCACCGCCGCCCGCGCAGTCGCGCCCGGCGCAGTCAGCGTGATCATGCCGGGCGCCGGCTCGGCCACGCCAAAGCCCGCCGCGCCAAAACGCCGCGCCAGCGTACTGAAATCAGCCTGCGCCAGCTGGCGCACGGCCGCCGTCAGGTGCACCGGGGTCGTCATCCGACGGCCGCAGCGTTGGTCGCTTCCGACAGCGACCAGACGTCGAGCATGGCCTGTTCGAGGTCGGCCGGCGCTGCATAGCCGGACAGGCCCATGCTGCCGGTGATGGTGCCGACGGCGTCGAGCGCGTGGCTGCCACCATTCGACTTGGCCAGCACTTGCATCAACAGGCGCTGCTGGGTGCGGCGCAGGGCTTGCATGGCGTAGTTGCGCAGCTGTTCCTGCGATTTGCTGGTGGCGGCCAGTTTGAGACCACGTTCGAGCGTATCGATACCAGCCTTGCCGCGCAGGGCCATGCCCACTTGCAGGAACTGGGCCAGGCTCATGCCGGACGGACGCGGCACCGAGACGGCGGCAAACAGGAACGTTGCCACCGCCTCGATGGCGTCGACCGCCTGCCAGGCCTGGACGAACGGCGCCGGCAGATCGGCGCGCGCAGTGCCCGCCGCGCCGGCAGGAATGAGCTGGCTGGCCATGCTGCCATCGGCGAACAGGCGGGTCAGTTCATCCATGCCAGCGGCCGACTGGTTCGCCGCCACCGACAGCGCGCCTTCCAGCACCGCTTTGAACAGCACGCGGGTGCGCGCATCGACTTCGATCGACACTTCGCGCGGCACGTTCAGGGCGTCGGCATCGAGGGCAGCGAACAGCGGCGCCAGGTGGAGCGCGGCCCAGGCCTGGCCCCACGCCACGACCACGCTGCGGTCGTCGATCGCGTGTTCTTCGGCGAGCGCGCGGATCATCAGCGGACCGCAGCGGTTGACCGCTTCATTGGCCAGCACGGTGGCGAGGATGGCGTTGGCCAGCGGGTGCGCCAGCGCCTTGCGGGTGGCCACCAGCTGCGCCGGGAAATACGGTTTGAGGACCGTTTCGGCCCATGCCATCTCGGTCAATGGCAGCAGCGCCAGCAAGCGTTTAAAACGGTTTTTGACGTTGGCGATCACCACCGCCAGTTCCGGCGCCGTCAGTCCCACGCCGGCGGCCTTGCGGCGCGCCAGTTCGGCGTGCACCGGCAGCTGCTCGAGTTCGCGCGACAGCGCGCCTTCCGCTTCCAGGCTGCTGATCAGGCGCGCATAGGCGTCGACCACGGCCGGATTGGCTTGCGCCTGCACTTCGCGCACCAGCAACTGGGTCTGCAGCTCATTGTCGCGCAAGACCAGGCGTTCGATTTCGCCGGTCATCTCGTTGAGGATGCGGTTGCGGTCCGCTTCCGGCAGTTCGCCCGCATTGACTTCGGTATCGAGCCAGATCTTGACATTGACTTCGTGGTCGGAGCAGTCGACGCCGGCCGAGTTGTCGATGGCGTCGGTGAAGATGCGCCCGCCCGCCAGCGCGAACTCGATGCGGCCCGGTTGCGTTGCGCCCAGGTTGCCGCCTTCAGCGACCACCTTGCAGCGCAGCGCATTGCCGTCGACCCGGATATTGTCGTTGGCACGGTCTTTGACCTGCGCGTGGGTTTCGTTCGACGCCTTGATGTAGGTGCCGATACCGCCGTTGTAAAACAGGTCGACGGGCGCCAGCAAAATGCGGTGCATCAGTTCTTCGGGCGTGAGCACGGTCTCCGCGATGTCGAGGGCGGCGCGGATTTGCGGCGACAGCTCGATCGAGCGGGCGCTGCGCGCATACACGCCGCCGCCGGCCGAAATGAGCGACTTGTCATAGTCTTCCCACGACGAGCGTGGCAGCACGAACATGCGCGCGCGCTCGGCGAAGGAGACGGCAACATCGGGAGTCGGGTCGAGGAAAATATGGCGGTGATCGAACGCTGCCAGCACTTTTAATTGACGCGACAGCAGCACGCCATTGCCGAACACGTCGCCCGACATGTCGCCCACGCCGACCATGCTGATCGGCTGGGTATTCATGTCGTGGCCCATTTCGTAGAAGTGGCGCTTGACCGCTTCAAAGGCGCCCTTGGCGGTGATGCCCATCTTCTTGTGGTCGTAGCCGTTCGAGCCGCCCGAGGCGAAAGCGTCGCCCAGCCAGAAGCCGCGCTGGACAGCGATGCTGTTGGCGATGTCGGAGAAGGTCGCGGTGCCCTTGTCGGCTGCCACCACCAGGTACGGATCGTCCTGGTCGAAGCGCACCGTGTTGGCCGGCGGCACGATGGCGCCACGCACGCGGTTGTCGGTCACTTCCAGCAGCGAGGCGATAAACAGGCGATAGACTGCTTCGCCTTCGGCAGCGATGGTTTCACGGACAGCGTCTTTTGGCATCTGCTTGCAGACAAAGCCGCCTTTCGAGCCAGCTGGCACGATGACGGCGTTTTTCACCATCTGCGCTTTGACCAGGCCCAGCACCTCGGTGCGGTAGTCTTCCATGCGGTCGGACCAGCGCAGGCCACCCCGGGCGACCGGGCCGCCGCGCAGGTGGACGCCTTCGAAACGGCGCGAGAACACATAGATTTCGCGGAACGGCCGTGGTTCCGGCACCAGCGCCAGCGCGCTGGTATCGAACTTGAAGATGATCTTGTCACCCTGGCCGCCGTTCTGGAAGTAATTGGTGCGCACGGTGGCGAGCATCAGGTCGACCAGGGCCGCGAGGATTTCTTCGGTGTCGGCGTGGTTGACGGTGGCCAGCGTGGTCTTGAGGGTGGCCAGCGCACTGCCGGCAGCGTCGCGGGCGGCGCCGTCACGGGCAGGATCGAAACGCTGCAGGAACAGGTCGACCAGCTGTTTGACCAGGGCGGGCTGGTTGCGCAGGATTTCGGCCATGTAGCGGGTGGTGAACTTGCTGCCGGTCTGGCGCCAGTAGCTGATGTAGGCGCGCACCAGCTGCACTTCGCGCATCGACAGGCCACCTTCGACGGTCAGGCCATTTAAGCGGCCGTCTTCGGCATTGTCGTTGAACAGGGCGGCGAACAGTTCTTCGGCCACCGCCGTGATGTTCGGCCGCGCCAGCTTGGCGGCGCTGTCGGCGTCGACCACCAGGCTGGTGACATAGTGGCGCGAGCCGTCGGCCAGGCTGATGCCAAAAGTTTGCTCGCGGTCGATGGCAACGCCGGCGTTTTGCAGCGCCGGCAGGATGCGCGAGAGCGACGGCACCGAGCCGGTCGAGTACAGGCGCACCGAAGCGGCGTCGCCGGCGTCGGCTTCGACGCGCACCGAGACGTGGCCGGGCTGGCCGTTATGGATCAGCGCGCCGAGATCGCGGAAGGCCACCGCCGGCGCCGTGTTGGCGACGTAATTGACCGGCAGCGTGGCCACCAGTTTACGCAGGCTGCTGCGCAGCGGCAGGTCATCGAGACCGTCGGTGAGGGCGGCGAAGGTGTCGTGCCAGCCGTCGAGCACCGACAGCAGCGGACGCTGGATATCGAGTTCCAGGTCGAGCGGATTGCGCGCTGCGGCGGCGATCAGGTAGACGCGCGCCAGCGGGCCATCGGCCACCAGGGTCTGCACGCGTACATCGACGGCGCCGGAGCTGTCTTTCAGGGCACTGGCGAGGGCGGCGGCGACGGCGGCGCTGTAACGCTCGCGCGGCAGGTAGACCAGCACATTGAGGTGGCGCTTGTAGACGTCGCGGCGGGCGAACACGCGCGCGCGCGGCTGCTTGTAGAGCGAGACCACCGAACTGCAGACCTGGGCCAGCCATTCGGGATCGGCTTCGATCGCTTCGGTGCGCGGCAGCGATTCGAGGATTTCGAGGAATTTCTCGGCCCGGAAACCTTCCTGGCGCACGCCGGCCAGGCTCAACACCTTGGCCACGCGGCCGCGCGCATACGGCAGGCGCGCCAGCGGCGTTGCGGTGGCGGCGCGGGTGAACAGGCCGACAAAGCAGTGTTCACCGAGGATGGTACCGTGGGCGTCGGTGTCGCGCACGCCGATAAAATCGAGCGGCTGGTCGCGGTGCAGGGTGCCTTCGACGTCGGCCTTGACGATCGACAGGGTGTCGGCGCGGCCGGACAGGGTCACCAGGTCGCCGGGGATATTTGCCAGACAGGTGCCGTAGACCGGGTGCGCCGTATCTTGCAGCACGCCGATGCGGCTGGGGATATCGCGTTCGAGTTCGCGCACACCCGGCTTGACGACATAATAGGCATAGCCGAATGGCTCATAGCCTTCGTTCTTGGCCCACTGCAGAAACGCTGCCACTTCCTGACCATCGGCGCCGTGCGCCGCCGCTTGCGCTGCCACCGCGGTCAAGCGGTCGCCCATGGCCACCGCGTCGCGGCGCACCACGGCGGCGTCGCGCGCCACCATGTCGATGCGGGCAACCAGCGCGGCCAGCGCGGCGCCATCGAGCTCCTCGGCCAGCAGGCACAGGACGTATGATTCGAGTGGCGCGCCGGGCGTGCCCACTGCAGTGACCACACCGGCGCCATCACGCTGCACCGGCAGCACGGCATTCATGACGCCGGCGACGACGGCGCGCTGGCGGCGCAGCGCCATGACGATGGAGTCGACCAGGTAGGGCATATCGTCATTGAGCACCAGCAGGGCGGTGGCCATGCCGCCACGACCGTCGGCGTAACGCAGCTGCTCAACTTCGCAGCCGGGCGCTTCGCGGCGGGCGGCCTGCGTAAAGCCATCCCACAACACCGGCGCCAGGCTGGCCGGTGCGGTGCCGGCCAGGTCTTCTTCATCGAGCGAGGAAAGCCAGGCGCTGATCAGGGCCGCGACCTGGCTGCCGGCGGTGGCGCTCTGGGTGGCAGGCTGGGTGGCGCTAACGATGGCGAGTGTCTGCGTGCGCAGGTCGTGGGGCGTTTGTGTCATGGTGCTTCTCCAATACGAGGGTCAGTGCGTCGCGGCCGTGGCGGCTCGTGGCGTGGCGGTCGCGCTCTTTCAGGGGGACCGGGTTGTCCGGTCGTCAGTACAACATCGTCAGGTGCCGCCATTAGAACAGGGAATGGCAGGCGAATCAAACAGCGGCAGAGCTAATCCCGGTCGTACAGACCGGGCAAGCCGAGGATGGGTGCCAGCGCCTCGAGGGCGCTGGCACACTCGCGCGCCAGCTGCGGGTCGGCCAGGTCGGCCGGTTCCAGGCGGTCGCGATAATACGTCTCGACCCAGGCCACCAGGCGCGCATATAAATCTTCCGTCATGACCACGCCCTGGTGCATGGCGCGCGCCTCGCCATCGGTGAGGGCCACGCGCAAGCGCAGGCAGGCGGGGCCACCGCCGTTGCGCATCGATTGGCGCAGGTCGAAGTCGATCAGTTCATCGATGACGCTGCCGTCGCCGACCAGGCCATCGAGGTAGCGGGCGACGGCGGCGTTTTCGCGGCATTCGTGGGGAATCACCAGCGCCATCGCGCCCGTTGATTTGGTCAGTAGCTGGCTGTTAAACAGGTAGCTGGCCACCGCATCCTGCACCGGTACCACGTTGCTGTCGACGCGCACGGGCCGCAGCTGCGCCTCGACCGTGGCGAGCGACTGGCGCAGCGCTGCCAGGGTGCCCGCTTCATCGGCAAACGCCTGCTGGTGATAGAACAGCACATCGCCATTGGCGACGGCGATGACGTCGTTGTGAAACACGCCCTGGTCGATGACGTCCGGGTTTTGCGCGGCGAACACGGTGCGGCGGGGATCGAGGCCGTGCAGGCGCGCGACGGCCTGCGATGCTTCCAGCGTCTGGCGCGCCGGATAGCGTTTGGGGGCCGCTGCGGCGGCATCGAATTCGACGCGGCCGTAGACAAACAGCTCGACGCCAGCGGCACCGTGGCTGCTGCCCAGGCGGCTGTGGTTGGCGGCACCTTCGTCGCCGAACGCCGGCGTCGATGGCAGCGCGTCGTGCACCGTGAAGTGGGCGGCATCGTGAAAAATCGCCCGCAGACTGCGCGCCGACTGGCGCTGTTCGTGGGCGCGGTGCAGCTTGTTATTCAGGTTGGCGGCGGTGAAATGGACGCGGCCATCGCCGCTGTCGGCCGACGGACTGACGGTGGCCGCGTTGGCAGTCCACATGGGAGAAGCCGAATAAGCGCAGGCCAGCAGCACTGGCGAGGCTGCAAATGCCTTGGCCAGCACGTCGGCATCGCTGCCGCTAAATCCGACGCTGCGCAGCATGCGCCAATCGGGCCGCATCTGCGGCGGCAGCAGCGCCTGGGCAAAGCCGCGCGCGGCCAGCGCGCGCATCTTGGCCAGCCCCTGCAGGGCGGCCTGGCGGGGATTCGATGCGCTCTTGACGTTGCTGAACGAGGCGACATTACCGAACGACAGGCCGGCGTAGTTGTGCGAGGGCCCGACCAGGCCATCGAAATTAAATTCGCGTGCAGTGCTCATCAACCATCCTTACAGGTGCAGGCCGGGCGACAGCCTGGCCGGCAGTTCGAGGTCGCTCGTTTCGATCGATGCCACCGGGTAGGCGCAGTAATCGGCGGCGTAATAGGCGCTGGGACGGTGGTTGCCGGACTTGCCGACACCGCCAAACGGCGCCGAACTGGCCGCCCCCGTGGTCGGCCGGTTCCAGTTGATGATGCCGGCGCGCGCGTGGGTGGCAAAGCGCTGCCACAGCGTTTCGTCGGTCGACAACAGGGCCGCCGCCAGGCCGAATTCGGTGGCGTTGGCAGCGGCGATGGCAGCGTCGAAATCGGCCACGCGGATCACTTGCAGCAGCGGGCCGAACCACTCTTCATCGGCGATGCCGACGGCATCGGTGACGTCGACGATGCCGGCGCTGACAAAGCCGGTGGCCGCATCGAGATGGCGCATCTGCAGCAGCGGCAAGCCGCCCTTGGCGACCATCTCGGCCTGCGCCTGCACCAGCATGGCGGCGACGCTGCTCGAGACCACCGGTCCCATGAACGGTTGCGGCTCGGCGTTCGAGGCGCCCACCGTCAGGGTCGAGGCCACCTGCACCAGGCGGGCGATGAAGGCGTCGCCGGCCGGGCTGTCGGCGACGATCAGGCGGCGCGCGCAGGTACAGCGCTGGCCGGCCGAGATGAAGGCCGACATGATGGCGTGGTGCACCGCCGCTTCCATCGCCTTCGGGTTGTCACCCAGCTTCCACACCACCAGCGGGTTGTTACCGCCCATTTCCAGCGCCAGCATCTTGCCGGGCTGGCCGCCGAACTGCTTGTGCAGGGCGACGCCGGTCTGGCAGCTGCCGGTAAACAGCACGCCATCGAGACCGCTTTGCTGGCCGAGGGCGACACCAGTCTCGCGCGCGCCGTTGACCAGGTTAATCACGCCAGCGGGCACACCGGCGCGCTGCCACAGCTGCACGGTGAGGATGGCGGTGCGCGGCGCGTATTCGCTCGGTTTGAAGACGATGGTGTTACCGGCGATCAGGGCGGGGACGATGTGACCGTTGGGCAGGTGGCCGGGGAAATTGTAGGGACCGAACACGCCGAACACACCGTGCGGGCGGTGCCGCAGCACCGCGGTGCCATCGGCCACCTTGGCCGCGGTGGCGCCGGTGCGGGCGCCGTAGGCCTGGATCGAAATATCGACCTTGTTGGCCATGGTGGTTACCTCAGTGGCTGCTTCCCACAGCGGTTTGCCGACTTCTTCGGCGATGGTGGCAGCGAGCACGCCGGCGTTGTCCTTGAGCAGATCGCGAAAGCGCGCGCAGATGGCGATGCGGGCGTCGAGCGCGCTGTCGGCCCAGGCCGGAAAGGCGGCGCGGGCCGCCTGCACGGCGCGCGCGACGTCGTCGGCGCTGGCGGCGTGGCTCGACCAGCTGGGCGCACCGGTCGACGGGTCGACCGTGACCAGTGCGGCGCCAGTGCCGGCCTGCCACAGGCCATCGATGTAGTTGCTGGGGGCGTGCGCGGCGACTTTGTCGAGCGGCGCACTAATCGGTGGTACGGCGGTCTGGGACATGGGGATTCTTCCTTGCGTTAAGTGGCAGCGTGCGCAGCTGGTCGCCCGCCGTGACGCCCAGCAGGGCCAGTTCGGCGCTGGAGAGGTCAATCGCTCCGGCGACCGGCGCGCTGGCGCTGACGATCATCCGAAAATGTTTCATGCTGGTGTTCGATACCAGCGTGGGCAGCTCGATGGCGGCAGTGGCCGCCGCTGGCGCCAGGCGCGCGCTGCTCAATTCACTCTGGCGCATGGCCCGCAGTTCCGACACGCGCGCCTGCAGCACCGGGCCGGCATCAAAAATATCGACATAGCCCTCGAAGTGCATGCCTTCCTGCTCGAGCATCTTGCGCGCCGGCTGGGTATTGCGGTGCACCTTGCCGATCACTTCCTGCGCCGCGTCGGGCAGGTAGTCGACATACAGGGGCTGGCGCGGCATCAGTTCGGCGATGAACGATTTTTTGCCGAGCGCGGTCAGTTCGTCGACGTGGTCGAAATCCATCTTGAAAAAATGCCGGCCCAGACCCTCGTAAAACGGCGAGCTGCCATCGTCGGCCTGGTAGCCGCGCATTTCGGCGATCAGCTTTTCGGTGAACACGTGGGGGAACTGGGCGATGAACAGTAAGCGGCTTTTTGACAGCCATTTGCCATTGTGGCCGTAGCGGTAATCAGGGTGCAAAAACAGCGAGCACAGTTCGGTCGAACCGGTCAAATCGTTCGACAGGTACAGCGTTTCCATGCGCGTAAAAATATCGAGCTCGCGGCTCGAGTGCACCAGGGTGCCGATGCGGTAGTTATAAAACGGCTCGGTCAGGCCGACCGCGCTCTTGATGGCGCAAATGCCGGCCATGCGGCCGGTGGCCGTGTCTTCCATGACGAACATGTAATCGCGCTTGTCCGGCGCAATCGTTTCAGCGAACGAGGCGACCGCCACTTCGACGCGGTCGCCCAGCATCTGGCGGTCGGGTTTGAGGGTGGTCATACCGCTGCCGACCTGGCTGGCCATGTCGAGCAGGGCCTCGAGGTCGTTGGGTTCAATGGCGCGTACGACGAGCATGGCGATTCCTATGACTCTAAATGCGAACGCAGATGACGCTGTCGCCGGCGGCGACCTGCAGGGCGTCGCGGGCGGTCGCCGGCAGGCTGACGGTGTCGCTGTTTTCCAGCGGCGCGCAGTCGAGCGTGATGGCGCGAAAATGCTGTTCGTTGCGGGCGGCGATGGCGTAACGCAGGTGGTCGGCGCTGCCGCGTCCCGGCTTGGCGTCGGCGACCCGCCGCACCACCGTGCTAGCGAAGGTGCGCAGGGCGTTTTTGTGGGCTTGCAGGATCGGCCCGCCGTCGAAGATGTCGACGTAGTCGTCCGCTTCAAAGCCTTCTTCGGTGAGCAGCTTGAAGGCGAGTTCACCGTCCGGGTGGATCTGCCCCATCACCGCCTGGGCGTCGCCCGGCAGCAGCGGCACATACACGGGATAATGCGGCATCAGTTCAACGATCAGGGTGCGGTTGCGGGCGCCGCCGATGATCCGTTCAGCCTCCAGAAAATCCATCTTGAAAAATTTGCGGCCCAGCGCATCCCAGAACGGCGAATGGCCAGCGTCGTCGGTCATGCCGGCCAGCGGCACGAAAAAGCGCTCGCTGAAGCGCTGCGGCGCCAGCACCGCAAACAGCAGGCGCGCGCGCGACAGCAAAGCGGCTTCGACGGCGGCGCCGTGGCGCTCGCGCATGTGAAAGCCGGACAGCTGCGAGTAGCCGGTCAGCTCCGAACACAGGGTCAAGGCATGCACGCTGTGGCTGATATTGAGGTCGCGCGAGACTTGCTGGATGACGTCGTTACGAAATGAAAAATAGGTGCCGTTCGAGCCCGCCGACGCGTGGATGGCGGCGCTGCCGACGATGGCGCCAGTGGCCTGGTTCTCCAGCACGAACAGGTAGGATTCTTCGCTGGGAATGTCGACCTGGGCGGCGAACGAGGCGATCGAACGGGCCACCGAGGCCGCGATTTTTTCGCGCGTGCGGGGCACCGTGTGCACCCCCGGCGTCGTCACCGCGGCCAGTGCTTCGAGGGCGGCGACGTCGCTTGACTGGGCGGGGCGGACTACATGCATGGGCGTACCCCCGGGGCCGGCATCAGGCTCAGGCAACCGCTGGCGCTGCGGCTGCTGCGTGGTCGGCGGCGATGACCTGCTCGGCGGCGGCGCGCATGATGCGGTCGGCTTCATCGAGCTGGGCATCGGTGACGATCAGCGCCGGAGCCAGGCGGATGACGTCGGGACCGGCGATCAGCAGCATCAACCCCAGACCTTCGGCAGCCTTGGTGAAATCCTTGGCGCGACCTTTGAAGGCGGCAGCCACCGGCAGGCCGATCAGCAGACCCATGCCGCGCACCTTGCCGAACAGCTGCGGGTAATCGTCACCGAGTTTGCCCAGATGGCCCATCAGGCGGCTGGTGGCCTGTTTGACGCGCTCGAGAAAAGCGGGGGTGTTGATCGTTTCGATCACGCTCAGGGCGACCGTGGCCGCCAGCGGATTGCCGCCGTAGGTGGTGCCATGCGAGCCGACGCCAAAATGGGCGGCGATGGCATCGGTGGTGAGCATGGCGCCGATCGGGTAACCGTTGCCGAGCGCCTTGGCGGTGGTCAGGATATCTGGCGTGACACCCAGCTGCATGTAAGCGTACAGGGTGCCGCTGCGGCCCACGCCCGACTGCACTTCGTCGAACACCAGCAGCGCGCCCGTTTCATCGCAACGTTTGCGCAAGGCTTGCAGATAGTCGGCGCGACCGGGGATGACCCCACCTTCGCCCTGGATCGGCTCGACGATGACGGCGGCGACATCGTCGGTGATGGCGGCGATGGCAGCGTCGATGTCGTTGTAGGGAATATGGTTGATTTCCTGCGGCAGCGGCTCGAAGCCTTCGGTGTACTTTGGCTGACCGCCGACCGACACCGTGAACAGGGTGCGGCCGTGGAACGACGACAGGCAGGAAATGATGCGCGATTTATGCGGACCAAACTTGGTATGGGCGTATTTGCGCGCCAATTTGAGGGCCGCTTCATTCGCTTCAGCGCCGGAATTACAAAAGAAGGCACGGTCAGCGAAGGTCGCTTCGGTCAGCGCCGTGGCCAGGCGCAGCACGGGCTCGTTGGTGTAGCCATTGCCCAGGTGCCAGAGGGTGTTGATCTGGCGCGTGAGCGCGTCGACCAGCAGCGGATGGGCGTGACCGAGGCTGGTGACGGCGATGCCGGCGGTGAAATCGAGGTAATGCTTGCCCGCCTGATCCCACAGGTCGAGACCGGCTGCTCGCACCGGCACCATCGCCGCTGGCGCGTAGGTCGGTACCAGCACCTCGTCAAACGTGGCCCGGGTGACGGGCCGCGTGGTGACAGCCGAATCAAGCTTTGCGTTCATGGCAATTCCTCTTTCAATTTCGTGGACAAATGGGCGACACCCGGACTCGGACAGCCAGGCATGGTGACCATTATAGGAAACGCCCGGCCCGCCTGCTTTTCTCCAGGCGACAGTGATTTTCGTTTTTTACGACGCGACGTGATCAGTTCGACAATTTTCGCTGGCGTTCTTCGCGCGGGGTATTGCCGAACAGGGCGCCAAAGGCGGTGGAAAAATGCGAGCCGGAGCTAAAGCCGCACATCAAGCCCACTTGCACGATCGAATAATTGGTGTCGAGCAGCAGTTGGCGTGCCCGTTGCAGGCGCATTTCCAGGTAGTAGCGCGAAGGCAGGCTGCCCAGATATTGCTTGAACAGGCGCTCGAGCTGGCGTCGCGACAAGCCCACCAGGCTGGCGATATCGTCGGTCGACAGCGGCTCTTCGATATTCGCTTCCATCAGGGTGACCGCTTCGCTCAGCTTCGGTTGCAGGGCGCCGAAGCGCGCCTGCAGCGCCACCCGCTGGCGTTCCTGGCTGCCGCGCACGCGGTCGATGCACAGCACTTCCTTGATGGGCGCCTGCACGGCAGCACCAAATATGGCCTCGATGACGGTCAGCGCAAAATCGATACTGGCAGCACCACCGCAGCAGGTGAGGATGGTGCCGTCGATGTCGTACAGGTGCGGCGTCATGATGGCTTGATCGGCGGCAGCTGGCACGCCGGCGTACAGCGCCCATGGCAGGGCGGCGCGCACGCCATTCAAGGCACCCGCCTCGGCCAGCCACAGCACCCCGGCCCCCACCCCGCCCCACACGGGCGCGGCGCGCAGGCGCCCGATCAGGCGCCGCAGATTGGCGGGTTTGCGGGCCGCCTCGCTGTCGTCGGCCACCAGCAGCACCAGTTGCCAGTGCTGCAGGGCGGCTTCGGCAAACTTGTCGGGACTGAGGACGTCGACGTGCAGGCGCTGCGGGCCGAGCAGCTTGGCGGCCAGGCGCAGCGGCTGGTACAGGCCGGACCAGCTCAGGCTGTCAGGCTCGCCCGCATTGAGCAACACGATGCGCAGCGGCGCCTCGTGCGCGAGGGCAGCCAGTGCCGCCATGGCGGCCGGCGGGGACGCGGCAGGCTCGGTGGACAAGTGTTACTCGGGCGCCAGCGCGGCGGCCGGGCGTGGCGCACCATTCCACTGGCTGACGATCATGCCGCCGATCAGCAACACGGCGCCCAGCCAGGCGCGCGAGCTCATCGTTTCAGCGAGCATGAAGTAAGCGAAAAACGCTGCTGCCGCCGGCTCGAACGAATAGATCACGGCCGCCTCGTTGGCCGTGGCGCGCGCCTGGCCCCAGCTTTGCAGCGAGATGATGGCGGCGGTGGCCACCACTCCCAGGTACACCAGATTGAAGGTGTATTTGCCCAGGCCCTGGCCGATATAGTCCCAGTAATTGGCAAAGTCCGCGCCGGCGTCGATGCTGGTGCGCGGCACTTCGCGCGCCAGCAGCCAGATGGCGGCGCAGACGGCGACGGTGATGATTTGCGCCGCCGTCAGCGTCATCAGGCGCGAGGCGCGGCGGGTGCGGAAGGCCAGCATCTTGATATACACCGCAAAGGCGGTGGCGCTGGCCAGCGCATAGGTGTCGCCGCGGCCCCACGGCCCGCCATCCCAGCACAGCAAGGCCAGCCCGCTCAGCGCCAGCAGCAGGGCGGCGACGATGCGCTTTTCCGGCAGCTTGCCGGCGAGCAGGTCCAGCAGCGGCACGATCAGCACCGACAGGCCGCAAATGAAGGCGTTGCGATTCGAGCTGGTCAGCGCCAGCCCCTCGACCTGGAAGACGAAACAGAAAAACAGCAGCGCCCCCAGTAACAGCCCGGAAACCAGGTCGTCGCGCCCGGCTTTCCACAGGAATGGCGCGAGCAGCACGCCGGCAATGGCAAAGCGCAGGAAAATGATCCACTGCGCTGAAAAATGCAGGGTCAACTCTTTCATGGCGGGAAAGGTGGTGCCCCACACCAGAGTGACCAGCAGCAGGGCAAGAATGCCCCGTAAAGTGTGCGTCATGAATTCTCTCGGCGTCAGTGCGGTTGACAGGTCGGGTGGCCAACTACGGCTGGCAATCTGCGTATGGTAACTGGGTCGGCGGCAAAACGCGAACCGGCGCCCCGCAACAGGCCGCCGGGATTTATAATCGGTCCATGGGGGAACGTTATTTAAGAAGTATCCGCCTGCTGGCCGAATGCCTGCAGGGTTTCGAGCGCTTTTCGGGCGAATCGGTGCGTCGCTGCGGGCTCACCCATCCGCAGTTCGACATCATCGCCACGCTCGGCAATACGCCCGGCATGAGTTACAAGCAGCTGGGCGAACGCACCCTCATTACCAAGGGCACCCTGACCGGCGTCATCGAGCGGCTCGAACAAAAGGGCCTGGTGGCGCGCTGCCGCAGCGGCGACGACAAGCGCTCGTTTTTCGTCAGCCTCACCGACGCCGGCGTGGCCCTGTTCGACCAGGCCTTTCCGGCCATGGTCAAGGACGGCAAGCGGGTGTTCGCCGGCTGGAGCGAGGCCGATTACGATACCCTCGACGCCATCCTCGGCAAATTCAAGGGCACCATTGCCAGCGCTGCTGTGGGCGCGGATGCTGGTGCCCCCGCCGCTGCTTCATTTTCTACTTTTATTGACAAGGACACCATTTGAAAACCGCCCTGCTCGACGGCATCACGCCAGCCAAGATTGACCAACAAATCATGGCCAACCTGCTGCTCAACATCGCTTCGGCCGACGAAGTGCGCCAGGAAAAACTGCTGATCGGTATACGCAACGAGGCGGGCCAGATTTACCGCCTGATCGGCGCCGCCAAGGCCAATAACTACACCAATGCGGTGGAAGAACTGGAAGACCTGGGCATGGTCGACGAACTGACCGACACCGATGGCACCGAAGAAGGCTGCGACGCCATTTTCAGCGGCGGCTAAGCGCTCCGGCGCTGGCGGTGTGGCTTTAATGCCACCAAGAAATTTAGCGCAGTTTGCCCGGAGAGCGAGAGTATAATTTTTCGATGGACCGACTCGACGCTTTCAAACTGATCGCCGCGCAAGCGCAACGTGGCGAGCTCAGTTTCCCCACCAATGTGGACGCCACGCTCAAGCTGCAGCGCGCGCTCAATAACCCCGAACTGCATGCCGACGCCGCCGCGCGCCTGGTGCAGGCCGAGCCGCTGCTGGCGGCCAGAACGGTGGCGATCGCCAACTCCGTCACCTACAACCGCTCCGGCAAGGCGGTCACCACGGTGCGCGCAGCGGTGCAGTTGATCGGCTTTCGGGTGTTGCAGGCGCTGGCGGCGGCGGTGATCGTGCGCCAGCTCGACAGCAAGATCACCGACCCCAAGCTGCGCGCCAAGGCCGACCAGCTGTGGAAACATTCCGCTCACGTGGCGGCGCTGTCGCAGTTAATCGCCAGGCGCATCAGCAAGGTTGACCCGGAAACGGCGCTGTTTGCCGGCATCGTTCATGAAATCGGCGGGTTTTATTTGTTGTCGCGCGCCAGTGAATTTCCTGGTCTGCTAGATGGCGAGCCGGAAGAATGGATCGAGTACGGCGAAAGCGCCATCGGCCGCGGCGTGCTGGCCAAGCTGGGGGTGCCGGCGCCCGTGATGGAAGCGATCGAAGCGATGTGGGTCGGCTTGCGCGCGCTGCCGCCGGAAACCCTGGGCGACACCCTGATGCTGGCTGACGACCTGGCGCCACTCGACTCCCCCTTGCACGTGCGCGCCGGCGCCACCACCCGGCAGTCGGCCGTGACGGTCGACTTTGTCATCGGCGAAGGCTCGCTGGCCGACATCCTGCAGGAAGCCAAGGATGAAGTGGCCAGTCTGACGGCGGCGCTGTTTTAGATCACTGCCGCCGGCAGGCAAAAAAATGCCCGCTCTCGAGAGAGCGGGCCAAAGTCCAAAACTAGGGATGTCCTGAAAGAGACAGCTTGACTATAGGACGCTTGCGGCCAGCGCTCTGTGCGCCACTCAACACATAAATCATTACATCTTAAAAATTAGTAAGTAACTCTTGCGCTCGCGCATAAACAAGGCGCCTCACTGCAGGCGCCTTGTGTGCTTTGCCCGGACGCTTACACCACCGCGCCGTCGGTCTCGTCTTTTTCCTTGACGGGCTTGATCAAGTCTTCGCGCTTGACGCCCAGCCACATGGCAATCGCGGCGGCGACGAACACCGACGAATAAATACCAAACAGGATACCGATGGTCAGGGCCACGGCAAAATAATGGAGGGTGGCGCCGCCGAAGAACAGCATCGACAGCACCATCATCTGGGTACAACCGTGGGTGATGATGGTGCGCGAGATGGTGCTGGTGATCGCACTGTCGATCACCTCGGTCACGCTGGCGCGGCGCTGCTTGCGGAAGTTTTCGCGGATGCGGTCGAAAATGACCACCGATTCGTTGACCGAATACCCCAGCACGGCGAGCACGGCGGCCAGCACGGTGAGCGAGAATTCCCACTGGAAGAAGGCGAAAAAGCCGAGGATGATGACGACGTCGTGCAGGTTGGCGACGATGGCGGCGACGGCAAATTTCCACTCGAAGCGGATGGCCAGATAAATCATCACGCCGACGATCACCATGATCAGCGCATTCAAGCCGTTTTGCGCCAGCTCTTCACCGACCTGCGGACCGACAAAATCTTTCGATTGCAGCGACAGCACCTCGGCACCGGCGGCATTCACGCACCCCTGTTTGGTGACAGGCTGGCCGTTGACCATGCTGGAAATCTGTTGCGGCGTGCCCGCTTCGGCCGCGCACAGGCTGGCAAACACGCGCGCCGAACCGTCGCCCTGCCCGCGCAGGGCGGGCAGGTTGACGATGATGTCCTGGGCGGTGCCGAAGCTGGTCACCACCGGCTGCTCATAGCCCAGCGCTTCGAGATTGTGGCGGATTTTTTCCTGCTCGGCCGCATGCGGGTAGCGCAGCTCCAGCTTGGTACCACCGGTAAATTCCACCGAGAAGTGCAAGGGTTTGTGCCACAAGAAAAATACGGCAGCGGCAAAGGTCAGGGCCGAAATCACGTTGAAAATCAACGCGTGGCGCATGAAGGGAATGTCGCGCTTGATCTTGAAAAATTCCATCTTGAATGTTCCTCTTCTCTATTACTTCTTGATGGACGTCACGCCGGGCGTCCACACAGTGCCGATGGCAATCTTGCCGAGCTTTTTCTGGCGGCCGTACCACAGGTTGACCACCCCGCGGGAGACAAACACGGCCGAGAACATCGAGGTCAGGATGCCCAGGCAGTGCACCACGGCGAAACCGCGCACGGCGCCGGAACCAAACACCAGCAGCGCCAGGCCGACGATCAGGGTGGTGACGTTGGAGTCGAGAATGGTGGCCCAGGCGCGGTCGAAACCGGCGGCAATCGCCGCCTGCGGGGCGGCGCCGCCGCGCAATTCTTCGCGGATACGCTCGTTGATCAGCACGTTGGCGTCGATCGCCATGCCCAGCGCCAGCGCGATCGCGGCAATACCGGGCAGGGTCAGCGTTGCCTGCAGCATCGACAGCAGCGACAGCAAGAACAGCAGGTTGCAGGCCAGCGCAATCACGCTGAACACGCCAAACAGCTGGTAATAGATGATCATGAAGATGGCAATCGCAATGAAGCCATACACCGTCGAATACAGACCCTTGGCGATGTTTTCGGCGCCCAGCTGGGGACCGACCACGCGCTCTTCGACAAACTCCATCGGCGCCGACAGCGCGCCCGAGCGCAGCAGCAGGGCCAGTTCGCTGGCCCGTTCGACCGAGCCCATATTGCTGATCTGGAAGCTGCTACCCAGTTCGCTCTGGATGGTCGCCACCGACACCAGCGAATACTTGCCCTTTTCCTTGAGCAAAATCGCCATCTTCTTGCCGATGCGCTCGCGGGTGGCTTCGCGCATCTTGCGGCCGCCATCGCCGTTCAGATCGATGCTCACGGCCGGTTGCTGGTTCTGGTCAAAACTGGCGCTGGCATTCGAAATGTATTCACCGGTGAGGACGATGTCCTTGTACAGCACGGCCGGGGCGGCCGGGCCGCTGGTAAACACTTCCGAGTTGAGGGGAATGGCGGCAGCCGTCTCGCTGCCCGGCAGCACGGTCTCGTCGACCATGCGCAGTTCCAGCGTGGCGGTGCGGCCAATGATGTCTTTGGCGCGGGCGACGTCCTGCACGCCCGGCAGCTGGATGACGATGCGGTCGGGACCCTGCTGCTGGATGATCGGTTCAGACACACCGAGCTCGTTGATCCGCTTCGACAAGGTGGTGATGTTTTGCTTGACGCCCTCTTCCACCGTGCGCGTGAGCGCCGCCGGCTTGAGGGTGACGACCAGTTTGAGGTCGCTGCCATCGGCGGCATCGGCAAAGGCCAGGTCGGCCATTTGCGCGCCCAGCACGGTGCGCGCCTGGTTGCGGGTAGCGGCGTCGCGGAATTTGACTTCCAGCGCATTGCCGACCCGTTCGATGCCGGCGTGGCGCACGTTCTTGTCGCGCAGGGTGCTGCGCACGCTCGACTGCAAGCCCTTGATCTTGTTTTCCAGCACAGCCTTGCCATCGACCTGCATCAGGAAGTGCACGCCACCGCGCAAGTCCAGGCCCAGGTTCATCGGCAGCGCGCGGATCGCTTGCATCCAGGCGGGGGTATTTTTGGCCAGGTTGACGGTGACGATGTAATCAGGGTCGGTGGCGTCGCGGTTAAGGTCGCGTTCGAGGGCCAGTTTGGCCTTGAACTGCGCATCGGTGCTGGCAAAGCGCACGCGCACCGAGGTCGAGGCGCCCTGGCCGTCGAGGGTGACGCGGTCAGGCGGAATGCCATCCTGCTTGAGCGCCTGGGCCACCTGGGCCGAGGTATCGCTGGTGATCTTGACAGTGGCCTTGCCGGTCGTCACTTGCAAGGCCGGCGATTCGCCGAAGTAATTGGGCGCCGTGTACAGCGCGCCCATCAGCAGCGCGAGGGCGATCAGGAGGTATTTCCAGAGAGGATAGCGATTCATAGTGTTCCAGCGTCAAGCAGGTTGGCAGACAGGCAGACCGGTGCCGGCGCGCAGGAAGGCGCACCGGCACGATGTCGCATGCTTACAGCGACTTCAGGGTGCCCTTTGGCAGCAGCGTCGTGATGGCCGATTTTTGCACCACGATCTCGGTGTTAATCGCCACCTCGATGGTGACGTAACCGTTCTCGCTGACCTTGGCGACCTTGCCCAGCATGCCGCCCGACGTGACGACTTCATCGCCCTTGGCCAGCGCATCCATCATCGAACGCTGTTCCTTGGCGCGCTTTTGCTGGGGGCGGATCATCAAGAAATACATGACCACGAACATCAGCACCAGCGGTGCGAACGTCGTCAGATTGCCCATCATGCCAGGATCGGCGGCGGTACCAGCCGTGGTGGCTTGTGCATAAGCATTGGAAATGAACACGTTTACTCCAGTTATCGTTGTGACTTGGTTAAAAAAGCAGCGCTGTATTCTAGCATTGGCAAGAAGGGCGTAGCACTTCTTCAAGGTGGGCACGCGATTTGCCAATGCAAGCGACATATTTACACGCCGCGCGCCCGGTCGGCGTTAAATTGCAGGCGGAACGCCTGAAAGCGGTCGCCATCGATGGCGTCGCGCATTTCCTGCATGATTTTCAGGTAATAGTGCAGATTATGAATGGTGTTCAGACGGGCGCCTAAAATTTCCTTCGAGCGATGCAGGTGGTGCAAATAGGCGCGCGAAAAATTCTGGCAGCAGTAGCAGCTGCAACTCTCGTCGAGCGGCGCGGCATCGTCCTTGTAGCGGGCGTTCTTGATTTTGACGTCGCCGAAGCGGGTAAACAGCCAGCCATTTCTGGCGTTGCGGGTCGGCATGACGCAATCGAACATATCGATGCCATTGGCCACCCCGGCCACCAGGTCTTCCGGCGTGCCGACGCCCATCAGGTAATGGGGCTTGTTGGCCGGCAAGCGCGGGCCGACGTGGGCCAGCATGCGCATCATGTCTTCCTTCGGCTCGCCCACCGACAGGCCGCCGATGGCGATGCCGGGGAAATTGATTTCTTCCAGGCCGGCCAGCGATTCATCGCGTAAATTTTCAAACATGCCGCCCTGGACGATGCCGAACAGTGCATTTGGATTGCCGCCCGCGGTAAATTCGTTCATCGAGCGCTGGGCCCAGCGCAGCGACATGCGCATCGACTTGGCGGCCTCTTCGCTGGTGGCGGGGCGGCCATCGATTTCGTAGGGCGTGCATTCATCGAACTGCATGACGATGTCGGAATTGAGCGACTTTTGGATCTGCATCGAAATTTCCGGCGACAAAAATAACTTGCTGCCATCGATGGGCGAAGCGAACTTCACGCCCTCCTCGGTGATCTTGCGCATGGCGCCCAGCGAAAACACCTGGAAACCGCCGGAATCGGTGAGGATCGGCTTTTGCCAGCCCATAAAACCATGCAAGCCGCCAAACTTGTCGAGCACGGCGGTGCCCGGACGCAGCCACAGGTGAAAGGTGTTGCCGAGGATGATTTGCGCATCGATCTCGTTCAATTCGAGCGGCGACATGGCCTTGACCGAACCATAGGTGCCAACCGGCATGAAAATCGGCGTCTCGACGATGCCGTGGTTGAGTTTCAGGCGACCGCGGCGGGCGTGCGACAGGCCACTGCTGTCGGTTTTAAGCAGGGTAAATTCAAGCATGGGCAACTTTATCGGTAACTGCAAGGGAGGTGGTCGTGAGCAGCATGGCGTCGCCATAGCTGAAAAAACGGTAGCCGCTGGCGATGGCGTGGGCATACGCCGCGCGAATCTGCTGGTAGCCGGCAAATGCCGACACCAGCATCAACAGGGTCGATTTGGGCAGGTGAAAATTGGTGATCAGGCGGCTCACCGTGTGAAAGGTGTAGCCGGGGGTGATGAACAGCGCGGTGTCGGCGCTGCCGGCGACCAGCTGGCCGCTTTGCGAGGCCGATTCGAGCGCGCGCAGACTGGTGGTGCCGACGGCGACGACGGCGCGGCCGACCGCCTGCGCCGCCTGCACGGCGTCGACGGTCGCTTGCGGCACCGTGTACCACTCGGTGTGCATGTGGTGATCGGCCAGCTGTTCGACCCGCACTGGCTGGAAGGTGCCGGCGCCCACGTGCAGCGTCACGTAGGCAAAACGCACGCCCTTCGCTGCCAGCGCGGCCAGCACGGCGTCGTCGAAATGCAGGCCGGCGGTGGGCGCCGCCACCGCACCGGGCGCTTTCGAATACACGGTTTGATAGCGCTGCTCGTCGAAAGCGTCGGCAGTGTGATCGATATACGGCGGCAGCGGCAGGCGGCCGTGCGCCTCGATCAGCTCGAATACATCGGCCTCGAAGGTGAGCGTAAAAAATTCGCCGGCGCGTTCGCCCACGGTGACGTCGAAGGCGTCGGCCAGGCGCATGCGGTTACCCGGCTTGGGCGACTTCGAGGCACGCACCTGGGCCAGCACGGTGCGCTCGTCTAACACCCGCTCGACCAGCACCTCGACCTGGCCACCGGAGGCCTTGACGCCAAAAAAGCGCGCCTTTAATACGCGCGTGTCGTTCATCACCAAGAGGTCGCCGGCATGCAGCTGGCCGACGATGTCGGCGAACTGGCGGTCGATGATGGTGTCGCCGTCGAGGTGCAGCAGGCGCGAGGCGCTGCGTTCGGCCAGCGGGGTCTGGGCGATGCGCTCTGGCGGCAGGTCGAAATCAAAATCGGAAAGGCTGTACATGGAGGTCGTTATTTAAAAAAGGGGGCCGGCACGGTCACACGGCTGCTGGTAGGACGCACAGGCGGGGCTCACGCGCTTTACAATAGGCGCATTGCGATCAATACCGCGGCAAACGCGCCAGGCAACCTTCTATTTTACGCCACTTGCCCTGCGAGTTGGCCTTCCCGCCATCCATGCCATCGATAAAACCGGCCGTGAAGCCAGCAGTGAACCCGGCAGCGAAGCCCGCCGCCAAGCCAAAAGCGCCGCCAGCATCGACCGCCACCAGGCTGGCCCGGCTGGGCCTGCGCTCGGACATGGACCTGGTGCTGCACCTGCCGATGCGCTACGAAGATGAAACCATCGTCGTGCCGATCCGCGAAGCGTGCCTGCGCGGCGGCCACGTGTCGCAGGTCGAAGGCATCGTCACCAAGAACGAAATCAGCTTCAAGCCGCGCCGCCAGCTATTGGTGACGATCGCCGACGCCAGCGGCGATCTGCTGCTGCGCTTCATGAATTTTTACGGCAGCCAGGTGCGCCAGCTGGCCGAGGGCACGCGGGTGCGCGCGCGCGCTGAACTCAAACACGGCTTTTTCGGCGCCGAGATGGTCCACCCGATCTACAAGGTGGTCAACGAAGGGGCGCCGCTGCCGACCGTGCTCACGCCGGTCTACCCGTCCGGCGAAGGGCTCTCGCAAACGATGTTACGGCGCGCGATTATGGAGGCGATGGGCCGCATCGACTGGACCGATACCCTGCCGGCGGCGCTGCTGCAGTCGCTGCAGCTGGCGCAGTTCGAGCAGTCGGTGCGGCTGCTGCACGCGCCGCCGCAAGACATCGACGACGATGCGCTGATGGACCGCTCGCACCCGGCCTGGGTGCGCATGAAGTTCGATGAACTGCTGGCCCAGCAGCTGTCCCTCAAACGCGCCCAGCGGGCGCGCCGCGCCAAGGGGGCGCCGGTGATCAAGACGGTCGGCACCCTCACCGCGGCGTTTGCCAACGTGCTGCCATTTACCCTCACTGGCGCGCAGGCGCGCGTGCTCGACGAAATCCGTTTCGACTTGCGCCAGCCGTATCCCATGCAGCGCCTGCTGCAGGGCGATGTCGGCAGCGGCAAGACGGTGGTGGCGGCGCTGGCCGCCGCCCAGGCCATCGATAGCGGCTACCAGGCGGCGCTGATGGCGCCCACTGAAATCCTCGCCGACCAGCACTTTAGAAAAATCGCCGGCTGGATGGAGCCGCTGGGAGTGAAGGTGGTGTGGTTGACGGGCAGCCTGAAAAAAAAGGACAAGCTGGCCACCACCGCACTGGTCGAATCGGGCGAGGCGCAGCTGGTGATCGGCACCCATGCGCTGATCCAGGACAGCGTCAGCTTCGCCCGACTGGGACTGGTGATCGTCGACGAGCAGCACCGCTTCGGCGTCGGCCAGCGCCTGACCCTGCGCAACAAGGGCAGCAATGGCAAGACCCCGCACCAGCTGATGATGTCGGCCACGCCGATCCCGCGCACGCTGGCGATGACGTATTACGCCGACCTCGAGGTGTCCGTCATCGACGAGCTGCCACCGGGACGCAGCCCGATCGTCACCCGCGCCATCGACCAGAATCGCCGCGACGAAGTGATCGAGCGGGTCCACGCCGCCGCCCTCGAAGGGCGCCAGGTGTACTGGGTGTGCCCGCTGATCGAAGAATCCGAAGCACTGCAGCTGCAGACGGCCACCGACACCCACGCCATGCTGGCCGAGGCACTGCCGGACTTGCAGGTGGGGCTGGTGCACGGCCGCCTCAAGCCGGCCGAAAAGCAGGCCGTGATGGATGCGTTTACCGCCAATGCCGTGCAGGTGCTGGTGGCCACCACCGTCATCGAGGTGGGCGTCGATGTGCCGAACGCCTCGCTGATGGTGATCGAACACGCCGAGCGCTTCGGCCTGTCGCAGCTGCACCAGCTGCGCGGGCGGGTTGGACGCGGTTCGGCGGCCAGCGTCTGCCTGCTGCTGTACCAAAGCCCGCTGGGCGGCATCGCCAAGCAGCGCTTGATGACCATGCGCGAAACCACCGACGGCTTTGAAATCGCCCGCCGCGACCTGGAAATTCGCGGCCCCGGCGAATTTCTCGGCGCCCGCCAGTCGGGCCAGGCGATGCTGCGCTTTGCCGACCTGGAAACCGACCAGTGGCTGGTCGAACAGGCCAAGCAGGTCGCCACCGACCTGCTGCACCGCCACGACGGCGCCATCGTCGAAGCCCACCTGGCGCGCTGGCTGGGCGGCAAAGAAGAGTTTTTGAAGGTGTGATGGGGCCCGACAATTAATGAGGTCGTAGTTACAATTGAATAGTTTTCAAGCAGAAATTTTCAATACACTGGACGGCCCCTTACCTGATCTTTATTCCCATGCCAGTGCTCGGTCTCGGACTGCACGTCCTCGTCGCCCTCTTCTTTGCCATCCACGCGCTGCGCTCGGGCCGCGAGCTGTACTGGCTGGTAATCCTGTTCATGTTTCCGCTGCTGGGCAGCGTGGTGTATTTCGCCGTGGTGTTCCTGCCTGACGCCAGGCTGCAGCGCGGCCTGCGCCGCGCCGGCGCCGTCATTGACCGCGCCGTGCAGCCGGGCCGCGCGGTGCGCGAGGCGCGCGCCGCCGTTGAATTGACACCGACGGCGGCCAACCAGGTGCGACTGGCGCGCCAGTTGCTCGAGGGCGGTGGCGCCGCCCAGATCGCCGAAGCGGTGGCCCTGTATGACGCCTGCCTGCAGGGCCCGTTCGCCGCCGATGCCGAAATCGGCCTGGGCGCTGCCCGCGCGCGCCTGGCGCATGGCCAGACCCACGAAGCGATCGCCCTGCTGGCCAGCGTGCGCGCGGCGCAGCCGGGCTTTCGTCCGGAGCAGGTGGGGCTGGTGCTGGCCGAAGCCTATACGCAGGCTGGCCGCGACGCGGAGGCGGGCGACGAGTACCAGTTTTTGGTCAGCCGCTTCGGCAGCATTGAGGCGCGCGCCGGCCTGGCGTTATGGGCGCTGCAAAACGGCCGCCGCGATCTGGTCGAGCGCGAACTGGCTGAACTGACGCTGGTGCGCCGCCATATGAACAGGCACACGAAAAGTCAGTATCAGGGGCTGTTTCAGCGGCTTGATGCGGCGGCGGGCAAATAGGACTGGTCAGGTGAGGGCAAATGGGAGCGGCACCCTGCGCTGCCAGCGTGGCCCGGCCAGTCCCCCCTACAGACGCCTGCAGCCGGGAGACTGGCGCGAAGTCGCCTGTCCCCTTGGTTCACTCAACGCTACGAGCCGCGCGCCGTCAAATCAATGGTCAGCCGCGTAGCGCAAGCCAATCTGGCCGCGAATATCGTCCATCACCCCCATCAGCGCCAGCGTGTCATCGAGCGTCATGCCGGGGCTCTCCAGCAGGCCGGCCTGCCAGCAGCGCTGCGCCTCGACGATCTCGTGCACATAGCCATTGCCCAGATAGGGCGTGGGTAGTTGGTAAGCACTGCCGTCGGTGAGCGTGACGTTGATGCTGGTGGCGCAGTGAAAGCGGCTGTTCATGCGTACCTGTCCCAGCGGACCGGCGATGGTCAGCTCGCACGGCGTGACGGCCGTGAGCGAACAGGCGCACACCGACATGGCGCCATTGGCGTGCTTGAGGGTGAAGGCGGTTTGCAGGTCGACCCCGGTCGGTCCCATGTCGGCACTGGCGACGACGCTGTGCACGGGCCCCAGCAAGGCGGTGGCGATCGACAGCGGATAGATGCCCAGGTCGAGCAGGGCGCCGCCGCCGAGCGCATGGTTGATGACGCGGTGGGCCGGATCGGTGGGGGCGACAAAACCAAAATCGGCCGACAGCTGGGTCGGCGTGCCGATGGTGCCGGCGTCGACCAGGCGGCGCACTGCCGCCAGCGCCGGCATGAAGCGGGTCCACATCGCTTCCATCAAAAACAGCCCGCGCGCGCGCGCGGCCGCCACCACCAGTTCGGCTTCGCGGCGGTTGACCGTAAACGCTTTTTCGCACAGCACACCCTTGCCGGCGGCCAGCGCCATCAGGGCGTTCTCGGCATGCATGGGGTGCGGCGTGCCGATGTAGACCAGGTCAATGTCTGCAGCGTCGACCAGTGCCTGGTAGCTGTCGAAACTGGCGGCCACGCCAAATTCGGCGGCGAAGGCGGCCGCTTTGGCGCCGTCGCGCGAAGCGACCGCAGCCAGCACGGCGCCGGGGGTTTGCTGCAGCCCTTGCGCAAAGGTGCGGGCGATTTTTCCAGTGCCGAGGATGCCCCAGCGTACGTGTTCGGTCATGTTGACTCCTTCGCTTGTCAGTGGTCTGTGATCAATGGCGGGCTGGCCGGAATACGCCGGCGTCGTGATAAAAGTCGGCGTCCTGCTGCGGCCACCAGCCGGGCACGCCCAGCACTGGCAGCGGGGTATAACAGGCGGTACTCAACGGCTCGTCGGCCAGCACCTGCGCCTGCTGGGCGTCGAGCCAGGCGCGCTGATCGGCCGCGCTGGCCTCAAAATAGCCATCGTCCGCCACCACCACGCGGGTGTGCGCGGTGATCGCCTTCCTCGGCGCCACCAGCTTTTCCATCAGCGCGTGGCCGAACAGCCACAGCTGGGCGTCCGCGCCGAACTGGGCGCGCCGCTCGACGAAGGCTTCGTGCCAGCGGTGCGCGCGCAGGGCGTCGACCAGGGCGCGCGCGGCGGCGCTGTCGCGCACCACCAGCAGGGCGCAGTTTTCATCAAAGATGGTGGCGGCGTCACGCGCCGGTCCGCGTGACTTGCCGACGCCGGCGACGGCAATCTGCGCCGCCTGCAGCGCATTGAGCTGCTGCTTGATGCGCGGGAAGGTCAGCCACACCAGCGCATTAAAATAGTCGTGCAGGTTCGCGCGCGTGGGCACGCAGCCGGTGGCGCCAATGAACGCCTCGTAGGCTTGTCCGGCAGGCAGATCGGCCTGCGCCACGAAGCGGACCGGCAGGCCGGCGGCATTGCGCAGCTGTAGGGCGGCGGCGGCGCGGTTGAGGGCCGTATGCAGATTTGCCGGCGCCTCTGACAGCGGCCCCACCTGCAGGCACGCCGGCCGCACGCTGGCATACCACGGCCGCTGCCAATCGATGACGTCAAACACGCCTTACAGCATTTTCCAGTTGATCTGCTCGCCGGCATTGAGCGGTACCACGGCCGCCTCGGCCAGTGGCACGGTGGCCGGCACGGTCCAGCTCTCGCGCACCAGGGTGATGGTCTCTTCGTTACGCGGCAGTTCATAAAAGTCGGCGCCATGAAAACTGGCGAAGCCTTCGAGCTTGTCGAGCGCACCGGCCCGTTCGAACGCCTCGGTGTAGAGCTCCATGGCGTGCAGGGCGGTGTAGCAGCCGGCGCAGCCGCACGCCGCTTCCTTGGCGCCGGCGGCATGCGGGGCCGAGTCGGTGCCGAGGAAAAAGCGCTCGTCACCGCTGGTGGCGGCGGTCATCAGCGCCAGCCGGTGTTCTTCGCGCTTGAGCACGGGCAGGCAGTAGTAATGGGGACGGATGCCACCCTTGAACATCTCGTTGCGATTGTAGAGCAGGTGGTGGGCGGTGATGGTGGCGGCAATCGGCCCCTCGGCCTCGGCCACGTACTGCGCCGCATCCTTGGTGGTGATGTGCTCGAAGACGATTTTCAGGGCGGGCATGTCGCGCCGCAGCGGCCGCATGACGCGCTCGATGAACACCGCTTCGCGATCGAACAGGTCGATGTCGCCATCGGTGACTTCGCCGTGCACCAGGAAGGGCATGCCCAGCTCCTGCATCACTTCGAGCGTTTTATAACAACGCGCCAGGTCGGTGACACCGGCGGCCGAGTTGGTGGTGGCGCCGGCCGGGTACAGCTTGACGGCGTGGACCACGCCGCTGTCGTGGGCGCGGCGGATTTCGTCGG
This sequence comes from Massilia sp. PWRC2, assembly GCF_049896725.1. Lineage (NCBI taxonomy): Bacteria > Pseudomonadati > Pseudomonadota > Betaproteobacteria > Burkholderiales > Oxalobacteraceae > Massilia > Massilia sp. PWRC2. The sequence goes on from NZ_JAFCUW010000012.1 coordinate 120,890, forward strand.
CGGCGGTGTCGTTCGTCAGGTACAGCGTCATCAGGGGCTCGAACGCCATCCCGGCCGGCAGCGCCGCCAGGATGCGCGCGCGGTAGGCCTGCGCCTGCGCGGTGGTGGTGACCGGCGGCTTCAGGTTGGGCATGACGATGGCGCGGGCGAACTGGCGGGCGCTGTGCGGCAGCACGCTGGCCAGGGTGGCGCCGTCACGCAGGTGCAGGTGCCAGTCGTCGGGACGGGTGATGGTCAGCGTGGTAGGGGCAGTGAAGGACATGGCAGCTTTCAAAAAACGGTTGCCTGCATTTTACTCCGGCACAGCGAACCATCAGCCGACAATATACGGCCGGCTCAATCGAGAATGCGCGCCAAAAATTCGCGCGCGCGGGGCGAGGCCGGTGCCGTGAAAAACGCCTCGGTGGCGGCTTCCTCGACGATCCTGCCGTGGTCCATGAAAATGACGCGATCGGCCACCTTGCGGGCAAAGCCCATTTCGTGGGTCACCACCATCATGGTCATGCCATCCTGCGCCAGCCCGACCATGACGTCGAGTACCTCCTTGATCATTTCCGGATCGAGCGCGGAAGTGGGCTCGTCGAACAGCATGGCCACCGGGTCCATCGCCAGCGCGCGGGCGATCGCCACGCGCTGCTGCTGGCCGCCAGACAGCTGGGCGGGAAATTTGTCCTGCTGGTCCAGCAGGCCTACCCGATCGAGATACTTCAGACCATTGGCGGTGGCTTCTTCTTCGCTGCGCTTTAATACCTTCACCTGCGCCAGCGTCAGGTTCTGGCGCACGCTCAGGTGCGGGAACAGTTCGAAATTCTGGAACACCATGCCAATGCGGGCGCGCAGCGTTGACAGGGCGGTGGCGGGGTCGCCAACGACCACCCCATCGACCGTGATGCGCCCCTGCTGATACGGTTCGAGACCGTTGACCGTCTTGATCAGGGTCGATTTACCGGAGCCGGACGGACCGCACACCACCACCACGTCGCCACGGGCGACGGCACTGCTGCAGTCGTCGAGCACCTGAAAGGCACCATACCATTTGCTGACATTATTCAGTTCGATCATCGTTACCGGCTTCCTGAGGAGGGTTCGCTTGACAGCGTCTGGAATGCTTAGGATACTGCGGATCTTGTATTTATCACCAATTTTCACGGTGATCAAGTGCGTCGGCCGGCAGATTTTATTGAATCCTCACCCCCATGTCCGCCGCCGCCGGCGCACAATCGCCCGTATGCATTGACCCTTTCACAGGAAGCGCCCCATGAACAATCGCAACCGCCTGACCATTTATATCCTGATCGGGCTCGCGCTCGGGATCGTGGCTGGCTACTTCGTCAACGCCAACATGGCGCAACCGGCCACCTTTGCCGACAACATGAGCCTGGTGACCACCCTGTTCCTGCGCCTGATTAAAATGATCATCGCACCACTGGTGTTTTCCACCCTGGTGGTCGGCATTGCGCGCATGGGCGACGCCCGCGAAGTGGGCCGTATCGGCATCAAGGCGCTGGGCTGGTTCGTCATCGCGTCGGTCATCTCGCTCACCCTCGGCCTGGTGCTGGTGAACCTGTTCCGTCCGGGCGATGCCTTCCATGCGGCCAACCAGCTGCCCGCCATTGGCACCGCCTCCGGCATCGTCACCAGCGGCCTGACCCTGAAAGAATTCATCACCCACCTGGTGCCCACCTCGATCGCCGACGGCATGGCGAAAAACGAGATCCTGCAGATCGTGATTTTCTCGCTGTTCTTCGGTAGCGCCGCCGCTGCCGTGGGCGAACGCGCCAAGCCGCTGATCGACGCCATCGACGGCATCGCCCACATCATGCTCAAGGTGACCGGCTATGTGATGAACTTCGCGCCGTATGCGGTGTTTGCGGCCGTCTCCGGCATCGTCGCCAAGAGCGGCCTGGGGGTCCTCAAAACCTACGGCATCTTCATGGGCGAGTTTTACTTCGGTATCGCTCTGCTGTGGCTGGTGCTGACCTTCATCGGCTTCCTGTTCCTGGGACCGCGCGTGCTGCGCCTGCTGGCCGAGCTGCGCGAACCGACCCTGCTGGCATTTTCCACCGCGTCGTCGGAAGCGGCGTTCCCGAAAACCCTCGAAGGGCTCGAGCGCTTCGGCGTCAAGAACCGCATCGCCGCCTTCGTGCTGCCGATCGGTTACTCGTTCAACCTCGATGGCTCGATGATGTACTGCACCTTCGCCACCGTCTTCATCGCCCAGGCCTACGGCATCGAAATGTCGCTGGGCTCGCAGATCACCATGATGCTGGTGCTGATGCTGACCTCGAAGGGCATGGCTGGCGTGCCGCGCGCTTCGCTGGTGGTGATCGCCGCCACCCTGGCGCAGTTTAATATTCCCGAAGCCGGCTTGCTGCTGCTGCTGGGGATCGACCACTTCCTCGACATGGCACGTTCGGCCACCAACGTCATCGGCAATGGTATCGCCACTGCGGTGGTCGCCAAGTGGGAGGGTGAACTGACCCAGCCTACCCACAAGGACCTGGCCACCGCTGCGCTGCCGTAACGGGCGACGCCGCAGCATCTGCGTATCTCGGGCTTTCCAGCGATGGAAAGCCCTTTTTTGATGTCCCCTGATTTTTACACGGAGTGCCCATGCACCAGCCAAAACGCCGTCTCCTGCTCGCCGCGGGCGCCTCGCTCTCGCTTTCGCTGTTACTGCCCGGCGCCAGCGTCAGCGCGCAGGCAGCACCGGCCACAAGCCTGCCCAACGTCGTCATCCTCGCCACCGGCGGTACCATCGCCGGCACCGGCGCCACCTCCACCACCACGGTCGGTTACACCGCCGCCACCGTCGGCGTGCAAAGCCTGATCCAGGCGGTGCCGGAACTGGCCAAGGTGGCCAGGGTCACCGGCGAGCAGGTATTCCAGATCGCCAGCGAGAACATGAGCAACGAGCACTGGCTGACCCTGGCCAAGCGCGTCAATGTCCTGCTGGCGCAGCCGAATGTCGATGGCCTCGTCATCACCCATGGCACCGATACCTTAGAGGAGACGGCGTATTTCCTCGACCTGGTAGTCAAAAGCAAAAAGCCGGTCGTGCTGGTGGGCGCCATGCGGCCGTCGACGGCGCTGTCGGCCGATGGCCCCATCAATCTGTACAACGCGGTGCTGCTGGCAGCGAGCGCGGACGCCGCCGGCAAGGGCGTGCTGGTGGTGATGAACGACCAGATCCAGGCGGCGCGCGAGGTCACCAAGACCAATACCTCCACCCTCGACGCCTTCCGCACGCCGGAACTGGGCATGCTCGGCTATATCCAGGGCAGCAAGGCCTTCTTTTATCGCCAGTCGACCCGCAAGCACACCCTCGAGACCGAGTTCGACGTTTCCAGTCTGACTGCGCTGCCGATGGTGGAAATCGTCTACGGCTATGCCAACGTCGGTCCGGTGGCGGTCGACGCCTTTGTCGCTGCCGGTGCCAAGGGCATCATCCATGCCGGCGTGGGCGACGGCAGCCTGGCCGCCAAAGTGCTGCCCGCGCTGAAGGCGGCGCGCCAGAAGGGCGCTATCGTGGTGCGGGCCAGCCGCGTCGGCCAGGGCATCCTGGCCCGAAATGGCGAAGCCAATGACGATGAACTCGACTTCGTCGCCGCCGACACCCTCAACCCGCAAAAGGCGCGCATCCTGTTGATGCTGGCGCTGACCAAAACCACCAGCACCAGGGACATTCAGCGCATGTTTTATACGTATTGAAGGGGTGCAGCGGGCTCGGTGGGCGCAATAGCCGCTATGGGCTCGGCGGGCGAGGCGGGCAGCTCGTCCACCCTCGCCTGCTGGCGCTGCCACATCTGCGCATACAGGCCATCTTCGGCCAGCAGCGCCTGGTGGGTGCCACGCTCGACGATGCGGCCATGGTCGAGTACCAGGATCTGCTCGGCGTCGGCCACCGTCGACAGGCGGTGGGCGATCACCAGGGTGGTGCGGTTCTTCGCAATCTCCTTGAGCTGGGCCTGGATGGCCTGCTCGGCACGCGAGTCGAGCGCCGAGGTCGCCTCATCAAAAATCAGGAGCGCCGGGTCTTTCAATAGCGTGCGGGCGATCGCCACCCGCTGCTTTTCGCCACCCGACAGTTTCAAACCGCGCTCACCGACCATGGTGGCGTAACCATCGGGCAGGCTGTCGATAAAATCGTGGATCGAGGCGGCGCGCGCGGCGGCGACGATGTCGGCCTTGCTGGCGCCCGGCTTGCCGTAGGCGATGTTGTACTCGATGGTATCGTTGAACAGCACCGTATCCTGCGGCACGATGCCGATCGCCGCGCGCAGCGACTCCTGGGTGACGTTGCGGATATCCTGCCCGTCGATGGTGATGGCGCCGGCGTTGACATCATAAAAGCGAAACAGCAGGCGCGACATGGTCGACTTGCCCGAACCGCTGTGGCCCACCACCGCCGTGGTGGTGCCGGCGGCGATGCTAAAGTCGACATCAAATAAAATCTGGCGCTTCGCTTCATAACTGAACTGCACGTGGCGGAACTCGACGCGCGCACCGCCTGCTGCCAGGCTGGTGGCGCCGGCGCTGTCGGCCACTTCGCGGTTCTGGTCCAGCAGCGCAAACAGGCGCTCCATGTCGGCCAGGCTTTGCTTGATTTCGCGGTAGATCACGCCGAGAAAATTGAGGGGGATGTACAGCTGGATCATGAAGGCATTGACCAGCACCAGGTCGCCCAGGCTCATGCTGCCGTCGATGACGCCGGCGGTGGCGCGCCATAGAATCAGGGTGACGGCCGTGGCGATGATCAGCGACTGCCCCGTGTTGAGCACCGACAGCGAGGTTTGCGACTTGACGGCAGCATTTTCAAAAGTCTGCAAGCCCTCGTCATAGCGCGACGCTTCGTAGCGCTCGTTGCCAAAGTATTTGACCGTCTCGTAATTGATCAGCGAGTCGATGGCCTTGGTGCTGGCCTTCGATTCGAGCTCGTTCATGGTGCGCCTGAAGTGCGTGCGCCAGTTCGTCACCAGCACGGTAAAGGTGATGTAGCTGACCAGGGCGACGGCGGTGATGATGCTGAACCAGCGGTCGTACTTAACGATCAGGTAAGAGAGCACCAGGGTGATCTCGACCAGGGTGGGCAGAATATTAAACAGGGTGTATGAAATGAGCGAGCTGACGCCGCGGGTGCCCCGTTCGATATCGCGCGTCATGCCGCCGGTCTGGCGGTTCAGGTGAAAGCGCAGCGACAGATTGTGCAGGTGGCGAAACACCTGCAGCGCAATGGTGCGCACGGCGCGCTGGGTGACGCGGGCAAACAGGAATTCGCGCAGTTCCGTAAACACCGTCGTCGACAGGCGCAGCGCGCCATACGCCAGCAGCACGCCCAGCGGCAGCACCATCAGCGCCTTGGGGTGACTGGGGCTGATACTGAGCGCATCGATGAGCTGCTTCATGACCACCGGGATACCGACGTTGGCGACCTTGGCGCCGATCAGGCAGCCCAGCGCTGCCAGCACCCGCCATTTGTAGACCCACAGGTAAGGCAGCAGGGTCTTGATGGTCGACCAGTCGCTGCGCCCGGCGGCGGCGGGGGCGGTGGCAGGGGAAGAGACGGCGGGAGAGGCGGACGACGGGCGCATGGCGGAGCTTTGGCTTTTGTGGTTCAATTCGGGTCGATTGTAGCCCCTTCACGGATATTGACGATGACCACGCCCGATGTAGCACCCGCCAGCCCCCTGCCAACCACCATCGCACCGGGCCTGCCCGTCGGTAAAATGCCACAATTGCGGGTGATGCCGGCGCCGTCCGACGCCAATGTGTACGGCGACGTCTTCGGCGGCTGGATCATGGCGCAGGTCGATATCGCCGGTTCACTGCCGGCCACCCGCCGCGCCAATGGCCGCGTTGCCACCATCGCCGTCAATTCCTTCCTGTTCAAGCATCCCGTGTTTGTCGGCGACCTGCTGTCGTTTTACGCCGACATCGTCAAGGTGGGCACTACCTCGATCACCGTGTACGTCGAGGTGTACGCCGAGCGCAACCGCCTGCAGGCCGACATCGTCAAGGTCACCGAAGCGACCCTCACCTACGTCGCCACCGGCGACGACCGCAAGCCGCGCGCCCTGCCCCCACTCGAATCGTTGATCAGCAGCCCGCACCAGCCATGAGCGAAGCGCGCCGCATTTTTTTAAGGAATGCGGCGCAGCTGGCGGCGCTGGCCGCCATCCCCGGCCTGGGCGGCACGGCCAGCGCGGGCGCGGGCTACCCGTTTAGTTTGGGCGTCGCCTCCGGCTCGCCACTGCCCGATGCGGTGGTGTTATGGACCCGCATTCTCGCCGATCCCCTCAATGCGAGCGTGCTGCCGCTGGCCTACGCGGTGCGCTGGGAAGTGGCCGACGATGCCGCATTTAGCCGCATCGCCGCCAAGGGCAGTGCCAGCGCGCTGCCGGCCCTGGCACACAGCGTGCACGTCGACGTGCGCGGCTTGCGCCCGGGCCGCTGGTACTGGTACCGCTTCATGCTCGGTGACGCCGTCAGCCCGATCGGCCGCACCCGCACCGCACCCGCTGCCGCCGAGCTGCCGTCCCTGCTGAAACTGGCGGTGGCGTCGTGCCAGCACTGGGAATTCGGCAGCTACGCGGCGCACCGTCAGATCGCCGCCGCCGCCCCCGACCTTGTGGCCTTTTTGGGCGATTATATTTATGAGTGGGGGCCGTACCGCCTGCATCACCCCGACAAGGCAGTGCGCAGCGACGAGTCGTTCACGCTCGCCCATTACCGCGCCCGCTACGCACAATATAAAAGCGACCGCGATCTGCAGGCAGCCCACCACGCCGCGCCATGGATCGTCACCTGGGACGACCACGAAGTGGTCAACGATTACACCGGCGACGTCGATGCCGGCGGCCTGGCCGGCTTTGCGGCACGCCGCGCCGCCGCCTACCAGGCGTTTTATGAGCACATGCCGATCCGCCTGGCGGCCGGCAGCGACCCCAGCCGTTTTAGCATGTTCCAGCGCTATGACTGGGGCCGGCTGGCGCGCTTTCACGTGCTCGACGACCGCCAGTACCGCGCACCGCACGCCTGCGCCGTCAGCACCACCACGCTGCGCGAGTGCGCGGCACTGGCGGCAGCGTCGCGCAGCATGCTGGGACGGGAGCAGGAAGCGTGGCTGCAACAGGGACTGGGATCGTCAGGGGCGCGCTGGAATATCCTGGCCCAGCAAACGCTGATGGCGCAAGCGAGTCAGGTAAACATCGTCAAGCCGGGCGCCGGCCGCTTCTGGACCGATGGCTGGGATGGTTATCCGGCCGCGCGCCGGCGCCTGTTCGATCTGCTGGCGCGGTCGCGCGCCGCCAATCCGCTGGTGCTGTCGGGCGACGTTCACAGTTTTTTTGCGGCCCAGTTGCGGCGCGATTTCGACCGCCCCGTATCGAACGCCAATCCGCTGCTGGCGGCCGAGTTTTGCGGCACCTCGATCACCTCGTCGAGCAGGCCGCAGGCACGCACCGATCAAATGGTCGCCGCCAATCCGCACATCGCGTATGGTCGCAGCGACCGCCGCGGTTTTATGTTGCTGGCAGTGACACCGGCCGCCACAAGCGCCAGTTTTATTGGCCTCGACAACGTCCATGATGCCGCCAGCGCCGCCACCACGCTGGCGCGCTTTGCGGTGACGGCGGGCAGCGCCCGCATCGCTACCGTCTGATTTAGGCGGGCGTGGTGTCGCGCAGTTCGCGCCGCAGGATCTTGCCGACATTGGTCTTCGGCAGATCGTTCCTGAACTCGACGAACTTCGGCCGCTTGTAGCCAGTGAGCTGATCGCGGCAGTAGTCGAGCACGGCTTCCTTGGTGAGCGCAGCATCGCGCTTGACGATGAACAGCTTGACCGCTTCGCCCGAATTGCTGTCGGGGACACCGACGCAGGCCACTTCGAGTACTTGCGGCATCGACGACACCACCGCCTCCACCTCGTTCGGATACACATTAAAGCCGGAGACGAGAATCATGTCCTTCTTGCGGTCGACGATGCGGGTGCTGCCATCGGCTTCCATGATGCCGATGTCGCCGGTGCGGAAGAAACCGTCCGAGGTCATCGCCTTGAGCGTTTCATCGGCGCGGTTCCAGTAGCCGGCCATCACCTGCGGGCCGCGGATGGCGATCTCGCCGCGCTCGCCCAGCGCCACTTCGATGCCGTCATCGTCGAGGATGCGCACTTCGGTCGAGGGCAGCGGCAGGCCGATGGTGCCGGTAAAGCGGGTGATGTCGCAGCGGTTGGCGGTGGCCACCGGCGAAGTCTCCGACAGGCCATAGCCTTCGACGATGGGGGTGCCGGTCACCTTGAGCCACTTGTCGGCCACCGCCTGCTGCACGGCCATGCCGCCGCCATTGCAGACGCGGTAGCTGGAAAAATCGAGCTTGGCAAATTCGGGATTGTTGAGCAGGCCGTTGTACAGCGTGTTCACGGCCGGGAAAATATTGATGCGGTACTTGGCCAGCTGCTTGACGAAGCCGGCCATGTCGCGCGGGTTGGGAATCAACAGGTTCAGACCGCCTAGGCGGATGCCCATCAGCGCGCACACGGTCAGCGCGTAGATGTGGTACAGCGGCAGCGCGCAGGCGAACTGCAGCTGCTGGCCGGCCGGCAGCGTCGACAGCGTGGGGGTGAGCCACGCTTCGTTTTGCAGCACATTGGCGATCACATTACGGTGCAGCAGCACGGCGCCTTTCGACACCCCGGTGGTGCCGCCGGTGTACTGCAGGAAGGCGATGTCGTCGTGGCCGATGCTCACTGGACTAAAATTGAGGCGAGCGCCCTCGCCGATCACCTGCTTGAACGACAGCGCACCCGGCAGGCTAAACACCGGCACCAGCTTTTTGACCTTGCGTACCACCAGGTTGACGATGGCGCCCTTGACGGTGCCCAGCAAATCGCCCATGGTGGCGACGATGACGTGCTTGACGGGCGTTTTGGCGAGTACGTGTTCGACCGTGGTGGCGAAGTTTTCCAGCACGACGATGGCCTCGGCGCCCGAGTCGGTCAGCTGGTGTTCCAGTTCGCGCGCGGTGTACAGCGGATTGACGTTGACGATCACATAGCCGGCGCGCAGGGCGGCCGCCATCGCCACCGGATACTGCAGCACATTGGGCATCATCAGGGCCACGCGGGCGCCCTGCTTGAGGCCCTTCGATTGCAGCCAGGCGGCCATCTTGCGCGACATGGCATCGAGTTCGGCGTAGCTGATGGACTTGTCCATGCAGGCAAAGGCGGGGCGCGCCGCATGCCGCACGAAGGCATCTTCGAGCATGTGGGTGAGCGACCGGTACTGCGTCGGGTCGATCTCCGCCGGCACGCCGGGCTGGTACGATTTAAGCCAAAATTTGTCCATCATGCCTCGTCTACAAAACTCTATAAATAGTAAAACTGCGCTCGCAACACCACGCTGACGAGCACGATAAAAAACGCCCGGCGACCGGGCGTGGCAACAGGCGGCAGCGGCGCCGCCCAGCCCGTGCTCCTGCGCTAAGCGGCCTGTTTGGTCACCGCCGGCACTTCGTCGCGCAATACGCGGCGCAGGATCTTGCCGACGTTGGTCTTGGGCAGATCGTCGCGGAACTCGATGTACTTCGGCTTTTTGTAGCCGGTCAGCTGCTCCTTGCAATAGTCCATCAGCTGCTCCTTGGTCAGCGCCGGGTCTTTGCGCACCACGAACACTTTGACTGCTTCGCCCGAGTGCTCGTCGGGCACGCCGATGACGGCGCATTCGAGCACGCCCGGATGGGCGGCAATCACCCCTTCGAGTTCGTTCGGATAGACGTTAAAGCCCGACACCAAAATCATGTCCTTCTTGCGGTCGACAATTTTAACCGCACCGCTGGCATCCATGACGCCGACGTCACCCGATTTGAAGAAGCCGTCGGCCGTCATGACCTTGGCCGTTTCGTCCGGACGGTTCCAGTAGCCGGCCATCACCTGCGGGCCGCGGATGGCGATTTCGCCCCGTTCGCCCAGTGGCAGCGGCGCGCCGTCGTCGTCGAGAATGGCGACATCGGTCGACGGTACCGGCAGTCCGATATTGCCGGAGAAGCCGTCCATATTGGCGCGGTTGCAGGTGGCCACGGGCGAGGTTTCAGACAGACCGTAGCCTTCGATGATGGAGACGCCGGTAATCGCTTTCCACTTGTCGTTGACTGCCTGCTGCACCGCCATGCCGCCACCGTTGGCGATCTTCAGGCCGGAAAAATCGACGGCAGCGAAATCGGGATGATTGACCAGCGCGTTGTAGAGCGTATTCACCGCCGGCAGCATGTTGACCTTGTACTTGCGCAGCTCCTTGATGAAGCCACCGATGTCGCGCGGGTTGGGAATGAGGATGTTGAGCGCCCCGACCCGCATGCCCCACATGGCGCAGCAGGTCAGCGCGAAGATGTGGTACAGCGGCAGGGCGCAGACGATGGTGACCTGCTCGCCGGCGTGGTCGCCACCGAGCACGGGTGAGGACCAGGCCTCGGTCTGCAGCACGTTGGCGATGACGTTGCGGTGCGTGAGCGTGGCGCCCTTGGAGACACCGGTGGTACCGCCCGTGTACTGCAGAAAGGCGACGTCCTGCGGCGTGCTGGCCACTGGCGTGAACTGCATTTTCGCCCCTTGCGCCAGCATGTCCTTGAAACGCACGGTGTTCGGCAGGCTAAATTCCGGCACCATTTTTTTGACGTTGCGGACGACGAAATTGACGATAACGCCTTTTGCGCCGCCCAGCATCTCGCCCATGCTGGCGACGACGATGTGCTTGACGGGGGTGCGCGGCAGCACCTGCTGCAGGGTGTGCGCAAAATTTTCCAGTACCAGGATCGCTTCGCAGCCGGCGTCTGTCAGCTGGTGCTCCAGTTCGCGCGGCGTGTACAGGGGATTGACGTTGACGACGGTGTAACCGGCACGCAGAACGGCGGCGATGGCGATCGGGTACTGCAGCACGTTGGGCATCATGATGGCCACGCGCGCACCCTTTTGCATGCCACGGCTTTGCAGCCAGGCGGCGGCGCGACGCGAATAGTCATCGAGCTCGCCGTAAGTGAGGAACTTGTCCATGCACACGTAGGCATTGCGGGCGGCGTACTTGACGAAGGATTCGTCGAGCAGCTGCACGAGGGAGCGGTACTGGTCGGGATCAATCTCCGCCGGCACGCCTGGGGGATAAGACTTCAGCCATATTTTGTCCATCGGGTTGCCTTTGTCTCGTAATTATCGTTATTTGCGCCGTCGAGGGTGCAATCTTATGTAAAGGTACTCCTTTTGCGATGCTATCGGGCAGTGGCGCCAATGGCAAGCGCTTTTCCCCGGTTTTGAAGGCGCGCTCTAACCTTATTCGTCCTGCGTGGCTGGGGCGGTACTGCCGCCCAGGGCCACCAGGCGCCGATTGCGCTGGTCTTTGTCGAGGGCCGCCAGGCGCCGCACCGCTGCATAAAAGGCGCGAAAGCTGCCTTCGCGCGCCAGCAGGGTGCGAAACGCCGGCACCAGGTCGTTGTAGGTGGCAACCGCGGCCAGGTGGGCGTTCGACAGCGGCTCGGCAAAAAAACGGTCGTAGCCGGCGTAACCGCCCCACTGCGTTTTAAGGACGGCGTAATCGCTTTGCAGGCGGGCGAACAGACGCGCCTTTTCGGCCAGCTTGACGGCGTCGCTGCTGTCGCTGCGGTAGTTCGCTGCGAGCGCGCGGCGGCAGGCCAGCAGCAGCTGCAGAAAATCCTGGCGCCGCGCCGTATAGCGCGCATAGTTCTCGCGCATGCTCGGGTTGCCGAAGTGCTGCAGCCACTGCTCGACGCCGGCCTCCTCCACCGCGCTGGCGAAGGACTCGTTAAAGCGCGAGTCGCCGGCCACGTACACCACCTGGTGCGACAGTTCGTGAAAAATCAGCCGCGCCAGTTCGGCGTCGGGATAATGGATGAAGGTGGAAATGAGCGGGTCGTTGAAGTAGCCCAGCGTCGAATAGGCCGATACGCCGCCCACCTGCACATCGTAGCCGGCCTGGCGCAGTTCGCGCGCATAGGCGTTGGCGTCGTCCTTGCCGTAGTAGCCGCGGTAGTTGACGCAGCCGGCCACCGGAAAGCACCACTGGATCGGCTTTAACGACAGCGCCGGCGTGGCGACCACATTCCACACCACGTAAGGCCGCGCCAGCGCCGTGTAGTTGCGGTAGCTCTGGTTGTCGGGCAGGGCCAGATTGGCCACCGCATAGGCGCGGATCTGGCGCGCGGTGGCCAGCCGGTTTTTCAGCTGCGCCGAGGTGGCGGGGTCGGCGATCACTTCATCGATGGGCCGCGACTCGGCCAGCAGTGACAGCTGCCCGCGCGCCGCCTGGCTGTAGTAACCCAGGGTGCCGCATCCAGCCAGGCTGGCGGCCAGCAGGCCAGCGGCCAGCAGCAGGCGCCAGCGCAGCTTCATGCGCGCGGGGTCGGCATTTTTTCGACCTCGACCAGGGTGTCGTAAAAGGTCGGTGCGCGGCCCATGTCGGTCAGGCGCTGACTGGTCACTTCGTTGGCGTTCTTGCCGTCGCTGGCGAGTTTTTTCCACCAGATCGACAAGCCCACCACCAGCCCCTGGCGCGCCTTTTCGGTCACGCGCGCCCGGGCGACGAACGAGCCGCGGTCATTGAAGATGCGCGCCATGTCGCCATGGCCGATGCCGCGCGCGCGCGCGTCGTGCGGGTGCATGTCGAGATAGGGCTCGCCATCGACGCCGCGCAGGCTCTTGATGTTGACAAACGTCGAGTTGAGAAAATTGCGCGCTGGCGGAGAGATCATCGCCAGCGGAAACCGTTTAGCCAGTTGCGGATTGGAGGCCACCGATTCGTACGGCGCGATGTAGGCAGGGACCGGGTCGAGGCCATCGGCGAGCATGCTGGCAGAATACAATTCGCACTTGCCCGATGGGGTAAAAAAGCCGCCGTCGGCAAACGGTGCGTCCGCCACCTGCAGCTTTTGCCAGCCACTGCGTTTGAGCGATTCCCAGTCGAAGGCAATCGCGCGCGGGTGGGTGTTGTCGAAGGCTTTGGCGGCGAGCTGCTCGTCGCTCTCGCTAAAACACGGGTCAGTAAAGCCCATGCGCGCGGCCAGCAGACGGAAAATCTCGGTATTCGGTTTGGCTTCGCCGAGCGGCGCAATGGCGGCGTTATTGGCCATCATGTACAGGTGGCCGTAGGCGAGATGGGCGTCGACGTGTTCGAGCTGGGTGGTCGCTGGCAACAGGATGTCGGCGTAGTCGGCGCTGTCGGTCTGGAAGTGCTCGAGGACGACGGTAAACAAGTCTTCGCGCAAAAAGCCTTGCATGACTTTGCTGGAGTCGGGGGCAATCGCCAGCGGATTGGCGTTGTAGACGATGACGGCGTCGATGGTGGGGCCGAAGTCGGCCGAGGCGGGACGCAGTAAATCGTCGCCGATGGTGGTCATGTTAATCGTGCGTACCGGCCGGGTTTGCAGGTCGGGGCGCTGCAGCGCCACCCGGTTGGCGGGAAAAGCGCCCGAAGTCGACAGCTGCACACCGCCAGCGGCGTGGCGCCAGGCGCCCACCAGCGCCGGCAGGCAGGCGATGTTACGCACGGCCATACCGCCGCCGGCCACCCGCTGGACGCCGTAATTGACGCGGATGGCCACCGGTTCGCCGCGCCGCGCCGCCTGGCCGTAGTCGCGCGCCAGACCGATCACGGTGTTGGCGTCGAGCCCGCAGACGGCTGCCGTGTGCGCCGGCGTCCACGCCAGCACGCGCTCCTTCAGGGCATCGAAGCCGAGCGTGTGGCGGGCGATGTAATCGTCGTCGAGCAGGTTCTCGGCGATCAGCACATGCATCATGCCCAGCGCCAGGGCGGCATCGGTGCCGGGCAGCAGGGCGATGTGCTGATGGCATTTTTCGGCCGTCAGCGAGCGGTAGGGATCGATGGCGATCAGGCGCGCGCCGTGCCGCTTGGCTTCTTGCACACGGGTCCAGAAATGCAGGTTGGAGGCGATCGGATTGCCGCCCCAGATGATGATCAGTTTGGCGTCCTGGAACTGCTCGATATCGGTGCCCATCGAGGCGCCGATGGTGTACTTGTAGCCAGTGGCGCCGGCGGTGGCGCAAATGGTGCGGTCGAGCGCGGAGGCACCGAGCTGGTTGAAAAAACGCGCCGACATCGAATCGCCCTGCACCAGTCCCATGGTGCCGGCATAGCTGTAGGGCAGGATCGCCTGCGCATCGCGCGCGGCGATGGCGGACAGGCGGCTGGCAATGATGTCGATGGCCTGGTCCCAGCTGATGCGCTCGAACTGCCCGGCGCCCTTCGGTCCCACCCGCCGCATCGGGTACAGCAGGCGCTCGGCGTGATAGGTGCGCTCGGTATAGCGCGCCACCTTGGTACACAGCACGCCGGCGGTAGTGGGGTGCGCGGGGTCGCCCTTGACCTCGGTGGCAACGCCGTCGGTGACAGTGATCAACAGGGCGCAGGTGTCGGGGCAATCGTGCGGGCAAGCGCCGCGGACTTGGGTGGTGGTCATGATTGATAGAAATTCGGCTGGGAGAGTGCTACTTTAATCGATTTTGAAGGGGCAAACAGCTGCTCTCGCAGTTCAAACCCATTGCATGAGAAGGAGGGCTACAATGGTGCGAACTATGATCATTCCCTGGAGATCCGCTATGAAACTGGTCGAACCGATCATCGCTTTCCATTCCGAATTGCAGCAGATCCGCCGTGACATTCACGCCCACCCCGAGCTGTGTTACGAAGAACAGCGTACCGCCGACGTCGTCGCCAGCAAGCTCGCTGAATGGGGTATCCCGGTGGTCCGCGGCCTGGGCATCACCGGCGTCGTTGGCATTCTCAAGCGCGGCAGTTCGACGCGCGCCATCGGCCTGCGCGCCGACATGGATGCCCTGCCCATGCATGAAGTGAACAGTTTTGCGCATGCGTCTATCCATCCCGGCAAGATGCATGCTTGCGGTCACGACGGTCACACCACCATGTTGCTGGGCGCAGCCCATTATCTGGTTACCCATGGCAATTTTGATGGCACCGTTTACCTGATTTTTCAGCCCGCCGAAGAAGGCGGCGCCGGCGCCCGCCGGATGATCGAGGATGGCCTGTTCGAGCAATTTCCCATGGATGCCGTGTATGGCATGCACAATTGGCCCGGCATGGCCGAAGGCAGCTTCGGCGTGGTGGCCGGACCGATGATGGCTTCCAGTAATGAATTCAAGGTCACCGTGCGCGGCAAGGGCGCCCATGCGGCCCAGCCGCACCGCGGCATCGACCCCGTCATGCTGGCCGTGCAAATCGCCCAGGGTTGGCAAACCATTATTTCGCGCGAAAAAAGTCCGCTCGATACCGCCGTGCTGTCGATCACCCAGATCCATGCCGGCAGCGCCACCAATGTCATTCCCGATGAAGCGATCATGATCGGCACGGTGCGCACCTTCAATACCAGCGTGCTCGACATGATCGAGCAGCGCATGCACGACATCGCCCGCCATACCGCGGCCGGTTACCGCGCCAGCATTGATTTTCAGTTCAAGCGCAACTACCCGCCGCTGGTCAATCACCCCGCACAGACGGCGCTTGCCATCGAGGCGATGACGGCCGTGGTGGGCGCCGCGCGGGTCGATGCGCAGGTCGAGCCGACCATGGGCGCCGAAGATTTTGCCTTTATGTTGCAGGAAAAGCCGGGCTGCTACGTTTTTATCGGCAACGGTGAAGGCGGTCATCGTGACGGCGGCCACGGCCTCGGCCCTTGCCAGCTGCACAACGGCAGCTATGATTTTAACGACAACTTGCTGCCGGTGGGCGCCAGTTACTGGGTGCGGCTGGCAGAACTGAGCCTGCCGCTGGCGTGAGCCTGCCGCTGGCGTGAGCCTGCCGCTGGCGTGAGCCTGCCGCTGGCGTGAGCCTGCCGCTGGCGTGAGCCTGCCGCTGGCGTGAGCCTGCCGCTGGCGTGAGCCCGCCGCTGGCTAGGGCAGCTGGTCGGGGCCGCTGCCGAGGCGATGACCGGGATTGCGCAGCTCGAGATCGAGCAGGGCGGCGCTCTGGTCAGCCGCCGCGTGAGTGGCGCCCAGCGCCGCGTAATGGGCCGTCACCAGCGTCGCCAGCGGCAAGCCGATGCCAGCATCGGCCGCAGCGGCCAGCACATTGTGCATGTCCTTGAGCTGGCTTTTGACTTGCCCGCCCGGCATAAAATTACGATCGAGCATGCGCTGGCCGTGGACCTCGAGCAGGCGGCTTTCCGCAAAGCCCCCGCGCAGCGCGTTGCGCACCGCCGCCGGGTCGGCGCCGGCGGCCTGTGCCAGCAACAGTGCTTCGGCGATCAGGTCGAGGGTGCCTCCAACGATCAATTGATTGCATAACTTGGCGACCTGGCCGCTGCCGGCCGGCCCCACCAGTATGGGCCGGCCCATGGCCATCAACAGGGGCGCTGCCGCATCAAAATCGGCTTGCGCGCCGCCGGCCATAATGGCCAGCGAACCGGCCTCGGCGCCGATGACGCCGCCGGAGACGGGGGCATCCATAAAACGCCGGCCTTGCTGTGCCAGCTGGCGGTGAAAGGCCAGCGCCTGGGCGTGCTGAGTGGAACTCATGTCGATCCACAAGGCGCCCTGTTTCAGATTGCCGTGCGCGGCCGCCATCACCTGGCCGACGATGGCGCCATCGTCGAGCATCGAGATGATGATGTCGGCGTCTATAACGGCATCGGCCAGCGCACTGCAGGCGCTGACCTTTCCACCTTGCAGCGCCTGCGCCTTGCTGGCGCTGCGGTTCCATACCCGCAGCGTGTGGCCGGCGGCGGCCAGCCGGCTGGCCATCGGTTTGCCCATCAGGCCGATGCCGAGAAATGCGATTACCGATGTCATGGGGGCTCCTTTGCTAGCGCTCGATTGTAGCGTGGCGGCGCCGACGCCGGTACGCGAACCCGGTACAATGTTCAAGCTCTTATCGGAACGTCTTTTTACTTCGGAAAATCCCCATGTTGATCACCCCATTACTCGCCCGTTCGGCACTCGCGCTCGGCGCCGTGCTTGCTTGCCACGCCGCTGTTGCGCAAGATCTCGTCGACTCAGTTGCCCTCGAAGCAGGCGCTGGCGCCAAGGTCCAGATGATCCGCGTGAGCGCCCAGAAAAACTGGCAGCGCGCATGGTTCGAATCGAACGGTACTCACCTGTCCGGTTACTGGGATGCCAACCTGGCCCAGTGGCGCGGCAACGCCTATCAGAATGTGCGCGGCCAGCACGAAAATATCACCGTCATCAATCTGACCCCCGTGTTCCGCTACGAAGCGAGTAACAAGCTGGGCTGGTATGGTGAAGGCGGCATCGGTGTCAGCCTGTTTTCCAAGTTGTATGACAATGATGACAACCGTTTGTCGACCCACTTTCAGTTCGGCGACCACCTGGGCGCCGGCTATGTGTTCGCCAACAAATGGGAACTGGGCGCCAAGATTCAGCATTATTCGAACGGCGGTTACAAGAAGCCAAACAGCGGCGTCAACTGGTTTGTCGTCAAGCTGGCCCGCCCGTTCTAATAGAGGACGCCAGCGCGCAGCGCCATAAACGGGGCGCGTTCGCTTGACGTCGTCCCGGCCGGTTTTATGTGACAATCGGCCGATGACCAGAACCGCCTCCATCAAGACCTACCTGCCGTGGGTCGTTGCTACTGCGCTCTTCATGGAGCAGCTCGATGCGACCATCGTCAACACGGCCATTCCCAGCATCGCCGCCGATCTGCACGTCACGCCGCTGAGCCTGAAGTCCATCGTCACCAGTTATATCCTCAGTCTGGCCGTCGGCATTCCCATCAGTGGCTGGATGGCCGACCGCTTCGGTACCCGCCGCGTATTCGGCATCGCCATCGCTATTTTTACGACGGCGTCGGTGCTGTGCGGGCTGGCGCTCAATCCCACCATGATGACGGCCTCGCGCATGCTGCAAGGCATCGGCGGCGCCATGATGATGCCTGTGGGCAGGCTGGCGATCATCCGCACCTTTCCCAAATCCGAATTATTGGGCGCGATGAACTTTGTCATCATTCCGGCCCTGATCGGCCCCTTGCTGGGGCCGATCAGGGCGGCTTGATCGTCCACTGGATTTCGTGGCGGGCGATTTTCTTTGTCAACGTGCCGGTCGGCCTGGTCGCCCTGTATCTGGTGTGGCGCTATATGCCCGACTACCGCGGCGGCGAACGGCGCCCGCTCGATGTGGTGGGCATGATCCTGTTTAGCTGCGGGACGGCGCTGCTGTCGTGGCTGCTCGAAGTGTTCGGCGAACATACGCTCGAGCCGATGACGGCGTTGCTGATGCTGGCGATATCGATCAGCCTGCTGGTGGCCTATGGCTGGCATGCCAGCGGCATCGAGTACCCCCTGCTGCGTCTGACCCTGTTCAAAGTACGCACCTTCAGGACAGCCGTGCTGGGCGGCTTCGCCACCCGTCTCGGCGTCGGCGGCCTGCCGTTTTTGCTGCCCCTGATGTACCAGGTGGGACTGGGTTTACCGGCATGGAAATCGGGACTGCTGATGATGCCCACCGCGCTGGCCGCGATGGGCATGAAGCTGATCTCACCACGTCTGCTGGCCCGCTTTGGTTACCGCCAGGTGTTGATTGTGAATACGGTTTGTATTGGCATCACCATCGGGCTGTTCTCTATCGTCAAGGCCGGCACGCCGGCGGCCGTGATCGTCTTGCTCAGTTTGATGCAGGGGTTTTTCAATTCCTTGCAGTTCTCCAGCATGAATACCCTGGCCTATGCCGATGTCGCTCAGTCCGACTCCAGCATGGCCAGTACCATCTCGAGTTCGTTCCAGCAATTGTCGATGAGTTTTGGCCTGGCCGCCGGTAGCCTGATTGCCGGCTATTACCTCGGCGTGGTGCCGCAGACCAATCAGGGCATGGTCACCAGTGCGCTGCACAGCGCCTTCGTCACGCTGTCGGTCATCACCATCCTGTCGTCGCTGGCATTCTGGACACTCAAACGCAATGATGGCGAGAGCATCAGCCAGGGCAACAAGGTGGTACCGGCCGAAACGGTGCCAGCTCCCAACTGAAGCGCTCTAACGCATGCGTTGCTCAAACGACTCGACATAAGCGCGGGTGCGCGCCTTGATCATCGGGTCGCGCACCTCAATGCCATCGGGTAGCTCATCGGGAAGGAACACCAATGCTTGTTCGTCCAGCGCGGCCAGATCGACGACCTTGTCGATGCGCACGCTACCGAGTGTGATGACCCGCCGCGCAAGAGGCCAGGCGATACTCGGATCGTCGAGTGCATCGCCACTGTCGGCTAGCTGCAGCTGCAGCGACATGCGCACCGGTCCGTTGACCAGGCGTGCGCGGATGTCCGTGCTCAGGTGGTCGGGGGCGGCGTGGGTGAGCAGTGTGCCTTCGATAAAATGCGCTGCGCCATCGGGCACCATGCGATAGCGCCCGTAACTGATCTGCCCCGCTGCATTGGTGAATTGAAATGCGTTGACACTGAAATACGGCTGGCTGATAAAGCTCGCGGGCGCCGGCTTGGCCATCGCCAGGAAAGCTTTCGCCTGCGGATGGCTGTCGGCATAGCGCTCCAGCATGGTCGGATGCTGCGCGCCGACCGGGCTGCGGCCCATCGCGGTCATAAAATCGACAAAGTCGGCTGCCGTTGCTGACGGAAAGCCGTTAAAGGAGTGCATGACCAAATCGGTCTCGTGGCCGTTCGCCAGCTTGAATTTCAGCGCCATCCCGTACGGAAAAGCCAGTGCATCGCTATCAGTGATGTCAGGACGCCCTCCAAAATTAGAAAAGCGCACCAGTACCAGCGAAGGAGCGCCATGGAAATGCGGGGCCCTGCTCACGCTGGCGGCGTCTGGCGACGGCGTAAATTCCGCCTGCAACAGCAAGCCCTTGGCATGATTGGCGCGAACGTGGGGACGGGCGCCATACACGCTATTCAAGGCACGCACCATTTGCGCAGAATCGGGGCCAGCGGCGGGCACGATCGGCGTGATGTCTGGCGCGCCTGCCAGCGCTGTCGTAGCAACGAGGCACTGCAAGCTCGCAGCAAAATACCGGCCGTGCAGGGGAAAACAGCACATCATGAACCGACCTCGTTGCGTCCAGGGAGCAGAGTCCATTCGCGATAGCATCAAAAGCAATGGGCGTAGTCTTACATGGACATCATAAACGAAACGGTCGTTTTATAATTTACTGATGGCAACTTTGTGATGTTTACGCAACCTCAAGACACATTTGATGTGTCGGCGCCATCAGAGTAACAGACGTAAAAAAACCCCGCACATCACTGTACGGGGTTTTCTCACTATAACTAGCCTGACGATAACCTACTTTCACACTGGTTGCAGCACTATCATCGGCGTAATATCGTTTCACGGTC
>NZ_JAFCUW010000013.1:0-75305 GCF_049896725.1 Massilia sp. PWRC2
GCTGGTCGAACCTATCGACATCGTAGAAATCTATCGAAACCGCGCAAACCAGGCCCGAAACCGCACAAGGCTATGAGCCAGAAAAATTGCTAAAAAGTCTTAAGTTGGGTGGATTGGGGCAATGTTGGGCGTTACCTGGGTGATGAAGCGCTATTAGAAAGGAAATTCCTTTGAAGGTGGAATATGAGATTGACGGGACTTGGTACCATGGGGGAACTCATTCATCGGTAACCGGGATTAGTGCGGGAAAAATTTCGACCAACATGGGCGGCGGTGAACTCGGGATTGGATTTTACATTGGAAATTTTGGACACTTGGCCAGTGCGTGGGCGAAGCACAAGAACCGAAAGGACGCCGCTGTAGCTGAGATTGAAATTGTCGATTTCAAAGGCTCAGGACTGGGAAAGTTGGAGTTAAGTTGGTTATCCGCAAAGGAGAAGTACATCAACATTAGACTGACGGCAGCCCAGCGTACCTTTAAGTTCGGCAAAGATGTCATTGCCGCGCCAATTGTTGGTAAAGCAATTTCCTGCGCTCCAGTTCAACTGAAATGGGAAGGTAGTGAGTCTGCGACTTACTTAAATTCGCCATCGGTTGCAAAAGTCATCACTAAGTTATGACGTTCCCTGACGATGCGGTCTTCTTTATTGCGTTTCAACGTCTTAGGGGTGGGACACATTTGAAGTTTGTCGAAGATTTCACCCGCGACGATGACTTGGATTGGCCTGCGACTGGGCTCTTCGTTTTTCTTAGAAATGAAAATAATCGCGGAAGAGCCAGGCGACTGGAATTTCCGGCAATCATCGGGTTCGGTGATAACGCGAAAGAGTTTAAAGTCTCATTACGGTCACTTTACCCGGAGACTAGGAATGCGAATAGGTTCGTATGCGAACATAGTGAGATTGCGTCGTTTATTTCAGGCATAACATTTAGCGCACAAAAACTTCCCGAGCCCGTACGAATGGATGGAAGCGCCACTATGTTGCACGGGCATAGTCTATGGCAGTTGGTGGCTGATGACCGTCTCAATTTAGAGCATTATTGGCGGGAGAATCAGTTCTATTTTCTTGGGTTTGGCAAAGTCCAGCGGGAGCAGTAGTCGGATGTAATCGGGGAGCAGCGATAACGTTACCACCTGACCGGTAGGGGCGAAAGTCCCCCCAAGCCTTGACGGGTTTGCGGAAAATTCCGTTAATCAACGGTCACCGGCTCCAATTCCGAGATGACGCGCAGCTGCGACGCCGCCCACTTGCCGTCGCCATACTCAATTTCCCGACCTCTGATTTCAACTTCGCAAAGAACAAATTCTTTTCCAGCCGCCACGCTCGCTGAGAACGTGGTGCCGCGTTTGGTGGCGTCGACGGCGAGCGCGGCGCTGTTCCCAACGTAAACGAACGTGAAGCACCGAAATACCATCAGCCGCGAATTGCCCAGTCATGCGCGTGGTAAATGGTGATTAATTGTTAGTGTGAAATGTGGTATGGTCAGTTTCCTCCACGGTCGACCTCAGCCCCCAAATAATTGGTGACGAAGACCGAGGACAAGACAGCGTCGATGTCATGGGGAGAAATTGTGGAGCAATCCGAAGAGCAATCTGCCGCCAACGAAGCGGAAGTTATCGAGCATTCGATTCGTGTTTCAAATGCAGCCAAGCTGAACTTGGCCGACTTTCAGAATTCCGTGCCGCTGCTGCGGGAGCTCTGTATTGTCAATGACAGTGACCGCGACGTCTCGAACATCCAGGTTCGCCTGGAGTCCATTCCGCCATTTCTCAAAACTAAGACGTGGTCGATAGACACCTGCGCCCCGAAGACGCGCTATGCCATTAAGGACTGTGACGTACAGCTCGACGGCGCGCTGCTGGGCCGGCTTACAGAGTCGGAAACCGCTACCGTCATCTTCACCTATGCAGCGAACGCGGGCACTCCCGACGAAATCGTCCTCGCGACAGTCGAGCGCAAAGTCGAACTTCTGCCGCGGAATCAGTGGGGCGGTCTTTCTCATTTGCCTGACTTGGTCGCGGCGTTCGTCCAGCCAAATGAACTAGCAATTGACCGGTTGCTCAAGCAGACCGCCGAGGTGCTGCGCAAGGCCGGCAAGAGCGCCGCCATCGACGGCTATGCAGGTGGTGCCAAGCGCGCTTGGGAGATCACTTCTGCGCTTTGGAGCGCGGTCGCTGGGCTTGGCCTTGACTATGCCCTTCCTCCCGCTAGCTTCGAGCACAAAGGTCAGAAGGTTCGCAGCCCAGCTCAAGTTCTGGACGCGCGCATTGGGACATGCCTCGACTTGACACTCATGTTCTGCGCGGCACTCGAGCAGGCCGGCCTTAATTCCATTGTCGTATTCACCAAGGGACACGCCTTTGCTGGCGTATGGCTGCGACAGGAGGAGTTTTCGTCGGTCGTCGTTGATGACGTGACCGCAATTAGAAAGCGAGTAAAACTCAAGGAGTTGGTGCTTTTCGAGACCACGCTGATTACCCAACGGCCGGCGCCGTCGTTCACCTATGCGACCGAGAACGCTACCGCCAGGATTTCCGAGGACAAAGAAGAGGAATTTGAGCTCGTCGTCGACATCAAACGTGCGCGCCTGCAGCGCATCAAACCCCTTGCAAGTGTTGATAGTCAGGCTGCCGTACCGCCACCGACAACGGCAGAAGTGGTTCTCGAAGCGACGTTCGATGAGGCGCCAGAGCTTCCTGATGGTGACATCGCAGAGCCTGATGCGGCATCACTGGACCCAAAGGACCGCTTGGCACGCTGGCAACGCAAACTGCTGGACCTTTCCCTACGTAACAACCTGCTTAATTTTCGGGGCGGTAAGAAGTCACTGCGGCTCGACGCCCCGGAGCCGGGCACGCTTGAGGATGTCCTCTCGGACGGCACCCCAATCAAACTGCTGGCGCGTCCCGACCTCATGGATGGCGCAGACCCACGCGACCAAGCAATTTATGAGCAGCGCTCCAGGGAGGATGTTCGCCGCGAGCATGCGCTTGATGCCCTAAAACGCCGCGAGGTGTTCGTTAGCGTTGACGAAAAAGAGTTGGAATCACGCTTGGTCGACCTGTACCGGACCGCGAGAACCACAATGCAAGAAGGCGGTGCTAACACGCTCTATCTGGCATTGGGTTTCCTGACTTGGACCCGAGACGACAAAGCCGGCCAAAAATATAGAGCCCCTCTCATATTGATTCCGGTGTCGCTGCATCGGAAGAGCGCCCGGTCCGGTTTTACCGTCACCCTGCATGAGGACGAACCACGTTTCAATCCAACGCTCATCGAAATGCTGCGGCAGGATTTCAGACTAAACCTGGGTGTTGTCGACGGCGAGCTGCCGCGCGACGACGCTGGTCTGGATATCGCGCTCATTTGGAAGACCGTGTCGCATGCGGTACGCGATATCAAGGGCTGGGAAGTGTCAGAAGACGTTGTACTGGCGATGTTCTCGTTCGCCAAATACCTGATGTGGGTGGACCTGACCCAGCGCACCGACCAACTGCGCGAAAACGCGGTGGTCAAACACCTCATTGACACTCCGCGGGACCCATACCCCTTCACCGTCTCATTCCCGGAACCCAGACGGCTGGATGCTGAATTTGCCCCCGAAAAGACGTTCTGCCCACTACCGGCCGATTCGTCCCAGTTGTCCGCCGTCATGGCAGCCGTCAAAGGGAAAGACTTCGTCCTGATTGGGCCTCCTGGGACTGGCAAGAGCCAAACAATCTCGAACCTCATTGCACAGTGCCTGGCGGAAGGAAAGCGGGTTCTGTTTGTCTCCGAGAAAATTGCCGCCCTGGACGTTGTGTACCGCCGCCTGCGAGAAGTGGGATTGGGCGAATTTTGCTTGGAGCTTCACTCAAGCAAGGCACGTAAACTGGACGTCTTGAGCCAACTGCAAAGGGCATGGGCGGCGCAGGGAGACATTGACCCTGACGAATGGCGCGCCCAAGCCGATAAACTCAAGCGGTATCGCGATGACTTGAACCAGTACGTCGAAAAACTCCATCAGAAGCATCGCAGCGGGCTGACTATCTATCGAGCTATCGGCCAGGTTGCTGATGGCGAGGACGTGGCCGACCTTGGTTTTTCGTGGAGTAGTGCCGCCTTTCATGACGCGAGCCAGCTTGATTCGATGCGGGAAACTGTGGACCGCCTTGGGGTCAACGCTTCTGCCGTTGGCACTGACCAGCTGGTAGCAGGGCCGTTGAAACAAATCGGATGTGCCGATTGGACGCCGTCTTGGCAGCAATCGCTCATTGGCGCGGCCCGCGACGTTATCCCAGCGGCTGAGCGAATCCAGAATGCCTCAGCAGCATTTCAACGGGCTGCGGGGCTGCCAGACTTGCCCTCAAGCCGGCGAGCACGCATTGCGCTGGCATCGCTGGCGCATAGCCTGCCGGCCGCCGCCGGTCATGATTGGGGATTCCTCTTCCGTAGCGACGCTCGAGACGTACTCATTCGCCTCCAACAAGGTCTCGACCTTGTCGTCCAGCATCGCATCCTGAACGAAGGGCTAACTCAACCGTGGTCAGACGCCACCCTCGCGCGATGCAAAAAGGGCCTGGCGGTGCTTGCCGAATACGAAAACGTGCGGGCTGAGCTTGCCCGTCCTTGGTCATTGGATGTCGTAGAGGAGCTCGGGAAGGGCCTCCAACTACTCGATGCAATTTCGGAAAATTACGGTCGTCTGTCAGTGAAATATGGCGAGCAGGCGGAACAACTAAATGTTCATCAACTCCAACGAGAATGGGCGCAAGCCGAGCAAAGCGTCTGGCCGCTTTCCTGGATACGCAAACGCAAGGTGGCCAAGGTTCTTGAAGCCGCAATAACGGGTGAAGGGCAGCCTCAGGTGGACAGCGACCTAGCGCGATTGGTCTCCATCCATGACCTCAAGGCCGAGGTCAACAAGCTTGAAATCGGGCCTGCGACCGAGGGAATTTGGATGGGTCTCAAGACCCGGCCCGAATTCGCCATCGCCGCGTTGAAATTTCAGGCTGTCTTGGCCGCTGCGCAAGAACGCAACGAATGGGTCGATGAGGGTTACGATGCCATCGAAAATGGTCGATGCGGCCCACGGTTGGCAACTGATTTGTCACGAGCCAGAACACTGCGAAGCCTGGGTGCCGAGATTGCGAGCATGGCTCCGCTGTCGAGCGAATCCGATAGTCTTTGGGCCGGCCACGATACGCGCCCCAATTTGCTGGGGGCTGCGATGCAGTTCGCAGTTGCGTATAAGTCCGTCCAAGGGCATGGAGCCTTGTATGGCCAACACGACGAGGTGGCTGCAGGGGACTGCGGCCCCTCACTTGACGCGGTCTATTGCACTTTGCGTCAGCGAGATGTACTCGAGGAAAAGCTAGGCAGTTTTGAAGACCTTCGCCCTCTCACGGGTGGGACGTGGGCCGGCCTGGACACAACAGCGAGAAGCATCACTAAGGTGAATGACTTCCGCAACCACATTGCGGCGGCCGTTGCCAACCTGGCAGAAACGCCGGAGACCACGTCAACGCTGTATCACGCGTTGCAGCGTCTGGTGGTGGAGGGAAACGCGATGCTAGAAGCATCCGGACAGGTGCCCGATACCGGCGCTCAATACGTAGAGGCGACATCGGCAATGCTACCGTTGCTCGACAAGCTTGTGGCTATTGGCGCCTTTAGCGCTGAGGGCACTTCCGACTTCAACGAGGCGCCACTCCCTGACCTTATCTCGCATTGCAAGGCAATCGTGGTCGCGGAGAACCGACTGCACGCATGGTGCGCCTGGCGCAAAGTACGTACGGAGGCGCTAAGTATTGGTGTGCCTTCCTTGGTCATGGCGATGGAGTGTGGCAATGTCGGGCCCAAGGATGCCGTGCGCGCCTTTGAAACGAACTATAGTCGATGGTGGTTGAACGCGGTTGTCGACAATGAGCCAGTTATTCGAGGCTTCGTCTCGGCTGAGCATGAAAAGCGAATCGGCGACTTCAGGGCACTCGATAAGCGATTTACGGAGCTGACCAGAGCGTGGGTCCGAGCTTCAATGTGCGTCGACCTTCCCCGAGCAGATACCGTAACGCGAAATTCGGAGTGGGGCATCTTGCGCCATGAGATGATGAAAAAGAAACAGCACATGCCGCTGCGTGAGCTCATGAATAACATTCCAACGGCGCTTACCAAGCTAACGCCATGCCTCCTGATGAGTCCTCTTTCTATTGCTCAGTACCTCTCGGCTGACGCAAAGCCATTTGACCTGGTGGTGTTCGACGAAGCCTCGCAAATTCCTGTATGGGACGCAATTGGCGCCATCGCGCGTGGAAAGCAAGTCGTCATGGTTGGCGACCCTAAACAGCTTCCGCCCACCTCGTTCTTTGACCGAGCCGAATCTACGTTGGACGACGAAGATGTTGAATCCGACCTTGAAAGCATCCTTGACGAGTGCATGGGCGCAAACCTGCCTACGATGAATTTGGCGTGGCACTACCGCAGCCGGCATGAATCGCTCATTGCTTTTTCCAACCATCATTACTATGGCGGTGGCTTGGTCACCTTCCCCTCGCCGGTCACTGAGGACCGCGCCGTCAGCTTCCACTATGTCAAGGGCGTGTACGAAAAAGGTGGGGCGCGCATCAACAAGCCGGAAGCCAAGGCATTGGTCGCCGACGTTGTCGCCCGACTCAAGTCCCCGAACTTCTTGGAATCCAAGCTCACCATCGGCATCGTGACCTTCAACACGGAGCAGATGAATCTCATTGAAGACTTACTCGACGAAGAGCGGCGTCGGGACCCCTCCCTCGAACCGCATTTCTCGGAGATGGAGTTGGAACCGCTGTTTGTCAAGAATCTCGAATCGGTTCAAGGGGACGAGCGCGACATCATGTACTTCTGCATTACCTACGGCCCAGATAGTGGTGGTGCCGTGTCCATGAATTTTGGCCCGATGAACCGCGATGGCGGCGAGCGCCGGCTAAATGTTGCCATCACGAGGGCAAGGCATGAACTGCGCGTGTTCTCAAGCTTGAAGGCCGAGCAGTTGGACTTGTCACGCACCCAAGCTGCTGGTGTTCGGGACTTGAAACACTTTATGGAATTCGCAGAGCGCGGACCCCGGGCGTTGGCCGAGGCTACTAAAGGTAGCCTCGGAGGCTTTGACAGTCCCTTTGAGGAAGCCGTCGCCGCTGCTCTGTCCTCCAAGGGCTGGCAGGTTCAAACGCAGATTGGTGCATCTTCGTTCCGCGTTGACCTTGGTATTGTGCACCCGGACGCACCAGGCACATACCTGTGCGGCGTTGAGTGCGACGGTGCGACGTATCACCGGTCGGCGACAGCTCGCGACCGCGACATGCTCAGGGAACAAGTACTCCGTGGCCTGGGCTGGGAGATTCTGCGCATTTGGTCCACGGACTGGTGGATTGACCGAACTGGAACGCTCGAAAGGGTGCAGGAAAACTTGGAAATCTTACTTGCGCAAAGTCGCGCTGCACGTGCCCTACGCCAGGAAGCCGAAGAAGCAAGCCTGGCGGCAGAAGCGGCCATAGCTAAGGCACAAGTGGAACCCACGCCTTCCCCGGAGGCTGCCGGCGAGTCAGGACGGCCGCTTGTGTCAAGTGCAAGCCAGGTCGCTGGAGACACTGTCTGGACTGAGCCAGCCGGCACCGAAGCTGCGTATGCTAAGAATGCCGCAGGACAAGACGATGTGGATGCTGCCAAATTTGTTGAGGCGGACCCAAGCGCTGCCGTTGACTCGTTAAACTCGGATGCGTTTTTCGAGGCGCGGTATGACAACAACCTCCGTAAGATGATTGAACACGTTGTGTCTATCGAGGGCCCAGTCCTTGACTCGGTTCTCGCCCGCCGAATCGCTAGGGTTCACGGATGGCAACGTACTGGTGCTCGGATTCAAGAGCGTGTTTCAGGTGTGGCGCGCTCATTCTTGACCTCTACGGATGAGGATGTCGGTACATTCTTTTGGGCCCAAGGGCGAGGCCCCGAAATCGCCATTGTCTTCCGCAGTGGGTCCGAAGATGGTCGAACCGTCGATGAAATCTGCATGGCCGAGCTGAGGTCGCTTGCAGAAAAGGTAAGCGCAAAGGGGAAGACCGGGGATAGCGCCGTCCTAGCGATGGCACATGAGTTGGGACTTCAACGCGTTAAAGCGGTTACCCGGGCGAGGTTTGAAAAAGCGCTGGCAGCTGCGCAATAGCTATGGTTTCCAAAATTACAGCGGACTCTTCGCAGCGAATCAACGCTGTCTCTGCGTCCTGCTCGCGCGCGGGCGGTAGGCAGCCCGCCGGAATGGCTCGAATTCGTCAGTCTGTTGGCGCCGACGTCAAGTTGACCCACAGCGCCGATTATGTCTGACCCTAGCACTGCCACCGGGAGCCGCATGGCGCCTGCGTTTGCGCGCATTCGCCTGGGGCAACGAATTTCGGCCGCCTTGGTCAATTTCGCGTCGGCGCCAACACCCTGTTGCCCATGCGCTGTTGGCTGCAGCATCTGTAGATTCGGCTATTTGACCTTGGACCGAAATGTCTCCGATAGCTGAACGCTTGCGCGGCTCGCGTATTCGAACGCATCGGCCCTGACTTTTGCAACTACGGTTTTGGATTCGGCAATGAACGGCTTGGCGGTTGCAACTGTGTGCGCCGAGGTGTCTGCAAGCATTCGTTTACTCCGCGTCATGAATTCCGACGCCGCAGCCTTAACCTTTGAGGCCAGTTCGGGATGGTTCGTAGATGCGCAAATAAGCTCCAAAGTTGCGGCGGTGCCGCCGGCGACTACCCCTACCGTGACAATAGCCGGAAGCGCAGCCGCGGTACCTAGGGTTCCGGCGACGTACCCTCCTGCGCTGGTAAAAATGTAAGCGCCGCTGCTATGAAGGACTGCGGTGAGGCCGGCCGCCTGCGCGACGGATGCCGCTGCGATGGCTGAGCCGCCTGCGGTTGCAGCCAGATGGCTGACTATGCTGCTTTGACTGGGGGCGTAGGAGCAGATGACCTCGGTGCGGGAGGTCGATGTGCTCGCCGTTGTCGTGGACGTCACGTCCGCAATCTCTGCATTGCACGCATTGGCGAACAGGATGAATGCTAGTGGGAAAAGGCTCTTGGGTCGAGTGGCGTGCATGACAGGCCCTAAAACGGTTTTTCTGTTACGCATGATAGCTCCGAATGTCTTAGCTCAGGAAGTCACTCAACTTGCTATTCAATTCTTCAAATTCAATCTGCCAACTGCCGTGCCAGTACCCGCCCAACGAACTCGCCCCCGCCACGGCTCGCAGCAATAATTGTCCGCACGTCCGCTTTCACCACACCCTCATCCACGCCCGCAGCGCCGGCCGCCGTCATCACGGCCGCGTACGCATCCAGCACGTCCACGCCGGTGATTTCGTAGCCCCATCCTTTTGCTATACCGCGCAACGCGCTCATCCCTGCCGCCAGCGCAAACTCCGGCCGTTCGGCCGCAAAGTCCCTGGCTGCGCGTATGAGCGTCCGTGGGTCTGACGGACTCCGATTCGCCAACTCGATGGCTAGCTCGAAGAGGCCAGCATCTTTGGCAGCGGCAAACCATTTTCCCTCTTGGCCGGGCTGGCTCGCAACCAGGTCACGAAAGATGGTCTCCCTCGGCATGTGCGGGTATTTCTTTACGACGGCTTTGAATGTCGCCAGATTGGTCGTCGTGTACGTCGCCTCGACTTCATAGCGCGAGTACGCCTCGTCCACAAACCCGGCGTCCAGCAAAACACCCTCGCAGAACTCCGCAATCGCTGTCAGCGGCGCGTTTAATCCTTTCGACTCATCCGCATAGCGAATCGCCTCGGCGTGCTTACCGGCGGCCGCTAGGGCCTTTGCGCCCCAGACCCGATAGTGCCAAGATTTGTGCCGATACTCTGACTTGGCTATCAATGCCAGCAGTTCATCATGGCGGCCAGCCGCATACATCGCGCTAAGGCATGCGCTCGTTCCCTTGAAATATCCATACTCCCCACTGCTCGCGCAATGGTCCCACATCGTGGTCACCGTTGGCGTCAGGTAGTCGGCCCACTTTGCTGCAATCTCAGGTATCGCGCACAACTCGCCCCAAAACTCCCCAAGGTACTCGAGGTAGGGCATGTCGTCTTCCTGGAGCGCTTCATAAAGGCGTTCTAGCCATTTCTCTCGTACCGCGCGGCTGACGTCAGCCTTTGCAATGATAGGCACGAGGGTCTCGATGGCACGGTTGACGGCAGAGCCAATGCCGCCTGAACTGCTGTCAACCTGTTCGATGGCCGGCGCCAGCTTCTTCAGGAAGAGTACGGCACCCTCGGCGGCGAGAACCGGCTCCTTCTTCGCGACAGCTTTGATTTCGCTGAGGGCTTCCTTGATGCGTTGAATGGGCGCGTCGGACTTCCAGCCGAAGGCGTTGCGGCGGAAGCGGGGGGCGAACTGCCATTTGTATGTTGTGGGCATGAGTCGGAAAACGCCTTTGAGATTATTTGATGATGGCCATTGCGGCGGAGCGCCAAGTGGCGTGGTTTGATGGTGCCTGCAAAAAGCTCTCTGTTCGACGCATAAGTGGAGCGGAGACTCCGTCATCGCTCGCTTGCATTCGATTACACCGCCACGCTCTGGGTGTCACGTGGCCGTAGAAAAGCTATCCGCACAATTGAACGGCTTTCACCGTCGCTCTGTATGATTGGTTGCCGAACGAATCCTCTTTCCCGATTAACTCAAGGGCTCCGCGCGAAATTAGACCTTTGATTGACGAACTTTCCACCACGCAGCTGACATGGCCATTCGCACCATTGAGTTTGTACTGTAGGCGCGCGCCCTGTGGCATCGGTTCGCTGCGCCAGTAGCAGCTTCCATCTGGATGAACCTCGCCTCCTTGGAGAACGATTTCGGCAAGTGCTTTTTGCATCGTCAGAGAGAGCTTACTGGTCATAGTCGTTTTGCACTGATTCGCGAGGTAGTGGAGTATACCAAGGACCGAGAGACAGTCACGTCATTGCGTATATCGTATAAACGATATGTTATGTTTTTGGCGCAAGGACGGCGTCCGTCTTGATTGGTGCCACAAGAAGTTCCACGATATCCTTGACCACCTTCCCCAAGCTCTTGTTGCCAAGAGATGTGGTTGGATACTCCGGTCGCCCGGGACGCTTCGAGCTGTTGTAGAGCTTGATGATAGCAGCCTTGGTCCAACGTTTCTTGCTGGTAAGCGGCGAGAATGCAATATGTTCCGGGTAAAGGGAAAAACCCTCTCCGGTTGCGTCGATGACATCGCGCGGCGCCATGTCCGGGAATGTCATTGTTGCCAAGCGCTTCTCGCAGGCGGCCCAGCTCTTGGCCTTAAGCAGCCCATAGCCGGTGTCAATGATGAGGGGGAAGCGGGGCTTTCGGAACAAGAAGTTTATTGCGGTCATGAGATTTTTCAGAGGCTGGTGTGGAGCATCAGACGAGGAGGGCAGTCGCGTCAGGCGCGGATTTCTACGTTGACGTCTTCTGGTATGGCAGACATGGCGGATTCGTCGGTTGCGGTTTTGAGTTTCGGGCTGGCATGAAAGGTCACTACGCGGCGGGCTGGAATGTTCACCACGACGCCTGTTTTTGGATTGCGACCGGGTCGAGATATTTTGTCGCGGAGCCGGAAGTTGCCGAACCCTGTGAGTTTGACGGAGTCACCGCGCTCGAGCGCATCGCTGATTTCCGCGAAGAAGGCCTCGACCATGTCTTTGGCTTCCCGCTTGTTGAGGCCGACGTGCTCGAACATGAGTTCGGCGAGTTCTGCTTTGGTCAGCGTTGGGCCACAATCATCTGCAACCTGCTCAGCCTTGGCTGGCGGCCATGCTCGCGTTAAGCCGCCTACCGGTGATGACGGCAACTTGCTGGAGAAATCAACGGCCGTCGTAAAGTCGGACGCTAAGTCAAGTCTTCCCATGATTTCCAGTGGTGCCACGTGTCGCTCCGGTAGATTTTTAGGACATGCGTGCCTTTAGCTCACGGCAGCGGTCATCTTGTCCATCGCGACGGCAGCGGGTCATCTGGACGATTTCAACGCCAGCAAGTATCGAGTACTGCTCCACAGAAAGCAAGGCCTTGCGCTACGCGTAATTTCGCGCTACCACCGAAAAGCTGTTGACTGGCGACTTCCTGTTCGAAGATGACGCAAATCACCATCGCCGAACTGACCGTAATGGAGCCTGGTGTCCACGGAGCGGATGAGTGCGGACGTTTCTCCGTGCAAGAACACTAGGTACGGCCGTGGTTAATGCATAATAAGCGCAACGTTGGTAATCAATGAGGCCTGCCATGAGCACAGTCAATCTTACGTACACAGTCGTTACAAATCCCGATTCGTTCGTTGGGTTCAAATATTACGTCAAGGCTGGGGAAGCGTTTGATGCCGACGACTTTGTTGATTCATACAAACTGAATCGAGCCGACCTCGACGCTGATGATGTGCTGGCCACCCAGGATGCAGCTGAAAAACTCACTCCTGGTGAGTGGCTGACGGTTTTCCAT
The DNA here is from genome assembly GCF_049896725.1 of Massilia sp. PWRC2. NCBI lineage: Bacteria > Pseudomonadati > Pseudomonadota > Betaproteobacteria > Burkholderiales > Oxalobacteraceae > Massilia > Massilia sp. PWRC2. Next base: position 12,476 of record NZ_JAFCUW010000013.1, read on the forward strand.
TCCGTTGCTGCGTAGATAAATCGCCTGAATGCCTCGCCTTGTTCGGACAATGTAGCGATGGCGCTCGAACTTCCAACAGTGTTCTTGTGGACGCGTGCGCATATTCGCGCGAAATTTTTGTTGAAAATACATTTTTTCGCATGCAGAACTCCCAAATTGGTAGCGCGTCATAAAGAGAAGCCCAAGATGGGCAACGTGGGTTAATTTCGCGCTGCAGTGCTGGGCGCCAATGACGGTATCGTTTCAACTTCAAGCTTGATTCTTGGCGTAGCCGCCGCCCAGTGTCGTTTCGAGTGGAACTTGACAGGTCGCATTTTGCGCATCCAGGTGCCTTGCTCATTGGCAAGTCGCCACAGCAACGGAGTTTTTCGGTGCAGTCAAGGGCGGGCGGCGCCCGGCGAGCTAACCCTTGATGGCATCGAAAATGCCTTTACGCTCCAGGGCTTAGGGCCGGATGCGGTTTGGAATCCGGCCCACGAGCCGGTCCGGCGGCAAGGACTTCCCCGCCCCTTGGAGCGGGGTTAGGCTGGGGGAATCGACAAGATTTGGCAGTATCACGTTTCCGCCGCCGCGTAAATTTCCACTCGAAACGGCATAGTGCCGAATTTCGATTCCAGTTTATTTGTGCAACAAAGCCATCGCAGAGCGCCTATCATTGACCAGACCGGCATTGTTTTTTTTGCCAATGAAATTCATTGCCGACCGGTAGTCTTCCCTGAATTTATTTCGGTTTCGCAGCCCACGCCACACAGTAGCCAGTTGGTGAGACTTCTGTGTCGCCCGGAAATATTTTGCACCCGCCCAGACTCGTCGCTGTCTTGCCTGGAATAAATTGCATACAGCCTAAGCAAGATTTTCCGTCGTTGGGCTTGTCTTGATACTTCATTGCACTGCGCATTGCCGCATTGGTCGCCGCAACGGCCCGATTGCTTACGCCCAGCAGCGGTATTACAGCCATTGCTGCAACGCCGAGCTTGATGAATTGACGCCGCGTCTTGGCAAATTCGTTTTTCATGGGTCTTCCTTTATGGAAAGGATAACTGCCCCTCGCGCATGTATTTGCGAGCAAATGACAGACAACGTGAGTAAAGACCTGTCACCGCAGTTTATGGATTCGAGCGTCGATAATCGCACGAATGGATGTCACTGTCGACACGCACACGCGACATGGCTGAAATCGCGTAGCTGCGCATACAGAGACGTGGCAGCGATGTTGATGGTGACCGCAAGACCTGAAATGGGCCCGAATCCTTGGTCCAACGTTTCTTGAACGTGAGGGGGGAGAAGACCATGTGTTCAGGGCGGAGGGTGAACCCTTCAGCGGCGGAGTCGATGACGTCGCGCGGCGTCAGGTCTGGGAACACGATTGCTGCCAAGCGCCTCTCGCAGACGGCCCAACTTTGGCTCCTAGCAGCCCGTTGCCGGTGTCAATGATGATGGGGAAACGGGGTTTTCGAAACAGGAAGTTTATTGCGGTCATGATAATTTCGGAAGGCTTCAGCTGGATGTCGGGTGATGGGGGAGGGCGGTCGCGTCAGACACGGATATTTTCAGCAAGGAGTCTGCAAGTGGACTTGCATCGTTGTTCACGTATGTGCCGTCATGCAAGGGCAAGGTAATGCGGAAACAATATTTTCCTAAGCTCTTTGGAGCCGCCTGTTAGGGGTGACCGTCGCGCTATGTGAACAAATGGAGTCGCGACTTCACGTTCATGGTCAAGTTTTTTGAAAATTTGCCGTAAACTTCGATACAGCCCTGTAATAATTTTGGAGAAAAGCATGACATCGGCAATTGGTAGTTCGACAAAGGCAGCGTACACCCCACCAGTGGCTGTCGCACCTCAGCAGGTCAAGACCGGCGGTACGGATAACGATGGTGACAACGATGGCACCAAAGTCGCGGCTGCCCCGGCACCGAAGGCGACCTCGGGCTCCGTTGGCACGATAATCAACACGACAGCTTGAGGCTTCGCTAACCTGATTGGAACGGTTGGGTAAGAATCGTCACATACGGGCCGCACTTGCGGCCCGTTTCTTTTATAGCAATCTATTTCTTGTTTCGCTGCCGCCTTTTTATTTCGTCCTTGGAGACAAGGCTTCGGGCATGAGTTCAGGCCGCATGCGGCGATTCGTCATTCACCGGCGACTATATGCATATAACGGTTTCGCCGCAGTTGGGGGCGTGGTGTCCGCGACCAGTCATTGGCCACAGCAAGCGCGACAGGCATCCTTGGCTGCGTCGCATGGGCGCGGGTTTTTATGGGAACTCAATTTCCGTTCGAGATGGTAGGTGCGGTCGCCGCGGTCGCGTGACTATGCATCGCCCCAGTCTGGAGCGGAGGGGAGCAGTGAGGGCCTTGTGTGCGGTCGAAAGGCAGAGAAACAGTTACACTCGTTAGCTCGATTGTAATGCTTCATAAGAAAGGTTTCCCCGGATGCTTAAGCGACACCGAGAGCTGCATAAACTCGACAATGTCGGGTGGCTACGCGCAGCCGTCCTCGGCGCAAACGACGGAATTGTTTCAACGTCCAGTCTAATTCTCGGGGTCGCGGCGTCGAATGCGACACACCAAAGCATCTTGGTCGCCGGTGTCGCAGGCTTGGTTGCCGGAGCTATGTCAATGGCTACAGGCGAATACGTCTCTGTACAGTCCCAGGCGGATACCGAGCTGGCAGCACTTGAGAAGGAACGTACCGAGCTCAGCGAGAATCCCAAAGGGGAGCACCTCGAACTGGCCAACATTTATGTTGGTCGGGGCCTTGACCCTTCGCTAGCAAAACAGGTCGCCACCAGCCTGATGGCGCATGACGCCTTGGCGGCTCACTCCAAGGATGAGCTGGGAATTACTGATGCCATGAGTGCCAAGCCGCTGCAGGCCGCATTCGCATCAGCGCTTAGCTTTGCCATTGGTGCGGCCTTACCGCTCTTAGTTGTAGTGCTGGCCCCGCACGAAAATCTCATTCCGTTCACCGTCGTCACGTCGTTGGTCTTTCTCGCCGTCCTAGGAGGGATGGCAGCCAAGGTCGGCGGTGCTAACTTAAAGAAAGGTGTAATCCGGGTGGCATTCTGGAGCGCGCTTTCGATGGCGGCAGCGGCTGGTATCGGTGCTATGTTTGGAACGGTTGTATAGCAGGGGAAAGGTCGTCCGGGAAAAGCCCGCAATTTGAAATATTAGTTACTTTAGGAGCTGCAGTGGCTGACCATGGACGGAATTCAGGGGATAAAAGCGTGGGTTGGAGGTATGCCACGCCAGCAGTACTTCTGCATTGGCTCTTGGCGATTTTGATTTCGACCTTGGTCGGCATTGGGTGGTACATGATGTCAATCGAGGACGACCCTGGCAGCGACTGGTATTTTGATATTCACAAGTCGTTCGGCATCGTTCTGTTCGGGCTTGTCCTGGTGCGTGTTGTCTGGCGCACCACGCATCGGCCGGCCCCGCTGCCCGCTAGCCTGCCGGCGTGGCAAGTGAGACTAAGCCACCTTACCGAGTGGGCTCTCTACCTCTGCATGCTTGTGATGCCTATCCTCGGCTTCCTCGGGGCGTCATATAGCAAAAGTGGGGTCTCCTTCTTCGGGGCCCCGCTTCCTTCATGGGCACTACCGAATCACGATACCGCCGAACTGTTCTTCGGGCTGCACTCGGCATTGGCCTGGGTATTGGTGGCCTTGATTGTCCTTCACGCTGTTGGCGGCTTGAAACACTTGTTCGTCGACAAGGACGGTGTATTTCAGCGGATGTGGTTTTGATTAAGGCTGCGACCCGTCCGAATTCTGTTGGCTCGCGCGCCAAAACTGGTGCTTGCCCGCGCTTGGGTGTAATCGGAACAGGTTCCCTTGAGAGCCCCGAAATGCTGAGCGGCTCGTGAATGATGCCGTAGGTTCCATGACAGCGAGAGAATAATGCCCTGAAATTGCCGCGAGGATAGTTGGCGCGGGAGCGAGTGGAGAAAAAAACCCGCATCTAGGTGCGGGTAAAGTCCAATTCCATCGGAGTTTGGAGGAGACAAATCAAGCATATGCTGCATCGCACAAATTCACCAATTATAATTTTCTATTATGCGAATTTTGACATAGCTTCAAACTATAAATTTCGGCAGCCAAACACAGGCTTCGCTCCGGTTCAGCACCGGCCCTGCCCGCAAGAAAACGCTAACTTGGGCAAACCGGGCTGGCCACGTCTTTCGCCCCATTTAGCGGCGGCACTTGATTTCTTACGCCTGGTCGCCGTCTCGTGGCTGCACCCGAGGATGACGCCACGCATCTGGCTGAATATCCACACATTTGGCTTGAACGAGCGAGACCCGTTCGAACAATAAGCGCCACTGCGACAGTGTAATAGCCCTGTTATCGCAGGCCTGGTCCATCATGTTGCGCATCGTCGCTATCTTTTTTCGACAATCAATTGATTTCGAGTCCAGCGATTGCAGAATTGCCTCTAGTCGAACGTAGTCAAAACCCTGTGGCATGTCGACTCCCGGAACGGATGTCTGTAGGAATTATAAGTGCCGGTTCACCCTAGTCTAACGGAAATCGGCTTGGCCGCTACTTACATTTTTCCATCAACGCCATGTGCTTTTTCATCATTTCAGGCGATATTGATTTCATGCGTTCATCCATCATCGCCTTCTGTTCTTCTGGCGTTTTCGCGCTCATCATTTTCTTGTGCATGTCGCACATAGTCTTCATATCCATCATCGCCATCTGGTCGCCAGAAGCGCTTGGCGACATCATTCCTGCCGGCTGCGCGGTCGAGGTAACCGGGTAGTGTTGGCTATGCTCCGCATCCTGACTTGTCGCGCAGCCGGCCATCGCCATCGCTGCAACGATAGCAGCGACCAAAGTTGCAAATTTAAATTTTGACTTCATCAAAATACTCCTGTCTAGGGGCTGAGAACTCAGCAAACTGGTCTTGTTAGAGGTTCATCTTGTTAAATTTCATACTCGTCTGACTGTAGATTAAGCTCCGAGACATACAATTTTTTTGAGGTACATCAAAATCATACGGAAACGACCATCCATGTTTGGGTCGGGCTGGCGAGTCGAAGCGTCAGCCAGCTACGACCGAGAGCAAGATTTCCTGGGGGCGTCGGTCAGACGCTGATTCGACGAAGTGCCAAATGATGCCATTTGAGCGCTGCGTGGGCCTGCTCCATCTGTCAAATTGCAGGTTCGAAAAACACCGTGGTTAGACTCCTGGGTTAGGTGTATAAATGTAAGACCGTGTTCAATTTGACGAGGCCAAATCATGCCAGCAAAAACAGCAAAAACAGCAACAAAAGCGAACGCTACGTCAGCGACTGTATCGCAATCCAACGGACGTCGAGCGCCCACTGGTGTGCCAAAAGCGACACTAGGTGTGACTTCGAAGGCAGCAATCAGGAATATCGGGAAGGCAAAGCCAACAGCGACTGCGCCCACAGAGTCTAGCGCCAGGCCCCCTCGGACCAAGGTGGAAAAGTATTCATACAAAATGCCAAAATCTGAGCATGACGCCATAGTTGCTCTCAAACGGAAGTGGAATGAGCAGGGTATTAAAGTGAAGAAAAGTGAACTTATCCGCGCAGGGATACATCTTTTGGTTAGTCTCTCCGACGCAAGAATTAAAGCGTCGCTCGAAAAGATATCGACAGTTGCCGCTCGGGTGGAAAAAGCGAAGTAAAGAGTATTACTTTTCGGCCCACCCGGAGTTTGGGTGGCACCGGGCGCGCGTCGTGCAAAACGACGAGTAATCAAAGCATTTGTTCCTGGACCCTGAAAAATCGCGAATGATGCAAGTAGAAGAACCAATGGGCGACGAGGTTCCGCCGGACTTTCCGCAGGCGACGCAAGACCCCGTCTCTAACTATTTGCGCTGGCAAGAATGCATCTTCGCTGGCCAACATGTTGCGAACATGTGCTTCGACGCGAAGGCCGACGCCGCGCCAGGGAGTAATCAGGAACTGCTTGAACGTGCGGTTTCCCTCGTTTGCGGAGACAATTTTTCGGCAAAGGAGAGGCTGTGGGTTGCGAGATATGGTGCTTCTCAGCTAGGTTGGTGAGACCGCGCATGCATTCGCCGCGGAACTGGTCTGCAATATGAGGTCTTCGCCGGCATCTAGGGCCAGCCTTTCCGTAACATAACCAGCGGCCATTCGTTTCGCACGAAGGTTCCTGCAGCCCTGAGCGACCAGACGAGCGTCTTTCGGCGACTTGCTCGTGCAGCCCTCAAATCCAGTTCCCCTTTCCCTGGGAAATGTGACGAAACGGCGTTGACGAAATTGGTACGCCCAAAATGCTCCGAGTGGATTCCTATCACCGACCGAATCAACCCGAAGAAGATAGCTGATGAGGCTTGCAGAACGCCCTTGCCGCGTTGGGATGGGCGACTGTGATGCGCGCCCTCAAGTGAGGCGGCCAGTCGAGAGGCCAGTGACTATCGTTATGACGATGTTCTCGTGGTCCATCATCGACCAATCGGGCAGACGCCAATATGGTAAATTGGCGCCTTGTTATTATTTTAGCCCTTGATGCGATACGCTTCCTTGTCCTTCCCGGCAAGCCAGCGCGGTGCACGGCCACGCCCCGTCCAGGTCTCGCCCGTTTCAGGATTTTTGAATTGCGCCGCAACCGACGCCTTGGCTTTGGCCGGCTTCGGACCGCGTGCCGACGAGAGGTCGTTTACGGTAACTCCGTGGAGCTGCATCAACTCCTTGATTTTCTTGATTGCGTCGTTGATTTCATCTTTGCGGGCAGCTTCAGCGAGGGATTGCAATTTTGCGATTTGTTCAACATACTCTGCATATGACGTCATAGTATCTCCAAAAGGGGTAAGTGTTTAAACGGTTTGAATATACGCGCAATGTAACATGGCGGTTAGGAAAGAGGCAAGCTTGAAGCGATTCCATCCGCTGATTGGCAGAATGGGTAGGCTATTCAGTTGTTGGGGCATATATGTGTGTTGATAAACGCAACCTTACTCGTTCGGTTCACCGTCAGCAATCGGCTGCCGATTCAACCGCCGACGCAGAGGACGGTTCAGCCATGGCAACATATTTGATAGCTATGAGTTAAATAACTACCTTCACCAATTCCAAAGGAGTTGTTATGGGGCAAGATTCAAAAGACCATGACGGGCATTTCGCCAATTATGCGGAATATTCGAAGACATTTAGGTCCTGGATGGTTGCATATGGAATTGGTGGCCCGATATTGCTACTCACCAGCAAGGATGCGCCGCAAAACATTGCGAAGTCGCCTCATTTACAAATGATTGTCACATTGTTCATTGTTGGAGTGGGAATTCAAATTCTTCTCGCGCTAATTGACAAGTGGGCTGCGTTGCATATGTATAGAGGCGCTTTCTCTAAGTACCAGGAGGAGGAAGAGGACCCCGACTGTGATAATCACCACGAGTCGGCAACGTACAAGTTTTGGGGATGGGTAAACCGCCAAAGTTGGATTGATTTATGGTGCGACATCGGCGCGTTGTTCCTATTCTCAGCTGCGACGTGGTTAGTGCTAAAGATTCTTCTTGGCACACCGCATTAACTTTGTGCCCCTTTACTATGCTTTCTCACCATTTCAGGCAAGCGACGATAGTTCGGATAACCGAAGTGCGGTTGCCGAGCTCTCAAAGCCATACCCATTGGCGGTGCCGCGGAGCCCTGACATGCCAGCCGACAGTGCGAACTCCGGCCGCTCGGTCGCATAGTCCCTTGCCGCGTGTATTTGTGTTCGCGGGTCGGTCGGGCTCCTGTTCGTCAGCTCGATTGCCAGCTCGAAAAAGCCGGCGTCCTTTCCTGCGGCGAACCATTTGCCCTCCTGGCCCGTCTGGCTCGCAACCAGCTCACGCAAGATGACCTCCTCTGAACTACTTTCAACCTGCTAAATGGCCGGCGCCAGCTTCTCCAGGAACAGCACGGCGCCGTCGAAGGCGAGGAGCGGCTCCTCCTTCGCAACGGCTTTGATTTCAGTGAGCGCCTCCTTGTTGCGCAGGGTTGGCGTATCTGATTTCCAGCCGATGGCGTTGCGGCGAAAGCGTGGGGCGAACTGCCATTTGTATGTTGTGGCCATTGGGACTATCGCTAGTCGTGCTGGTGCGGTGTTGAAGGGGCGGAGTCGTCGACCATTTCCTTGAGCTTCTGGCTGGCGTGGAAAGTGACCACGCGACGTGCAGGTATCTCGACTTCCACGCCGGTCTTCGGGTTTCGGCCGGGGCGGGGGGCCTTGTCGCGTAGCTGGAAATTTCCGAATCCTGTGAGTTTCACGGATTCGCCACGCTCGAGCGCGGAATTGATTTCAGCGAAAAACGTCTCGACCAGGTCTTTGGCCTCGCGCTTGTTCAGGCCCACTTGCTCGAACAGGAGGTCGGCGAGGTCGGCTTTGGTTAGTGACGACGCGGTCGCATCGGCGGCGGTACCTACTTCGCTATGCATGGTCGACGGAGGTGCCCGCCCGTTCTCTCTGGGCTGGCCAAACGAAGCGTTGGTGTTGGTCGTCTCGCCTGAATAGTCGACGGCGCCGTCAAATTCTTCAAATCGCTCTGATGGTGCCACGTCGCGCTCCGGGTTTGGTCTCAAGATACTGCCATCTCATGGCACGCCCGTGCAAACCCTTGCCAATGTGGCGGCAGGTGGCGGTCGCGGGCGGGCGAGGTCAATGAGTATCTGGCAACGCAGTGCGGAATGCAAGCCCAACTGCCATTCGGAGCATGGGGCCCTTGAAGGCAGTCCGTCCACGGTTTGCCGCGACCGCGCTGTGCTTCACCAAATCTCAATATCTTCCGCCAAATATAAACACAGCTCGCTTAACCAGAAAGCGGTCGATGCACGCGTACGTCGACCGCCTTCCAATCCAATCAAATTTAATCAGGAGCCGTACTATGAAATCATATTCTGTGACCATCAAGCCCATCGACTCGCGTTGCCGTCACTGGGCGAAAATTGTTCGCGCGGGACAGGCACTGCCCCCTCCCGTCGACGTCCAGGGAGCGAACGACATTCCTGTGCCATACGCCAACCTAGGGGACGAAGAGCTGATGCCGGGGGACGTGCTGTTCGAAGGCGAGGCGAATTATCATCGAGGGACCGACCGCGGCTGGACTTACTGGATTCGAGCTGTCACAAACGATGGCGATTTTCTATGGCTGCGTTCCGGGTTTAGCGCTCAAAAGACCGAGATGAAGGTGCAGGGCATGGCACCAAACCTGCTCATGGGCTCGGGTGATGTTGCGGCCATGGTCCGGATTGCACACGGTCTGCGCGCGGGCCTGAAAATTACAGGACCGGAATAAGGTAGCTGCTTGGTTCGTCGAAAGGCTGCGGCATGTCGACGGAAGTCAGCGATGGGGGCCCGGAACGGATGGAAGGTCTAGGCCTGGGCCCCGTATTCTGGTCACGCCGTAACACGGTAACATCGGGCTAGACCCGTTACTGTTACCTTGTTATCGAGGTTGTCAATTGCACGCGGCTCATCAATAATTTTGCTGAAAGGCAACAATTTTATTGCCATAATGCATGTGTAACATGTTGCTACTGCTCTTTAACAATTTACCATCACTTTCGTATTCTGCACCCTCGTGATGCAGGGTAAGCGCAGCGCCACGTCCTATGAGTTAGCCCATTCGTGATGTCCTCCTAAGAGTTGTCCTACTCTCGCCGGCCGGTTCGGTCGGCACATCAAAGAATAGCTTACGTCCGCCCCAAAAGGCTGACGGCTCTAAAAAGGAACGTAGCATGAACAAAATTATCCATGCAGTATTCGGTAAAAAGACGTCCATTTCCAGTATCAACAAGCGGCCTGAGCAGACCCTGACAAACATGCAGTGTATTTCGAATCCTCGAGGTGGCTGGGAGCCTGCTGGGTTTGACGAGAACGGTCATTACGTTGTCCTTTCGAGGAAGACGGGGCGGCTGGTAACGCTTGGTCCAAGGTCGTTGGACGAAAATACGCTTCGTGCGGTCGTAGGTAGTGATTATTGCGACCAAAATCACGGGGAGCACGATAACAAGCTTGAGAAAGAAGTCTTCGACCCAAAGTCGCTTGCCGAGGAAATCCGGCAAGCGTGCGACGGGCAGGGACGCCTAGACCTGTCACGGGTTCGGAGTCCAGGGTTTTACTCTGACGCTGGCAAGCTCGTGGTTCATTTTGGCAACGAGGTGTATCAGGGCACTGGCGAGCCGGTCGACACGACACCAGGTCCAAGTGTTTATGTGTCTGGGCAGAGCATAGGGTTCTCGTTCGATACCCCTGCGGCTACGCGCGAGGACGTCGAACAACTGGAAGCGACCGTTAGAGGTTCAACTTCCAGACGAGTTTCGGCAGCGTGGCTCTGTTGGGCTGGTTTGCGACCGCGGTCTTCGGGGCCGTTGTTGACAATGGCCCCGTCTTGGCCGTGACTGCCGAACGGGGCTCGGGCAAAACAACGCTGATTGAACTTCTGAGTGCAATGCTGGGACCTCAAGCTTTCCGTCGTGACGGTGTCCCTACCGTCGCACAGGTTATTTATGAGTTGGAGAACCGTTCTGCGGCCTAGCTCGTCGATGAGTTTGAAGCTCAAGGCACAAAGAAGAAGCCTCTGGAAGACTTTCTCTCGTTGGTCAGGGCCTGATTTACGAAGTCCCGGGATGCGCGTATTACACGTGTCATCGCAGGTCGCATGAGGTCGTTTAATCCTCCGGCCGGAGTTTGGTCGCAGGAATTGCATTGCCGACCTCTGATGATGCGTCGGAAACGCGCACCGTCAGAGTCCAGATGCAGACCCTTTTGGCAACTGGGCCTCGCGCAGCAAATCCGCTCCTGGATTTGTCGAACCGAAGCGAGGTAGAAGAGCTAGCCGCGAGGATTCGTCGGATGCTGATTGGTCGTTGGGACGTTCTCGTTTCCGCTCAAAAGGCGCTGAGGGGGATGCTCATTGACCAAGGTCACGAAGCACGTGCTGCGGACGTATTTAGTCCGCTGATTGCAGGATACGTCGCGTTAACGTCAGAAGAGATGCCAAGCCAGCAGCGGTTGGCAGCAATTTTGGAGGGATGTCAGTTGCCACCAGTTATGGTGAAGGACGTTCAGCGCGACTGTGACGTTTGCCTGTCCATATTAGTCAACCGACGTGTCGTCATTTTCGAAACCATCGGCGGCAAGTTGGTGAGGCCGACCCAACGTATTCGCGATGTCATCCGCGGTATCGCCGGATCGGATTTGGATGTGGAGACGCGTCAGGCGCTCATCAAGCAGCTGGAGAAATTTGGGCTGCGGCCAGTGTGGAAACGTTCGGCTAACGAGTGGAAGCTCGTGGTCGCGACGTCTGAAATGAACACTGGAATGCGTCGTCTGATGCAGGGGACTCCTTGGTCCTCCGGCGGTTTGAAGGATGTTCTCTCTCGTTTGCCTGGTGCCATTGTGGGCCAGCAGCGAGTGGATGGGATGTCGCAGAAAGTGGTGGAGCTGTGCCTCGCTGAAGAGCTCATCGCACCGGATTTTGACGGTGGATATGAACTACCTGCGGCCGCATAGAATGGTCAGTCGCCGGTGAAGCGGCTGGTCAAAAAGAGTATTGAAGGCACCAAGACCTAGGTTTTGGTGCCTTTTTTCTTTGCGTCCCATACTAGCTCTGCCTGCGTGCGCTGCGAGAGGAAAAAATTCTCAGACAGCCAGGCAAGTCCTTCAGCTGCGAAGGCGCGAAAGAGTGATGCAGTAGAATTCGATATTCTTTGAAGTGTCGCAATATATGCTAAAATTATTCCACGATTTACGAATCATCAAACTAATTGGAAGCCAAAATGGACACAAAGCAAGTCCTAGAAGCCCTTGCGGCCCTAGCGCAGGAGAGCCGACTGTCGATATTTAGGCTCTTGGTGCAAGTCGGACCGGCCGGGATGGCAGCGAGCAAAATCGGCGAACATCTTGGCATTGTTCCGTCTTCTCTCTCGTTCCATTTGAAAGAGCTGACACGGGCTGGGTTGATTGCGCCAAAACAAGATGGCCGATTCGTAATTTATTCTGCCGACGTTAGCACCATGAACGGTGTGATTGGCTTTCTCACAGAAAATTGCTGCTGCGGAGTCCCCTGTAGTCCTGAGCCAGTATGTTAGGAAAGCATTGCCATTTAAGCCTAGTTCCTGTGCAGGCCCGTCAACACACCCTATGACTCGAGAGACTTCAATGGACGAAAAAATTTACAACGTGCTGTTTATTTGCACCGGCAATTCCGCTCGTAGCATCATGGCGGAAGCGTTGATGACCACCATGGGCAAAGGGCGATTTCGTGGTTTCTCAGCAGGCAGTCAGCCTGGCGGAACTGTGAACCCTTTCGCCATCGAACAGATTGTCGCGACCGGCTATCAGCTGGACCAGCTGAGGAGTAAGAGCTGGGAGGAGTTTAGCGCTGCTGACGCCCCTCACATGGATTTCATCTTTACCGTGTGCGACAACGCAGCCGGCGAGGCGTGCCCGTACTGGCCAGGTCATCCCGTGTCTGCTCATTGGGGCTTCGAAGACCCTGCGGCGGCTACGGGCACAGACGAGGAGAAGCGCGCTGTATTCCACAAAGTTTTCCGCCAAATCATGACTCGCATGAACATCTTCTTGAGCCTCCCACTGCGTATGCTTGAGAAAAATTCAATACATAGCGAAGTTACCGCTATCGGCAAACAGCCGGTGTAATTCGACCACTGATTTTCATCACACTATAGAACCATGAACGTACTCTTTCTCTGCACAGGTAATTCTTGCCGCTCCGTTCTAAGCGAAGCCACATTCAACCATCTCGCGCCGGCTGGTCTGAGGGCGATTAGCGCCGGCAGTCAGCCGGCCGGTCAGCTGCATCCCCGTGCGGTCGCCTTGCTGGCGAAGAAGGGAATCTCTACCGAGGGCTACTACAGCAAATCCTGGGAAAACCTGCCCGTGACTCCCGATATTGTTGTGACCGTCTGCGGCAGCGCCGCCGGGGAGACCTGTCCAGCGTATCTCGGCCCCGTGCTACGCACCCATTGGGGAGTGGATGACCCAGGCCACGTTGTCGGCACCGAGGCAGAAATCGAAGCAGCGTTCAATCACGCATACGGCATCATTCGCACGCGTATTGAGGCGTTCGTTGCCTTGCCCCTTGAGGAACTGGTGAAAGACAAGGCTAAGCTGAAGGCTGAGCTCGACCACATCGGTACGCTCGAAGCCTGAGTCACTCGCAATGCGAAAAGCAGCGCATTCTCGTTATAGCTTCCTGCGCTGTTCGACCGTAGTTGTCGATGGCGCATCAGCCCCGCGCGAACCAATTTCAAGGATTTCCCGTGCTCACAGCATTTTTGATTTTTCTGGCGACGTTAGTGCTCGTCATTTGGCAACCCCGTGGGCTTGGCATCGGATGGAGTGCATCGGCCGGCGCAGTTGTCGCCCTGCTCGCGGGAGTAATTCAAGTTAGCGATATTCCCGTCGTTTGGCACATCGTCTGGAATGCGACCGGGACTTTTGTGGCCGTCATTATCATCAGCCTTTTGCTGGACAAGGCCGGCTTTTTTGAATGGGCTGCGTTGCACGTGGCCCGCTGGGGCCGGGGAAACGGCAAGCGTCTCTTTGTGTTGCTCGTCTTTCTGGGCGCTGCAGTGGCCGCACTGTTCGCCAACGACGGCGCCGCGCTGATTCTGACGCCAATCGTCATTGCGATGCTGCGCGAGCTACGCTTCTCGACCAAGGCAACCCTGGCATACGTTATGGCAGCGGGATTCGTCGCCGATACGGCAAGCCTGCCGCTAGTGGTATCGAACCTCGTGAACATCGTTTCGGCCGACTATTTCAACATTAGTTTCGCACGCTACGCCGCGGTAATGGTTCCGGTCAATCTGGTTTCCGTCGCAGCGACTCTCACCGCATTGATGTGGTTCTTCCGCAATGACATTCCTGCAGACTACGATTTTACGAAGCTCAAACTTCCTCAAGACGCCATTCACGACCGTGCGACCTTCATGACCGGCTGGTGGGTCTTGGGGTTACTCCTGGTTGGATTCTTCTGGCTCGAACGCCTGGGTGTCCCGATTAGCGCGGTTGCCGCAGTCGGCGCGCTGCTATTGTTTGTGGTCGCTGCGCGCGGCCACAAGATTGCGACCCGCGAGGTCATTGGAAACGCTCCATGGCAAATCGTTGTCTTCTCGTTGGGCATGTATCTGGTGGTCTACGGCCTTCGCAATGCGGGTCTGACCAATTATCTGACCAACGTGTTGAACCAGTGCGCCACTTACGGCGTTTGGGGAGCCGCCCTCGGTACTGGGTTCATTACCGCGATTCTCTCCTCCATCATGAACAACATGCCAACGGTGTTGGTGGGTGCGCTGTCCATCGACGCGACTACGAGCCAGGGTGTCGTTCGTGAGGCCATGGTTTACGCCAACGTAATCGGTAGCGACCTGGGTCCGAAAATTACCCCAATCGGTAGCTTGGCAACTCTGCTTTGGCTGCACGTACTGTCCAGCAAAAATATCGAGATTTCATGGGGTTATTACTTCCGAGTGGGCATCGTGTTGACGCTGCCGGTCCTGCTTGTCACGTTGGCGGCTTTGGCACTGCGCCTGAGCTGATAGAGGAGCCATTTCATGGTTGTCACGATTTACCATAACCCCGACTGCGGCACATCCCGCAATACCCTTGGCTTGATACGGAACACTGGCGTCGAACCAGTCGTTATCGAGTATCTGAAAACGCCTCCGGACCGCCCAACTTTGACGGACTTAATTGCCAAGGCTGGGCTCACAGTCCGCGACGCGATACGCAAAAAGGGCACACCGTATTTGGAGCTGGGGTTGGACGCCCCAACGGTTAAGGACGACCAGCTGCTGGACGCGATGCTGGCTCATCCAATCCTTATCAACCGTCCCTTTGTCGTTACGCCCGCGGGCGTGCGGCTCTGCCGTCCCTCAGAGATTGTGCTCGATGTTCTAACGCAACCACAACTGGGCCCGTTCACCAAGGAAGACGGTGAACCTGTAATCGACCAAACTGGAGAGCGTATCAACCATGGATAAGATACCTAATCTGCCAAACATTTCGGTAGCGCAGTTCGACATTCCTGACATGAAGAAGCTCTCCCAGGTAGGCGACCTCAACCACCCGCCGCGCATCTTAATGTTGTACGGTTCATTGCGCGAAAGGTCCTTCAGCCGCTTTCTGACGTTTGAGGCCGCACGCATCCTGGAGCAGTTCGGCGCCGAGGTTAAAATATTTGACCCAAGCGAACTGCCGATGGCGGGAAGCGTTTCCGAGGACCATCCGAAAGTTGTCGAGCTGCGCGAACTCAGCTTGTGGTCGGAGGGCCAGGCGTGGTGTAGCCCGGAGCGTCACGGAGCAATCACCGCCGTGATGAAAAACCAGATTGATTGGATACCACTCGAGCAAGGCGCCTTACGGCCTAGCCAGGGCCGCACTCTGGCCGTCATGCAGGTTTGTGGTGGTTCTCAATCTTTCAACGTTGTGAACACGCTGCGCTTGCTCGGCCGTTGGATGCGCATGTTCACTATTCCGAATCAGTCCTCCGTGCCGATGGCCTATAAGGAGTTTGACGAAGAGGGGCGGATGCGGCCGTCAGGGTACTACGAGCGCGTGGTCGACGTGATGGAAGAGCTGTTCAAAATGACCTTGCTGCTTCGGGGCAGGACGGACTATCTCACGGACCGGTATAGCGAGCGAAACGCGCTCGCTATGAAGGCTATCGACAGACAAATTCAGAAGATTTGAAGTTGAATAGGTACTGGCCCATGATGGCGTTCGACGGACTACAGCGGCCGGTCAATCGGAGCCCGTCACTAGCTTTGTCAACTCATCGACACCGACAGGGGGCTTGGCCAGCCAGGGCAACGCAAATGTCTTCTTCGCCAACCGTTCAGTGATTCGCGCAACCTGCCTTGCCTCTCCAGCAAGGCGCGCTACGAGCAGAGGGTCCTTGGTTCCGGTTGCCAAAATGCTCTTGTTAACCACCCAGGCGAACGGCTCAATTTTTGCTCGACGCAAGTCTTCCTGCAATGCCTCGGCCTGTGATACTGGTGTGGTTTCGGGAAGCGTGACTAGGATTATTTTTGTGTAGTTAGGGTCCTGCAGCCGCATCAATGGCGTAATGACTTTCCCCGTGCCTCGTCCTTCAAACGCGTGCATCATTTGTCGGTGATATGCACCGGTGGCATCCATCAACAGCATCGAGTGTCCTGTGGGAGCGGTATCGAGAACAACGAAGGCGCTCATGGCCTCACTCACCACGTGCGAAAATGCATGGAACACAGCGACCTCTTCAGTACAAGGTGAGCGCAGGTCTTCCAACATTAGAGCCCGCTCTTGCTCGTCAAGTCCCGCTCCTTTGGACGCCATAATCTTGTCAACATAGCGTTGTGTTTCAACCGCTGGGTCGATGCTGTCCACTCGCAGGCCCTCGACGGCACCGTTCAAAGTTACCGCGAGGTGCGAAGCCGGGTCTGTCGTGCTCAGATGCACGGATTTGCCTCGCTTGACAAGACCTAATGCAAGGGCGGCCGCAACCGTCGTCTTCCCGACCCCACCTTTGCCCATAACAAGGATGAGACCACGTTTCGCCAGCGCTAATTCATCAGCCAGTGCGTCCAATCCCATACCGGCTTTTATAGTGGGTAACGCTGGCGGCGCCCCTCCGATTGATGACGTATCGGAGTCGAGCAGTGCGCGCAATGCAGGCAAGCCTACTGTGTCAAAGGACCGCAGAGGCACGTGGTCCTGACGGAGTACCCTAAGGTTCTGCGGCATTTCATCTAGTGCTTGTCGGCCAAGTGACTCCAATGCAGTGGCAACGGTGTCATTCTTGTCGGATGCTTTGAACACCCCGTTGACGATAAGCCGCTGATTGCCCAGGCCCAAGACCTTTAACTCGTCGGAAGTCCGCGATGCTTCCATCATCGCGCCTTTTTCTGGACGGGTCACAAGGACGACAGTAGTTAGCGCAGGATTGGACAAAGCACCTAGTGCGGCTTTGAAACGAATCTCCTGCATCTTCAATCCGGAGTGGGGCCCCAAGCACGAGGCACCCCGGTCATTCCCTGCCAGGAAGCCAGTCCATGCCTTTGGCAGACTCAACAGCCGCAAGGTATGCCCGGTCGGGGCTGTGTCAAAAATGATGTAGTCATAGCTTTGGTTCTCGTCCGCCAACAGTGATGAGAATTCATCGAATGATGCAATCTCCGTGGTGCAGGCCCCCGACAGCTGCTCCTTAACGGTTGAAATCTCAGCCTCAGTGGCACTTTGGCCCATCTGTTGGATGACACGTTGCCGATAGGTTTCCGCTGCGGCGTCTGGGTCGATGTTTAACACGGATAGCCCGGGCGCTTTCGGAGCAGGCGTGGGATGGTTACTAAGAGGAACGCCTAGCATCTCATCGAGGTTGGATGCTGCATCTGTGCTCACCAGCAAGACCCTGTCTCCACAATCCGCCAAGTGCAGAGCAACTGCTGCTGACAGCGACGTCTTGCCCACCCCACCTTTGCCCGTAAAGAAGATATGCCTTGTTGGGTGATTCAACAAATCCAGTGGCTTCGGTCTCAACCAGACGCGCACGTCATCATGCGAGGGGACGCCCCCACTATGAACTAGGTTTCCGTCAATCATGACTGCTGGCGTCGCTTTAATGCCGCTGCGATTACGTTCTTCCTGGCTCTCATTCTGGGATAGGTCAACTGAAAGGCCCAATTCTTTGGCGACGAGCTCAAGCATCGCAGCGGTCGCATTGCAGTCGTTACAATCCGTGCCGAAGACTTCGATTTTCATGTTCTTTCGCCCCAATATTGTGACGGGTTTAGCCGCTTCAGTTGTACACATGAATTGCGTTCGCACCATTCTAACCGGTTGAATTTCGCGATTTGGATGTTTGCGTAGTATCCGCAGCTGAATGCAATTTGAAACAACAGATTCATGCGGTCGCAGGGCGCGAATGTGCGTAGCCTTGTTGCGCGCAGACAGCCGCCCAAGGGATACATGGACGAGCAGCTGCGGCACGAAATGTGAACGCGGCAGCTTGCTGTCGCGCCGACCTCCCTGACTACCAGGTGATTCGTCAGATGCGAACCAAGGGAGTGTGGCGTACGGATGCAGAGAAGCGGTTACACTCTCTAGGAAATATTAATGGTCTAAATAGGAAGCTTTTTTGATATGTTCAAGCGACACCGGGAGCTGCACAAGTTGGACAATGTTGGATGGCTACGTGCTGCCGTCCTCGGCGCAAATGATGGAATCGTTTCGACGTCCAGTCTGATTCTCGGCGTCGCCGCATCACATGCGACACACCAAAGCATCTTGGTTGCTGGGGTAGCCGGGCTGGTCGCGGGAACTATGTCGATGGCCACCGGGGAGTACGTTTCTGTCCAGTCCCAGGCGGACACCTAGTCAGCAGCACTTGAAAAGGAACGTACCGAGCTCAGCGAAAATCCCAAAGGCGAGCACCGTGAATTGGCGAGCATTTACGTCGGCCGGGGCCTTGAGCCCGCGCTTGCCGACTAGGTTGCCACTAGCCTGATGGCTCACGACGCCTTAGCTGCGCACTCAAAGGATGAGCTGGGACTCACCGATGCCATGAGCGCGAAGCCGCTGCAGGCCGCCTTCGCATCGGCGTTAAGCTTTGCCATCGGCGCCGCGCTACCGTTACTGGTTGTACTTCTCGTTCCGCATGACTAACTCATTCCCTTAACCGTTATTACGTCGCTGGTTTTTCTCGCTTTCCTCGGCGGACTGGCGGCCAAAGTTGGTGGCGCAAGTTTAAAAAAAGGCGTGGTCCGCGTTGCATTTTGGAGCGCCCTGTCGATGGCGGCTGCGGCCGGTATCGGGGCCATGTTTGGAACTGTTGTGTAGAACCAGCGCGTCCTTCAGGATGAGCCATCATTTGAACATCACCTAACTCGAGGGGCGACATTTGCTTAAACATGAACTGAATTTGGCACGTGCACCCGACTGGCTGTATGCCAACCCCGCTGTTCTTCTATCAACTTGTCCGCTCCGTAATGAATCCAGAACAGGCGCGAGCGTGAGCACCGTCGTGCCGAGCGCTTGGAGAACCGATTGTCCAAGGCGTGCAAGATGATGCCAAAGCGCTTCGCCATATTGCGGCAAATACCCTCCTCGATTTGGGTGCTGGGTTTCGTCAGCATGTTGATGGACATTTCCTCCGAGTTGGTCCATAGCTTGTTGCCAATGTTTCTTGTTGCATCTCTCGGTGCAAGCGTAGCAACCGTGGGTCTCATCGAGGGAGTTGCTGAATCGACAGCCCTGATTGTGAAAGTCTTTTCCGGTGCGCTCAGCGACTACCTTGGAAACCGAAAATGGCTTGCCGTGGCGGGCTACGCGCTTGGAGCGCTGAGCAAACCGTTCTTCGCCATCGCACCGTCCGCCGGGTTAGTGTTGACGGCACGGTTAGCGGACCGAGTTGGAAAGGGCCTACGCGGCGCCCCGCGGGATGCTTTGGTGGCCGACATTGCGCCGCCTCATCTACGCGGTGCGGCCTTCGGTTTGCGCCAGTCGCTCGATACAGTAGGAGCTTTTTTCGGCCCCCTATTAGCAGTTGGCCTGATGCTGCTGTGGGCGAATGATTTCCGGCGCGTATTCTGGATAGCTGTGATTCCGGGAGTGATGGCCGTGGCACTCCTTGCGGTGGGTGTCCGCGAACCAGCCAAACTCGGTGCGGCCAAGAGGACTAACCCCATCTCTGTCGAAAGCTTGAAGAAACTAAGTCGGCCCTATTGGTGGGTAGTGGGCATCGGTGCTGTGTTCACACTGGCGCGCTTCAGCGAGGCATTTCTCGTGCTTCGGGCAATGCAGGGCGGGATGTCGGTAGCTCTTATTCCGCTGGTCATGGTCGCCATGAATCTCGTCTATGCCCTATCCGCGTATCCGTTTGGAAAGCTTGCCGACAATATGGAACATCGAAAACTTCTCATGATAGGCGTAGCGGTCTTGATTGCTGCGGACTTGGTCTTGGCACATGGGAGTCATTGGACGACCGTGCTGCTCGGCGCGACCCTGTGGGGACTGCACATGGGGCTGACCCAAGGATTGTTAGCGACCATGGTCGCCGACACCGCACCTGTCGACTTGAGGGGGACCGCGTTCGGCTTCTTCAATTTGTTGAGTGGACTCGCTTTGCTTGCTGCGAGCACCGTCGCGGGACTGATGTGGGACGGCCTTGGTGCTGCTGCGACGTTTTACTCGGGCGCATTTTTTAGCCTAGCCACACTTGCCTTGCTCGCCATGCGAGGTCGGGCTTTGAAGCTGCGCGAGTAGGAGCTGAGTGGCCACCTCTCTCGGCTTCGGCGCCAGGAAAAGAGAGGTTTCCAAGAGTTCAATGCGCTGCCTTGCCGCTCGCAATAACAGCCGCCCCACCGAGTGCCAACGTGACACCGACAACATCCCTCCAACCTGGCGTGATACCGTCAACGCCCCATAACCATGCCAGTGCTGTCGAGATGTACACGACGCCGAACGTGACGTACACCCTTCCGCTTGCCGCCGGGTGCGAAGTCAGCAGCCAAGCGAAGCTCGCAAACTAAATACTGCGGGGACCTTCAGCCATGCGCTCCCTCTGCGAGGTATAGCTCTTAGCTCAGCGCAGGGTATCGGAGTCATTCTGATGTTGTGTCATCGGGAACGCGCCGCCCCCATGTCAAACGCGACCTCCCTAACTTTCATTCTTTGAAAGCAGGCCGAGCACATCGGCAACTTTTGCTGGCTTAACTAAATGGTGGTCGAAACCAGCATCCAGTGCACGTTTTTTGTCCTGAGGCTGTCCATATCCTGTCACCGCCACAAGCGATGAGCGCGCCGTTTCCGGAAGCGTACGAAGCCGCTGTGCCAAGTCATAGCCATCCATGTCGGGAAGGCCGATATCAAGGAACAAGATGTCAGGTGCCGCTCTGCGCGCAATTGTAAGGGCGTCATCCGCGCTATATGCAACGAAGACCTCATGCCCCTCTGCTTCCAGTAATAGTTGGAGCATTTCCGCGGCGTCCCTGTTGTCATCAACAATCAGAACTCGCCTCATGACAGGACCTGTGATTGCAGCGTTCTCGGCGCGATGTTCCACATGGCACTTGGCTGGTATCACGCGTGGGAGCGATACAATAAATCGGCTTCCTTTTCCAAGTCCGGCGCTGCCGGCTGTGACACTTCCGCCCTGCAGTTCAAGCAAGCTCCTTGCGAGCGCAAGACCAAGTCCTAGGCCGCCTTGGGAACGGTCTGGCGACCGCTCGGCCTGCGTAAATAGTTCAAAAATATTGGGAAGCAAGGTCGGTGATATACCAATGCCGTCGTCCTCCACGGTGATAGTTACACTCTTGCCGGCGGCAACGATGGTTAGCTTAACGTTTCCGTGTGAAGGCGTATATTTAGCCGCATTGTTGAGGATATTCGAAAAGACTTGAATCAGGCGGGTGCGGTCCCCTCGTACAAATAGCTGCTCATCCGCGACCTGCACGGTGAAGTGCTGGTGCCGCGCCTCTATTAGTGAACCGACCTGCTCGGCGGCGTCCGCGAGGAGGTTAATGATGTCTATCGTTTCTTCCTGAAGTGTCACGAGGCCACGCGTGACACGGGAGACGTCTAGCAAGTCGTCGACCAGCTCAGTCATGTGGTCAACCTGTCGGGTAATAACCTCACTTGCCTTTCGTACGCGGCTTTCGTCAGGAGCACCCAGTTTGAGCAGCGCGGCCGCGGTGGCGATGGGTGCGAGCGGGTTACGCAGCTCATGCGCCAGCATGGCAAGGAATTCATCCTTGCGACGGTTTGCGGCTTTCAGGTCGGTTTCACTTTTTTGCAGCGCCTGACGGACCTGAATTGACTCGGTAACATCGCTGCCTTCGACAAAAATGCCTATGACGTTCCCGTGATGGTCGAAAGTCGGTTGAAATATGAAATTGACAAAGCGCTCCTCGAGTACTCCGTCTGGCTGGCGTCGTAGCGTCGCCTTAAGCTCATTGCCGAAAAATGGCCGCCCAGTTTCGTAAACCTTGTCCAGTTGCTCAAAGAAGCCCTGCCCCTCCAACTCGGGTAGCGCCTCGCGTATATTTTTGCCAATAAGGTCACGGTGACCAACAAGGCGGCAATAGGCGTCGTTAGCAATATAGAAGGTGTGAGAAGGTTCGCGTAGAACGGCGATGAAACCCGGCGCCTGCTGGAAGAGGAGCTGCAAACGCTCGAGTTCTTGGTCACGGTGACGTTCAGCCAGCACTTGTTCAGTCGTTTCCGTACAGGCACAGAACATGCCAATCACCTGGTCGGATTCGTCCCGTACTGGGGAGTATGAAAAAGTGAACCAGGTTTGTTCGTCGTATCCTTTTCGGTGTATGGTCAAGGGCAGGTTGTCATAATAGGAAGCTTGTCCTCGTAGGGCTTGCTCAACGCTTGGCTCGATGTCGTCCCAAATTTCAGACCAAATTTTGCGGAAACGACATCCGAGCGCTTGTGGATGTTTGTCGCCTAAAATTTCCGAGTACGCATCGTTGTAAAGAAATCCCAGTTCTTGTCCCCAGGCCAGAAACATGGGGAACTTCGAGTTGAGCATTACACCGACTATGGAGCGCAATGAATGCGGCCAGAGGGCAGGAGGCCCAAGCGGCGACTGCGACCAGTCTTGGGTGCGCATTAATGCCCCGGTTGCCCCGCCTTCAGACAGAAAAGGAAGTGCTTGAACTTTGGGTGTACTCATACGAACAATGTCCCTCGAGGCGAAACGAAAATATTTTTCTGGAAAAGTTTCACGGAAAATTGTCCAGAAAAAAGAACTCTTTATCCTCACCGTAATTATCGACCATCTCTGAGAACATCGCCGTACTTTACAGACTTGTGTGGGAATGAGAGCTATCCGCAAACTTTTAGCTATGGGAATTACTGAACGTCATAGGGATGCAGTGGCGTTGACTGCTGACGTTCACAGCCCAGAAGAATAGTGTCCGGCTGAAGTTAGCTTCCGTGCTGGCGCGGCGTGAACGAGCGCCACTGGGATTATATTGCCGCAGCAATGGCCGAGTGGCATGGGTTGAACCTTGAAATCGGAAGTTTACGAGGTACTTTCGGTCGATGGGCGGTGCTAGTGCCCACTGACATTGCTCAAAGGCTCGGGTGATATCGCGGCCATGGCCCGGATGCGCGAAGCGTATCCTCTGGACTGGGAATAGCGGCACCCAACTGACATCCCGCGACGGTTTGTCCGGCCCGGCGCAATGGGAGCGTCGAAGCCGTTCAGCGCAGTTGGCCGCGCAGGATTTTCTGAGCCGACCGCAGTTTCGGATGCGTGAAACCAATCCAGGCATCGCAAAGGACTGTTCGTTCTTCGAGGTGTGAGCCTGGCAACGATTGGCCGCTCAACTGGTCGTCCAAGATGACGTACGGCAGCCGATTGCCGAGCGCGTGCTTGTCGAGCCATCCGTCGATTTCCGTCAGTCGATATGAGCCATCCTCGCGCGGGGTGCGCCATTCTGCATGCAGATTTTCAGCGACAAGTTCAATGCCAGTTCGTCGGAGAACCTCGCAAATTTGCATGCGGTCCAGGAACGAAGCCCAGCTGGAGCTGATGACATAGATGGGTGCAAACTCATCATGCAGCGCACGAAGGTTTCGCGCGGCCGTGACGTCGACCAGCCCTGCCCAAAGCTCATGCCAGTCCATTTCGCCTCGGCGAAAGCACTCCCGCACCTGGTAACTGATGTACCGCGCGTCGAGCACAATGACGTCGTCGAAATCCAATAGCAAAAGCGGGCGTATCGAGTTAGCGGATGTCATGGGCATAGCGCCTCTTGAAGAAATAGTTCGGCGGTTTTTTCAGAAGCAACACAGTACTCGTCAGGTGCGCCCTTTTCCTGCTGACGACCTTTGGTCCAAGCGCAACACGGCATCCTTTTCAAAAGCAACAGGAACCTGGGGCCTTGCAGGTAACCCAAACGCAACGGGCGGGAGGGTGCACTTTCCATGTCGGCGAAGACTATTGGGCGCATATGTGTAGTCCGCTTAGCGAACGCCGCGTGGCTGGCCCGGTACAACCACGACCGGCGAATCCAATCGTGTCCCAGGCATCACCATTGGCTTGGTGGCGCGCGATGTATGCGCGTATCTCCGTGTCCTGCGCGCGCGTGAGCGGCAGCCCCCGAAACGGTTCGAATTCGTCAGTCGTCAAGCGTAGCCTCCGGAATCGGCCAGCCCAACATCTTCGCGGTCTCGCGCATCACCCACCTGGCCTCGTCGGCGCTGACCCATGTCGTCTCAATTAGGCGCACCAGGTACTGGTCGAGTATGTCGGCCTCCGGCATGTCCTTGCGCTTCCCCCTTTTGGTTTCAATACAGCTCGACACGAATTGGGGCACGTACTGCATGCAATGCTGCCAGCGTTCATGAAGTTCAGGTGGCGCGCAACCCGGGCTGTAGTAGCGGCCTTGGTATTCGACCGCCAGGAACTTTAGCTGGGCACCAGGCACTGCTCCGAGATGTTGAGGGAGTGGGAAATCGTCCGGGACTGTGAAGTCGTCGCTCATTCTTTCACCAATCATTTTTATGCAAACAGCGTGTGCGCTCAGGTAGTTACAACCTCCGACCTGGTAGATGTCGGAGGGAATGTTTGATATACCAATGTTCCCTAGCGCATTCTCTGCGGGTCCAAGCGTGGCGTAATTACTGCGTGCACTGCACAGTCAAGCGGCTCAACAATAAGTAGAGCGGCTCGATAATCCGCCACGAGCGCCCCCCATATTGAACACCACATTAGCCCTCCAGATAAGCCTCCGGGCCGCGAGCAGTCACATGATTTGTCTTGCTGGCGGTTTCAGCTCCAGCGCGTGAAATGGTGAAGTGCACCGGTCGCATGCGGGAAGGCTGAAGTACCTCGAAGGCGCGATTTTGTCATTTGAACCACTACTCGATTTTATAGTAGGCTTACTGGCGCTCGTCCAAGTTCCAGCTTATAGGTCGTAGTAAAAATTGTCAATATAACAATTTGCTATACTAAACTAAGCTGTGTGTCAGGGGATTAGGAGGGCTGTGGCTATGAAACGGATTTCGCTTCGGCCTGGTCGATGTGAAAGTCTGCCAATGATTGTGGGTAACCGAATATCAAAAATGCCCTCCGAAGAGGGCCAAGGAATCACTATCAGAGCTCGGCGGCATACCTCCCCCGCATTGCTGCAAGAGCTGTACAAGCGATAGCATTGGGTCGTTGATTTCATTTTCGCGAACTGCTTCAGCCAGAGATTGCAATTTTGCAACTTGTTCAACCCGTATATCTACATCAAAAGATAACGCCCCGAAGGGCGTTTCGATTGACTCATACAGTGTTGGCAAAGAACTAATTTCTTATTCGACTTTGGCTACAATGCGACGCAACGCTTATTTCGATGACGCGTTGACTTTCTCTTTTCTCCAATATCCTACGCCGGGCTGCCAAGCAAGAGCGGGAATCGCTGGAAAAATAATCTTGCTGAATTCTTCATGTATCACGTTGAATGGAATGCCTGAGCCATAACCATCTGTGATGGTGCCGTCTCCGCTGGCATGACCAAGTATCCGTTTCAAGGGCTTGGTCGGTATTTTCGCCGCTTCCAAGAGGTCCTTCATGTTGTGTCTGAGTGAATATAGGACTTTTTTTGGTGAGGTAAAACCAAGCTCGGTCTTGTAGCGCCCGAACCACTTGGAGAAAGCGCCGCCCAATTTTCCATGGAAGTCCTTCGACAAGGTGGGGAACATGCGCGTCGAATCTTGACCGCGTACCCATTCGACGTATCGGAGAAGGCCAAGCTCTATCAATTCGTTGGCAATCGGAATATGACGGCGGGAGGAGTTATTTTTAAGTAATCGTCTTTCGCACGTATCTTTGTCGCGGCTCAATTCGTCATCGAATAGACAGTCATCACCGTCTACTAAATCGGTGATGACGAATCGCCAGCCGAGCTTTTCGTCGTGTTGAATATCGGAAAGCTCAAGTCCTGCAATTTCTTCGGGGCGGGCTCCTGTGTAAAACATCATGAGAGGAATCCAATATGAAGCCTCACTCGCCTGGCCGGATGAGCGCAGATGTTGAGTAAACACTGATGAGCCGAAAAGTACCTCGATATCCTGCGGTGTGAATGCTAGACGCTTTTTTTCGCCTTTTTCCTTTTTGGACTCCTTGAATCCCAACGTATTCTCAACAGGATTGGTTAAGAGTAGCTCTTTGCCAACGGCGATTCTAAAAATCTCCTTTAGTTTGCCGATGCGGCCGTTAATTGTCTTCACTTCAAGCCTCGCCTTTTTCATGGCGCTTACGAATTCAGAGATGTGCTTTGTAGTCAGTTCGGCAGGGCCTTTCAAGTTGAGGTCGGCAGCAAACATCTTCAGTTGTCCCCATGGCGTCTGGTAGCCTATAACAGTGGATTTGGGCCGGTCGTTTACGTAATCCTGCCAGGACTTGAACACTTCGTCCCATCCGGAAGCAGTCGAGGATTCGATTCCGATTTTTGCTGGGTGTGGGACCTCGGGGGCGACAAGGTCGGTGCTAATGGCGTTCCCGGCTTGCCGTGACTGCTGAAGGTCCAGGGTCTTCACGACGGATTCGAGGAATATGTAGCCAGCCTTTTGCGCTGCTTCACCGCTCAGCTCGGCATCGAAACCGCAAAGGTGCATGAACCCGAGCATCGCAGGCAAAATCGGTTTGACGTGACCACGCGCAAGTAATTTCCCGAGCTCAGCGCGTTGCTGTGAGAGAACCTTCCCATGTTCATCGAACTCGTCTTCGTCCATCCCATTCTGCCGGACCTCGGCGTCGCGTAGCAGGACTCGGTGAGACCAGTACTTCGCAAGGCCGCAAATCTGCTCGTCGGTCAACGATTTAACATGGGATAGCTTTAATGCTTCCTTGCGCTCTTTCAGGGAGGCAGAGTGTGCAGCAAACTCGGCGTCGATGCGAACCTGTTCAAGTCGAAGCCGTTTGGTTGCTTCCGCTTTGTCTGAAGTGCGCAGACTTCGAATGATTTCGGCCTTACCAGCAGGGTAAGCCGACAAAATTGCTATGGGGATGCGGCGGCGGATATAGAAATTGCCAGTTTTTCCGCGGGAGAAGAGATGTTCTGATGTGGATTTCACGTTATTGCTCCAGTCTGTTGTTGTGTAACAGGCTGTGTAGCAACTACGCTTATTTATCTTATATGCCGCCTTGCATTTCAATGAAATCAAGGGGTTAGAAAGAAATGGGGTGGCTGATGGGGCTCGAACCCACGACAACAGGAATCACAATCCTGGACTCTACCAACTGAGCTACAGCCACCACTGTCTTACGTTTATCTTGGATGCTTTCAAGACAGAGCGAGATTATACAAACAACTGGCGAACCTGGCAAATCTAATTGCAATCATGGGGAAGGCGTCGGCAATAGCACCGCGTCGACCACCACTTGCAGGCCCAGCAGGGCACTGAAGGCCGTCGCCAGCTGCGGCGCGGCGCCACTGGTGTAGCCGCGCACGGCGCCCGCAGCAGCAGCTTGCGGTGCCAGCAGTTGCGCCGCCGTCAGCAGGCGGCCCAGCTGGCGCGCCACGGCGTCGCCTGTGTCGACCAGTATTACGTGGGCGGCGCCCGCTTCGGCGAGGATGCGTTCGATGGCGGGCTTGACCAGCGGATAGTGGGTACACCCGAGCACCAGGGTATCGGCACCCTGTGCGAGCAGCGGCAAAATATAATGGCGCAGCATGTCTGCCGTGGCCGCCGAGTCGAGCTGGCCCAGTTCGATCTGGTCAGCCAGGCCCGGGCAACCGCGCAGGATGAAGCGGGCGCCGCTGGTCTGGCTCAATTGCCCATGCAGCAGCTGGAACTTGGCGGCCACCAGCGCCGCTTCAGTGGCCATCACCGCCACCGTACCGTTGCGGCTGGCGGCGGCGCCCGGTTTGAGACCCGGTTCAACGCCGACGATGGGCATGCTGGGGTAAGCCGCGCGCAGGGCGGCGATGGCGGCGCCGGTGGCGGTGTTGCAGGCCACCACCAGCGCCTTGGCGCCCCGTTCGATGAGGAAGGCGGCAATCGCCAGCGCGCGCGCCGTCAGCACCGCTTCGCTCTTTTCACCGTACGGCGCATAGGCTGCATCAGCAAAATACAGCAGCGCCTCGGCAGGCAGCAGCGCGTGGATGTGGCGCAGCACGGACAGGCCACCGACGCCGGAATCGAACAGGCCGATGGGCGCCGTCACAGCCGCCGTGATGGAATGGGCTTGCATCGTCATCATCGCCACCTGCAGCTAGCGCGCGTCAGATCACGCTGACGGGGATTTTGCTGACGCTGCTGAGCTGTTCAATCTTCGCGGCCCATTCCTTCGGCCCCGTGTTGTGCACCGAAGTCCCCTTGGAGTCGACCGCGACCGTCACGGGCATGTCGACGACATCGAATTCATAGATCGCTTCCATGCCCATGTCGGCAAAGCCGAGCACCCTGGCGCTCTTGATTGCTTTCGACACCAGGTAAGCGGCGCCGCCGACCGCCATCAGGTAAGCCGACTGGTGCTTCTGGATTGATTCAATGGCGGCAGGGCCCCGTTCGGCCTTGCCGATCATGGCGATCAGGCCGGTTTTTTCCAGCATCATGTCGGTGAACTTGTCCATGCGGGTGGCGGTGGTCGGACCAGCCGGACCGACCGCTTCGTCGCGCACCGGATCGACCGGGCCGACGTAATAAATGACGCGGTTGGTGAAATCGACCGGCAGTGGCTCGCCCTTGGCCAGCATGTCCTGGATGCGCTTGTGGGCGGCGTCGCGGCCCGTCAGCATTTTGCCGTTGAGCAGCAGGGTCTGGCCCGGGGTCCACGCCGCCACTTCTTCGCGGGTCAAGGTATTGAGGTCGACGCGACGCGATTTTTCCGTGTCCGGCGTCCAGTGCACTTCCGGCCAGCTCGACAGCGAAGGCGGTTCGATGTAGGCGGCGCCCGAGCCATCCAGCACGAAGTGGGCGTGGCGGGTGGCGGCGCAGTTGGGGATCATCGCCACCGGCTTTGAGGCCGCATGGGTGGGATGCATCATAATCTTGACGTCGAGCACGGTGGTTAAACCACCCAGGCCCTGGGCGCCGATGCCCAGCGCATTGATCTTGTCACACAGTTCGATGCGCAGTTCTTCCGTCTTGTTTTTCGGGCCGCGCAGTTTCAGGTCATACATGTCGATGTCTTCCATCAACACTTCCTTGGCCATCAACATGGCTTTTTCTGCCGTACCGCCGATGCCGATGCCCAGCATGCCCGGCGGGCACCAGCCGGCGCCCATGGTCGGCACGGTTTTCATGACCCAGTCGACCAGCGAATCGGAGGGATTCAACATGACAAACTTCGATTTGTTTTCCGAGCCGCCGCCCTTGGCCGCCACCTTAACGTCGACGCTGTCGCCTTCGACCAGTTCCATGTGGACCACGGCGGGCGTGTTGTCCTTGGTGTTTTTGCGCTCGAACTGGGGATCGGCGACGATCGACGCGCGCAGCTTGTTGTCGTCGAAATTGTAGGCGCGGCGCACGCCTTCATTGACGGCATCGGTGACGGTGCCAGTAAACCCTTCGAAGCGCACACCCATGCCGATTTTCAGGAACACGTTGACGATGCCGGTGTCCTGGCAAATCGGCCGCTTGCCCTCGGCGCACATGCGTGAATTGGTCAGAATCTGGGCAATGGCGTCCTTGGCCGCCGGACTCTGCTCGGCCTCGTAGGCACGCGCCAGGTGGGCGATGTAGTCGGCCGGGTGGTAGTAGCTGATGTACTGGAGGGCGGCGGCGACCGATTCGATCAAATCGGCTTGTTGGATGATGGTCATGAATATCTCGCGAAAGGGTCAGGGGTACAGCGGATTAGTGCGACTGCTTCGATTGATTCTGGGTGCCAATCATGATGCGGTCAGTGTAGGCAATCGCCAGCGCCGACAGCAAAAACACCACGTGGATGCCGGTTTGCGCCATCAACGTTTTGCCGTCGTACGCGCCGGCATTGATAAAGGTTTTCAGCAGGTGAATGGAGGAAATACCGATGATGGCCATCGCCAGCTTGGTCTTCAGCACCGACGCGTTGACATGCGACAGCCATTCGGGCTGGTCCGGGTGGACATCCAGATTCATGCGCGAGACAAACGTTTCGTAACCACCGACGATGACCATGATTAGCAGATTCGAAATCATGACGACGTCGATCAGCCCCAGCACCACCAGCATGATGGTGGTTTCATTGAGCTTGGTGGGCACCGGGCCGTTGGGCACGGCGACGGCGGCAAAGATGTGCTGCAGGGCCGCTTCGTTGCCCATGGCGGCGCCCACCAGGTCGGTCAGTTCGACCCAGAAATGGAAGACGTAGACGCATTGCGCCAGGATCAGGCCGAGATACAGGGGCAGTTGCAGCCAGCGGCTGGCGAAAATGAATTTGCTGATGGGGCTGATGGAGCGCTGGGGTTCAGGGTTGGACATTGCGTTTAGCTCCATGGGAAATTTACTGGCGTCATTTTACACCGAGGGCGTGGGTGGCGAGGACGGTGCAAAGTAGGCCAGAGTTGGTAGAATCAATCACAACGGGGCGGCGTGCGGCTTGTGTGTGGCTTGTAAGGGCATCGTAAGCGAGCGCGGCTACTCTTTATAAAAAAATTAACAGGAGACCACCATGTCCGGAACCACCACGCCCGCGCAAGACAACCACGGGATGCAGGAAAGCCGAGTATTCAATCCCCCGGCCGCATTTGCCGCCAGCGCTGCCATCGGCAGCATGGCTGCCTACGACGCCTTGTGTGCCCAAGCGGAGGCTGACTATGAAGGCTTCTGGGCCCGGCTGGCGCGCGAGCACCTCGACTGGCAGACGCCGTTCACCAAGACGCTCGATGAATCGGACGCGCCATTTTACAAATGGTTCGGCGACGGCAAGCTTAATGCCTCGTACAACTGCCTCGACCGCAATCTGCAAAACGGTAATGCCAGCAAGACCGCCATCATTTTCGAGGCAGACGATGGCAGCGTGACCCGCGCCACCTACCAGGAGTTGTACGAGCGCGTTTGCAAATTCGCCAATGGCCTCAAAGCACGCGGCATCAAGAAGGGTGACCGCGTCATCATTTACATGTCGATGTCGATCGAAGGTGTGGCCGCCATGCAGGCCTGCGCGCGCATTGGCGCCACCCACTCGGTGGTGTTCGGCGGCTTTTCCGCCAAATCGCTGCAGGAGCGCATTATCGATGCGGGCGCCGTGGCCGTCATTACGGCCGACGAACAGCTGCGCGGCGGTAAGCACCTGCCCCTGAAAGCCATCGTTGACGAAGCGCTGGCGCTGGGGGGGTGCGACAGCATCCGCGACGTCATCGTCTATCAGCGCACCGGTGGCAACATTGCGTTCCAGCCCGGGCGCGATATTTGGCTGCACGACCTGGTGGCGCCGCAGGCGGCCACCTGCGAGCCTGAATGGGTCGATGCCGAGCATCCCCTGTTCATTCTGTACACGTCAGGCTCGACCGGCACGCCGAAAGGGGTGCAGCATGCCACTGGGGGCTACCTGCTGTGGGCGGCGCTGACCATGAAATGGACCTTCGACATCAAGCCCGACGACGTGTTCTGGTGCACGGCCGACATCGGCTGGGTGACTGGCCACAGTTATATCGCCTATGGTCCGCTGGCAGTGGGCGCCACTGAAATCGTGTTCGAAGGGGTGCCGACTTACCCGAATGCAGGCCGCTTCTGGTCGACCATTGCCAAGCACAAGGTATCGATTTTCTACACGGCGCCGACGGCGATCCGTTCGCTGATCAAGGCGGCCGATGTCGACCCGACGGTGCATCCGAAAAACTACGACCTGTCGAGCCTGCGCCTGCTCGGTTCGGTGGGTGAGCCCATCAATCCGGAAGCGTGGATGTGGTACTACAAAAACGTCGGCAACGAGCGTTGCCCGATCGTTGACACCTTCTGGCAGACGGAGACGGGTGGTCACATGATCACCCCATTGCCGGGGGCGACGCCGATGGTGCCGGGCTCGTGTACCTTGCCGCTGCCGGGCATCATGACGGCGATTGTCGATGAAGCCGGGGTGGATGTGCCGAACGGGCAGGGCGGTATCCTGGTGGTCAAAAAGCCTTGGCCATCGATGATCCGCACCATCTGGAACAATCCGGAGCGTTTCAAGACCAGCTATTTCCCGGATGAGTTGGGCGGCACCTATTACCTTGCCGGTGACGGCGCCATCCGCAACAAGGAAACCGGCTATTTCACCATTACGGGCCGAATTGACGACGTGTTGAACGTGTCTGGTCACCGCATGGGCACGATGGAAATCGAATCGGCGCTGGTGGCCAATCCGCTGGTGGCGGAGGCGGCGGTGGTGGGCAAGCCGGACGACACCACGGGCGAATCGATTTGCGCGTTTGTTGTCCTCAAGCAGGCGCGGCCGACCGGTGACGAAGCCAAGCGGCTGGCACTGGAGTTGCGCAACTGGGTAGCGAAAGAAATCGGTCCGATTGCCAAGCCGAAGGAGATTCGTTTCGGTGACAACTTGCCGAAGACCCGTTCCGGCAAGATTATGCGGCGTCTGTTGCGGGTGCTGGCGAAGGGTGAGACCATCACGCAGGACGTCTCGACCTTGGAGAATCCGGCGATTCTGGAGCAGTTGAAGGAAGCATCCTGAAGTTGTTTGGTTCTGGTCAGGAAACTTGTTATAATCTGCGGCTTCGCGAATTGTTGTAATCCGAAGACCATCAGGAGAGGTGGATGAGCGGTTGAAGTCGCACGCCTGGAAAGCGTGTATAGGGTTAAACCTATCGGGGGTTCGAATCCCCCTCTCTCCGCCAAAGATTCAAATTGGAATGTCCGAGAAAGTCCGGGAACATCCAGAAAAAGCCGCTCTAGCCCCTGCTACAGCGGCTTTTTTGTCCTCTGGCGTCCGGTGGCGTCCGGCTGCATCCGCGACAAAAGGGGGCATGACCGAGGTCAATGCCCCCAGCATTAAAAGTGGCGTGCCCCCAGACCCCGACCTATAGTGGTTTTGACCCTATTTGGAAGGAGGCGATCATGGCCAGGAACCGCGCTGCGCTGACCGAGATGCAAGTACGCAATGCCAAGCCCAGGGAAAAGGCATACAAACTGTTCGATGGTGGCGGCATGTACCTTGAAGTCGCGCCGAGCGGCTCCCGGATCTGGCGGTTGAAGTTTCGGCAGGCCGATGGAAAAGAAAACAGGCTCACCTTCGGGCCTTATCCTGAAGTCACGCTACAGGACGCGCGGGAAAAGCGCCTGGAGAGTCGCCGGCTGATGCTGCAAGGCGTTGATCCCGCCAAGCACCGCGACGCTAACAAGCGCCTTGTGGCCGACAAGCTCGCCAACACCTTCGAAAAAATCGCTCGCGAATGGTACGCCAACAAGCTGCCCACCTGGAGCGAGCGCACGGCCAAGAACATGATCCAGCGGCTCCAGGCCGACATCTTTCCCCGGATCGGCAGCATGCCGATCAATGAAATCAAACACCGTGACGTGATCGTCGCGCTGCGCAAGATCGAGGAACGGGGCGCCACCGAAATTGCCAAACGTCTCAAGGCGGTCTGCTCGCAGATCTTCAGCTACGCGATCCAGTGCGGCCTGACCGAGCGCAACCTGGTGGTGGATATGAAGGATGTGCTCAAGACGCGGCGCGCCTCGCACTTCGCCGCCATTGATGCGGATGAGCTCCCGGCATTTCTCGGAGCGTTAGCGCGTAACGAGGGCCGGATGTTTCAGTCGACGCGCATTGCACTGCGTTTGATGATGCTGATCTTTGTGCGCACGAGCGAACTGATCGAGACACCGTGGAGCGAAATCGACCTCGACAAAGGCGAATGGATCATTCCATGGCAACGCATGAAGCGAGGCAAACTGGCGGTCAATCCCGACACGACCAATCACCACGTTTGCCTGTCACGCCAGGCCCTTTGCTTGTTGCGTGAACTGCACACCATTACCGGCCATAGCAAGTATCTGTTCCCCAACCAGCGCGATCCCAAGAAGCCGATGAGCAACAACACCTTGCTGGTTGCACTGGAGCGCTTGGGATACAAGGGACGCATGACTGGACACGGTTTCCGCGCACTGGCGATGAGCACCATCAAGGAAAGGCTCGGCTACCGGCACGAGGTGGTCGACCGACAACTGGCTCACGCGCCCAAGGACAAAGTCGCGAGCGCGTATGACCGCGCCAAATTCCTCGACGAACGGAAAATGATGATGCAAGCATGGGCGGATTACCTCGACGCCGTGGAAAGCGGAAGGGCACCGCAGGTCACCCCGCCTGCGTCGCTGGAGCTGGTTTGGCAACGGCCCTAGCAGGGAGAAGCGATCATGGCCAAGACATGTGTACCGTTGACAGACGAGAAGCTGATCCAGACGGCAGCCGGAGAAAAGCCGCGCAAGCTATTCGACGGTGGCGGTTTGTATGTAGAAGTGTCTCCTGCGGGGACAAAAATATGGCGTATGAAATTTATCGACGCGAACGGGAAAGAAAGCCGGTTGACTTTCGGGCCGTATCCTGAGGTGTCGCTTGAACATGCAAGAAGCCACCGTGCCCAGGTCCGCCATTTGCTCGATCAGGGCATTGACCCGCGAGGAGATGTCAACTCCGAGACGTTGCACTATCCAACGCGAGTCGGTGAGCGACGTCTGCTGCCGCTGTGCATCGATAAGACAAGAGTGGCACGCTGCACATCGCGAGTTGGTTGGGCTGCAGTAGATCAAATCATGGCGTCGGTTTTCCCAGCAATCGAACGCATGTCTAGTGCAGGAGTTTCACGGGACGACATATCGGCGCTTGTCGTACAGATTCGAAAAGAGCACTGCGGCGAATTGATTCGGTTGCTCCACGACGTTTGCGTTGAGGTCGTCTGGGGCTGCCTTGACTTGGGTGTCGAAGACGATGATTTGATTGAATCGATGACTGACGCACGCGTAAAGCAGCGGCGCTTGGGCTAGCCGGTGGTGCACCGTCTTGCCGGAGGGGGCGATCGTTTCGATGATGACTGGGCTGGGCTAGTGCCTATGGAACAAGCATGATTCGAATTGCTTTACGTCCGTTCGTTACAGCGTAACGAACCGCTAGGCTCGGGCCGCGGCGGCAGTGCCGGCTGGAAGCGATCGTTCATTGCAGCGCTTGAACTCACAGCGACTGCGGTTTTGGCGGGGTCCAACTAGGACCGCAGGGAAGCTGCGTGCTCAAGGAGCTTAGCTGCTCAAAACTAGCTCTGTCACGCGTTACAAAAAACATGTTTGGGGTTCCCGCGCCGAGAACGTGAAGAGGGTTCGTTGTCTGGACTTGTTCCCAAAAGGACAGCGCTGCAGCGCTCTCGTCGAGGACAGAAAAACCGTACCGGTTCACAAAACTGCGCATGGGCACCGTGCATGGGACATTTTCAAACACATACCATTCATCGAACCCAGGCCATGGCAGTTCAGTAATCTGAGCGATTTTTCTGCTGATCGCCACGCCATTTTCAACTTGCCAACCTGCTATCAGGTTTTCCGACGATGGGCTAAACGGGCCACTGTCGCATGATGTGATGGCAATCCGTTTGTCGAGTATGAGTTCAGGTGCAAGTGTGCACAAATCTGCGAGTGACGGGTCCCACTGCATCGACCACTGCAATGCCCAGTAACCGAAGCGTTCGATGCTATTTATCATGTCGAGCCGTGGCCATTTGACGAATCCTTCCTCTTCGGGTCGCAAAGGGGGAATCTGGCGAGAATGGCCTGGCAAGAACTGATAATCGAGGGAAGGTAAGATTGGTCAATCTCGTCCTCGTACTCATGGGTCTCGGTCATGTTATCTGCCGTAATTGACAGCTTGACGCCAATGTGGCCGTTCGTCGCAGCCGCAAGTTCTACGGCAAGGTAGGGTTCCATACATTGAAGCGCTGCCTTCCCGCTCAATGTGGCATGCATTTGCTCGCAGCCGCGTAGTAGTCCCGCCAACTCATCCACGCGAATGCAAGGATCATTTTGAATGCGAACGACCGAATGAGGATAGAGGCAGTAAACGGTCACGCGGAGCCAGTTGCCATCCCAATAGTCAGTAGCGGCTGGAAACTGACGCCCGTGTATCCACAGGCGCAGGCCGCAGATGGAAAGGTCTGGCTCACCCAGATGTTCGAGTTCTTGAAAGTTCATGCTCTAGGCGAACGTAACGTTGGATATAGAAAAGCCACGGATCGTGGCCGACTGAATCGTCGCTCCCTGCTTCTTTTCATTTCGGCGAAAGGGCGCCTGCCGGAATCGTTGCCGCCGTTCATACTCCGGTGTGCAAAAAATATCGATATCATTCGTTACGCCGTAACGAATGATACTCCCATGTAATGTCGTTGGCCTCCTGCCATTGCTGGAACAGATTCGACTAATCGCAAAGTCGAGGTCGTTCACCTGCTATATGACATCGGCGAAGAAATCGCCTCGACTTGCCTCGGGGCCGGAATTGACGAAAGTATCTTGGCGTTACTGCGTAACCGATGCGTGAAGCACAGCGGTGAACCTGACATGCCAATCCTGTCCCTAAATCAGATTTTTGACATCTGGGATCGGGTTGAATTTAAACCCAGGAATGCCTGAAGTTGTCGCAGACGGTTTTTTGTCCGCGTTCGCAATCGCGGTAGCGGCGGCGCCCAGTTGCGGAGATCGACGCGCGGCCGTCTTGGTTTTGCGCGCAGGCTGCACGTAGCGATGAACATATTTCAAAAAGGTATCGTAGCAAATATCTATGTGCTTCCCGTCGCGCAAAAATTCATGGATCGTCGTTGCCGAATAGCCATCGTCCAATCGTGCTTTCACGAGGTCACGCACAGCCAGAAACGCCGCAACGTTGGCATCGGGCTTCTTCATTCCTTTCGCTTTGATCCAATCTTCGAGATTCTCAACATATTTGCTATCCATAATTATTGCTCCTGAAGTCTTTCCCTTGGCGTCATTGGTTTCCGGTCCTTTCTGATCATCGGACACATACCACGTACATCCAAGCGGTTTCCGACGCATGTTTGGGCGGTTTCAATGACCTTTCCGGAGTCGCTACGTGGTCGAACCATCATAAAATCGAGCAGAAATCCCGGGCAAGATAGGTGAAGTAGGCCTACCGCTGCGCGGTCGTCCTCCCTCACGATTTCTTATTCGCACTGTGTGCTCAACGAAATTTCAAACGCCAAAACGCGGCTGCCGCCGATACGCCAGGAGAAGCGATGATTAACATAACGAGAAAGAGCACGCCACCGATCAAGGTCTACTGCCTCCCTCACGAGCGCGAGGAAATCAAGGTGCTGGCCGCAGCGTCCGGCAAGACAGTATCGAGCTACCTTCTAGCGGTGGGATTGGGCTACCGGACCAAAAGCATCCTCGACAACCGCCGCATTGAGGAGCTTGTGAAGATTAATGGCGATCTAGGCCGCCTCGGCGGCCTGCTCAAGCTTTGGCTTACAAATGACGAACGAACCGCCAAGTTTGGTGAGTCGACGATTCGCGCTGTGCTATCCAAAATCACCGACACGCAAGAATCGATGCACGAGGTTATACGGAAGGTTGTGTTGCCGAAGTCGTGAGGGCGGAGCTGGGTGAGACTGAGTGTCCAAGATAATTGGATTTATACGATATATATCAAAAAAATGGCTCATGACTTCGTTATGCTGTAACGACGGACGGTTCTTTTCAGTGTGCAGGAGGGAAGATGGCAAAGACGACAGCAGAGAGGCAGGCAGCTTATCGCGCTCGCCAAGCCGGCGCGGGTACGCATGGTGATGGGCAGCGGCGGGTCAGCATGTGGCTGAGCACCGGTGCCGCGTTGGCGCTGGCGCGGCTGGCTTGCCGTTACGAAGTAACGCAGCGCGAGCTGGTCGAGCGTATGCTGCGCGCCGACGATGAGCGAGTGCTGGCAACATTGCAGATTGATTCGCCGGAATGGGATCAGTATTTTTCAAGAAAACGGATTGACGTTACTGCGTAACGGGCGTCGAAGAGGAAATCCTCTGGTCTAACAAAGGCGGAGTTGGTCCGGGCGTTGTCGATCAGCCGCGGCGACGACATGGCTACCAACACGCGCGAAAATTTCGATTGCCAATGCGGTTGAATTCGCGTAACTTCAAGTTGCTCAGGACTTGCAGCATCCTGACCACACCAGACAAAGTCGGTGCATCGCCTGTTCGGATAACCGACGGCGCCTGTGTGCGGCCTAGCTTGCCTCAGGGATTTGCTTGATAAAACGAGTGATCCTATGACCCCAAGTAAACGAATCAAACTCCGGCAGTCGGCCGCCATTAAGCAGAACCAACTTTGCTTTTACTGTTGCTTACCAATGTGGCACGAGGATAGCGAAGTATTTTCACGCGAGTACCGAATTCCAAAACGGTTTACCAGATATCTTCGGTGCACGGCGGAGCATTTGGTCGCTCGACAGGACCACGGTGCGGATGCCGCCGACAACATCGTTGCAGCGTGCTTATGGTGTAACTCAATGCGGCATAAAGGGCGCTCCCACAAAGCTCCCGAACCCAATATATATCAGGCCCAGGTGCAACGACTCGTTTCGGCGGGGCGATGGCACCCGCTGGCGGCTAGCGCGCGTTGTCGATCACTGCGACAACTTGTGCGGGCGTAAATAGCTTCAGAAATGGCATGGCGTGAATCGATGGGACTTGGCGGTTAAGTGTTACTCGCGGCGGTATGTGCGAACTCAGTGGCACTCGTTTTAACTGGCGCTTCCCATGCTCGCAATCCCAGACCCCAAGCGAGCCGGCTGCGATGGAATTTCACCGCATCGAGAACGTCGACTGTCCCAGGCTTCCCGATCGGCAAGGGCAGGGTCTGCACCGCCTCCACGAAAAAGCTCTGGCTTGCATTCTCACCCTTCGACTGAAGCGCGCCACCCCACCAATCGACGATGATGTCGCCCGCCCGTAAGCGGTAAGCCAGCGGCGTCCTATCCGTTCAGCGAGCTGATCGGCAAAATCTCCTTCATGTTCAACACGATGGAGACGGGTCATGACGAAGATGGTTACCAAGCGATCGAGCAGGGAAGCAGAATGGCGTTTGCGGCTGGCGCGGTTTGCGGCAAGCGGTTTGCCCGTCAGGCAGTTCTGCGAAGCGGAAGCGGTTTCTAACGCGACATTTTATAGCTGGCAAAAGAAGCTGGGCAAGGCAGTCGCGACGTCGCTGGGCGCCGGCTTCATCGACGTGGGTCCGATGCCGCCGGCGCCGCCGCGTGCACCAGTGAAGGTTGTGCCGGCGAGTGCTGCGCTGGAAGTGCGCCTTGAGCTGGGCCACGGCCTGGTCTTGCACATCGTGAGGCACTGATGTTCTTCCCCGAGGGACAAATCCGTGTCTTCGTTTATGGCCAGCCGGTCAGCATGCGCCTGTCCTACGACGGCTTGTACGGGCTGGCGAAACACACGATGCAGCTCGATCCGCTGTCGGGCCATCTATTCGCATTCATCAATCGCCGTGCCAATCAGATCAAGGTCCTTTACTTCGACCGCAGCGGCTGGTGCGTATGGTCGAAACGGCTCGAACAGGGTCGCTTGTTGAGCCACTGGAACAGCGTCAGCACGCGCGAAATGGACTGGACCGGCCTGAAACTTCTGCTCGAAGGAATCGAGCCAAAAATAGTCCGGCGGCGCTATCAAAAACCGATGTCGACCACGCAAAATGGGGCCACAAATGCGGGCGTTTAAATTACAATTTAACCATGCCAGCCGACCTCGACACCATCCTCGCCACACCCGCAGCAGCGCCCGCGCGCACGCCTGCGCAACTGGCCGAACTGGTGGGGAAACAGGAGCGCGAGATCGTCAATTTGCGGCGCCAGGTCGCATGGTTCCAGCGCCAGATCTTCGGTCAGAAAACCGAGAAGCGCGGACTCGAACCGGACGGCGTCCAAGGCGTGTTGGGCATCGGTTTCGACGCTGTGCCGGGCACGCCGTCGCCAGGCCCAAAAGTGACGGTGGCCGGCCACGAACGCAAGAGCAAACCGGCGCTCGACGGCGCCGACGAATCGACCCTGTTCTTCGACGAGAAACGCGTCCCGGTGGAGGTGATCGCCGTGCCCAACCCGGAGATGGAACTGCTTGCGCCGGACGAATACGAGGTAATCGGCGAGAAGGTTACGCATCGGCTGGCGCAGCGTCCGGGCAGCTATGTCGTGCTCAAATACGTGCGCCCGCTGATCAAGCGGCGCGACACGCAGGTGCTGTCATGTCCGCCAGCGCCGGTCGGCGTGATCGACGGCAGCCGGGCCGACGTCAGCTTCGTCGTCGGCCTGCTGATCGACAAGTTCGATTACCACCTGCCGTTTTACCGCCAGCATCGCCGACTCGTCGACGCCGGTATCAAGGTCAGCCGGCCGTGGCTGACGCAACTGGGGCAGGCGGCGGTGGCCCTGCTCGAACCGATCTACGATGCCCAGCTCGACTCGATCCGCACCAGCCGGGTCAAGGCGATGGACGAGGTGCCGATCAAGGCCGGCCGGTCCGGTCCCGGCAAGATGAAAACCACGTACTTCTGGCCGATCTACGGCGAGCGCGACGAGATCTGCTTCACGCACTCGCCTGGGCGTTCGGGCCAGCACGTGCGCGACATGCTGGGCCTGTCGCCACCGGACGGCGCCGTGCTGCTCAGCGACGGTTACGCTGTCTACGCCAGTTACGCCAAACAGGTCGGCCTGACGCATGCCCAGTGCTGGGCGCACGCGCGCCGGGAAGTGTTCGAAGCGAAGGACATCGAGCCGGCGCATGCCGAGCACGCACTGGCGCACATCGTCGCGCTGTACGCGGCCGAGGAACATATCGGCCAGCACGACCTACAGGGCGCGGCCAAGCTGGCCTGGCGCCAGGCTCACGCCAAGCCGGTTGCCGTACGTTTCTTCAAATGGGTCGACCAGTACATCGAGGCGCAAGGTTTCCTGCCAAGCAGCCCGTTCACGAAAGCGCTGAACTATATCCTCGAGCGCCGCGACGGCCTGTGCGTGTATCTCGACGATGCAGATGTGCCGATCGACACCAACCACCTCGAACGGGCGCTACGGGTGATCCCGTTGGGCCGGAAGAACTGGATGTTCAGCTGGACCGAAGTGGGCGCCAAACACATCGGCATCGTCCAGAGCCTGCTCGTGACATGTCGCCTGCACGACGTCAACCCGTACTACTACTTGGTCGATGTGTTGCAGCGCGTCGATCAGCATCCTGCCGCGCTGGTCGAGCAACTCACGCCGCGCATGTGGAAGACCATGTTCGTCAGCAATCCGCTGCGTTCCGACATGTGCGAACGCCAGCCGCGTCAATAACGTCGTTCAGTTACCGCTTACGCCCGCCCGTTTTAGCGCGCTCTCCGTGACTAGGCGATTCGACTTCTGAATGTTGATTGGCTTCGATGCCGGCATCAGGTTCCAAGCATCGCCGCAAGGCCAGGCGGCGAAGGGGAAGCAATGATCGATGTCGTAATCATCGCGCAAGCGCTGATCGGACCAGACGCAATATACCGGCTTTCCGCTAGTGTGGTGAGTCAGAAATTCGTTGATCAATAAATATGTCGAAATCGCTGCGAGACAAGGAGCAAAGCACAGACAGACCGAGGCCTGGCGAGCATTTGAGACGCAGTATCGCTGCGATTCTCGGCATATTTATTCAACGAATTACTGACTCACCACACTAGCGCGCATGTGTGCAACGGCCTCGCGCGATCCGCGTGTCAACCTCGTGGTCGGCCCGGATGAGCAACGAATACGCAAGCTGGCGCACAGGCAGTGGGGCCCGGGGGCATGGGGCCAAGCGTCAGGATTCACAAACATACATGGGTTCGGTTGCGAAATGGAGGGCCGGCATCGCGGCAAAGCGAGCTTATGTATGTTTGTGAGACCTGCCCCTCAGCTTTGCTTTCGCGGCGCATTTTGGCTGGCGCGCCGTCTACGCATGCGCGGCGCTGGCGATGGTGGCGGTTGCCATCATGCTTTCCCGCTTGCTACCGCGCGTCAATCCCACTTGCGCCGGCAGCTATGCCGCCTTGATGCGTTCGCTCTTCGCACTGCTGCGCGAGGAGCCGATTGTCCGGCAGACCGCCTCGATCGCGGCATTGCAGTTCGCCGCATTCAGCGCGTTCTGGACAACCCTGGCGTTTTATTTGCACAGCCTCGATCCCGCATACGGCAGCGAGACCGCTGGGCTGTTCGGGCTGGTCGGCGTTGCCGGCGCGCGCGCATCGTATGTCGTCGGCAAGCTGTCCGTTGCCTACGATCCGCGCGGCGTAATTCTGGCCGCCAGCATCGTCTTCATCGCGGCATGGCTGCTGCTGACCTGGCAGGGCGCCAGCATCGGCGGCCTGGTCATCGGCGTGGTCCTGCTCGATCTTGGCATGCAAAGCGCCCACGTCTCGAACATGGCGCGCAACCTGGCGGTGCGCAGCACGGCGATGAGCCGCGCCAACACGCTGTACATGACGATCCGATTTGCAGGCGGGGCTATTGGCGCGACGCTGGGCAATTATGCGTGGAGCCAATGGCATTGGCCGGGCGTGTGCGGAGTGGGATTTTTGTTTGCCGGCGCGGCTGTTCTACCGCAGCTTGTCGCAGCAAGTGCGAGGGCTTCGTCAAGTCCGAGAAACCGACACGAACAGAACGGTACTGGGTTCGAAAGCCAGCGTAACGACTGACGTTGTGTCCGTTTTCGACCTGACCCTCTGCGCCCTCCTTTGAACGGCGGCGTCAGCGGCTGAAATATTGCAGAATTTGTATCCCGCCCTGTTGTGGTGGATATACAATCAGGCACCCTGATTGGCAAAGCATCGTTGTCCTCCGATCACCAGCGCGCCCAAACTCTGCGTGGCCGTAATGTATCGAGTGCGCCAATCTGGAGAGGCGCCGACTCGAATTTTTCCGCACTTTATTTCGTCAAAGGATTCCATGAAGCCAGCACGATGCTCTTCCTTAGTCGCGGCTTTGCTGCTGATGATTTGCAGCGCGCAGGCGCTCGCTGTGGCGCCACCGCGCGCCGTGATGGCGGACCCTGTCCGCGACGCCAAGCATCCCGCCGCAAATCAGCAGATGCTGATCCCCAGCGGCGGCGTGGGCATGAACGCCGTGCTGCTGCAGGCATCGGGAAGCGGTCCGCAACCGACGCTGGTATTGCTTCACGGCTTACCTGGCAATGAGCAGAATCTGGATCTGGCGCAGGCGGTCCGGCGCGCCGGGTGGAACGTGCTGACGATGCACTATCGTGGCAGTTGGGGCGCGCCCTGCACTTTCAGTATCGCCGGCGCGATCGAGGATGCCGAGGCGGCAATGGCCTTCCTGCGCCGGGCCGACAATGCGGCGAGATACGGCATCCATACGCGCCGCCTGTTCATTGGCGGCGATAGCATGGGCGGCTTCGCCGCCGCACGCTATGCGGCGGCGCACCCGGACGTGCCGGGTGTGGTCTTGATCGATGCGTGGAACGCGGGCGCGGACGGCAAGGATTTGCTCGCTCATCCCGAGACGCGGGAGAGCGCCATTGCGGAGATGGGCGCCGACTTCGGCAACAGCCTGTCCGGTACCGACGCGACAAGCCTGGTCGACGAAGTGGCGGGGCACGGCGAGAGTTGGGATCTACGGTCAATGGCAACGGCGCTCGCACAGCCTCCTATGCTGATCATCGGTGCCGCGCATGGCAACCAGCGCAGAACAAACAACTCGCCGATACGATCCGCGCCCAGCACGGCGGCAAGCTCACCAGCATGACCATCGACAGCGACCATAGTTTCGCCGACCACCGCATCGCGTTGTCGGCAGCGGTGGTCAGCTGGCTGCAAGGTAGGGTAGCGATCAAAAAGTAGCGGTCATGCCTTAGCGGCTGAATGGTTGCAGTTTTCGATTTGGCTGACCCGGCCAGGACAGCCTTTCAGAGAGCGGGGTCAAGTCCGAAAACGGACACGAACAGAGCAGTACTGAGTGCGAGAGCCCACACAACGGCTGACCTTGTGTCCGGTTTTCGGACTTGACCCTCTTGTTCCTACTCTTGTTCCTACTCTTGTTCCTACTCTTGTTCCTATTGTCTGTTTAGCCCCTTTTCAACTACATTTTTTCTGAGCTTATGAACGCGAAATCTACTAACCCTGGAAATGCCGCCAAAGAGACTGAAGTGGTGCGGGCGTCCAGAGATGGCGACCAGTTCCACTATCACTGGGCCGCACGCCACTGTCTCTCGCTTTTGCCTGGCGTGAGCGACCTCGTGGCTATCTCGATTGAAGGTCCGTCTGAAGCTGAGGGCCCTGAGTCTACCAGCGAAGGCGACGAAATAATTGACGTCGGGTTCTACTATGGCAGCGAAAGCCTAAAGAAAGCGCGTCTTGTTCGCTATGTACAGTTAAAGCACTCTACGAAGCGTACGCATGAACCCTGGACAGCAAGCGGCCTCGGAAACACGCTCAAAGGATTTTCAAAAAGGTTCAAGAAGCTGCTCGAAGTATTCACGTGGGATGAGCTAAAGGACAAATTGCGCTTCACCTTTACTACTAACCGCCCCATCGACCAGAAAGTGCTTGAGACGATTGCGGACCTCGCGGCAGTAAGACCTGCAAGGCATCCGGCGGTCAAGAAGATTTTTGATGACTGCATCACCTTGCTTGACGCAGAAAAGGCAAACTTTTTTAAGCTCTTCTCGGCCGAGGGGGGCGAGCCCGACCTATGGAACCAGCGCAATCTACTGTTCAAGGATACTGCAACGTACTTGACCGAAGCAGATTCCGACGCGCCTCTCCAACTCAAAGATTTGGTGACCAGGAAAGCTACAACCGAGTTCGCTTCTAACCCGACCATCAACCGCCTCGACGTATTGAGAGCGCTCAGAACCGATGAGGCAGACCTGTTGCCCGCACAGTGTCTGATTACCGGCCCCGCCGACGGCGCGCTTGCGCGGGAACAAGCTGCCGAGATTCGCATCAGCCTGGAGTTAGCTGCACATCCAATCGTCCTTCATGCCGAAGGAGGCGTCGGGAAATCAATTCTTGCCTGGCAGCTTTCCAGGTCCGTCGCTGAGGGTTCCATCGCAGTT
Organism: Massilia sp. PWRC2; assembly: GCF_049896725.1. Taxonomy (NCBI): domain Bacteria; kingdom Pseudomonadati; phylum Pseudomonadota; class Betaproteobacteria; order Burkholderiales; family Oxalobacteraceae; genus Massilia; species Massilia sp. PWRC2. The sequence goes on from NZ_JAFCUW010000013.1 coordinate 57,445, forward strand.
CTTTACGATTGCTTCGGCGACGGGCTGTACCGAAGCACCCAACATTTTAGACACCGGGAAAAGGACGCCTTTCCCCAAATTTCCAATGAGCTCGCAGCTCAAGGGCTGTGCCAGCCGCTTATTCCCCTCCGAGGGTCGGACAGCAAGCAGTATATGCGCGCCTTTGTTACAAGACTGACCCAAGCTGTCTATGCGCTCCGAGCCAAAACTCCTCTGGCAAGTCTCTTTTTGATAATCGACGCCGCCGATAATGCAATTGTGGCGGGCAGGGATTCAGGGCAGCGGTCCTTCGTTCCCGACCTCATCCGCACGAAGATGCCAGATGGCGTAAAGCTGGTGTTCAGTTGCCGGACCCATCGGCGTGACTATCTCGGAGCTCCTCCGGATGCGATTCACGTCGAGCTTCGCTCGTTCAGCCTCTCAGAGACGGCTACACATCTACGGAGACACTATCCAGACGCGACCGATAGCGATATCGCCGATTTCCAGCGTTTAAGCAGCTCCAACCCTCGTGTCCAAGCGCTGGCGATGAGTTACAAACAGTCAATGGAGGAAATGTTGAGGGCGCTAGGGCCCACAGCCTCGACAGTTGACGGAGCCATCGCTAGCTTGCTGGCTGACGCGGTCAAAAAGCTCAAGTACCGAGAGGGGGAGCTCGAGGCACAGCAAATTGAACTAATTTGTCAGGGCTTGGCTGTTTTGCGTCCTTTGGTACCAATCGCTGTGCTTGCCGCGATATCGGGAACGCCCGAAAGCGCAATCAGAAGCTTCGCGTTTGACTTGGGACGACCACTACAGGTGAGTGGCACCAGTCTTCACTTCCTGGATGAGCCATCGGAGACGTGGTTCAGGGACTCTTTCCAGCCCGACGAAGAAAAGCTTGCGACGTTCTTGAGTCGACTGAAGCCGTTGGCAGCAACGAGTTCCTACGTTGCATCGACGATTCCTCAGCTCTTGTTGAAGGCCGGGCAACTCGATGAGCTGGTTAAACTAGCGCTCAGCTCCGAGGACTTACCCACCGAGAATCCGCTCGAACGCCGCGACGTGGAGGTTCAGCGCTTGACCTTCGCACTTAACGCATGTCTGCTGGAACGACGCTACGCGTCGGCGGCAAAACTGGCGCTAAAGCTAGCGGGCGAAACAGCTGGCGTTGGACGCCAGAACGAGCTAATACAGAGCAACACCGACGTCGCGTCCGCGCTTCTTTCTCCCGACCGCATCGAAGAACTGGTGTCGCGCCGTGCATTCCGGGGAAGTTGGACGGGCTCCCATCACGCATACGAAGCTGGCCTGCTGGCGTCCCAGCCGGAGTTTATCTCTGAAGCGCGAAGTCGCTTGAGAATGGCCGTAGACTGGGTGTACTCGTGGGCACGGCTGCCACGTGAGCAACGTAAGCAAGAGCGCGAGCGTGTTCAATCGAGTGATATTGCTGAAATTACGATGGCAAAGTTGCTCGCCGAAGGGCCGAGTGAAGCCGTCAACTTTCTCAAGGGATGGAGACCAAGGTCGCTGTCGATGGACGTAGGCACAATTTTGGCGCGTCGAATGGTGGACCTTGGAAGATTCGACCTTCTGGACCGCCTGGCGGAATGCGGCGCGCGCGATGTCTGGCTAATGCTGGGTCTGGCAGCAGAAGCGTGCGAAGGTGGTCATACTCTTCCGGCCAAGCCTCTGGAGACGCTCGTGCGCGCTCTAGGCAGCCGCCGCATTAAGCTGAGTGAGCCAAACGGGCCGCTTGCGAATTGGGACGTACTAAGCAGCGTCACTTGCGCGGTTTTACAAGCGTTAAAAGCGCTACCGCGTGAAGACACGACCTGGGCTGCCATCATACGTCGATATCTCCCAGAATTTCCCCCTTACGAGCTTGCCGCGCAGCACTCGACAGACAGGCCGGCGCTGTTGAGGGCATATGCATTAGAAGCGGCATTGCTGCACAGGCCACTGGCGCCCATGGATTTAGCTCCAAAGAACATCCGCGAGCAATTGGAGAAGAAACACAGCTATAGCTTCAATTCCGAGGCAACGGCGTTTGCCAACGCTATCGGCGGCCTACTGGCCTGGTTTAGCCTCGGCGCTGAAATAGCGTGCGGAAGAGCCGGAGCGAACGTCAACGTGGCCGCCCGGGAAGCCTTGCGTGCTACAAAAGCCGCCAAGTCTAAAGACTACAACAATGTTTTCAAGCTAGACCACGTCGCCGCTTTGGAATGGCTGCGGGCGATACGCGCCGCTACCAATTTCGACACCGCAATGCTAGAAGAGTTTCGGAAGTGGTTTAACGAGCGAGCTGACGGTTTTGGGCCTTCGATTATGACTGCAATCTGTCGCTTGGCAGCGAGAAATAAGGACCTTCAAAACTTTGCCATGGACGTGTCTGTTCGAGCTTATGGCGATTTAGAAAATCTTCGTGAGCAAGCCGAGTCAAGGCTTGAATCATACGTAGCTCTCGCGCGCGCCATTTTCCCGGCCAGCAAATCAGAGGCTCGTACCTATTTCGAGCGAGCTGTGGAGATTTCAAGCCAGGTCGGACGGGAGAATCCGAACCGGTGGGGCGCCCTTCTCTGTTTGGCCGAGGCAAGCGGAAAGAATAGCGCACCCCGACCCCATTCGGCTTACAGGTTGGCGCGAGGCGCAGAGATAGCGTATGAGTACGTCGATAGAGACAAGCATTTCGACTGGCGTCACACCATCGACGCGTTGTTGAGCCTCTGCCCCGCCTCGACTTTAGCAATCCTCAGCCGCTGGAGAGACCGTAAATTCGGCAACGCCGACAGGCTTTTAGAAAACGCAATCGACGGCCTGGTGGGTCGCGGTCTGCTACCGCCGATTGCATCGATTGCGCTGTGCCCAATCGGTGACGAATGGTTGCGTGCCGACGAGTTAACAAGAGCGCTCAAAAACGAGCCCGACAAGGAAGTTCGCCGTCGAGTGCTCGGGGTCGGCTACCGCTATCTCAGAATAAGTTCGCCGTCTCAAAAGGAGCTGGAACAGGTTTCGCAACTTGCACACTCTTGCGACTTTGCCGCACCTGACCTGGACAGACTTCTAGCTGCCATTAAACACTCAAAAAGCGATGGCGGCTATATTGATACGACGTTCGTGACCGAACCGATTAAGACGCGCAATGACCCGGACTGGGATGTCCTGTTCCAGGGAGTCGACCTCACAAGCTCCGCGGCGCTTCGAAGTGCATATATGCTAGTGCGAACGTTCGACCCGCCTTATCAAATCGATGAGTTTTACCAGGAGGCGTGGCGCCGATGCGGTCCGGCCGGAGCTGCCGATTTCTGTTTAGCCATCGCCCAGTGGTCAGACGTCGGCAACTACGAATTAAAGCGTCTATTGGACTTATTTGCGGAGCAAACTACCAAGCCGGTTTCGTTGCGCAAAGCGATGGCGGTGGTGGCGCTGTCGGTATGCAAAAGGACGCCCGAGTGGGCAAAGCGGCACAGTTGGGGAAGCGTGTTTCCATATCGACAGCTCATCAGCGAAGGCATTGTTACCGACAAGCAGATTGTTGAAGCAACGCTTGACGGTTTCCTTGTCAAGGTCACGACACTTAGTGCTGAGGAACTGTTTCAGATGCTCGAGGCGTTGTCCTTTTATTTGACGAACGAAGAGGCCGACGAAGCGCTACATTTTGGATTGTCGCTCCACGAGCACGACCTTCGTCCGGAAGATGGAGACGGTCCGTGGAACGAAACCATGAAGCCGAACGGTGCCTGCGAGGACGCACTGGCCGGTTACCTTTGGGCCGCGCTTGGCTCGCCCAGCAGTGCCGTTCGTTGGGAGGCTGCACACGCAGTTCGAGCGACAATCGAACTCGGCTGGACTTCAGTTCTGACAGCGCTGGTAAAAGCATCCGTAGCTACTGAACCAAGTGCATTTGTTGACAAGCGGTTTGTCTTTTACGCGTGGCACTCCCGTTTATGGCTCAATATGGCCCTGGCTAGGTGTGCAGCTGAGCATCCCGATATGGTGTACCTCTTCGGCGATTTTCTCTTGTCGTCGGTCAGTGAAGAACACGTACTCGTGCGCCATTTCGCGGCACATGCGTTGCACGAGCTGCCGGAGCTTTCCGAAGAGGCAGCCAAGTTCGGTGCGCCGACGCAAATCAACGCCACTGCGCTACCACTCGTCGAACATACCTCTAATCGCGAGCCTGATGACGAGGTGGAGCCATCTGACGTCGTGACAGACGAGGAAATCGACAAATACTACTTCGGCATCGACATAGGCCCCTATTGGCTTCGTCCCTTGGGTGCAGTATTCGGAATCTCGGAAGGCGCAACTACTGCACGCGCGCGTAAAGCTATCGCCGAACGCATACCAGACGCGATTACAAAAAACAGCCACGATGCTCGTTACGCACATCGCGTACTCGACCACGAAAAGACGGGACACTTCCAAGGAAGCATGCCTCGCTTTGATGACGTTCGGGCATACGCCGCCTATCACGCGATGATGATAGTAGCGGCCAGGCTGCTCAAAACTCATCCAATCGGCAAGGCGTCGTATAGCAACCAAAACCAATTTGACGAGTGGATTGAAAATCGATTACTTACTCGCCAGGATGGGAGGTGGGCCGCGGACAGGCGCGACCCTCGCCTTACCGGCGCTCCCCCGCCTCCAGAACGATATGGGGACAAAGAGTGGCGGTGGCAGATATCATCCGATTATCTCGACGGTCTAATGAAGACGGACGAGAGCTTGCAGGTTTTGGCCGGTGAGTGGACAAGCGGCGAGAGGGAGTCTGCAGAGACCATTTCTATAACCAGTGCGTTGGTGCCAGAGCCTCTGTCGAGAGCCTTTCTCACCGCGGCGCAAACCGCCCCGGATGGCCGAGCTTATTTCTTCAAATCGGACGACGCCGAGAATTTAGCCACTAGCGAGGGAGCGTCTGGCCCGGCTTCGCATACGGACCGGACCTCGCACTTCGTGCTTCGTAAATGGAACTCTGACCAAGCGGACTCTTCTGGAATTGACCAATATGACCCCTGGGGCGAACGAGTACGTGTTCCAGGTGAAGCGCCCACTGCAGAGACTATTGTAGCAATGGGTCTGCGCTCGGTCGACGATGGTCGTACATGGACCACTGAAAGCAGTGCACTCCTGCGAAGCGAGACGTGGACTCAGATACATGGCTACGGTCGCGAAGCAGATACAATTTCCGGCACTCGTTTGAGCGCTAACGAATCATTCGTTAAAGAGCTTATGGCAGCAAATCCAGGGCATTGTCTTGTCGTGGGCCTAAGCGTCGAGCGACGCAGAAGTGGCAGCAGCCGTGGCTCTGATAACGACGAATTTATCGAATACCCTCCCCCATACAATCGTTTTTACCTAATTGACCAAGATGGCATACCTCGAACGCTCAAGCGCAGTAATTGAACTCGGCAAGCGGTTTATCGCCCAGATGGACCTTGACGGCGATGAAGTTAGTCAGTGGATGGCGCACGTGCTCGCCGAGCGCATCCACGACGCGGAGAACGCACCTGCCGCGGAGAAGGTCGCGGCCCAAAACTCCTGTGTCGACCTGATTTTTCAACTGTGGACTCGCCGCTTTAGCCTGCCGGCTCATGCTCGCCCATTCGCGAAACTGGAGCCGCTTTTGCAGACACTTGAGTCGCTTGACGCCAATAAGAGGCCACGATTTCGATTCATTGGCCGGCCGCGGCCTGAAGGCGCGCTCGACGAGAGGGTCGCCGAAATGCTTAGCTTAGCTACGAACGTAGATGACGCGGCGCGAATCCTGATTCAGTACTTCTTAGCCGCGGCGGCTGAGGAGGCTGCTGACGAGTCGAAGTCCTGGGTGCAGAGTGCGCTCGATGCCGAACTGGACGCAACGCTCGAAGTACGCATCCTCAGTTTCGTAGACGGCGGTCTTGACCGCGCAAGTGAAGAAGCGAAAGTTGTGCGGGACATGTTGGAGGAAAAGATATCGACGCTTGAGTCCTTTGCGTCTTTGGCGACCTCACACGCAGAACGCTTGAAAGAAAAGCTAAGCCAGATAACCGATAAGGTAACCGATGCCGAACCTACAGATAAATGACAGGCGCTCCTATCGACGTGCTACGGACGGACCTTAGTCGCCTGAAATCTCCTCGCCGACAGCGCAGATGTAAACGGCTTCCCAGCACCGTCTGCGGAGAGCGCGGAGAGCGGAGTAAAGTCCGAAAAACAGACACGGACAGAACAGTACCGAGAACGAATTCTAAGCCAACGGCCTGGCTGGTCTCCGTTTTCGTAGCTGCACAGCCGACAATGGTGAGATCGTCTCGCCAGCAGTGTCGTACACTTGCTTGCCCCATACTTGTGAACGGGCTTTGAAAAGCGCGTAATTTTGGTTTTTGCGCGCGGTTTCCCGTTGCGGCATGGAATTCACGGGCAGTTGCCGGCGCGTTGCGATTGACGAGTGGAGCTGGACAGCTGTACCTTTTGAGATTCTTGGGCGAGTTGGAGAATGCTGATGGAACCCATCGGACGATTCTTTCTGTGCGCATGCTGCCATCGGTAGACTGTCGTGTGCAGTTCCTGTGACCGCGGGCAAATCTACTGTTCGCCCACGTGTGCTGAATCGATGCGCTGCGCTTGCTTACGCGAAGCTGGCCGACGCTATCAACAAAGCGAACGTGGCCTTGCAAACCATGCTCAGCGTATGGTGCGATATCGCGCCAAGTCGGCAACGGGAGTGACGCATCAGGGTCCAGTTTCACAACCGGAAGAGGCTGCTTTGCCGATAGACGCGCCACAGCGCCCTTCGCCACGCCCGCCGGCTCATACTCACGCAAGCAGCGAGTTATGTTGCTGCCAGGTCTGTCAGTGCGCCTGCGCTGCCTTCGTGAGGTTAGGCTTCTTGGACACACGTCGTAAAGTGCGCTTTGCCCCAGTGTCTGCGTGCATGCCTCCCTGCCGACCGTCGATTTTCCGGCAGGGGCGATTTGAGCCGAGCGAAGGCGAGGTCGCCCGTTAGGGCGTACCCCTGCGTATGCTCCGGCGCTCCTCCAGAGCGCCCGGCCACCAGCCCCAGATAGGGACACGCTCCGGGCTTGCAAAGAAAAAACATGGTTGTTGCGGTTGAGTACAAGCGGTCGTGGAAAAAGCGCGCGCAAAACCCAAATTTACGCGCTTTTACAAAACCGCTAACAATACGCCAGACTCGCGGTTGCCCATTGTAATTATGGGTCGAATGGGGCACGAATGGGGGCACTGGGCAATCTGAACAGCGCGGTTTTTTGCTGGGGCAGGGTGACGTTCAAATAATGGGAGTCCCCCTCTCCGCCAGGAAACAAAAGCAAAAGGCCACCTCGAGTGGCCTTTTGCTTTTGTTTCCTGGCGGAGAGGGGCAGGGCGCCTGCGCGCCCTGCGTGGGGGATTCGAAGGTCTTGCCCCTGCCGGGGCGAACCTCTCCGAATCGCCCATTTGCCATCGCCCTGGCGATGGCGCGCCGGAGGCGCCAGCGCGCAGCGCAAAGCATGCGCCGCGAGGAGAAAAACCAAAGGCCACCTCGAGTGGCCTTTGGCTTTTGTTTCCTGGCGGAGAGAAGCAGGGCGCCTGCGCGCCCTGCGTGGGGGATTCGAAGGTCTCGCCCCTGCCGGGGCGAACCTCTCCGAATCGCCCATTTGCCATTGCCCTGGCGATGGCGCGCCGGAGGCGCCAGCGCGCAGCGCAAAGCATGCGCCGCGAGGAAAAAAGCCAAAGGCCACCTCGAGTGGCCTTTGGCTTTTGTTTCCTGGCGGAGAGAAGCAGGGCGCCTGCGCGCCCTGCGTGGGGGATTCGAAGTTCTCGCCCCTGCCGGGGCGAACCTCTCCGAATCGCCCACTGCTGCCAAAGTCCTGAGGAAAACAGGAGTCCGAGAGACGAAGAGATGCAGTTAATTTATACGATAGATACGATCATCCGCGTTGGCGTCTTTCTCTGATTTTTGAAACAGGTACGGATGGCATATCACCGGAGCAGTCGTCGGTGTCGTGGAAAGTAACAAGTTCGAAGAATCGTGCATAATCGACGCCACGCCGAACCAGCCCATTTAAAAATCGAACCCATGTCAATACATGTTAAATCTGTCGCTTTGAACTGTGCCTTTTGTGCAGCAGCGTATGTTGGCGTCGGAATGGTATCGATTACCCACGCATCTGACAGCGCCTATCGCGTGGTGGCCCGCCAGGTATTAAGCGGGCCTGTGCGCTGGGACTACCTGGCCGTCGATAGCGTAAAGCACCACGTATTCCTGACCCGCGGCGATCATGTCGATGTCTTTGATGCGACGACAAAGACAATCGTCGGGACAATTGCCGATACCGCTGGCGTGCATGGCGTGGCGCTCGCCAATGATCTCAATCGGGGCTACACGAGTAACGGCGCGAGCGACTCGGTGACGGTGTTCGATCTGACCACGTTTGCACCGATCGCCTCCATCGCGGTGGGCGGCAAGCCCGACGCCATCGTCTACGACCCGGCCAGCAAGCGCGTGTTTGTGGCCAACGCCAGGGACAGGACCTTGAGCGTGATCGATACGGGGACCAACCGTGCGCTCAAATCGATCGCGCTCACCGGCACTCCCGAAACGGCGGTGGTCAATGCCAAAGGATTGTTGTTCGTAGCGCTGGAAGACAAGAATGCCATCGCCGTGATCGACACGGCAGCGATGACAGTGCTGCGCCAGTATGATGTGGGGCCAGCGTGCGACGAGCCGGCCGGCCTGGCCATCGATAGCGCTACCGACCATCTTTTTGCCGGCTGCCACAACGCCAAAATGGCAGTGGTCGATGGCCGTACCGGCAAGCTGCTTGCCACACCCGCCATTGGCCAGGGCAATGACGCCACCGGCTACGACGCGCAGCGCAATCGTGTATTCGCCTCCAACGGCGACGGCACGCTCACGGTGATCAACGGCGCGGCGCCGTTCGGGGTACTGCAAACGGTGCCCACCATGGCACGCGGTCGGACGATGGCACTCGATACGACCTCGCACCAGCTTTTTATTGTATCGGCTGAATTGGCGCCAGATGCGCCGGCTCCCGCCAAGGGCCGCCCTCCCCTGAAATCAGGGACGTTTACGCTGCTGACACTGGCACCCGAATAATCGTCGCCGTCGCTCACCAGCGGGAGAATCAGATGCCATCGCCATCGCCATCGCAAAGCGCACTCGGAAAAGTCCCGGAGCTGACGCTGCTGTTTTGGATCATCAAAATTGTAGCGACCACTTTGGGAGAAACGGCGGGCGACGCGGTCACCATGTCGATGGACCTCGGCTACCTGGTCGGCACGGCCATTTTTTTGGCCATTTTTATCGTCGCGGTAACGGCGCAAATACGTGCTTCCCAATTCCACGCGCCGCTGTTCTGGTTCGTGGTTGTCGCAACGACGACAGCTGGCACCACGCTGGCCGATTTTTTCGATCGTTCACTCGGCATCGGTTACGCCGGCGGCGCCACCCTGCTTGCCCTGCTGCTGGCAGGTTCTCTGTGGTGGTGGAGCAGGGCGCTCGGCTCGGTCTCGATCAAACGTATTGCTTCGCGCCCCGCCGAAGTCTTTTACTGGATGACCATCATGTTTTCGCAGACACTCGGCACCGCATTGGGCGACTGGTTCGCCGATCCCGAAAAGGGTCTTGGCCTCGGCTATCAGGGTAGTGCGCTGGTATTCGCGGCCGGCCTGGCGGTGATTGCGGCCTTGTATTTTTGGACCAGGGTCTCGCGCACAGCCCTGTTCTGGTCAGCATTCATTCTGACGCGCCCGCTCGGTGCTGCCGTTGGCGACTTCCTCGACAAGCCAGTGGTCAATGGTGGCCTGGCAATGAGCCGCTATGCTGCAAGCGCCTGCCTGGCACTGTTTATCATCGCTTGCATCGTGCTGGTGCGCCAGCGCGCAGAACGCATCGAGAGCGATTGAGGCGATCCTGCAATAACAAAAGCGTTGCTACCTGTACTGCCTCGGCGAACACCCCATCACCCGCCGGAATGCGGTACTGAACGCACTCTCGGATGCATAGCCGAGCGAAGGGGCGATCGACGAAATCGGCTCGCGCGTGCCGCTCAGGCGGGCGCCAGCCTGCAACATGCGCCAGCGCGTCAGATAATCCATCGGCGCTTCGCCGACCCGTTCCTTAAAGCGCAGGGCGAACGTCGAGCGCGACATGTTCGCGCATGCGGCCAGCGTCTCGATGGTCCAGCGGCGCCCCACATCGCGGTGCATGGCGTTGAGCGCGAGGCTGATTTGCCGGTCACCGAGCGCGTAAATCCAGCCGACACTGCCGGCCCGTTCTTCGTTCATGAACATGCGCAATGCCTGCAGCAACATCAGGTGCGCCAGGTGCTGGGCGACCAGAAAACCACCGGGCTGCGGCTCGCGCAGCTCCTGCATGATGCGCTCGATGGCACTGCGCAGGGCGGTGCGGTCCGACTCCTGGCGGATGTGGACGATGGGTGGCAGGACGTCCAGCAGGATCTGCGCATGGCGACCGTCGAATTCGAAATAACCGCCGAGGCCAAACACCGCGCCGCCGCCGTTGAGGGTGACCACGCCGCCCTCCGGGAATTGCGGCATCACTTCCCCGACATCAAGGGAACGGGCATCGACCGCACTGCCCAGGCGTACCGCATTCTCCTTCGGCAGCAAGACGCAGTCGCCTGGTTCCATCAAGACGTCGCCGACCCCCTCGACCGTCAGCCATACCCGCCCGCTGAGCAGTGCGCAGCACATGATGCCCGAATGGGCAGGGAAGCGAATCGACCAGTCGCCGGCGGCATCGATGGCGCGGAACATGTAGCTCGCCGGTTGCAGGAGGGACAGGACGCTGGAGAGGGGATCCATGGGGAATTCGGACGATGGCGAAGATAATGTGGACTAAACGCTGTAGATTATACGCCAGCAGCTTGATACGATAGGCGCCGTTGTTGTCACCTTGCGCACTTACTGGAATCCATCGTCAGCTTGACCGGGGCGCCAACCCGCGCACCACCTTCAAGCCACCTTTTACCGGACAGGACCATGCCCCCTATTGAAGCACTTCGCATCGCCGTTGTCGGCGCCGGCAAGATTGGTAGCACGTTCGCTTTCCAGCTGGCGCGCGCCGGCCACGCGGTCACCGTGGTCGCCCGGCCCGCATCGCACAGGCTGGCGCAGCTGCAAGCGCAGCAGGCCATCGTCAAGACCAATGGCGAACGCGCCGCAGTGGCTGTCTGCAGCGCGCTCGACGAATCGCTCGCGTACGATCTGGTGCTGGTCACGGTATTGGCGCATCAAGTCGATCTGCTGATTCCCTCGCTGCAGCGTTCGGCGGCGCGGCGCCTGCTGTTCGCCTTCAACAACTTCACGCCGCAGGTGCTGCGCGACGCGCTTGGCCCGCTGCGCTGCGATTTTGGCATGCCCTTTGTGCAGGCCACGCTGGATGCGGCGGGCCGGCTGCAAGCGCAGATTGGCGCCGGCGGGCAGAAGACCCGGCTCGGTGCGCAGTGCTGGGTCGACCTGTTCAATGACGCCGGGCTGCCGGCCGTGCTGGAGAGCGACATGCTGCGCTGGCTACGCTGCCATGTACCGCTATGCGTCGCCTTCGAAAGCGTATCGGTAGCGGCCGTGCGCCGCGGCGGCGGTGTGTCGTGGGCCGAAGCGCAGCTGGTGGCGCGCGGCATGCACGAAGCGTTTGCGCTGGTGGTCTCGCTTGGCGCTCCCCTGTACCCGGCCGGCAAGGCGCGGCTGGCCGGCGCCCCGGTCTGGGTGGCCGGCGCCATGCTGTGGAGCGTAGCGCGCATCAAACCGTTTCGCGAGCTGCTCGCCGGCGGCGTCGACGAATGCCGCGCGCTGGTCGACACCATGACAGCCGCGGCCGAACTCACCAACCCCGCCATGGCGTGGGCGAATATCGCCGCCATGCGGCCCCCTTTCAATCCCCCGAGGAACGCTTGATGAATTATTTACGGTCTATTTCGTTTGCCTCGCTGGTGGCGATGATCACTGGCTGCAGTATTTCGACACCATTCAAATGGGTCGAGGCGCCAGTGCACGACAGCAGCGCCCGGGTCGATGACGACGTGCTGATCGCGCTCACGCACGCGCATGTGGACAGCGCCCAGCGCAAGCTGTTCGACGACGGCGCCAACCGGGTTTTGCAAAGCCTGCCGTCGCAACCAGGCTTGGTCGGCTATTCGGTGCGCAAGCAACTTTTTGGTGACGAAGTGTGGACCGCGACTGTCTGGACCGATGAAACGGCGATGCTGCAGTTCGTGCGCTCGCCCGACCACGTGCGCGCCGTGCGCGACAGCAGCAGTGCCGTGCGCAATATCGAATACGTCCGCCTGCATGTTCGCCGCAGTGCGCTGCCGGTCTCGTGGAGCCAGTTATTGCTCATGGCGCAAACTGCAGCGAGCCGGCCAGTGGGCGCGAGCGCCACCAGCAAACCTACATGAGTTTGCCAGTCATTCGCCGTGACGTTCTGCTCTTGCTCCTCTGCCTGCCATCAGTGCGAGTTGCACGCAATCGAGGACCGGTCCTGTGGCGGGGGCAGCTACGGGGCGCGTCAACGCAAGGGGAGCTTTGACAGGCGCTGCTTTCGCCGCATCGATCATGGCGACAATACGGCGGGCTGGTGGCAGACGAATAGTTGTTGGCGTGCAGTCACAAAGCAGGCTATTGCGGGCGCGACCGCGCTGGTCTAGACTCGGCGTTTTCACTCACCAGGCACACCCACCATGGACATCGAAGCGATCGATATCGTCGACCAGGCACGGCAGGCAGAACAAGCGAAATCGCGTCTGAATGCGCTCGTTGCCATCACCGTGGCGTTGCTGGCCACCTTCATGGGCATCTGCAAGGTCAAGGACGACAATATCGTGCAAGCCATGCAGCAGGCCCAAGCGGACAAACTCGATCACTGGGCCTTTTACCAGGCCCGCAACGTGCGCGAGGAAGTGGCCAGCGCCACGCTGTTGCAATTGCAGCTGGGGCTGGCTTCGGCCCCGCCCACGCTGGCCGCACCGGTACGCGCCGATTACCAGGCGGCGATCGAGCGTTACACGCGTTTCGTGGGAGAGCAGAAACACAAGAAGGAAGAACTGCAGGCAGCCGCCGGGCGCGACCAGGCCACTTATGACGCCGCCAATTTCCGTGACGACCAGTTCGATATGTCAGATGCTTTCCTGGCCATCAGCGTCGCAATGCTGGCGGTCACCGCCCTGACCGCCCAGCGCTGGCTGTTTGCCCTGGCGATGGTGCCAACCACGCTCGGGGTGGTGATGGGCCTGGCCGGCCTGTGCCAGTGGGCTATTCACCCGGCCTGGCTGGTTGCGCTGTTGACCTGAGCGACGGAGCAGCGTCTGCCAACATTCGCCAGGGAACAACCCGGTACACGCGACGGCGCCCACGATCAGCACGCGCCGGCCACGTCGTTACCGCTGATAACGCAGCCACACGCCGCCGCCGTCCTGCACTTCTGCCGAGGCCAGTTGCAGGTAACTCGGCTGGGTCCAGGTCGCTTCGGCCATTTCAAACGACGCAGGATGATGGCCGCGCCCGTCGATCAGCGGCAGGATCAGCACACTCACCTCAGCGACCAGGCCGGCATTGACGAACGAACCGCTGACGTGCGGACCGCCTTCCACGATCAGGCGTTTGGTACCGAGTTCGTCGGCCAGGGTTTGCACCACCTGCGCCAGATCGATGTCGGTTTTGCCGCCGAAAAAATAGGACACTTCGATCGACTGCAAATAGGCGAGATAGTCGTCCGACACCGCTTCGGTCAAGACCGCGACGACGTGGGAGCCGAGCGCTTCGTTGCTCTTCCAGGCGACTTTGCCGTGACCATCGATGGCAATGGCGTAGGTCGCCGCGTCGCGCCTGGCGAAATAGGGCAGACGCGGGATGGGCTCCTTCGCCAGGCCTTGCGGATAACCGTCGCCATGGGCGATTTCTTCCATGGTGGTGCGCCCGCAAATCCAGCCGTCGAATGCAAATGTTGCGGCGAGCTTTTCATACATCGCGCCCGCAGCTTTCATGAACGGCCGATCCCAGCCATCGGTAAGTGCATGGCCGTCGATGGACGACATCATGTGACAGATAATGTAAGGCTTCATCAAATTCTCCAAAACGACAGGTGAGCAAATTGCTCTTCAATAAAAAGTAAATCACTACTGCGGATGCGGTACGCCGCATGCGCTGCCCGGCTTGTGGCAGGAAGTAGCGCAGACGCCAGGCATGCAGGATTTGATACGTGGCATCGTTGCTACGCGCACGGGCTGGCCTGATGGAACCGGGCTGTCAAGCCCCGTCATCAAAGTCGGCGGACAGGCTCAGATCGCGTTGCATCGAGATGTCGCGCACACGCTGTTCCATGCGTTCGACCACGGCATGAAAACCCCAGGCACCGAGCACAAGATGCCTGGGCGCGTCGGCGCCTTGCGCAACTGTCACTATGGCTGCCGCTGCCCTGACGGGATCACCGGCCTGCGCGCCACTGGTTTCTTTGGTCCCGGCCAGCCGCTTGCCCGCCGTTTCGGCGTAATCGGCGATCCGGTTGGCCGTCTGGCGAAGCGACCGGCCCGCCCAATCGGTGCGAAAGGGGCCAGGCTCGATGCAGGTCACGCCGATCCCCAGCGGCAGCACTTCGGCACGCAGCGCATCGGACCATCCCTCGACCGCATGCTTGGACGCCGCGTAGTACCCGGAACCCGGATAACCGATGAGACCGGCGACGGAAGTGATGTTGATGATGTTGCCGGTGCGGCGCTCGCGCATCAGGGGAAGTACCGCCCGCGTCATCGCAAACAGGCCAAACACGTTGGTATCGAACTGCGCACGAATTTGCGTATCTTCGCCTTCTTCGATGGTGCTTTGGTAGCCATAGCCGGCGTTGTTGACCAAGACGTCGATCTGTCCAAATTTCTCTCGAACGGCAGCAAGCGCCGCGGCAATCTCGGCAGAGTTCGTCACATCGAGGGACAGAGCGAGTACCCGATCCGGTGTGGCGCTTTCCATTTCTTTGATGTGACTGATATCGCGCGCGGTGACGACCACGCGCCATCCTCGCTGCATGATTAGTTCAGCCAACGCCCGGCCCAGGCCAGTTGAACAGCCGGTAATGAACCAGACTGGCGTATTTTCTTGTTGCATGCGTTCTCTCCCAAAGGATGTCACGCCCGCTGAGGTTCTTGCCAGCAGGGCGCGATGCGGATAGCCGCAAAGGTGAAAGGAAGTCGTGAGGAGGTGCGGGCAAGGTGCGCCCAAGGTGTTCTCGGTTGATTGGCCGAGCATATCACGATGCTAATTTTGGCTTGGTCGACGCGTCGTGTAGCGGATCAGGGGTCGCGCCAAGGCAATCAGTTGCCAAGTCGTGCCTGAAGCGCTGATCGTAAAAGCGTGCCATTCAAGACGCTATTGAATCCTCGCCGCCTCAGCGTCTCGCACAGCAGGCCGGCACCTACGACCGATAGTCACGAGCGAGAGTCAGAAATGCTCGCCAGAACCTGGCACCACAACCTTGGACGCAATGACAACCTCAAGCACGCGCCGGCAGGCATCTGCCTGCTGTGAACGTCCAGAGCGTGATACAGGGGAAGATGCTGCGCTCGAGGCGGCTGCCAGGTGCAAGGCGCACGACGCGCTCGTCGCGCTGTTCGCGCGGTCAACGCCCTGACCGCTTCGCAATCGTTGCAATCGCAGCGACCAGCTTGTCCAGCTGGGCAGTCGTGGTGTAGTAGGAGGGCGTGACCCGGATGCAGCTGCCGCCGGCCGGACCATCGCGCGCGACGGTGAGGATCTTGTAGTCGTCCGCCAGCTCGTTCGACAGGGCTGCGTTCGCTTCGAAAGAGGTGCGGCCACGCAGGCGCAACGAGGTTACGGCACCCGTGCTTCCCGCCTCATCCGGCGTCAGTATGTCGACCGCGGCCATCTCGCGCACTGGCCGCACCCAGTAATCACGCAATGCGCGCAGGCCCGCACTGCGCTCGGCCAGACTGACCTGGCTATGGAAGCGCAGCGCTGCGGGGATGGTCATGAAGGCCGCGGCATCGGTGGTGCCGGACAGCACGCGCGCGCGGATGTCCGAGGCGGGATGCTCACGGTTGCCCAGCTCGATGCCGATGTCCTGCAAGCGCGCCTGTGCGATGTAAAGAAAGCCCGTGCCTAGCGGCGCGCCTATCCATTTGTGCAAGTTGGCGCCGACAAAGTCCGCCCCCAGGTCAGCAATCTTGAAGTCGAGTTGGCCCCAGGACTGGGCGATGTCGACAATCACATCGACGTTGCGCCGCTTTGCCATACGCACGATCTCGGCCACCGGTGTCACCAGGCCGGTGCGGTGACTGATGTGCGTGAGCAGGAGCAGCCTGGTACGGGGATGACGCTGCAGTGCCTGTTCATAGGCGTCGATCACGCGCTCGCTGCTGGCAGGCTCCGGAATTGTTACGACGAACACACTGGCGCCGCGCCGCTGTGCCAGGTCTTCCATCGCGTACTGCATCGAGCCGTAATCGAGGTTGCCGTACATGACCGTGTCGCCGGAGGTAACCAGCCGATAATTGGCAATCAGGTTTTGCAGCGATTCAGTGGCGCCGCGCGTAAGCGCGATTTCGCTCGCCTGAACGCCTGCGTGTTGTGCCACCACCGCCCGAATCGCTTCATCGCCGCCGCGATCGAACTGGCGCCGCAGATACCAGGAATTGTGGCGGTTCAGGTACTCAATATTGCGCTTGTAATCGTCCAGTACCGGCCTGGCCATCACCCCGTAGTAGGCGTTTTCCAGGTTGACGATAGCCGGGTCGAGATCGTAGTGTCTGGCCAGTCCCTCCCAGCCGAACGGCTTGCCAAGGGCGGGCGCACTGCGTGCCTGCGCCGCAAGAGAGGTAATGCCACCGGCCAGCGCCGCCATTGTACGCAGCAGGTTTCGTCTATCGAATGTCATGGCATCGCTGTTCGGCCGGGAGAATGCCATCGAGTATAGCAACCGCGGCGAAGGGCGTGACAGCAGCGGCCAGGACACCGTGTTCAAGAGGAGGGCCAGGCCTGGTCAACGGGCGCAAGTGCTGCTGTCTCGTTCCCGGCTGCGATTCCAACATGGTCGCAGCCGGGCTTGCACTGGTGACTGAGACACCGAAGTCTTTCGTGATTTCTGCCAGCGTTGCGCTCAATGCTGCAGCGATCGCGGCGCGCGCTGCTACCGCACTTTCCGCCACGCTGGATGTTTTATGGCGCATGAGCGGCACACTACCAGGCCACCGCTGGCTTACTGATCGAGTTTGATCCAGGCCTTTATTTTATCGATCGTCTCACCCTCAATGCCGTTGTAACCATGGTACCCAAACGCTTCGCAAGGGTTGCCCATCGTCGTACCGCCCTCCATTGTGACGAGCGTTGTGCCAAAGTGCTCGTGACTCGATTTTGCCGCATCATAGGGCGTTACCCGACATCCGTCATTCTTGTGGTGAACTATTAATTGCCGGCTTTTAAGCTTGGTCGTGTCGAATCTTGAAATGTCACTCATTGATGAGGTATGAACAAATCCTGCAACTTTACCGTCAATTTTTTCCGCCAATTTCATCGTCGACGTTGTACTCCTGCTGGTTCCGATAATATAAATTCCAGCGTCAGCATATCTTCTTGATATATCTGAAATAATTGCAAGCATGCGCTCGGGATTGGCGGTCGCATCAGTCGAAACGACCACCGTTTCATCGTCGGCAAATAAGGCGCGCGATCGAATCAAGAAATTTCCGGCTGCCGAAAATCTGATTTTTCCATCCTCGATTTCCGGGTTCAGCGCACCTCGTTATACATAAGTCTTGGCATTGGCTCGGTCGCGTAATTTCTCCATCGTTTTGGCTGCAACGTAGACATCCTTCATTCCGAGCCAGATAGTCTTGACGCCGGGTTCGCCGTCG
>NZ_JAFCUW010000014.1:0-71263 GCF_049896725.1 Massilia sp. PWRC2
GTGTCGATCACCGTCAAGCTGATCAACCCGATCGCCATGGAAGAAGGCCTGCGCTTCGCTATCCGTGAAGGCGGTCGTACCGTCGGCGCCGGCGTGGTTGCTAAAATTCTGAGCGAAGCCAGCAAGTAATTTGTCGGAATCTGCCCTGGGCGCACGCCTGGGGCAATTTTCGGCCGGCGTTGGCCGGTCGAAAAGGGAAGTCGGAGATTTGCCACCACGTCCGCGTGATGATACAATCTTCGATTCCACTGTAGCTTTACCGTAGGGACGTAGCTCAATTGGCAGAGCGTCGGTCTCCAAAACCGAAGGTTGGGGGTTCGATGCCCTCCGTCCCTGCCACCGATCTGGTGCCAGGCACCGAAAGTTAAAAATGTCTAATCAATCCGTGCAAACCGTCAGCACGTCGAACGACAAGTTCAAGGTAGCGCTGGCAGTAGTTGCCATGATTGCAGGCGTCGTCGGGTTTTTTTACCTGAAGGGCCAGAATAAACCAGCTTTGATGTGCGCTGCCGCACTCGTGGCTGGTTTGGTCGTTGCGATCGCGCTTTTGTGGGCTTCGGCGACCGGCCGCGATTTCTTGAATTTTGCCAAGGAATCGGTACGCGAGACGAAAAAAGTCGTATGGCCTACCCGCAAGGAAGCCATGCAAATCACCGGCATCGTGTTTGCCTTCGTGCTGGTGATGGCGATGTTCCTCTGGGGCACGGATAAGGTGTTGGAATTCCTGTTGTACGACGTGATCCTGGGTTGGAAACAATAATGAGCGAAAATGTGCAAGATGATGTCAGCGGCGTCCCTGAGGGCGAGGCGGCACAGCAAGCGGCACCGCTGAGCGTTCCAGTCAATAACAAGCGCTGGTATGTGGTCCACGCGTACTCCGGCATGGAAAAGAGCGTCATGCGCGCTCTGACCGAGCGCGTCGAGCGCGCTGGCATGCAAGACCAGTTTGGCCAGATCCTGGTGCCGGTCGAAGAAGTCGTTGAAGTCAAGAACGGCGTCAAATCGGTCAGCGAGCGTCGTTTCTTCCCCGGCTATGTGCTGGTTGAAATGGAAATGACGGACGAAACCTGGCACCTGGTGAAAAACACCAGCAAGGTCACCGGTTTTATCGGCGGCAAATCGAACAAGCCGACCCCAATTCCTGCCCGCGAGATCGACAAGATCATGCAGCAGATGCAAGAAGGGGTTGAAAAGCCACGGCCAAAAGTGCTCTACGAAGTGGGCGAGCAAGTGCGTATCAAGGATGGTCCGTTCACCGATTTCAACGGCAATGTCGAAGAAGTCAATTACGAGAAATCCAAGGTGCGCGTGTCGGTCACCATCTTTGGCCGCGCCACGCCAGTAGAGCTTGAGTTCGGCCAGGTCGAAAAAGTTTAATACCGTTTCAACCGGCGCGGCGCGAATTGAAAGATTCGCGGAAGCCGGCAAGAGGAGCCCTGCCAATGCAATTCCGGCGGGGCGCTACTACTCATCCTGATAGGAGCCATCATGGCAAAGAAAATCATTGGTTTTATCAAGCTGCAAGTGCCAGCTGGTAAAGCAAACCCATCCCCACCGATTGGCCCAGCACTGGGTCAGCGCGGTCTGAACATCATGGAATTCTGCAAGGCGTTCAACGCCCAGACCCAGGGTGTCGAGCCAGGCATGCCAATCCCGGTCGTGATCACCGCGTTCGCCGACAAGTCGTTTACTTTTGTGATGAAGACGCCACCTGCGACCTATCTGATCAAGAAAGCCGCCGGCATCACCAAAGGTTCGCCGAAGCCACATACCGACAAAGTCGGTTCGCTGACCCGCGCCCAAGCTGAAGAAATCGCAAAAACGAAACAGCCCGATCTGACCGCCGCCGACATGGATGCTGCAGTGCGCATCATCGCCGGTTCGGCCCGTTCGATGGGTATCACGGTAGAGGGTGTTTAATCATGGCTAAAATTTCCAAGCGCTTTAAAGCAATCAAGGCCAAAGTTGACCGTAACAAGTCGTATGGCTTCGACAATGCAGTGGCCCTGATCAAGGAATTCGCCACCGCCAAGTTCAACGAGTCGATCGACGTCTCGGTGCAGCTCGGTGTGGATCCGAAGAAATCGGACCAGGTCGTCCGCGGTTCCGTCGTGCTGCCAGCTGGCACCGGCAAGACCGTGCGCGTCGCGGTGTTCGCCACCGGTGAAAAAGCCGAGCAGGCCAAAGCCGCCGGCGCTGACATCGTCGGTATGGAAGATCTGGCCGAGATGGTCAAGGCTGGCAACATGCCTTTCGACATCGTCATCGCTTCGCCAGACACCATGCGTATCGTCGGTACCCTCGGTCAGATCCTGGGCCCACGCGGCCTGATGCCTAACCCGAAGGTCGGCACCGTCACCCCTGACGTCGCTACCGCGGTGAAAAACGCCAAGGCCGGTCAGGTCCAGTACCGTACCGACAAGGCCGGTATCATCCACGCCACCATTGGCCGCAAGTCGTTCAGCGACGCCGATCTGAAGAGCAACCTGGTTGCCCTGATCGAAGCGCTCAACAAAGCCAAGCCAGCCACCTCGAAAGGCGTGTACCTGCGCAAGGTCGCACTGTCGTCGACGATGGGCGCCGGCGTGCGCGTCGACCAGGCTTCGCTGTCGGCGTAAGCCTTCAGTTGGCATAAAGAATCAAGTCCTGCAGCGCAAGCTGCGGGCATATCTTTGGGATGGTCGGTGCAGTTCGCTTCACCGGCCAGACAATCAAAGACCGTTGGGCCGAAGCCGCAGTCAGGTGGAGGTTAAAAGAGCTGACCCAACGCAGATGGTGCACCCGAGCAAGTTTTGTAGTCCGTTGCGTGAATTCATTTACTCTTTGGTCTTCTTAACTTCGGACGCCGTGTTCGAACCGATGCAAGGCATTTGCCGCGCATCATTTAAGGAGGTTGACCGTGGGTCTCAATCTGAATGACAAAAAGGCCGTCGTCGCCGAGGTTTCCGCAAAAGTAGCAACTGCGCAAACGATCGTCGTGGCCGAATATCGTGGCATCCAGGTTGGTCACTTGACGCAACTTCGTGCCAAAGCGCGTGCCCAGGGTGTGTACCTGCGTGTTCTGAAGAACACGCTGGCTCGCAAATCCGTTGAGGGTACGCAGTTTGCCTCGCTCGCCGATGCAATGGTCGGTCCGTTGATCTACTCGATCTCGGAAGATGCCGTTGCAGCTGCAAAAGTGATCGCTGAATTTGCCAAAGGCAATGACAAGCTGGTCATCAAAGCGGGTAACTATGCCGGTAAAGCGCTCGATAAAGACGCTGTTACCGCGCTGGCAAGCATTCCTAGCCGTGAAGTTCTCATTGCGCAGTTGTTGGGCGTCATGCTGGCTCCGGTGTCGGGCTTTGCACGTGGTTTGGCTGCCCTGGCAGCGAAAAAAGGCGAAGGCGCCGCTCCTGCAGAAGAAGCAGCAGTGGAAGAAGCCCCAGCAGCTGCTTAAGCAGTTGCTGTCTTTTTTCTCAAGTAATCAATCTATTCAAAACAATTAGGAGTTTCAAATGGCAATCAGCAAAGACGACATCCTGGCAGCAGTTAGCGAAATGTCCGTAATGGACCTGAACGACCTGGTCAAAGCATTCGAAGAAAAATTCGGCGTGTCCGCCGCAGCAATGTCGGCTCCAGCAGCTGGCGGCGCCGCAGCTGCTGCTGTCGAAGAGCAGACTGAATTCAACCTGATCCTGTCGGATTTCGGCGCGAACAAAGTCAGCGTCATTAAAGCTGTCCGCGAAATCACCGGTCTGGGCTTGAAAGAAGCCAAAGACCTGGTCGACGGCGCACCGAAGACGGTCAAAGAAGCAATTTCGAAAGCAGACGCAGAAGCCGGCAAGAAAAAGCTGGAAGATGCAGGCGCCAAAGCCGAAATCAAGTAATTGGTGTAAACTGTCGTACCGGGCGCTTGGTAGCGCCAGAGTCAAAGCTAGCGGATTCCCCTCGAGAGAGGGGAAAACGGGCTTTGGCTCTTTTGTCGTCCCTGTTTGATAAGTAAATAGCATGGGTTTGGGTCTGTCCCACATGCGAGCAAGAACTACCTTCTTTTCATCTGACGAAAGTTCGAGACTTGAGGCCTTTCCAACGCCCCGCGCCGCTGGAAAATCCTGAATTCTCATCCTTTAGTCACTCACGGAGTGTCCATGCACTACTCATTTACTGAGAAGAAACGCATTCGCAAATCATTCGCGAAGCGCGCCAACGTTCACAACGTTCCCTTCCTTCTGGCTACCCAGCTTGAATCCTACGAGAATTTCTTGCAAGCCGACACCATTCCGTCGACCCGCAAGAATGACGGCCTGCAGTCGGCTTTCACCTCGATTTTCCCGATCGTGTCGCACAATGGTTTTGCGCGTCTCGAATTCCTGTCGTATGTCCTGGGCGATCCTGCCTTTGACGTCAAGGAATGCCAACAGCGTGGTCTGACGTTCGCCTCGCCTCTGCGTGCCAAGGTGCGCCTGGTGATCCTGGACAAGGAATCGCCGACCAAGCCGGTGGTCAAGGAAATGAAGGAACAGGAAGTTTACATGGGCGAATTGCCGCTCATGACGACCACCGGTTCGTTCGTCATCAACGGCACCGAGCGCGTTATCGTGTCGCAGTTGCACCGGTCGCCCGGTGTGTTCTTTGAGCACGACCGCGGCAAGACCCACTCGTCGGGCAAACTGCTGTTCTCGGCGCGTATCATTCCTTACCGCGGTTCGTGGCTGGACTTCGAGTTTGACCCGAAAGACATCCTGTTCTTCCGTGTCGACCGTCGCCGTAAAATGCCGGTGACGATCTTGCTCAAAGCAATCGGCATGTCGCATGAGCAGATCCTCGCCAATTTCTTCGTCTTCGACAATTTCAAGCTGCGCTCCGAAGGCGCGGAAATGGAATTCGTCGCCGAGCGCCTGCGCGGCGAAGTGGCCCGTTTCGACATCGTCGACAAGGACGGCAAAGCGCTGGTCTTGAAAGACAAGCGCATCAACAGCAAGCACGTGCGCGACATCGAAGCGGCTGGCATCAAGCACATTTCCGTGCCTGAAGACTACCTGCTGGGCCGCGTGCTGGCCAAAAACATCGTCGACCCGGAGACCGGCGAAATCGTCGCGTCCGCCAACGATGAGTTGACTGAAGAAGTCATGGGCAAACTGCGTGATGCTGACATTAGCGACATCCAGACCCTCTACACCAACGATCTCGACCAGGGTGGCTATATCTCGCAAACCCTGCGTATCGATGACACCGCCGACCAGATGGCTGCCAAAGTGGCCATCTACCGCATGATGCGTCCTGGCGAGCCACCAACGGAAGACTCGGTCGAAGCGCTGTTCAACGGCTTGTTCTACAGCCCTGAGCGCTACGACCTGTCGGCCGTCGGCCGCATGAAGTTCAACCGCCGTATCGGCCGCGATGAACTGACCGGCGCCATGACGCTGTCGAACGACGACGTCCTGGCCGTGATTAAAATCCTGGTGGAACTGCGCAATGGTCGCGGCGAAGTCGACGATATTGATCACCTGGGTAACCGTCGCGTGCGTTGCGTGGGCGAGTTGGCGGAGAATCAATTCCGTGCCGGCCTGGTGCGCGTTGAGCGCGCCGTCAAGGAACGCCTCGGCCAGGCCGAAGCGGACAACCTGATGCCGCATGACCTGATCAACAGCAAGCCGATCTCGGCCGCGATCCGTGAATTCTTCGGTTCGTCGCAGCTGTCGCAGTTCATGGACCAGACCAATCCGCTGTCGGAAATCACCCACAAGCGCCGTGTATCGGCGCTTGGACCCGGCGGTCTGACGCGCGAACGTGCCGGCTTTGAAGTGCGCGACGTGCACCCGACCCACTACGGCCGCGTGTGCCCGATCGAAACGCCTGAGGGACCGAACATTGGTCTGATCAACTCGCTGGCACTGTTTGCCCGTCTGAACGAATACGGCTTTCTGGAAACGCCGTACCGCAAGGTCGAAAACAGCATGGTCACCGACAAGATCGATTACCTGTCGGCCATCGAAGAAGGTCGCTACATCATCGCCCAGGCCAATGCCACCATCTCGTCCGAGGGTACGCTCTCCGATGAACTGGTGTCGGCCCGTGAAGCCGGTGAAACGATCCTCGTCTCGCCAGAGCGCATCCAGTACATGGACGTGGCGCCAGGCCAGATCGTCTCGGTCGCAGCCTCGCTGATTCCGTTCCTTGAACACGATGATGCGAACCGCGCATTGATGGGTGCCAACATGCAGCGCCAGGCCGTACCTTGCCTGCGTCCTGAAAAAGCCTTCGTCGGTACCGGTATCGAACGCACCGTGGCAGTCGACTCCGGCACCACCGTGCAGGCCTTGCGCGGCGGTGTGGTCGATTACATCGATGCCGGCCGCGTGGTCATTCGCGTCAACGACGACGAAGCACATGCGGGTGAAGTCGGTGTCGATATCTACAACCTGATCAAGTACACCCGTTCGAACCAGAACACCAACATCAACCAGCGTCCGATCGTGCAAGTGGGCGATCGCGTGGCCAAGCGCGACGTCATCGCTGACGGTGCTTCGACCGACCTGGGCGAACTGGCGCTGGGTCAGAACATGCTGGTGGCGTTTATGCCATGGAATGGTCTGAACTTCGAAGATTCGATCCTGATCTCGGAAAACGTCGTCAAGGACGACCGCTACACCTCGATTCACATCGAAGAGTTGTCGGTGGTCGCACGTGACACCAAGCTGGGCGCTGAAGAAATCACCCGCGACATCTCCAACCTGGCGGAAAACCAGCTGGCGCGTCTCGATGAATCGGGCATCGTCTACATCGGTGCCGAAGTGCAAGCAGGCGACACCCTGGTCGGTAAAGTCACGCCAAAAGGCGAGACCCAGCTGACCCCTGAGGAAAAGCTGCTGCGCGCCATCTTTGGCGAGAAGGCATCGGACGTCAAGGACACCTCGCTGCGCGTGCCATCGGGCATGATCGGTACCGTCATCGACGTCCAGGTGTTCACCCGTGAAGGCATCGTCCGCGACAAGCGCGCCCAGCAGATCATCGATGATGAGCTCAAGCGTTTCCGCCTCGACCTGAACGACCAGATGCGGATCGTCGAAGGCGATGCCTTCCAGCGTCTGGAAAAAATGCTGATCGGTAAAGTCGTCAATGGCGGCCCGAAAAAGCTGGCCAAGGGTGCCAAGATCGACAAGGAATACCTCGACGATCTGGACAAATACCACTGGTTCGACATCCGTCCTGCCGACGACGACGCTGCGACCGCGCTCGAAGCGATCAAGGAATCGATCGCCGAGAAGCGTCACCAGTTCGATCTGGCCTTCGAAGAGAAGCGCAAAAAATTGACCCAGGGCGATGAGCTGCAGCCTGGCGTGCAAAAAATGGTCAAGGTCTACCTGGCCGTCAAGCGCCGCCTGCAGTCGGGCGACAAGATGGCGGGTCGTCACGGTAACAAAGGTGTGGTCTCGCGCATCGTGCCGGTCGAAGACATGCCATTCATGGCGGACGGTACGCCGGCAGACGTGGTGCTCAACCCGCTGGGCGTGCCATCGCGGATGAACGTTGGTCAGATTCTGGAAACCCACCTCGGTTGGGCTGCCAAAGGTCTGGGCTTGCGCATCGGCGAGATGCTCAAATCGCAGCAGAAGGTCATCGAGGTCCGCAAGTTCCTCAATACCATCTACAACGAGACGGGCAAGACGGAAGATCTGGACAGCTTCACTGACGACGAAATCATGTCGCTCGCCAGCAACCTGAAGAACGGTGTGCCATTTGCCACGCCAGTATTCGACGGCGCACACGAGTCCGAGATCCACCGCATGCTCGATCTGGCTTACCCTGACGCCATCGCCGCCAAGCTGGGCATGACGCCATCGAAGAACCAGGTGACGATGTATGACGGCCGCACCGGCGAAGCGTTCGAGCGCAAGGTCACCGTTGGCTATATGCACATGCTCAAGCTGCATCACCTGGTCGACGACAAGATGCACGCCCGTTCCACCGGCCCGTACTCGCTGGTAACGCAGCAGCCACTGGGCGGTAAAGCCCAGTTCGGCGGCCAGCGCTTCGGTGAGATGGAAGTGTGGGCACTCGAGGCATACGGCGCATCGTACGTCTTGCAGGAAATGCTGACTGTGAAGTCGGACGACGTGAACGGCCGCACCAAGGTGTACGAGAACCTGGTCAAGGGCGATCACGTGATCGAAGCCGGTATGCCGGAATCGTTCAACGTGCTGGTGAAGGAAATCCGCTCGCTGGGTATCGACATCGACCTCGAGCGTAATTAAATAGCAGACATGGGACCGGCACCGCGCTGCGCGCGTGCCAGTCCCCCTGCTGTTTGGTTAAAGGTATAGAAGTTTAATCACCTCTGGAGTGATACATGAAAGCACTGCTCGATCTATTCAAGCAAGTTCAAACGAATGAAACCTTCGACGCCATCAAGATTGGCCTGGCGTCGCCTGAAAAAATCCGTTCGTGGTCCTACGGCGAAGTCAAAAAGCCGGAAACCATCAACTATCGCACCTTCAAGCCGGAGCGTGACGGCCTGTTTTGCGCCAAGATTTTTGGCCCAATCAAGGATTACGAGTGCCTGTGCGGCAAATACAAGCGCCTGAAACACCGCGGCGTGATCTGCGAAAAGTGCGGCGTCGAAGTGACTCTGGCCAAGGTGCGTCGTGAGCGCATGGGCCACATCGAACTGGCGTCGCCGACCGCGCACATCTGGTTCCTCAAGTCCTTGCCGTCGCGTCTGGGCATGGTCCTCGACATGACCCTGCGGGACATCGAACGGGTGCTGTACTTCGAAGCTTATGTGGTCACCGACCCCGGCATGACGCCACTGAAAAAGTGCCAGATCATGTCGGAAGACGACTACGCCGCCAAGTACGAAGAGTACGGTGATGACTTTACTGCTTTCATGGGCGCCGAAGGCATTCGTGAACTGCTGCGCTCGATCGACATCCACCGCGATGCCGAAGCGCTGCGCGTGGAACTCAAAGAGTCCAAGTCGGAAGCGAAAATCAAGAAATACGCCAAGCGCCTGAAGGTGCTGGAAGCGTTCCAACGTTCGGGCATCAAGCCGGACTGGATGATCATGGAAGTGCTGCCGGTGTTGCCGCCAGAACTGCGTCCACTGGTCCCACTGGACGGCGGCCGCTTTGCGACCTCCGACCTGAACGACCTGTATCGCCGCGTCATCAACCGCAACAACCGCCTGAAACGCCTGATGGAGCTGCGCGCGCCAGAAATCATCACGCGCAACGAAAAGCGGATGCTGCAAGAAGCGGTCGACTCGTTGCTGGACAATGGCCGTCGCGGTAAAGCGATGACCGGTGCCAATAAACGTCCGCTCAAATCGCTCGCTGAAATGATCAAGGGTAAAGGCGGCCGTTTCCGTCAGAACTTGCTCGGCAAGCGCGTCGATTACTCGGGTCGTTCCGTCATCGTCGTCGGTCCTCAGCTCAAACTGCACCAGTGCGGTCTGCCCAAACTGATGGCCCTCGAGCTGTTCAAGCCCTTCATTTTCAATAAACTTGAATTGATGGGTCTGGCGACCACGATCAAGGCTGCCAAGAAGCTCGTAGAAATTCAAGAACCGGTGGTGTGGGACATCCTGGAAGACGTGATCCGTGAACACCCGATCATGCTCAACCGCGCACCGACGCTGCACCGCCTCGGCATTCAAGCGTTTGAGCCGGTCCTGATTGAAGGCAAGGCGATCCAGCTGCACCCACTGGTCTGCGCCGCATTCAACGCCGACTTCGACGGTGACCAGATGGCGGTCCACGTACCGCTGTCGATCGAAGCGCAGATGGAAGCGCGTACCCTGATGCTGGCGTCGAACAACATCCTGTTCCCGTCGAACGGCGAGCCGTCGATCGTGCCGTCGCAGGATATCGTGCTCGGTCTGTACTACGCCACCCGTGAAGCCATCAACGCCAAGAACGAAGGCATGTTGTTCACCGACGTGTCGGAAGTGATCCGCGCCTACGACAACAAGGAAGTCGAGCTGACCACCCGCATTACTGTGCGGATCGTGGAAAACCCGAAAGATGCCGAGACCGAAGAATTCGTGCGCACTGTCACGCGTTACGAAACCACCGTCGGCCGCGCCATCCTGTCGGAAATTCTGCCGAAGGGTCTGCCTTTCAGCGTGCTCAACCGCGCCCTGAAAAAGAAAGAAATCAGCAAGCTGATCAACACGTCGTTCCGCAAGTGCGGTCTGCGTGCCACCGTCGTCTTCGCCGACAAGCTGATGCAGTCGGGCTTCCGTCTGGCAACCCGCGCCGGTATTTCGATCGCCGTCGACGACATGCTGGTGCCGCCACAAAAGGCGACGCTGATTGCTGCCGCCGAGCAGGAAGTCAAACAGATCGAGCAGCAGTACTCGTCCGGTCTGGTCACTTCTGGCGAGCGTTACAACAAGGTCGTCGACATCTGGGGCAAAACCTCGGACGAAGTCGGCAAGGCCATGATGGACCAGCTCAAAGTGGAAGACGTCATCCGCCGCGACGGTACCAAGTCGACCCAGGAATCGTTCAACGCCATTTACATGATGGCCGACTCGGGTGCGCGCGGTTCGGCAGCCCAGATTCGCCAGCTGGCCGGTATGCGTGGTCTGATGGCCAAGCCGGATGGCTCGATTATCGAAACGCCGATCACCGCGAACTTCCGCGAAGGTCTGAACGTGTTGCAGTACTTCATCTCGACGCACGGCGCCCGTAAGGGTCTGGCCGATACCGCGCTGAAAACGGCGAACTCGGGTTACCTGACCCGTCGTCTGGTCGATGTGACGCAGGATCTGGTCGTCATCGAAGACGATTGCGGTACCAGCAATGGCACCGTGATGAAGGCACTGGTCGAAGGCGGTGAAGTCATCGAAGCGCTGCGCGACCGTATCCTCGGCCGTGTCAACGTGCATGACATCGTCAACCCTGAAACCCAGGAAACCTTGTACGAAGCAGGCACCCTGCTGGACGAAGACATGGTCGAAGAAGTCGAACGCCTGTCGATCGACGAAGTCAAGGTGCGCACGCCGCTCACTTGCGACACGCGCTTCGGCCTGTGCGCCAAGTGCTACGGCCGTGACCTTGGCCGCGGCATGCTGGTCAACACTGGCGAAGCCGTCGGTGTGGTCGCTGCCCAGTCGATTGGTGAGCCAGGTACCCAGCTGACCATGCGTACCTTCCACATTGGTGGCGCAGCGTCGCGTGCGGCAGTGGCATCGTCGGTGGAAGCGAAGTCGAACGGTACCATCCGCTTTACTGCCACCATGCGTTACGTTACCAATGGCAAGGGTTCGCAGATCGTCATTTCCCGTTCCGGCGAAGTGCTGATCACCGACGACCATGGCCGTGAGCGTGAGCGTCACAAGGTGCCGTACGGCGCCACCCTGATCGTCAAGGACGGCCTGGTCATCAAGGCCGGTACGGCCCTGGCAACCTGGGATCCGCTGACCCGTCCGATCATTACCGAGTACGCCGGTACCGTGCGCTTCGAGAACGTGGAAGAGGGCGTCACCGTTGCTCGCCAGGTCGACGAAGTCACCGGTCTGTCGACCCTGGTAGCCATCGATGCCAAGCGTCGCGGTTCGTTGACCAAGACCTTGCGTCCGCAAGTGAAACTGCTCAACGAAGCCAACGAAGAAGTTAAGATTGCCGGCACTGAACACAGTGTGGCGATTGGCTTCCAGGTCGGCGCGCTGATCATGGTCAAAGACGGTCAGTCGGTGTCGGTCGGCGAAGTGCTGGCACGTATCCCAACTGAATCGCAAAAAACCCGTGACATTACCGGTGGTCTGCCGCGTGTTGCCGAGCTGTTTGAAGCGCGTTCGCCGAAAGACGCCGGCATGCTGGCGGAAGTCACTGGTACTGTCGCCTTCGGTAAAGAGACCAAGGGCAAACAGCGCCTGGAAATCACCGACATGGATGGCAACAAGCATGAGTTCTTGATCACCAAGGACAAGCAAGTGCTGGTCCACGACGGTCAAGTGGTCAACAAGGGCGAGATGATCGTGGACGGCCCGGCCGATCCACAGGACATCCTGCGCTTGCTGGGTATCGAAGCGCTGGCCCGGTACATCGTCGACGAAGTGCAGGACGTCTACCGTCTGCAAGGCGTGAAGATCAACGACAAGCACATCGAAGTGATTGTTCGCCAGATGCTGCGCCGCGTACAGATCGTCGAAGCGGGCGATGCCAATTACATCGTCGGTGAACAGGTCGAGCGTTCGGAACTGCTGGACGAAAACGACCGCGTCAGCGCCGCTGGCAAGATCCCGGCAACGTACGAAAACGTGTTGCTCGGTATTACCAAGGCATCGCTGTCGACCGACTCGTTCATCTCGGCTGCATCGTTCCAGGAAACCACCCGGGTCCTGACCGAAGCTGCCATCATGGGCAAGCGCGACGGTCTGCGTGGTTTGAAAGAGAACGTCATCGTTGGTCGTCTGATCCCTGGCGGCACGGGTCTGGCATTCCACCGCGCGAAGAAAGAAAAAGAAGCGTGGGAAGTGGAAGAGCGCGCTGCCTTGCTGCAACAAGAGAAGGCCAATATGGCTTCGGAGTTGCAAGCAATGGAAGACAGCAATGCTGCAGCGGTCCATCTGGGTGACGAGGAGTAATCCTCTAGTCAGCTACAAAAAACGGCGCCCGCGGGCGCCGTTTTTTTGACTATAATTTCTACCGGGCTTATGCCATGCTGCCAGCAGCAGCCTCCATGACAACCGTTCTCGGAGTGAGCATGCACTACCAATTCAACGATGCCAACGCCCTGGCGTGGCGACCGTCAACTTTTGCCGAGGGGATCGAGGTCAAGGATCTGGGCAGCAGCGATGGCCAATCCATGCAACTGGTGCGTTTTGCCGCGGGTGCCTCGTTTCCCTTGCACCGCCATCGAGGCCCGGAATTCATTTATTTGATTGAAGGCGCTGCCGTGCAAGAAGGTCAGGCGCTATCAGCCGGCTGGGCTGCCGTGGCCGCGACCGGGACCACCGATGCATACTTTCATAGTCCAACTGGCTGTGTGTTTCTGACAGTGTATTCGGACTGACTTTCACGGCACCAAGTTGCCAAGACAACGACACGCTGACCGATGGCGCGCACGCCATCGCTGTCCAGAACGCCAATTTTGCGAAAAAACACTGAAGGGAACGGTTTCGGCCCGCAGGCGCCGCGCAATCTGGCGTTGAAGCCGGGGTCGAACAAGCATCCACCAGCGCGCCGCTGATATCCGCTGATCCCCGCCTGCCAGCCATTCGTCCCACGCTCCAAGCCACTGGTCGCTTAACCGGTGCCGGCGCGCTGTCCCGCTCGTATGATCGGCCGATGGCACAACCAATCCGCTTTCATTCCGGTCAGTTTTACGGCGACCTGCAGCATGGCACCAGCGGCCAGGTGTTCGATATCCGGCGCCTCGATGCCACCCGCAGCGAAGACGAAGTGGCCACCCATCGCCATGACGACGCCCATTTCGTGCTGGTGCTTTCCGGCGTCTATATTTCCAGTGCGCGTCATGCGCCGACCCGCGCCTGCGCGCCCACGCTGGTGTTCAATCCGGCCGCTACCACGCACCGCGACCGTTTCCTTGATGGCAAGGGCAGTTTTCTGACCGTCTCGCTCGATCCCGCCGTGCTGGGCGGCGCCCCTGAATTGCAGGCCGCCCAACAGCAAGCCTGCGTGCTGAGCGCCCCGGCCAGCGTCGCTGCCGCCTTCCGCATCGCCCGCGAGATGGGCGCTGGCGCCGCTGGTGCCGATGCAGCCTTGCTCGAAGCACGCGGCTGGGATCTGCTGGCCAGCCTGCACAGCGCCGCCAACCAGAGCGCACGCGCCTTGCCCGCCTGGGCGCACCGGGCCTACGCCGCCGTCGTGGACATGGCGAGCGAGCGCCACCTGCGCATTGCCGACCTCGCCGGCCTGCTCGGCGTGCATCCGGTGCACCTGGCGCGCGTGTTCCGCCAGGCCTGGGGCTGTTCGCCGGGCGAGCTGCTGCGCTGGCGCCGCCTCGAGCACGCCAGTGGCTTGCTGCGTCGCCCGGCGGCGGCGATGGCCGAGGTGGCACTCATGGCCGGTTTCGCCGACCAGAGCCACATGAACCGCGCGTTCCAGAACGTGTATGGGATGACGCCAAGCACCTATCGGAACCGGATGTTGCAAACGTCCAAGACGATGCCCACCCGCGCTCACTAGACTGGGCTTTTTTAACTGACCGGAGTACCCTATGTCGCGATTCCTGCCGATTGTTTTGTCAACGCTGCTGCTGGCCACCACCGATGCCCGCGCCGACCAGTTCGACGCCGTCACCGCCGCCATCGAGGCCGGCACCTACAAGGAGATCACCAGCGTGGTGGTGGCGCGCGGTGGCAAGCTGGTCTACGAACACTATTTCGACAAGGAAGGCGCCGAAGCCCTGCGCAATACCCGGTCCGTCACCAAGACGGTCACCGGCATGCTGGTCGGGCTGGCGGTCGAGCGCAAGCTGCTGCGCCTCGACAGCCCCGTCTTGCCGTATTTTCCCGAACTGCGTCCGCTGGCGCATGCCGATCCACGCAAAGACCGCATCACGGTCGAAGATTTTCTCACCATGAGCTCGCTGCTCGAGTGCGACGACGACAATCAGCTCTCGCGCGGCAATGAAGAGCGCATGTACCTGGTGGAAGACTGGAGCCGCTTCGTGGTCGACCTGCCCATCAAGGGTTTTCCCGACTGGCAGCCGGGCCCGGCGCAGTCGCCGTATGGGCGCGCGTGGAGCTATTGTACGGCCGGCGTCACGCTGCTCGGTCCGCTGCTCGAACGCGTCAGTGGTCGCAGCGTGCCAGACTTTGCCGCCGCCAGCCTGTTTGCGCCACTCGGCATCGACAAGGTCAAATGGCAGTTCCAGCCGAAGGGCACGGCGATGACCGGTGGCGGCCTGCAGCTGCGCAGCCGCGACTTGATGAAGCTGGGCCAGCTCTACCTCAATGGCGGCCGCTGGGAGGGCAAGCAAGTCATCGCCGCCGACTGGGTGCGCCGTTCGATCGCGCCCCATGCGAATGCGCGCGAGGGGATTGACTATGGCTACCTGTGGTGGCTGCAGTCGTTCAAGGTCGATGGACTCACCGTGAGCAGTTACGGGATGGCGGGATCGGGCGGCAACAAGGTGTTCGTCCTGCCCGCGCAAGATGCGGTGGTGGTCATCACCACCACCAATTTCCAGGTGCGCGGCGCCCACCCGCTCAGCGAAAAATTGCTGACGACAGCCATCCTGCCGGCATTGCTGCAGCCCTGAACGGCCGCGCAGCCGTGCGCTCTGCCGGAGCGCGCACGGTGGTGGCTTGGCGCCAAAAAAAATGCCGTTCAGATTGAACTGAACGGCATGGTGACGAGCGCGCTTGTCAGGCGCTGGAGCAAGGCTCTCAGGCGCGACGACGGGCGGCGCCGGCGGCCAGCAGGGCCACGCCAACCAATGCCAGCGACAGCGGCTCAGGCACGTCGCCGCCCGGCAGCGATGGCGCCAGGTCGAGGCCACGGAAGCCGTAGCCATAGGCAGGCGCGTGGGCGTAGCCGTCGGTGCCCGGCGTATTGCCGGTGGTGTACGAATAAGCCTCGACGCCAACCGAACCGAGTGCGGCCAGCAGACCGGAAACGCTGCTATCGGCACCGATGAAGGAGTCGAAGGAGACCGAGTTGCCAGCGAGCAGATTGCCGAAGCCAAAGACAAAGAAACCGCCCTTGTCGCCGGCCGAATCGACGACGTTCAGATTCTTGTCCTGCGTACGGCTGACCAGCGGATCGGGCACGGCAAATGGATCGGTCGAGGTGGTCAACACTTTGCCGCCTGGGCCGGTGGCGGTGCCGCCGTAGACGGTGGTGTAATTGTTGGCGTAGTAACCAGGGGTGACATCCCAGTCAATGGTACGCGCATAGCGCACATCGCTCATCGTCGAGGACGTCGAGTTGGTCAGCATGACATTCACGCCGAACAGCTTGCCGCCAGCGGCCGAGCTGTAGGTCTGGGTGATCACCAGGCCATTGTTCAGCTTGACGACTGACTGTGCCGCCAGGCCAGCGCCGGTTGCTGTGGTGGTGGTGGTCAGTGCCGAGGCAATGTTGGTGCCGGCCAGGCCGTAGACGTAGCCACTGCTGCCATTGCCAGAGGCGCCCCAGCCTTCGCACAGGCAGCCAGGCATGATGGCATCGCCACTAGGGCCGATCAGGCCGATGCTACCGGCGCCGAGGCCGCCATTGTCTGCCACGCCCATCTTGATCAGGCCCGTGTTGAGCGTGACAGGTGCAGCGTGCGCGGTGAGGGAGGCACATGCCAGGCTGATGGCAGCGAGCGTACGATTGATGGTAATTTTCATTTTGACGACCCTTATTTTTTTGGATGAGAGGTGGCATGGTGCGACGCTGCCTGCGCGACTTTAAGCAATCTTCGTGCCTAAAACATGTTTGCCTTATTTAACAAACACTTAAGTGATATCTGTTAATTTCCTTGCTGAAATATGTAAAGAAATCCGTCAGTAAAACAGCTGTGTCTGTTCGCTGTTGCACGCTGGCGCCAGCTTTTCATGCCGTCAGGCCGGCGCCGAGGATCTGATCGCAGCGCCATGGCAGCCGGACCGGAGCGGCGACGATGGCCGATTGGTGACGCTTCGGTTGCGCCGGTTGACAGTGACTGTAACTGTGCGTAACGTTGTCTCGTATAGTGATTGTCATATCGCTCCCCCTGCGTCACCTCGAAAGGTTCACGATGAAAATTCACCTGCCATGCCGAAGCGCAATTGCCTTGGCACTTGCCTGTGCTGTTGGCGCCGCCACTGCCGCGGAGCTCACCATTCCCATGAAAATGCTGGGCGCGCCGGGCGATGGCGCGGTCGGTTCCGTGGTGGTCAGCGAAAGCCCTTACGGCCTGGTGTTCACGCCGGCGCTGACGGGACTGCCCGCCGGCTTGCACGGATTCCACGTGCACGAAAACAATAGCTGCGCCGATGGCGAAAAAGACGGCAAGATGGTGGCCGGCCTGGCCGCGGGCGGCCATTACGATCCGCTGGGCAGCAAGCGCCACGGCTTGCCGTGGGCCGATGGCCACCTGGGCGATTTGCCGGCGCTGGCGGTCGACGCCTCGGGCAACGCCAGCAACCCGGTGCTGGCGCCGCGCCTGAAGATGGCCGATCTGAAGGGCCGCTCGCTGATGGTCCATGTGGGCGGCGACAACCATGCCGACCATCCGGCACCGCTCGGCGGTGGCGGTGCGCGCCTGGTCTGCGGGCGTATCCAATAGGCACAGCGGTCGCGCCGCGACGTGATGGCAGCGGTGCGGCGCCTTTTCCCCGTTGGCGCGTAAGATCAGGGTTCGATCACCACGCGCGGAGTTAGCCAATGAGTTTCGATACTTTCTTATCGCGTTTAAAGAGCAAGGCCAGCGAGCTCAAAACGGAAGCCCTGAAGTACAAAAACAAGGACTTCCTCAGCGCCGCCATGGCCGGTTGCGCCCTCATCTCGATGGCTGACGGCAGCGTCAGTGCGGAAGAGAAGCAAAAAATGATCAAGTTCATCGAGAACAACGATGCGCTGTCCATCTTCACCACCAATGACGTCATCAAGTCCTTCCAGGACTATGTCGGTCAGCTCGAATTCGACAAGGATATCGGCGAAGCAAAAGCCTACCAGGCGCTGCACAAGATGAAATCGAACGCCGAGGCGTCGCGCCTGCTGGTGCGCATGATCATCGCGGTGGCGGCGTCGGACGGCGACTTCGATGCCAAGGAGCAAGTCGTAGCGGGACGCATCATCCGCGAACTGGGCATGAGCCCGGCGGAATTCGATTTGCACTGAGTGCTCCAGCTGAAAACGCCAAGGCGCCCACGGGCGCCTTTTCGTTGGTGTCAATTGTTTCTTGCAATATCACCTGTTTGTCAAATTAAGTCGCACACTTGTTAATTGTTGTGACATCACAAAAAGTGAATTGTGGATATACTTGCGCCCATTCCATTGTCCACAACAGATTCCATGAAACTCACTCCCCGCCTTTGGTGCACGGCAGCCTTGCTGACCGTCGCGCACGCGCACGCCGCCGAACCTGAACAATATCTGCAACGCTGCGCCGTGCTGGGTGACCCCAGTGCCCGCCTCGGTTGCTACGATTCTCTGGCCAAGGAATTGCAGAAGGCCGAGCTGGCCGTCGGCGTACCGGCGAGCGCTTCGCCGGAAGCGGCCAACGCGGTGGCCGCCGCCATGCCATCGAAGCCGGGCGTCAAGGTGCTGGCACCAGCCACGCCGATTTCCCGCATGAGCCAGGACTGGGAGCTCAACAATGAAGCCAACCGCGGCGTCTATGCGGTGCGGCCGTTCCGCGAAAATTACCTGTTGCTCGCCAACCAGAGCAATGCCACCAATGACCGGCCATACACCGGCTTCGTGCCGCAAGGTTACCAGGCCAAGCACGTCGAACTGACTTACCAGCTCAGTTTTAAATCGAAAGTTATCGAAGGCATCGCCGGCAGCCCGATCGATCTGTGGGCGGCCTACACCCAGCAAAGCTTTTGGCAGGCCTATGCCCGCAAGTATTCGAGTCCCTTCCGTGAAACCAATTACCAGCCGGAAGTGATGGCGGTGTTACCGATCAACAAGCAGCTCGGTCCCGTCAACATCCGTTATGTCTCGCTGGGGGCATCGCACCAGTCGAACGGCCAGGGCACCACCCTGTCGCGCAGCTGGAACCGTGCCTACGCCTCGATCGGCCTGGAAAGCGGCGACCTGCAGCTGACCACGCGCATCTGGAAGCGGCTCGACAGCGCCAAGTCGGACAATGACAACATCGACATCACCGATTTCATGGGCCATGGCGACATGAAGGTGGTCTATTACAACCGCGGCTACGAATACTCGGCCCTGCTGCGCCGCAATTTCAGCACCGGCCATGGCGCCCTGCAGGTGGGCGTGTCGATCCCCGTCGTCACCAATCTGAAAGCCTACGTGCAAGGCTTCACCGGCTATGGCCAGAGCCTGATCGACTATAACTATGCGCAAAAATCGCTGGGCGCCGGCGTCATGCTCGATTTTTAAGATTTTTTCATCGGTCGTGTGCCGATCAAACAGCCTGGCCGTGCGAAATTTTTCGCCCCGCCAGGCTGTTTTACAAGCGTCGCCGCACTGGCGTTTGTTGCTTCGCACAACTGCCGTCCTGCAGAGCAGACATCGCCGCATGGCGCTATGCTTGGGTGGTGCCGGACGAGCGTTCGATCCGGCCAACCCTTCCAGCGGAGCGACCCACCATGCGGCATCATTTACTTGGCAAGACCGGCTTATTTGTATCAGAACTGTGCCTGGGCACCATGACGTTCGGCGGCCAGGACGACATGTGGGGCAAGATCGGCCAGCTCGGCCAGGGCGACGCCGAAACCCTGATCGGCAGCGCCATCGATAGCGGCATCAATTTCATCGACACCGCCGACGTCTACGCCGGCGGCGCCGCCGAAACCATCCTCGGCCAGGCCCTCAAGAACCTGCACATCGCCCGCGCCGACGTGGTGATCGCCTCCAAGGTGTTTGGCGACATGGGCACGGGCGCCAATGCGCGCGGCCTGTCGCGCAGCCACATCATCGATGGCGTCAAGGCCAGCCTGCAGCGCCTGCAACTCGATCACATCGATCTCTACCAAGTACACGGTTTTGACCCCGCCACCCCCATTGAAGAAACCCTGCGCGCGCTCGACACCCTGGTGCAGCATGGCCACGTGCGCTACATCGGCGTGTCGAACTGGGCGGCGTGGCAGATCGCCAAGGCACTTGGCATCTCCGAGCGCCTTGGCCTGGCCAGTTTCCAGTCGCTGCAAGCGTATTACAGCGTGGCCGGGCGCGACCTCGAGCGCGAGCTGATCCCCATGCTCAAAAGCGAAGGCTTGAGTTTGATGGTGTGGAGCCCGCTGGCGGGCGGCTTATTGAGCGGCAAGTACAGCCGCAATCAACAGGCAGAGGCGGGCAGCCGCCGCGTCGCCTTCGATTTCCCGCCGGTCGACAAGGAGCGTGGCTGGCAAGTCATCGATGCCATGCAGCCGATCGCTGCCGCCCATGGCGTATCGGTGGCGCGCGTCGCCCTGGCGTGGCTGCTGCAGCAGCCGCAAGTGAGCAGCGTCATCATCGGTGCCAAGCGGCTCGAACAGCTGCAAGACAATATCGCCGCCACCACTCTGACGCTCAGCGCGGCAGACCTGGCCGCCATCGATGGCGCCAGCGCGCTGGCGCCCGAGTATCCGGGCTGGATGTTCGAGCGCCAGGGGCAGTTTCGCCGCGCCCAGCTGGCGGAAGGCGATCACCCCATCTAAACCATGCGCTTAGTTTGATCCCGCCCTGACCCGGCCAAACGCATCGCCGGCCTTCCATGCCGGCATCTTGGCGGCATTCGCCACCATGCGGCCCAGGTTCAGGGTAAATTGCGCCTGCTGCACCATGCCCGACATATCCCAATTGGGATCGTATTCATCGGATACCTGGTGGTAGCGTTCGTCGCCATACGCCTTGCGGCGCGCGGTGGCAGCTTCGGCGTCCTTGACGTAATCGCTGCCGCCGCCGACGGAAAACGCCGGGATGCCCGCTTTGGCAAACGAGAAATGGTCGCTGCGGAAGTAGCCGCCCGATAAGTCGGGCTTCGGTACCGCCACCGTCAAGCCCATGGCCCTGGCGGTGGCTGCCGCCATCGCGCCCAGCTCGGTGCGCTCGCTGCCGCTGGTGCCCATGTCGCGCGTGCGGCCGACCCAGTTCAAGCTGTCGAGATTGAGATTGGCGGCCGTTTTGGCGACCGGCCACAGGGGCGCGCTGGCGTACGCGGCGCTACCCAATAATCCCTGCTCTTCGGCGGCCACCCACAAAAACATCTGGCTGCGGCGGGCAGGTGCCTTGACCGCTTCCTGCGCCATCGCCAGCAAGGCGGCCGAGCCGGATGCATTATCGACGGCGCCGTTATAAATATTGTCGCCGCCGGCGCCCTGTTTGCCCAGGTGATCCCAGTGGGCGCTATAAATCACCACTTCGTCCTTGAGCGTCGGATCGGTGCCGGGCACGATGCCGGCGACATTGAACTGTTCAATCATGCGCACGCTGGCAACGGCTTCACCGCGCACGCGGGCGCCCAGCGGCACCGGCTTGAAGGTGCTCGATTCGGCGGCGGCGCGCAGCATGTCGAGGTCGTGGCCGGCTGCCTTGCACAGCGCCTGTGCGGTGGCCTCGGTCATCCAGCCTTGCATGCCGCTACCGGGTGCGCCGGTGGCCAGCTGAAAGCGCTCGGCCATCCAGCTGTTTTGCACCACGCTCCAGCCGTACGAGGCCGATGCATCGGTGTGGATCAGCAGCACGCCGGCGGCGCCATGGCGGGCGGCTTCCTCGAATTTATAGGTCCAGCGGCCGTAGTAGGTCAGGCCCTTGCCATTAAAACGCTCCGGCTCGGCGGCGGTGGGCATCGGATCGTTGACCATCATCACCAGCACCTTGCCGCGCACATCCATACCCTTGTAGTCGTCCCACGCCAGTTCGGGCGCGCTGATGCCGTAGCCGACGAACACCAGTTCGGCATTCATCGGGTGCTGCGCCTTGGCGTCGCCAGGCGCCCACACCCAGTCGCGGCCGAACACCAGCGCCTGCGGCTTGCCGCCGACGTCGATGGCGACGTCGCTGTCGTCGGGCAGCGCCTTGACGCCGGCAATCTTGACGCTCTGGCGGAAGCTGGCGCCATTGGCGGGACGCAGGCCGAGTGCCATCGCTTGCGTTTCGAGGTAGCTGACGGTCAGGTCGGCGCCGCGCTGGCCGGTGCCGCGCCCTTCCAGCAAGTCGCTCGACAGAAATTGCAGGTGGGCGCGCAGGGGCGTCTCCTGGACCGTCGGCACAACAACCGCGGCAGCGGCCAGGCCGGTGGAAAGGACAGCAATCGAAAAAATCAGCGTGCGCATGGGTGCCTGCAAACAAAGGGTCAATGAAATACCAATAATCGTCTTGGCACTTAGAGCCTATGCCAGTCGTACGGAGCCGCCGTTAGCGCGCCCGACAAGCGGGGACTGCGTTGCTCGTCGTTGCATGGCGGGCCATGCCGCCTCCGCGCGCCTTGCCCGCGCTGGCCATGCATCGCTACCGGCTTTCCCCATCCTACTGGGATAGGCTGTTATTGTACCCGCCTGACTGTTCCCCTAACGGAAGACCAAACGATCCCTGGCGATGGTGGTCGCCGTCATCGGCGTCAGCGGTGGCGACAGACCCGGCGGCCGTGCCGCAGCCGCCTGCGCCGGCAGGCCGGGCGTGCGTTCATCGACGTCGATCTCTACCCGTTTATCAGGCTGCACATCGAAGGCAAATTCGAGGCGCTGGCCTTGCATGCCATACAGGTGCAGGGTATAGCTGGCGCTGCGCTGCTGCGACAGCAGGCGGCCGTTGACGCTGGTACGAAAAGCGTCGGCGCCGCGCACGCTCACATCGATCGCTGGCACCGATGGCTTGCTGTCGAGGCGAAAGCGCAGCTGGCGCCGGCTGCCGTCGTCGTTGTCGCTCAGCGCCGTCAGTGCGGGTACGGTGATGCCCGCGCGCGGCGCCAGCGCCAGCCACACGGGCCGGCTGTTGGCGCCGAACGCATCGACCTGCACGCGGGCGCTGGCACTGGCGGGGAAGAATGCGCGCGCCCAG
This sequence comes from Massilia sp. PWRC2, assembly GCF_049896725.1. Lineage (NCBI taxonomy): Bacteria > Pseudomonadati > Pseudomonadota > Betaproteobacteria > Burkholderiales > Oxalobacteraceae > Massilia > Massilia sp. PWRC2. The sequence goes on from NZ_JAFCUW010000014.1 coordinate 22,596, forward strand.
GCGTCCATCGGCACATCGGGCATATGCGGCAGATGCGGCATCGCCGTCATCATCCAGTAAGCACGCCAGGTCGCCCCATCCTGCAGATACACCATGCGGTTCGGCTGCGGCAGCGGCGCGCTGCCGTACGGTGCGGCGGCGCCCGCCACGCCCAGGCAGGCCAGCCCCGCCAGCCCCAGCCCACGCACAATAAAACGGCGCTGCGCCGTCAGCAGCACGCTGGCCATCCCCAGCAGCAGCGCCAGCACCAGCATCGGCAGTTCGCTGTGCTCGGGCGAAGTGATCAAATACAGGTCCTTGAGCAGCGGGCCGATAATCAGCAGCGCCGGCAGCACGCCGGCGCCCAGCACGGCGACGCGGCCGCTGGCGGGCAGGCGGGCCGCCCGTGGCGCATACAGCAGGCCATACGCCAGCAGGGTGCCGATCAGCGGCCACACCAGCACGTAACTGGCCTGCGGTGTTTGCCAGCTCAGCACCAGCAGCAACACGCTGGCCGCCAGCAGCGGCCCGAGCGCCGCCGCTGCCTGCCCGATCACGCGGCGAAAGCCCCGCTGCAGCAGCACGAACAGGGCGCTACCGAGCGCGCTGTAGGCGCCGACGAACCACCAGTCGGCGCTGCCGGCGCCGTAGTGTTGGGCATCATAGCCACGGTGCAGCGACGGCAGCAAACCCCATACGAGGGCCGCGGCCAGCACCAGCACGGCGGCGATGGCGACAAAGCCGAGCGCGGCGTCGATGATCTCGCGCACGCTCACTTCGCCTCGCTGCACCGCCAGGCCACAGACGATCAGCAGCATCAGGCACGCCAGCCGGGTGAAGGTCCAGACGGCGTCGACGCCGTAACTGACCACGCCGACCAGCGGCAAAGTGAAATACAGGACTGGCGCCACGCCGCCACTGGCAGTCTGTGCAGACGCCGCTGCGCTCAAGGGCGCGCCATCGCCGAACTGGCGCGCCAGCGCCAGCATGGTCGCCGCCGTCTGCACCAGCGTGGCCGGCGCCAGCCGCGCCACGGTGTCGCGCGAACCGAGCCCGCCGCCATTGGCGCCGGCCACATTGGCCAGCTGCAGGCGGGCGCTGCCCAATGTGGCGAGCGCGCCCATCTGGATGCCGGGCAGCGTTTGATACAGCCCCTGCAGGGCGGCGGCGCCGTGCGCACCGCCGTCGAGCGCGCGCGTGGCCGTGGCCCAGCCGTGGACGGCAGCGGCGGCGCTGCCGCCGCTGGCGTGGACCAGCAGCGGCGCCCCTTCGCTGCCGGCACCGTCGAAGCGGACCACCAGGCCGATGCGTCCGGCCAGCGGGTGCGCGCTGGCGAACGCGCGCGAACCGAGGCCGCCGACCTGCTCGCCGTCAGCGAACAGCACGACGATGTCGTTGGCCACCGCCGGCATGCCGGTGAACAGGCGCAGCGCTTCGAGCAGCGCGGCGGTGGGCGCCGCGCTGGCGCCGGCGCCGACACTGCGGGCGCCGCTGTCGTAGGCAGTCGCCAGCAGCAGGGCAGGGCGGCTGGCGTGATCGGGCGCGCTGCCGGCAATCAGGACGACGACGTTATGGACCATGCCGAGCGCCACCTCGAGGTTGCGGCGGCGGTCGATGGTGTCGTGCTGCGCCAGCGCCGTTTGCACCTGCGGGGCCAGTCCCATCGCCGTGAGCTCACTGATGATGTGGGCACGCGCCTCGCCGTTGGCGGCACTGGCGATCGGGCGCGGCGCGCTGGCGAGGACCGCGACGTCGTGCATGGCGCGCGATAGCACGGGGGACGGCAGCGCTTTGTCGCTGCTAGCGACGTGGACGACGATGGCGCCCAGGGCGGCGAGGGCGAGCGCGAGTGCGATCCATAACTTGGTCAACATGTCGATCCTAGTGGGTTGAGAGGGCGCCGTCGAGGAGCGCGGGCCGAAAAAAAGCCGGCAGGGCCGGCAGGGCGGATATTCAAAATGGGGACATATACCTGCGGTGCCAGTGCCCCCTTCTGCAAGCGCCAGCAGCAGGGGGACTGGCGCTCACGCGAACGCCAAACTATTCCAGCGTCCACACATAAGCAATCTGCGCCCACCCGGGCTCGGCGACGCCGCCATTCATGGCCGGCTTGAAAGTACAGGTCGACAGCGCCGCAATGGCCGCGCGATCGAGCTCCCGCGAACCGCTCGACGACTTGATGCGCGAATCGCTCACGCGGCCGTTGGTGCCGACCAGCAGCGCCAGGGTCACCGTACCGCTTTCGTTGTTGCGCGCCGCCCGCACCGGATAGTTGGGCGTCGCGCAGCCGCTGGCGTCGGCCAGCGCGACGGTGCGCATCACGCCGCTGGTTGGCGCCGGCGCCACCGGACCGGGATCGGCCACCGCAGAGGTGGCCGGCTGCGGCGCCGTCTCGGTCGATACCACGGCGGCCGCCGCATCCGGCGGCGGCGGCTGCTGCACCGGCACTTCAACGGGCGGCGCGATTACCTGTGGCGGCGCCGTCTTCGGCATCGGCTTGGGCGGCTCTGGCGGCGGTGGCGGTGGTGGCGGCGCTTCCGGCGTGAACATGACGATCAGCTCTTCCGGCATTTTGGGCAAGGCCACCCCGCGGCTGTTGAGGGTGTGGATAAACAGCGCACCGATTGCTACGTGGAGGGCGGCGACAAGCGCCAGCTTGCTGAACTTGGTACCACCTTTTTCACTGAGATCGCTGAAATGCATGGTGTTCTCCTGATCGTCACGCCGGGTTGCGCAATGGTGTTGCGGCGCGCCGCGGCTGGTTGATGGAAGTAATATATGCTATTGCCTAGCAATTGAAAAGCACTTTGATAGTAATTTGATTGCGCTGTAATGAATATGCGCCAGCGCAGACGGGCGATAAGACCGAAAAACAGGCCAAAAAACAGGCCGAAAAGCCGCTGCGATGGCGGCATCCCTGTGTAAAATCATGGCATCGGCCAACAATTGCTTCCGTGCTCACGCACACTTAGCTACCAGCCAATGGTAAGCAGATGTAAGGTCATCCGTACCGCTCGGGGGAGATGCTGTGGAAGGTGTTACAAATTTAAGCGCAACAGGGTCCTTGCGGCCCATCCGCGTCATGCTGGCCGACGATCACCCGATCGTCATGACGGGCTTTGCCATGTCGCTGGCCGCCGTTGGCATGGATGTGGTGGGCCAGGCCAGAAGTCCCGAGGAAGCCGCCGCCATGTATGCCGAGCTCACTCCCGATGTGCTGGTGCTCGACATCCGCTTCGGTACCGAGCTGACGGGGCTGGACGCTGCCCGCTCGCTGCTGGCGGCCTACCCGGCGGCCAACATCGTGTTCCTCACCCAGTTCGACCAGGATAGCCTGATCAAGGAAGCCTACCGGCTGGGCGCGCGCGCCTTCGTCACCAAGGATTGCGACCCGGCCGACCTGGCCACCGCGGTGCGTCATGCGCATGAAGGGCGGCTGTATTTTTTGCCGCCGATCGCCGAGCGGCTGGCCAATCTGTCGGTGCGCGGCGACGTTTCGCCGCAATCGCAGCTCGACCAGCGCGGCCTGGAGATTTTCAAGCTGATGGCCGAAGGCTTGACCAATGCCGAAATCGCCGAGCGGCTCAACCTGTCGACCAAGACCATCAGCAATATCAGCCAGTCGGTCAAGGAAAAGCTGGGCGTGCACCGCCAGGCCTACATCACCCGGCTGGCCGTCAAGCACGGCCTGATCGAACCGTAGTGGCGATCTGGCGCCGGGCACCGCGGCTGGCGCTGGCGCTGGCGCTGGCATTATTGGCGGTGCTGCCGCCTGCCAGTGCCGCCAGCGCCGTCCGCGCGGTCAGCGGCTTTCGCTTCCACATCGTCACCGGCGACGACAGCGCGCAAACGCGCCACATCGCCGAAGATTTATACCGGCGCCTGGCGCCGCTGGCGGCCAGTTTTCGCACCGAGCTGGCGCAGCGCCGCCGCCTGGTCTATATCGCCATCGGCCCGGTGGCGCTGCGCGATGCGGCCGGCCGCCACGACGGCAGCGTCATCATCGCCGCATTCACCGCCAGCCAGGTGGTGCAGGCGGTGGCGGCGAAGGCGCCGGCCGGCACCATCAGCGCCGTCTATGCCGAGCCGGCGCCGGCCGACCAGCTGCGCCTGATCGCCCAGCTGTATGGCCGCGCGGTGACGGTGGCCGCCGTGCTGGGCGACGACACCCTGTACGTCAAGCCGCTGCTGCTGGCCACCCACAGCCCGATCGTCATCGAACAGATGACGGCGGCCGACGACATCAACCGCATCCTCAACCGCATCGCCGCCGCCGATGTGCTGCTGGCCATGCCCGACAGCGCCGTCTACAACACCGACACCATCCGCAACATCCTGCTGTCGACCTACCGCCACAAGCAGGGCGTGATTGGTTTTTCGGCCGACATGGTCAAGGCCGGCGCGCTGGCGACCACCTATTCCGAGATCGAAGACATCGACACCCAGGTGGTCGAGATGGCGCGCGCCTTTGCCAGCACCGGCACGCTGCCAGCGCCGCAGTTTCCCCGCTATTTTCGGACCACCATCAACGATGGCGTCGCCCGTTCGCTCGACCTCGACGTCAGCGCCGCCGCGCGCGCGCTGGCCCGCCGCGCTCCCGCAGCGAGCGCCACCCCATGAACCGCCGCCGCTTCTGGCAGGGCTGGAGCATTGGCACCCGCATGATTTTTATTACCATGCTGCCGGTGGCATTTCTGTTCTCGTCGTTTGTCTGGTACTCGTGGTATTCGCACCGTGCACAGGTCGATGAAGAGCTGGCCGAACGGGGCCGCATCCTGGCGCGCGCGCTGGCTGAAACGAGCGAATACAACGTCATCTCGGGCAACCTGTCCGACCTGCGCCTGACCATCAATGGCCTGGTGCAGTCGGACAAAAGCATCTATCGCATCGAAGTGCGCGACGCCGCTGACCGCCCGGCGATCAGCGTGACCAGCCAGTTTGCCCTGAAGGCCGAAGCGCGCTATTACGCCGCGCCCATCAAAAAGCAGGTCATCTGGGTCAACCTGTTCGCCGATAACGGTGCGCCGCACGTCTCGAGCCCCAGCGACACCAAGCCGCCCACGCAGCCGGCCGAAGTGGTGGGCGCGGTGCGGGTGACGATGTCGCCGACGAATATGCTGGCAACGCAGGCGCGCCGCTTCCAGATCGAGCTGGCGATCGCCGCGCTGGCGCTGTTGGTATCGGCGGCGTTTGCGCTGTTTTTGGCGAGGAGTCTGACCACGCCCCTGCGCGCGGCGATCGGCGCGCTGCGGCAGATTCGTGGCGGCGATTATCGGGTCAGCCTGCCGGTGTCGACCGGCGGCGAGATTGGCGAGCTGCAGGCATCGATTGGCGAGATGTCGGTGGCGCTCGATCAGTCCAAGCAGCAGCTGGAAAACAAGGTGGCCGCGCGCACGCGCGACCTCGAAGCGTCGCGCAACGATGCCTTGAAGGCCGACGCCGACAAGCGCAAGCTGATCGCCAAGGTCAATTCCATCGTCGAAGATGAACGCAAAAGCATTGCCATTGAAATCCACGACGAACTCAATGCCTCGCTGATAGCCGCGCGCCTGGAATCGCAATCGATCCTGCAGCTGGCCGAACAGGTCGAACGGGGTGCGGGCAGCCTCAGCGCCAGCGCCAGCGCCATCGCCATCGCCCAGATCAAACTTAAATCGGCCGCCATCACCCGCCTCACGCTCGACCTGTACGCCAGCGGCCGGCGGCTGGTGCGGCGCCTGCGGCCGGAAGTGCTCGACATGCTGGGTCTGCACGGCGCCGTCGAAGAAATGCTGCGCCATTACGACCGCGAGTCGGGCTGCCGCTTCACGTTTCACTCGGAAGGCGATTTTTCGGTACTCGGCAACGAGCTGGCCATCTCGGCTTACCGCATCGTCCAGGAAGCGCTGTCAAACGTCATCAAGCACGCCGGCGCCAGCCACGCCCAGGTGGCGCTGATGCTGTCGTCCGCCGAGTCGCGGCTGACCATCGAGGTGGCCGACAATGGCGGCGGTTTTGATGCCGCCACCGTCTCGGCGGGCATCGGCATCATCGGCATGCGCGAGCGCGTCCATGCGCTGGGCGGCAGCATCGCCTTCGAATCAAACCCCGACGAGGGCACGGTGGTGTCGATCACCTTGCCCCTGGCCGGGCCAACTGCTGTATCGTAATGCCACCGTCCTTTCTTTCATGAGCACTCCCATGCACAACAGTCTCCTCACGCCCTACGAGCAGGGCAACCACAACCAGACCACCAGCTGGGCCGATTGCATCGCCTGGTACCAGATGCTCGCGGCGCGCTTTCCCGGCGTGCTGCAGTTCGATCAAATTGGTGTCTCCGACATGGGCCTGCCGATGCACGCGGGCGTCGTCAGCGCCGACGGTATATTCGACCGCGACGCCATCAAGGCGGCCGGCCGCCCGGTCTTCTTCAACAACAACGGCATCCATCCCGGTGAGCCGGAAGGCATCGATGCCTGCATGGCGCTGGTGCGCGATTTTTGCGTCGAGCCGGCGCGGCTGGCGGCCCTCAAACACACGGTATTGCTGTTCATCCCGATCTATAACGTCGATGGCAGTGTCAATCGCAACGCCAGCTCGCGCGTCAACCAGGACGGCCCGGAATCGTTCGGCTTTCGCGGTAACAGCCGCCACCTTGACCTGAACCGCGATTTTGCCAAGTGCGACACCCGCGCCGCCCGCGTCTTCAATGAACACTTTACGTACTGGGATCCGGACGTCATGGTCGACACCCACACGTCGAACGGCGCCGACTACAGCTACACCATGACGCTCATTCACACCCAGGCCGACAAGCTCGGTGGCAGCCTCGGTCCCTTCCTCACCGACACCATGCTGCCGGCGATGTTTGCCGGGATGGCCGAGCGCGGCTGGCCTACCTGCCCGTATGTCAATCCGGTGCAGGACAGTCCCGACCACGGCATCGCCGAATTCCTCGAGACGCCGCGTTTTTCGACCGGCTACGCTGCGCTCCACCACACCATCGGCTTCATGCCGGAAACGCACATGCTCAAGAGCTTTGCGGCGCGCTACGATTCGATGCGTGCGCTGGTCGAGACGGCCCTGGCATTTACCGTTGCCCACGGCGCCACCATTGCCGCCCTGCGCCGGGTCGACCGCGCCAATCTGCGCAGCGCGCGCCGCCTGCCAGTGCACTGGGCGATGGATGCGTCGCGGCCATCGCAGTTTCGCTTCGAAGGTTACGCCGCCGTCTACAGTCCGAGTGTGCTGGGCGACTACACGCGGCTGTCGTACGACCGCTCGGCGCCGTGGGAACGCCAGATCGCCTATTACAACCGCTTCCCCGCCGATATCGAAGTGCCGGCGCCGAGCGCGTATATCGTGCCGCAGCAGTGGATCGAAGCGATCGAGCGCCTGCAGTGGAACGGGGTGCTGATGGAGCGCTTGAGTGCCGATGAAACGCGTGAACTCGACTACTATCACATCGCCGACGTCAGTTCGCGCGCGAATGCCTACGAAGGGCACATGTTCCATGACGAGGTCGTGCTCGAACGGCGCCGTGCGCCGCTGCAGCTGCGCGCCGGCGACTACCTGGTGCGGCTCGACCAGGACCAGGCCCGCTACGCCGTCGAGATGCTCGAACCGCAGGGGCACGACAGTTATTTTCGCTGGGGCCTGTTTAACAGCGTGCTGGAAAAGAAGGAAGCCTATTCAGACTACGTGTTCGAAGACCACGCCGCCGAACTGCTGCGCGACGAACCGGCCCTGCAAGTCAAGTTCGCCGCCTGGAAGCTGGCCAATCCGGCGCTGCTCGCTAACCAGAACGCCGTGCTCGATTTTATCTTTGCCCACTGCGAGCGCTATCGCGAACCGGAGTGGCGCCGCTACCCCGTGTTCATGGTCATGGACTAACGGTAAAATCGGGCGGCTGGGGGACTGGCACGCGCGCAGCGCGCTGCCTGTCTCCATTTTCGCCTTCCTGTTTTATTTGCTCGCCGCGATCCAGCGATCGACCTTCGCCTCCAGCAGCGACAGCGGCATGGTGCCATCCTTGAACACGATCTCGTGAAACTTCGGCAAACTGAATTTGTCGCCCAGTGCCGCCTGCGCGCGCTGGCGCAGTTCGACGATTTTCAGCGCGCCGATTTTATAGCCCAGCGCCTGGCCTGGCCACACCATGTAGCGCTCGACCTGGTTCTTCGCTTCCGCCTCCGTGTAGCCGAGGGTGTCGCGCATATATGCAATCGCCTGCTCGCGGCTCCAGCCCTGCTGGTGGATGCCGGTGTCGACCACCAGCCGCACGGCGCGCAGCATTTCGTCGTTGAGGTGGCCAAAATAATCTTCCGGCTTGTCGAACAGGCCCATCTCCTTGCCCAGCGTTTCGGCGTACAGCGCCCAGCCTTCGGTGAAGGCGTTGTTGCCGCCGAATTTTCGGTAGTTCGGCAGCCCCAGTTCCTGCAGCAGGGCGATATGAAAATGGTGGCCCGGCTGACCTTCGTGCAGGAACAGGGTGACCATGCCGGTGCTGCCGTACTGCTTCGGATCGTTCACCACCGACCAGAATACGCCCGGCCGTGAACCGTCGGCCGCGGGCGCCGAGTAGTGATCGGAAGCGCTCTCGCGGCTCAGTTCAGGCTCGAGCCGCAAGTCGAGCGGCGCCTTCGGCACCAGGGTGAACATCGCCGGCAGTTTCAGGCGCAACTGCGCGTCGAGCTGGCGATACACCGCGATCACCTGGGCTTCGCTGCTGAACGGTTTAAATTTGTCCTGCGCCGCCACCCAGTTCGGCAAACCATTGGCGGGGCCCGTGTAACCCATCTTCGGGCCAACCACGGCGAACTCGTTCTGGATGCGCGCCACTTCAGCCAGGCCAATTGCATGAATCTGCGCGGGCGTGAGGCTGGTGGTGGTCTGGCTGGCCACGCGCGCGCGGTACCAGTCGGCGCCCTGCGGCAGCGCGCCCCAGCCGGCACTGCTGCGCGCTGCTGGCAAATATTCGTGTTCGATGTAGGTCGACAGGCGCGTCAAGGCGGGCGTGAGTTTTTTGTCGATGGTGCTGCGGTAGGCGGCGCGCAGGGCCGCCTGGTCGGCAGCCGAAAAGCTGGCCGGGAAGTGGTTGACCGGCGTATAAAACACACTCTGTTCGGCGCTGGCGGCGAGCAGCTTGCGCAACTGCGGCGCGGCCGACACCATCGCCGCTTTGGGTTCGGTGATGCCGCGCCGGACCCCTTCGCGCATATTGGCGATGGCCTGGTCGGTCCACGCCGGCAATGCAGCGAGGCGCTTGAGGTAGGCGCGGTACTGGCGCACCGTGGTCAACGGCTGGGCGCTCTGGCCATTGGCGTAATTGGCCAGGGTGACGGGCACGCTGTCCATCTGCGTGATTGGCAGCAGGTGGGTGGGGAAGGCCTCGAAGCGCAGCTCGTTGGCCAGTTCGTAGGCGAGGATGTCGTAATTGATCTGCTGTTTTTCGTTGAGCGCACTGCGGTCAATGGCGCGCAGGCGCATTTGATAGGTGTGGTAGAGCGCGTACTGGCGCACACGCGCCTGCGGTGCGATCGACAGGCCGAGCTGGTCGTCGAAGCGGGCGTCGCCGCTCTCGGTGGCGTTGATCGGCTCAAAGCGGGCGAGGGCGTCGTAATAGGTGTCGGCCAGCCGGTCGAGGCGGGCGCTGGCAGTCGCTGGCGAGGTCGCGCCAGAAGTCGCGCCAGAAGTCGCGCCAGAAGCCGCGCCAGTGGTATTGCCGGCGTGCGCCGGCGTGAATATAAAAAGGGTGCTGATGGCAGCGGCGATCAAGCGTGTTTGCATAAGAACGACTTTCGATTCTCAATTAATTGGACAGGGCGACCAGGGCGCCATTTTTAAAGGTGTACATCGTCACCGTCGATGCCTTCAGGTTGCCGCTGGCATCGTAGCCGTAGCTGCCGACTACCCCCGCATGGGTCATGCTGCGCAGGGCGCTGCCGAGCACCGATGGATCGACCGAATTGGTGGCCGCCATGGCGGCGGCGATGAACATGGTCTGGTCGTAAAAGGCGGCGGCGTAGACGTCGGGGTTGTGCTTGAAGCGGGCCTGGTAGCGGGCCTGGAAGGCGGGGCCGGTTTTCTGTTTGTCGAGCACCGCGCCGGCTTGCGCGCACAGTACATTGTCGGCGACGGCGTCGCCACCGAGCTTGGCCATCTCGGGGCTGCACAGGGTGTCGCCACCGAGCAGTTTGGCGCGCAAGCCCAGCGATTTCATTTGCCGTGCCATCGGCGCTGCCTGCGGCGCATAGCCGCCGAAGAAAATCGCATCGACGCCCTTGGCCTTCAGGCGCGTGAGAATGGCGGTGAAGTCGCTCGCCTTGTCGGTGGTGAACTCCTGGCCGGCGATGGTGACGCCGGCCGCCTTGGCCTGGCGGCTAAATTCGGCGGCGATGCCCTGGCCAAAGGCGGTGCGGTCATCGATCACGCCGATGGTTTTGAGTTTTAATGTGCGGGCAGCGTAACTGGCCACCTGCGCGCCCACCTGGGCATCACTGGCGACGATGCGAAACACCAGTTGGTAGCCCGACTGGGTGATCTTCGGATTGGTGCCGACGGTCGACATCATGATGCCGGCATCGTTGTAGACGCGCGCAGCGGGCAGGGCGACGCCCGAATTGTAGGGGCCCAGCACCACGCCGACGCCGGCGTCGGCGAACTTCTGCGCCACCGCCACACCGGCCTTGGGGTCGCCCTGGTCGTCTTCCGACAGCAGCTCGAAGCGCACCTGCTTGCCGGCCACCTTGAAGAGCCGGCTATGTAATTCTTCGATGGCCAGGCGCACGCCGTTTTCATTGTCCTTGCCGGCGAAGGCGTTGGCGCCGGACAGGGGGCCGGACAGGCCGATCTTGATGGCCTGAAGGTCGGCGGCGCAGACCGGTGCGGGCAGGCAGAGGGCGCCGGCGGATGCGGCGAAGGCGGTGGCAAAGGCGGCGTTACAACGGCGCAGGTGGTTCATGACAGTCTCCTTGTGGGAATCAGGCGGGCAAATCGCGCGCGATCAGTTCGAGCGGCAGCGCCGTCGAATACTTGATCTGCTCCATGGAGAACGCCGACGACACCCCGGTCAGGTGCGCCGTCGAAGCGATCAGTTTTTTGTAAAAGCGGTCGTAGCCGCCGATATCGGTGGTGACCACCTTGAGCAAATAGTCGACGTCGCCGCTCATGCGGTGAAATTCCAGCACTTCGGGCAGGGCGACGACGGCGGCGGCAAAGCGCTGCAGCCATTTTTCGTCGTGCTCCGAGGTGCGCACGCTGACGAACACGGTGACCGGCAAACCCACCTTGTGGCGGTTGACCAGGGTCACCCGGCTTTCGATGTAGCCGTCTTCTTCGAGCCGCTTGACGCGCTTCCAGCACGGCGTGCTCGACAGGCCAACCTTCTCCGACAGGGCGGCAATCGACAGGGTGGCCTCGGACTGGAGCGCAGCCAAAATGGCGCAGTCAAACTTATCGAGATGACTCATTCTATATATATCTGATTTATGTAATGTTTATGCTGATATTTGGAATAAATCGACAAACTTTAGTACGTCTTTGATGCGCTGGCGACGTAATATAGTAAACAAAACAAGCCTTCCTGACTGTATTTAATTAACTTTTATTTTCACTATGACAAACGAAGTTTACCTCGACGCCAATGCCACCTCGCCGGCGCTGCCTGCCGCCGTGGCCGCCGCCGTCGATGCCATGCAAGCGCGCTTTGGCAATCCCAGCAGCAGCCATGGTGCCGGCCTGCGCGCGCGCGCCGTGCTCGACGCCACCCGCGCCTGCGCGCGCCGGGTCATCGGTGCCGGCGACGGCAGCGTAATCTTCACCAGCGGCGCCACCGAAGCGATCCAGACGGCGGTGCTGTCGGCCCTGTGCGCCGTGCGCCAGCGCCAGCTGGGCGGCGAAGCGGTCGGTGACCTGCTGCTGGTGGGCGCCACCGAGCACAAGGCGGTGGCCGAATGCCTGGCGCACTGGAACAATATTCTCGGTACCGGCTGTACCGTGCACCCGCTGGCGGTCGACGCCGACGGCCGCCACCGGCTCGAAGACTTGACGGCGCTGGCGCCGCGCGTGGCCCTGCTGTGCACCATGGCGGCCAATAACGAGACTGGCGTGGTGACCGACCTGGCCGCCATCGAAGCGCTGCTCGATGCCCACGCGCCGCAGGCCTTGTGGATGGTCGACTGCGTGCAGGCGTTGGGTAAGCTGCCGCTGCAGTTGGCCCGCACCCGCATCGATTACGCGCCGTTTTCCGGCCACAAGCTGTATGCACCGAAAGGCGTCGGCATGCTGTACGTGCGCAAGCAGGCGCCGTTCACCCCGTTGATGGTCGGTGGCGGCCAGGAGAGTGGTCTGCGCGCCGGCACCGAGAACATGGCCGGCATTGCCGCCTTCGGCGCCGTCCTGGCGGCACTCGAAGAAGGACTGTTTCGCCCTGCCGCCGAGCTGGCGCGGCTGCGCGAGCGGCTGGCGCACACGCTGCAGGCGAGCTTCCCCGGCCTGCACTTTAATGCGCCGTTTGACCACAGCCTGCCCACCACGCTCAATTTCAGCGTGCCGGGCGCCGCCTCGACCCTGCTACTGAATGTATTCGATGCCGCTGGCGTGTGTGTCAGCGGTGGCTCGGCCTGCTCGGCGGCCAAGGCCGCGCCCAGTCACGTGCTGCTGGCGATGGGAATCGACCATGCGCGCGCCGCCAGCGCCGTGCGGCTGTCGTTCAGCCCTACCGCCAGCGACGCGTTTATCGATGCCGCCTGCGCCCGCATCGCTCGCTGCGGCGCCGCTTTTGTTGGCCATCCGCAGCCGGCCAGCGCTGCCCCGCCGACCAAGACAGCGGCGGCCGACCATGGCGACCGTGGTGACCATGGCGTCGGCATCGACCCCGCCGGCCTCGGCGCCTTCCTGGCGCAGCACCCCGCAGCGCGGCTGGTCGACGTGCGCGAGGCGGTCGAACACGCCGCCGCCGCCATCGGCAGCTGGCATGGGCGCGCCGTCGCCAGTGTGCCTCTGTCGAGTCTGCCGCAGCAGCTGGCCGCCTGCCTGGACCAGCCCGAGCAGCCGCTGCTGCTGTTCTGTCGCAGCGGCAACCGCAGCCTGCTGGCCCTGCACATGCTGCGCGACGCTGGCCACAAAAACGTCTATCATCTACGCGGTGGCCTGGCGCTGGCACAACGCTGATCACGGGCTGGGCGGGCTATCTGTACGTTAGCGCACAGTCAACATTTTGCCCCTTGCGGTACCATGGCACCAGCCGTTCGCTCATGCTTTTCCGCTGTGAATGACCCGGTCGCGACTCGCCTGTTTTGGGCGGTTGGCAGCTCACGCCTAAGCGAGGTCACTGTTGAATCACGAATCTTTCACCCTTTCCGACACCCGTTTCCCTTGGCAAAACGGCGCCGCCAACAGTGTCGATGGCGGCGTCGCCGCTGACGAACTGCCGTTGCGCTCGGAGTTGTTCAGCGCCGCGCAGATGGCCGCGCACGGTGGCCATCTGGCCGCGCGCCACCAGCTGAGCAAAAAAGGCGGCCCCGATCGCCTGCTCAGCCGCTTGACGGAAAATGCCGAGGTGATCGCCGCCACCTGCGACGAACTGACCGCCGCCATCAAGGCGGGTCGCCAGATCACCCCCGCTTCCGAATGGCTGCTCGATAATTTTTATTTGATCGAAGAACAGATTCGCACGGCGCGCCGACACCTGCCCAAAAATTACAGCAAAGAGCTGCCGCGGCTAGCGAATGAAGATGCCGAAAACAATCCGCGCGTCTACCAGATTGCGCTGGAAATCATCGCCCACGGCGACGGCCGCGTCGATCCGGAAAGCCTGTCGCGCTTTGTCGATGCCTACCAGGAAATCGCCCCCTTAAAACTGGGCGAGCTGTGGGCGATCCCCATCATGCTGCGCCTGGCGCTGCTGGAAAACCTGCGCCGCGTGGCGGCGCGCGTGTATGACAACCGCAGCCAGCGCGATCGCGCCAACAGCTGGGCCGACCAGATGAGCGCGACGGCCGAAAAAACCCCGTCCGAGCTGATTTTACTGGTGGCCGACATGGCGCGCTCGCGCCAGCCGATGAGCAGCGGTTTCGTCGCCGAGCTGGCGCGCCGCCTGCAAGGCCAGAATTCGGCGCTGGCAGTGGCCCTGCAATGGGTCACCACCCGGCTGGCCGACGCCGGTTTGACCATCGAGCAGCAGATCCAGACCGAGATCCAGCAGCAGGCGGCCGACCAGGTCACCATCAGCAACAGCATCGGCAGCCTGCGTTTTCTGGGCACCATGGACTGGCGCGAATTCGTCGAAACCATGAGCGCGGTCGAATCGACCCTGCGGCTCGACCCCGCCGACACCTACGGCAAGATGGACTTTGCCACCCGCGACAATTATCGTCACGCCATCGAACGGCTGGCCAAGCGCGCCGGCATGGCCGAAACCGCGGTGGCGGCGACGGTACTGCAGATGGCGCAGACGGCGCATGACAGCGCCGCCCAGCAAGGTGGCGCTAGCGGCGACCTGCGCCGCAGCCACGTCGGCTATTACCTGATCGGCAATGCCTTGCCGCTGCTGGAAAAACGCCTGCAAACGCGCCAGCCGGTGGTCGAAGTACTCGACAAGGCGGGCCGCGCGGCGCCACTGGCAAGCTATCTGGGCGCCATCGGCGCGTTTACCGTGCTGTTCGCTGGCAGCGTCACCCTGTATGCCTGGCGCGGTGGTCTGGACGGCGTGCTGCTGGTGCTGCTGGCGCTGTTTGCCGCGATTGGCGCCAGCCAGCTGGCGCTGGCGCTGGTGAATTTTATGGCCACCCAGCTCACCCGCCCGCACCCCTTGCCGCGGATGGATTTCAAGGCCGGCCTGCCGGACCACGCGCACGCCATCGTGGTGGTGCCGACCATGCTCTACAGCCACGCCAATATCGCCAGCCTGGTCGAAGACCTGGAAGTGCGCTACCTGGCCAACCGCGATCCGGGCCTGCGCTTTTGCCTGCTGACCGACTTCGCCGACGCCGCCAGCGAAACCATGCCGAACGACGCCGACCTGCTGGCGCTCGCCGGCGCCGCCATCGAGCAGCTCAATGGCAAATACCGGCTCGAGCCGGCCGACAGTCCGCTCGGTGTGCCGATGCTCGACGGCGTCGCCGATCCCGGCCAGCCGATCACCCCGTTCCTGCTGCTGCACCGGCCGCGCCGCTGGAATGCGGCCGAACGGGCGTGGATGGGCCAGGAGCGAAAACGCGGCAAGCTGGGCGACTTCAACAGCTTCCTGCGCGGCGGCGCCCGCGAACGCTTTTCGCTGGTGGTGGGCGACACCTGCGGCCTCGAGACCGTCCGCTACGTCATCACCCTCGACACCGACACCCAGCTGCCGCGCGACGCCGCCCGCCAGTTCGTCGCCACCATGGCGCACCCGCTCAACCAGCCGCTGCTCAACAGCGCCGGCACCCGCGTGGTCGAAGGCTACGGCATCTTGCAGCCGCGCGTGACCGCTTCGCTACCGAGCGAAAACGCCTCGCGCTACGAGCGCCTGTGCGGCGGCGAACCGGGCATCGATCCCTACACGCGCACCGTCTCCGACGTCTACCAGGACGTGTTTTACGAAGGCTCGTTTGTCGGCAAGGGCATTTACGATGTCGACATGTTCGAGCATCTGCTGGCGCAGCGCTTCCCCGACAACCAGATTCTCAGCCACGATCTGTTGGAGGGCAATTACCTGCGCGCCGGCCTGCTGTCGGACGCCCAACTCTACGAAGCCTATCCGGCCCGCTACAGCGACGACGTCAAGCGCCGCCACCGCTGGATCCGCGGCGACTGGCAGCTGATCGGCTGGCTGTTGCCGAGCGTACCGGCTGCCCACGGCCGCGAAAAAAACCCGCTGTCGGCGCTGTCGCGCTGGAAGCTGTTCGACAATCTGCGCCGCAGCGTGGTGGCGCCGGTCCTCACGGCGCTGCTGCTCATCGCATGGGCGCTGCTGCCTTCGCCCGTGTTCTGGACCGGCGCGGTGCTGGCGGTGATTTTCCTGCCGACCTTTGTCAACGCCCTGTTTGGCCTGATCGAAAAGCCGCACGACATCGGCTGGAACCAGCATCTGCAATCGGGTTTGCCCAGCCTGCGCGCGATGTTCGGCCACGCCTTTTTGCAAACGGCATTTTTGCCGTATGAAGCATGGGTCAATACCGATGCCATCGCGCGCACCTGCTGGCGCATGGCGGTCTCGCGCCGTCGCCTGCTCGAGTGGCAACCATCGGCGCAGGCGCAGTCGTCGACCGCGCTCGACGCCAGCTGGCGCCGCATGTGGTTCGGCCCGGCCGCGGCCATCGGCGCCGCCCTGATGGTGTCGTTTGCCAACCCGCCGGCGCTGTTTGCTGCGGCCCCCGTGCTGCTGCTGTGGTTTTTGTCGCCGATCATCGCCTGGTGGATCAGCCTGCCCATGCCGCGCCGCCAGGCCCAGTTGCAAGCCGGGCAAACGGTCTTCCTGCAATCGCTCGGCCGCCGTACCTGGGGCTTTTTCGAAGACTTCGTCGGCGCCGCCGACAATTATCTGCCGCCCGATAACATGCAGGAGCACCCCACGCTGGCAGTGGCGCACCGCACCTCGCCGACCAATATCGGCATGTCGCTGCTGGCCAACCTGAGCGCCTACGATTTTGGTTTTGCCACCGCCGGCCAGGCCTTGACCCGGGTCGCCCGCACCTTCGACACCATGGACCGCATGGAGCGTCACCACGGCCATTTCTATAACTGGTACGACACCCAGAGCCTGGCGCCGCTGCTGCCCATGTATGTGTCGGCGGTCGACAGCGGCAACCTGGCCGGTCACCTGCTCACGCTGGCTCCCGGCATCAATGCGCTGGCCGACCAGCCGATCGCCAGCACCCGCTCGCTCGAGGGCGTCGCCATCACCCTGCGCCTGCTGCTCGAGGTGGCCGGTGACGCCCATGCCGCGCTGGGCGCCGCGCCGCTGGCCGGCACCCTGATCACCTCGAGCGCCAGCGCCGCCGCCGTCAGCGCCGCCAGTGCGGCCACCGCCAGCGCTGCCGTGGTGGTTGATGCCGTCAGCGCCATGCAAGCCTTGCTGGCCGACGGCCAGCGCCACCCGGATACCTTGCCGGGCCTGACCGACAGCTTCGTGCAGCTGGCCGATGCCGCCTGCGCGCTGTCGGCCAGCGTCGCCGCCGCCCCCGAGCACGACACCGTGCTGGCGGCGTGGTGCGAAAAGCTGGCGGTGCAGTGCCGCGCCGCCCGCGACGAGCTGTTCGAGCTGGCGCCGTGGATGCGCGCCGAAAAAGAATACGTCGTCGATTCGCGCCTGACGCGCATTCCCACCCTGCGTGAACTGGCCAATTTCAGCCTGGTGTCGGCCACCGTCAGCGATCTGGCGCCGGCCGAACGCACGCGCCAGCACGCGCTGACCCAGCTGGTGGCCGAAGGCAGTGTCTGCGCCCGCCGCAAGCTGGCCGACATCGCCGAACTGGCCGCACGCGCGCGCGCCTTCGCCCAGATGGAATTTGGCTTTCTCTACAACAGCACCACGAATCTGATGGCGATCGGTTACAACGTCTCCGACCGCCGCCTCGACGCCAGCTGCTACGACTTGCTGGCCTCGGAAGCGCGGCTGGCCAGTTTTGTCGGCATCGCCCAGGGCCAGTTCCCGCAGGAGCACTGGTTCGCCCTCGGCCGCCAGCTGTGCATCGTCGGCGGCGAACAGCTGCTGCTGTCGTGGAGCGGCTCGATGTTCGAGTACCTGATGCCGCTGCTGGTGATGCCGACCTATCCGGACACACTGCTCGACCAGACTTACCGCGCCATCATCAAGACGCAAATCGAATACGGCCGCCAGCGCGGTACGCCGTGGGGCATTTCCGAGTCGGGCTACAACACCGTCGACGCCAATTTGAACTACCAGTACCGCGCCTTTGGCGTGCCCGGCACCGGCATGAAGCGCGGCCTGGCCGACGACCTGGTGATCGCGCCGTATGCCACCATGATGGGCTTGATGGTCGACGCCGAAGCGGCCACCGACAACCTGCAGCGCATGGCCGCACTCGGTTTTATGGGCAATTACGGCTTTTACGAAGCCATCGATTACACCACCGCGCGCCTGCCGCGCGGCCAGGATTTCGCCGTGGTGCGCTCGTTCATGGCGCACCACCAGGGCATGGGCTTTCTGGCGCTCTCTTACCTGCTGCACGACCGCCCCATGCAAAAACGCTTCGACGCCGATCCGCTGTTCCAGGCCACCATGCTGGTGCTGCAGGAACGGGTGCCGAAAGCGGGCGCCTTCCAGTCGCACACGGCCGACCTGGCGGCAGTGCGCACGCCCAGCAGCGACTCGTCCATGCCGATGCGCATCATCGGCCAGACCAGCACGCCGCAGCCGGAAGTGCAGCTGCTCTCGAATGGCCGCTACCACGTGATGGTGACGTCGTCCGGCGGCAGCTACAGCCGCTGGAAAGACCTGGCCGTGACGCGCTGGCGCGAAGATGCCACCACCGACAACTGGGGCAATTTCTGCTACGTGCGCGACGTCGACAGCGGCGCCTTCTGGTCGACCACGTATCAGCCGACGCTGGTCGAGCCGAAAAAATACGAAGTGATTTTCTCCGAAGGGCGCGCCGAGTTCCGCCGCCAGGACCGTGGCCTCGAGCTGTACACGGAAATTGTCGTCTCGCCCGAGGACGACATCGAAATGCGGCGCACCCGCATCACCAACAAGAGCGCGCTGCGCCGCACCATCGAGGTGACCAGCTACGCCGAAGTGGTGATGGCGCCGGCCGCCGCCGACAATGCCCACCCGGCGTTTTCCAAGCTGTTCGTGCAGACCGAAATCCTGCGCAACGAAAACGCCATCCTGTGCACGCGCCGGCCCCGTTCGAAGGGCGAGCACATGCCGTATATGCTCAACCTGATGACGGTGCATGACGGCGTGCTGCTAGACGCCAGTTTCGAGACCAGCCGCGCCGATTTTATTGGCCGCGCCAACAGCACGGTGGCGCCATGCGCCATGCTCGAAGCTGGTGCGTTGAAAGGCGCCGAAGGCTCGGTGCTCGACCCCATCGTCGCCATCCGCTACATGCTGACCCTGCAACCGGACCAGCAAGTCATTCTCGACGTCGTCACCGGCATGACCGAAACGCGCGAAGCGGCCCTGCACCTGATCGACAAATACCAGGACCGCCACTTGGCCGACCGCGTGTTCGAACTGGCCTGGACCCACAGCCAGGTGGTGCTGCGCCAGCTCAATGCCACCGAGGCCGATGCCCAGCTCTACAGCCGGCTGGCCAGCGCCGTCATCTACCCGAACGCCAGCCTGCGCGCCGACCCGTCGGTGTTGATCCGCAATCACCGCGGCCAGTCCGGCCTGTGGGCGTACGCCATTTCCGGTGACCTGCCGATCGTCCTCATGCAGATCAATAACCCCGCCAACATCGACCTGGCGCGCCAGATGGTGCAGGCGCATGCCTACTGGCGCCTGAAGGGGCTGGTGGTCGATCTGGTCATCTGGTACGAAGACCAGTCGGGCTACCGGCAGGCGCTGCACGACCAGATCATGGGCTTGATCGCCTCCGGCATCGATGCCCAGGCGATCGACCGGCCGGGTGGCATCTTTGTGCGTCTGCTCGACCAGATCTCTCCCGAAGACCGCGTGCTGATGCAATCGGTGGCGCGTGCCATCCTGACTGACAGCAAAGGCACGCTGGCCGAGCAGATCAAGCGCGCCGCCGCCAGCTTCCCCAAGCTGCCGCCCGGCGTGTTCGACGCGCGCGGCGAGTCCTACGAGTTGCGTCCGGCGGCGCAGCTGCTGGCAGCAGCGCCGCCGCTGGCGCTGATCCTCGACAACGGCACCGGTGGCTTTACTGCCGATGGCAGCGAGTACGTCATCCACACCGACCACGCCAACCGCACTCCGGCGCCGTGGGTCAACGTGCTGGCCAACCCCAGCTTCGGCTCGGTGGTGTCGGAATCGGGCCAGGCCTATACCTGGAGCGAGAACGCCCACGAGTTTCGCCTGACGCCGTGGGACAACGACCCGGTGGCCGACAGCGGCGGCGAAGCGTTTTATATTCGCGACGAAGCGACCGGCACCTTCTGGTCGCCGACCGCGCTGCCGGTGCAAGGCAGCGGCAGTTTTACGACCCGCCACGGCTTCGGTTACAGCGTGTTCGAGCACCAGCGCGAAGCGATCCACTCAACGCTCACCACCTTCGTGGCGCTCGATGCCCCCATCAAGTATGCGGTCATCAAGCTGCGCAACGACAGCACCGTGCCGCGCAAGCTGTCGGTCACCGGTTACGTCGAATGGGTGCTCGGCGACCTGCGCTCGAAGTCGGCCATGCACGTGGTGACGGAGCAGGACCCGCAATCGGGCGCGCTGTTCGCCCGCAATGCCTACAACACCGAGTTTTCGGGCCGCGTCGGCTTCTTCCAGGTGGAGGCGCAAAACCGCACCGTCACCGCCGACCGCAATGAATTCGTCGGCCGCAACCGCAGCCTGGCGCGTCCCGCCGCCATGCTGCGCGCACGCCTGTCCGGCAAGCTGGGCGCCGCCCTCGACCCGTGCGCTGCCATCCAGGTGCAGCTCGAACTGCAGCCGGGCCAGGAGCGCGAACTGGTCTACATGCTGGGCGTGGGCGGACGGCGCAATGCCGACGCCAGTGGCCTGGTGCAGAAGTACCACGGCAGCGTGGCCGCCGCCGCCGCCTTTGAGCTGGTGCGCCAGCACTGGCAGCGCGTGCTCGGTGCGGTGCGCATCGCAACGCCGGAGCCGCAGCTCGACGTCCTCGCCAATGGCTGGCTGATGTACCAGACCATCGCCTGCCGCATGTGGGCGCGCAGCGGCTATTACCAGTCGGGCGGCGCGTTCGGTTTCCGCGACCAGCTGCAGGACGCCATGGCGATGATCCATACCCAGCCGCACATCCTGCGCGAGCACCTGATCCTGTGCGCGGCGCACCAGTTCGTCGAAGGCGACGTCCAGCACTGGTGGCATCCGCCCACTGACCGCGGGGTGCGCACCCATTGTTCGGACGATTATCTGTGGCTGCCACTGGCAGCGCACCGCTACGTCACCAGCACTGGCGATACGGGCGTGCTGGACCAGCAGGCGCCGTTCCTCGAAGGGCGCATGCTGGCGCAGGACGAAGAATCGTATTACGACATGTTCGGCCACACCCATCAAACGGCCAGCCTGTACGAGCACTGCGTGCGGGCGATCCGCCGCGGCCTGCGCTTCGGCGAGCATGGTTTGCCGCTGATCGGCACCTGCGACTGGAACGATGGCATGGACCGCGTCGGCAACGAGGGCAGGGGCGAATCGGTGTGGCTGGCCTGGTTCCTGTTCGATGTGCTCACCAAGTTCGCCCACGTGGCTGACCTGCGCGGTGACGCCGTGTTTGCCGAGAGCTGCCGCGCAGAAGCGAAGCAGCTGGCCGCCAACGTCGAGCAGCATGCCTGGGACGGTCAATGGTACCGGCGCGCCTATTTCGACGATGGCACGCCACTCGGATCGCACACCAACGACGAATGCCAGATCGATTCGATCTCGCAAAGCTGGGGCGTGCTGTCGGGCGCGGCCGATCCGGCGCGCGTGGTCAGCGCCATGGCGCAGGTCGACGCCCGCCTGGTGCGGCGCCACTATGGCCTGGTGCAGCTGCTCGATCCACCGTTCGACAAGGGCGTGCTCAATCCCGGCTATATCCGCGGCTACGTGCCGGGGGTGCGCGAAAATGGTGGCCAGTACACCCATGCCGCCATCTGGACCGCGATGGCGTTCGCCAAGATGGGTGACAGCGACAAGGCATGGGAGCTGCTGCGCATGATCAACCCGGTCCAGCATGGCAGCAGCGCCGCCAGCGCGGCACTCTACAAGGTCGAGCCTTACGTGGTGGCCGCCGACGTCTATGCCGTCGCCCCGCATATCGGCCGCGGCGGCTGGAGCTGGTACACGGGATCGTCGGGCTGGATGTACCGCCTGATGATCGAATCGCTGCTGGGCCTCGACCTGGCCATCGACAAGCTGACGGTGGCGCCATCGCTGCCGGCCGAATGGGATGGCTTTAGCATGCATTATCAGTACCGTACGGCCAGCTATGCCATCGCCGTCAGCAGCGGGCCGCAGGCCAGCCTGACGGTCGATGGCCGGCAGGTCGATGGCAATGTGATCACGCTGGTCGATGATGGCGGGACGCATGCGGTGACGCTGGTGGTGGCCAAACCATAGAAAACGCAGTAGGCTGCCGTACTGCGCGGTTAAGCAAGACGGGGACAGGCGACTGCGCCCCAGTCCCCGCTGCGGCCAGCGCAAGTATCCCCCTTAAGCCGGCGCAAGCCGCCATTAACAAAATAGCAGCACCGATATCTCTGCATCAACTTGTCTTATTGCTAAGGCCGGATCATCGAATGGTGATCCCTCTTCCAGCGAGACAAGCATGCGCCATCACTTTCCTGTACTGTTGCTGCTCCTTGCCGCAGCGACCTGCCACGCCGGCGACCACGATGAATTCGACGCCACCCTGCTGGCGCCCTACCGTGGCAACGACAACGGCGCCGCCCGCCTGTTCCAGATCGTCCTCGAGCATCCGCACCCGCCCGCCCACTTCGCCGTCCCCTGGCACTTTTCGCTGTCGTCAGCTGACGGCACCATCGGTCAAACCTGGCGTGGCGAGCAGTCACTGAGCGGTGCGCCAGTGACCATCGAAGTGGCATGGAATGGCCGCTTCGGCGCCATGCCGGCGCCCGCCGGCATCTACCGCGCCACCCTGGTCGCCGGCGCCATCGAGCAAGGCTGGGAGATCGCGGTGGGCGCCGTCGCCAACCCGGCCACGCCGGCACTGGCGCCGATATCGACGCCGGCGCCGTGGCGCATCGTGCTGGGCAACCTGCACAGCCAGACCGGCCACAGCGATGGCGGCGGCGCGCTGGCCAGCTGCCACGGTGCGCAGGCACCCCAAAGCTCGCCGCTGGGGCCAGCGGCCGCCTACGCCTACGCCGATCTGCACGGCCTCGATTTTCTGCTCGCCTCCGAACACAATCATTTGTATGACGGCTCGACCGCCACCAACGCCGACGCCGACCCGCAGCGCGTGCATGCGCTGTACCATTCCGGCCTGGCCGCGGCGGCCGCCTACAACAGCAGCCACCCTGGTTTTGTGGCGCTGTACGGCACCGAGTGGGGCGTGATCGAGCATGGCGGTCACTTAAATATCTTGAATGCGACCGTGCTGCCCGGCTGGGAGAGCAACCGCGCCGGCGCCCTGCTGGCCGATGTCGCCACCGCCAAGGGCGATTACGCCGCCCTCTACACCACCATGCGCCAGCGCGGCTGGATCGGCCAGTTCAACCACCCGGCCAGCAGTGACCAGTTTATGGTCGACGGCAAGGCCTTTGGCTATACGGCCGATGGCGACGCCACCATGGTGCTGTGCGAAGTGCTCAACACGAACGCCTTTTCGAACCGCGACAGCGAAGATGAACCGCGTCGCAGCACCTTTGAAAACGCCTGCCGGCAGGTGCTCGAAGCGGGCTTTCACGTGGCCTTGAGCAGCGACCAGGATAACCACTGCGCCAACTGGGGCATGTCGTCGACCAACCGCACCGGCGTGCTGCTGCGCAGCGGCGACGCTTTCGAGCCGGGCGCCCTGCTTGACGCCTTGCGCGCACGGCGGGTGTTCGCCACCATGGACAGGGAATCGACCCTGCTACTGACCGCCAACGGCCACCTGATGGGCGAGCGTTTCAGTAATCGCGGCCCGCTCACGCTGCAGGCGCGCTTTTTTAATAGCGGCGGCAGGCGCGCCGCCAGCGTGCTGCTGGTCGACGGTGTGCCCGGTCGCAACGGCGCCGTCACTGAAACCCCGATCGGCTTCGACAGCACCATCGAGCCCGCGCCGGGCCAGCATTTTTACTATGTCAGGGTGACCCAGGACGACGGCAAGCTAGTGTGGTCGGCGCCAGTGTGGGTCAGCCAGCAGGGTGCCAGCGCGCGCTGACGGCGCCGCCTTCCATGCCGTTCGCATCGGTGCTATTCTTCTTGCGCCCGATCGCCACCCAACCAGGAACATATCCGTGCCAACGATGAACCGACTCGCCGCAGCCTTGCTGCTGGCCCTCATTGCTAACGCCGCCGTAGCGACCACCGCGCACGCCCAGAGCGCGCCAGCGGCCGCCAGCGCCGACGCTGCCGCCTTCAACCTCGAAGCCGATGTGCTGCGTTCCATGCGCACCTTCAATGTGCCGGGCATGGCCATCGCCATCGTCAAGGACGGTAAAGTGGTCGCCGCGCGCGGTTTCGGCGTGCGCAAGCTGGGCGCGCCAGCGCCGGTCGACGCAGGCACCCTGTTTGAGGTAGCGTCCAATTCGAAGGCGTTTACGGCGGTGGCGCTGGCCATGCTGGTCGACGAAGGCAAGCTGGCCTGGGACGATCCGGTCACCAAACACCTGCCCGATTTTCAAATGTTCGACGCCTACGTCACCCATGAAATGACGGTGCGTGACCTGCTGACCCATCGCAGTGGCCTGGGCCTCGGTGCCGGTGATTTGCTGTGGTGGCCCACCACCACCTTCAGCGCCGACGAGATCATCGAAAAGCTGCGCTACATCCGTCCCGCCACCAGCTTCAGAAACAGCTATGCCTACGACAATCTGCTCTACATCGCCGCCGGCAAAATCGTCGCCAGCAAGGCCGGTAAAAGCTGGGGCGAGGCGGTGCGCGAACGCATCCTGGTGCCCGTCGGCATGCGCACTACCACCACCAGCCTGGCGGAAAACGCCAGCGTCGCCA
Source organism: Massilia sp. PWRC2 (assembly GCF_049896725.1). NCBI lineage: Bacteria > Pseudomonadati > Pseudomonadota > Betaproteobacteria > Burkholderiales > Oxalobacteraceae > Massilia > Massilia sp. PWRC2. Next base: position 47,314 of record NZ_JAFCUW010000014.1, read on the forward strand.
ATCAATCGAGCCCGCACGCCAACATTGACGACCGCATCGCCGTCGTCAAACCGATGCCGGCACCGAACGGCGCCGGCGCCGTTGGCATCAACACCAACGCCGACGATATCGCCCGCTGGATGATGGTGCTGCTCGACGCCGGCAAGCTGCCCGCAGGCGGCGCCGATGGCAAGGAGCAGCGCCTGTTTAGCCAGGCGCGCAGCAGCGAGCTGTGGACGGCGCAAACGCCGATCGCCATCGCCGAACCGAAACCGGCGCTGGCGGCGACCAGGCCGAATTTCCGCGCCTATGGGCTGGGTTTTGAACTGAAGGATTACCGCGGCGTCAAGCTGGCCACCCACGGCGGCGCCCTGCAGGGCTTTTATTCGCAGGTCACCCTGGTGCCGCAGGCGAAGCTTGGCATCGCCATTTTCACCAATGCCGAAAGCAGCCCGGCGATGACGGCGCTGCAGTACCGCATTCTCGACCAGTACCTGGACTTTGCGCCGACCGACTGGATCGGCCGCTACGGCGACATTGCCCGCGAAGCGCACGACAAGGAGCTGGCGCGCCTGCAAAGCGAAGCGGGCAAGCGGGTCGCCAAATCGCAGCCCTCGCTGGCGCTGGCCGCTTATGACGGCGACTATGCCGACGCCTGGTATGGCAAGGTGACGATCGCTGCCGAGGGCGGCAAGCACATCATGCGCTTTTCGCGCACCCCGGACCTCAATGGCACGCTCGAACACTTCCAGCACGACACCTTCATCGTCCGCTGGAAGGAGCGCAATTTTAATGCCGACGCTTACGTCACCTTTTCGCTCAACCCGGACGGCAGCATCGAGCGCGTCAAGATGGCGCCGGTGTCGATGGAGACCGATTTCAGTTTTGATTTCGCCGATTTGAATTTGCTGCCGGTGAAGGCGAACAAAAAAACGCCCTGAGCTTGGCAGTGGCTGCAGTTGCAGCAGTTGTAGCAGTTGAAGCAACTGATGCAGCTGATGCAGGATGGTTTGTTAATAGCTTTCCCTTAAACTATACTCGCTGAACAGCACTTGCCCGCCCCTGCCACCAAGGAGTCTCGATGTCGACAACGAGCGAACGCAGCACCCAGGTCATCGGCCTGATCGGCGGCTTGAGCTGGAAAAGCTCGGCCGAGTACTACCGCCTGATCAACGAGGCGGTGGGCAAGCGCCGCGGTGGCATGCATTCGGCGCGCTGCCTGTTATGGTCGTTCGATTTCGCTGACATCGAACTGTTGCAGCGCACCGACCGCTGGGAGCAGGCAGCTGCCCTGATGGTCGATGCGGCGCAGCGGCTGCAGCGCGGCGGCGCCGATTTTCTCGTCATCGCCACCAATACCATGCACATTAGCGCGCCGCAGATCGAGGCAGCGGTCGATCTGCCCCTGCTGCACATCGCCGATGCCGCCGCCGCCCCCATCAAGGCGGCCGGGCTGCGCCGGGTCGGGCTGCTGGGCACCGCCTTCACCATGGAGCAGGATTTTTATTCGGGACGCATGGCGCGTCAGCACGGTCTCGATGTGATCGTGCCGGAGACGCTGGACCGCGCCACCGTACACCGCATCATCTACCAGGAACTGGTGCACGGACGGCTGCTGGAGACGTCGCGCGACGCTTACCGCCAGGTGATTGCGCGGCTGGTGGCACGCGGCGCCGAGGCGATTATCCTCGGCTGCACCGAACTCATGCTGCTCGTTGGCCCTGCTGACAGCGCCGTGCCGCTGTACGACACCACTGCGCTGCATGCCGAAGCGGCGGTGCTGCGGGCGCTGTCGACGCTGCCCGGGCACTGATTTACTGCCTGGCCTTGCCGCTCCATACCTCCATCAACTCGGCCGAACCCTGCTGGCGAATGCCGTTGTCCGTCAGGATCGCTTCGGTCGCCTCGACCATCGCGCGGCGCGGCATCACCATGGTTTCGCCAGCGCGCTGGTCGAAGTGAATGACCACCAGCTCGTCCTTCAGGTCGCGCAGCAGGGCCACCAGGTGGCGCAGATTCTTGACCGGCACTTGGTTGATTGAATAGATCACCGCACCGAAGCGGTTGCTGTAGCCGCTCACCAGTTTGTGGGGGAAGAACGGCGCGCTGACGATCACCAGCTCGTCGCGCCCGCCCTCCGGTTCGTCGCCCCGCCGCGTCATCAGGGGGCTGGCGTTATAGGCCAGCGCCTGCAGCACATTCGGGTTGCCCGAGACGCCGCCCAAAAATTCGGCCGAAGCACGCGAAAAGACAATCGGACCATAAATAAAATAGGGCGGGTAGCCGCCATCGAGATCGCTGATCAACAGCTTGCGCGCGCGTCCCACCGGCAGCGCGATGGTCAGTGAGCGGCCGCCGCGCACCACCGTCAGTGGCAGCTTGCCGTCCTTGGCCAGCTGCTGCACGCGGTATTGAAAGCGCACCCGCAGGTTGGCGCCCAGCTTGACCATGCCCTGGTTATCGATGACATCGTCGCCGATTTTGCTGATGACGTCCCACTCCTTGAGCGGATAGGCCGGGTCACTTGAATATGGCCGGTGCACCACCACGCCTTCGACTGCCTTGTCGAGCTTGAGGTAGCTGCGCAGGGCCGGGTTTTCCAGCGTCTGGGTGTCGTCGAACATGCCGACCTTGCCGTCATAGTGACCGTCGCCGGCGTCGCGCAAGAACAGTTCGACTTCTTCGTTGGGGATGATATAGCCGATGTTCTGGGCACCGTTGGCGCCGGCGAAGGCCAGCCCCACCATCTGGTCGCCAGCGATTACCGGGCCGCCGCTGTTGCCGGGATTGATGGCGGCATCGATCTGGATGCGCAGTCCCAGGTTACCGAAGTTATACGGCACGAACTCGATGCGCGAGACGATGCCTTTGGTGATCGACAGCGAACTGCCGCCGGTCGGATAGCCATAGGCGAACACCGCTTCGCGCACGTCCGGCAGCAGGCTGGCGCGCTTGACCGGCGGATGGCTGTCGAAAAAGCTGTCGTCGTCGAGTTTGAGGATGGCCAGGTCGATACCGCGGCCAATCGCCACCACGGTGGCGCCGATCTTGTCGCCCGACTGGCTGGCCTGGATCTGTACCTGGCTGGCGTAGCCCACCACGTGGGCGTTGGTGAGGATACGCCGGCCTTCGATGACCACACCGGACCCGGTCACTTCCTGCGGTGCCGCCTTGCTCCACGGTTTGCTGGGGTCAGGCGCGCGCAGGGTGGAAAACACCTTGACGACGGCGTTCTCGATATTTGGCGCGATCGGTGCGGCCACTTCGGCGGCGGCGGTCGCTGGAGGAGTTTGGGCGAAGGCGCCAGCGCTGGCGGCCAGCAGCATCAGGAGAGTAGCAAATCGAAGCATGGTTGAAGTGATCAAGTGGAGTAGTCAGACCGCGAACGGCGGGGGGAGCAATATACGTGGCAGTCTTGTCGTCATGCCGGTCAGTAAAGTAAAAATGGGACAGGCACCCTGCAGTGCCAGTCCCCGGTCCCCAATTTTTTGAATCATCGAACGGCATGAGCGGCCTGGCCGCGCCTTATTTGTCATTGTGACGTGACTCGTCGCGAATCGATGTCTGCAGCCGGCGGGCTGCCTGGCGCGCCGTCAGCTTGTTCGACAACACCTCGCCAATGAGCTGGTGCAGCACATCGATGGTCGCCGCCGGCAGCATCGAGTAGTACGGGCTGCCGGTCACGGGCGCGCGTTCGATCTGCGCCAGATAGGCGATGATCTGCGGGTCGCCTTCGGGCGTGGCGCGCTCGCTGATGAAGGGGCTGATGTTTTGCCGCTTGGCTTGTTCGATGGTAAAGCCGGCGTCGCTCAAGTATTCGAGAAAACGCAGCGCCTGCGCCTTGTTGGCCGTTTCGGCGACGGCAAAGCCGGTTTCGCTGCCGATCACCGGCACGCTGGTGTTGCCATGGTCATTCCACGGCGGCGCCAGCAGGCCCACCTCGAAGCCCTGCGGGTGCAGCAGGCCACCGGCGGCCCAGGTGCCGTCGAACGCCATCGCCGTGCGGCCCTCGACGAAACTGCTGACGCTGCCGGCGTAACCGGACTGCATCAGCTGGGGCTGGGCATAGCCGCGCTGGACCAGCGTGTGGATCTTGCTGAACATGTCGGCGCCGGCGCTGTTGTCGAGTTCCAGGGTGCCATCGGCGATGCGCGCGCGCCAGTCTGGCGTGGCAGGCACGATGTTGTTGGCAAAGCCGAAGCTGAAGGCGCCGTTGGCGATCAGGTTGGGATAGCCACCACTGAAGTACAGTGGCGTGAAGCCGGCTTGCTTGAGGCGCTCGCAGAGGCCGAGAAATTCGCTGAAATTGGTCGGCAGGCGCTCGATGCCTGCCTGTTTGAACATGCTCTTGTTGTAGTAAATGACGGTGGCAGCGACACCGCCGGCGATGCCAAAGCGCTTGCCGTTCGGTGACAGCCAGTCGGCTTTCAGACCAGGACGCAGCCGCTGCCACGCCTGCGTTGCACCGACGTCGGCCAGCATGCCGCGATCGGCCAGTTCGGCAGCGTAGGCATTCGGGTTCACCGACATCAGGTCGGGCAACCGGTGCGCGGCCACCTTCGGCTTGAGGTTCGCTTCTACCGAGTTACCGCCCATGAACTCGAGGGCGACGTTGACGTCCGGGTTCAGGCGGTGAAATTCAGCGGCGATGCGGCGCATGTCGTCGGCCCAGTCGGGCGCCCAGATCAGCGCGCTGATGGTGACTGGCGCCGGCACCGGCGCGGCAGGCGCCGCGAACACGCCACTGTCGGTGGCCGGCACCGGCTTGCAGGCAGCGAGCAGGTACAGCGCCGCCATCGCCGCCATCGCACAAGCGCGCGCAGCGCTGCGCCCGGCCTTGCCATCGAATGCAGGCGTCGTCACGAATCGGTCCGGGTAGCGTCAACCATGGGTGGTATTTCTAAAAGGCGTGACTAAAAAACGTAACTAACTAAAAGGTATTTCTAAAAGGCGTGACTAAAAAACGTAACTAAAAGGCGTGATTCAACAGGGCGAACGGCTGTTGCTGGGCCGTCCGCCGCTGCCGCAGCCGAAGCCTGTTTACTGCTTGACGAATTTGAGCGTCATGCGATCGCTCTCGCCGATTGCCAGGTACTCGCTGCGCTTGTCATCCTTGTTGGCCAAAACTGGCGGCAGCGCCCACACGCCGTTCGGGTGATCGGCATTGTCTTTTGGGTTGGCATTGATCTCGGACTTGGCCACCAGCTTGAAGCCGGCCGCTTCGATCGTTTTGATGACCCACGCTTCATGCAGGTAGCCGGTCGATGCCGTCGCATCCTGGGTTTTCGACGCTGGCAGGCGGTGGTCGACGACGCCGAAGATGCCGCCCGGCTTGAGCACGGTGTGAACGTTCTTAAAAACTTCCTGCAGCTTGTCGGGACCGAGTTCGACCCAGTTGTGCAGGTTACGGAAGGTCAGCACCATGTCGGCGCTGCCGGCCGGGGCGATGGCGTACTTGGTCGGCGGCTGAAAAATCCCCAGCCGCACCTTGCTGTAGACGGGATTCGAATTGACCTTGGCACGGAACTGGGTACCGGCGCGCTTGCCTTCGACGACTTCTTCGCTGGCGCCGATCAGCACACCGTTCTCGCGCAGGTAGGGCGCCAGGATCTCGGTGTACCAGCCGCCCGATGGCGTCAGTTCGACCACCGTCATGGTCGGCTTGATGCCGAAAAAGGACAGGGTTTCGTAAGGATGGCGGGCGCCGTCGCGGGCGACGTTGGCGGGGGTGCGGGTGGGCGCTGCAATGGCCGCCTTGAGGGCGACATCGTCGGCAGCCTGGACGGCCCCGCACAGTCCAACGGCCAGCATGGCCGCCAGGATCAGTTGTTTCATGGTCTCTCCGGTAATTAGATAAGGGCATGCGCCCGCACCGGCGATCATGGGTCAAGCGGCCGGGCAGGTCAAGCGTAGCATGCGCCGGCCGGCCCGCCCTCCCGCGCCCTCCTGGCGGTTATAGCGTCACATCGAGTTTGACAAACACCGAGCGGCCATTCAGTCCGACCGGGCAAGTCTCCCAGCAGCGCGTGAACCCCAGTTGCGGGAAGGGCGCGGCGCGCACCTTGTCCCACTCGCTGGGGTAGGTGTCGAACAGGTTGTTGGCGCCGGCGCTGATGGCAACGCGCGGCGAGATCGCATAGCGCAGCGAGGCGTCGACCAGCCACTTCGCTTCCCAGGTCTGGATGAACGGCGCCGTAAAGCCCTGGCCCTGCACTTGGCCATAGTAATTGGCGCGTGTGGTCAGGTTCCAGCGGCCGATGCCGTAATCGGCGGCCACCACATGGTGCTTGCGCGGCTGGCCCCGTTCGATCAGGGTGACCTGGGCGTCGTCGAACAGCTGCGCACCGCTCAGTACCGGCGAGGGCGAATGGCGGCCGGTCACTTCGGTGCGGTTAAACCCCAGTTGACCAGTGAGCACCAGGCGGCCGCCGGCGAGGCGGCTGGTGTGCTCGGCGACCAGGTCGAGGCCTTCGGTCGAAGTGTCGATCGCATTCGTAAAGAACTGTGCCTGGCCCACCCTCAAGGGCGCCAGGATGGCCTTGATGGGGCAGTCGGCGGCGCTGGCGCAGGTGCCCGTCTCGGGCGCGATGTTACTCGAAAAGACGATGCGGTCGGCGATGTCGGTGCGGTACAGGTCGGCCGTCAGCGACAGGCTGCTGGTCGGGCGCAGCACCACGCCGATGCTGGCGCTTTTCGACGTCTCCTGCTTGAGCGGGGCGATGCCGAAGGCGCGCGTGACGGCGCTGCCCTCGCGTGCGGTCAGCGTTTCGGTCAGCACGCCGGCAGCATTCAGATTGGTCGACACCGAGCTGTAAAATTTTTGCTGCACGCCGGGTGCGCGAAAGCCGGTCGAGGCACTGGCGCGCAGGCCGACGCTGCTGACGGGGTCGAAGCGGGCACTGAGCTTGCCGGTGGTGGTGGTGCCGAAGTCCGAGTATTTTTCCGTGCGCACGGCGGCGGCGGCGCTCAATTTGTCGCTGAAACGGCGCTCCAGGTCCACATACAGGGCGATGTTGTGGCGGCCGTCGTTGACGGCATTGGCCGGGGTATAGCCGGGAAAACCCTGGATGCCCGACGCTGCTGGCAGCCCAAGCTGATTGAAAATCGGGATGGCCGGGTTGTTGGTGCGGCCGTACTGGTACGACACCGGCTCGCCCGCCTCGATGTCGTAATTGTCGTTGCGGTATTCGAAGCCAGCGGCCGCCTGCAGCGGGCCGAGGGGACCGTGCAGGTCCACATTGAAGGTGGTTTGGGTCATGCGCAGTGTGCCTGTATCGGCTTCCAGTGGCGACTGCGCATACGGCTGGCAGGTGCAGGCGTTCGGCTCGTACCAGTAGCTGACGTTGATCGAATTGCGTTCGTGGAAAGCCAGTTCGCTGCGGCCCAGGTTGACGCTGGTGTCGATTTTCCAGCCGCGCTCGAGGTCGCGGCGGTAACCGATCGCCACGGACGCGTCCCTGACGGTGGTGAGAATATTCGGCAAAAAGCCGTCCGGATAGACTGCCGGCACCGTGCGACCATCGTCCTTCGGCCGGAAAAAGCCGGCGGCGTCGCCGGTGCGCTTGGAGAGGCCGCCAAACACATACAGCTCGCTCGAGCCGCTGGCATTGGTGGGCACGGCGCCATTCCACCACAGGTAGGCATCCTTGGCCAGGCTGTCGCCAATTCTCTGGGTGACGCGCGGCGGATCGACCCGCAGGGTATCGAGGCCGGCGCGGTTGGTCTCGCCGCGGCGGCGCGCTTCGAGCGTCAGATTGAGGTAACCGCCGCGGTCGCCGACGGCAAAGCCCTGGTTGACGCTGGCCGAGGCGAGGTCGCCATCGCCCACTTTGGTGGTGCCGGCAGTGCCGCTCAACTGGGTCTGGTTCGATTGCTGCTTGAGGACGATGTTGATGACGCCGGCGATGGCGTCCGAGCCATACTGGGCGGCGGCGCCGTCGCGCAGCACTTCGATGTGGTGGATGGCCGACAGCGGGATCGCATTGAGGTCGGTGCCGGCGGCGCCACGGCCGATGGTTTGCTGGACGTTGACCAGCGCCTGCTGGTGGCGCCGTTTGCCGTTGACCAGCACCAGCAGCTGGTCCGGTCCCAGCCCGCGCAGGGTGGCCGGACGGATGATGTCGGTGCCATCGCTCACAAACGTGGTGGGAAAATTGACCGACGGGTCGAGTGTTTGCAGCAGCTTGCCCAGTTCGAGCGGTCCGGCCGCCTGCAAGTCGCGGCTGTTGATCAGGCCCACCGGGACGGCGGTATCGAGGGCGCTTTTGGCGCTGGCGCGCGAGCCGAGGACGACGACGGTGGCGGGCGCTTCGGCCGTCGCCGTCTGCGCCCGTGCCGGTGTGCTGGTACCCAGCGCCAGCGCAGCGAACGTGAGCACGGTCGGGATGAGGACGGTATTACCGGTCTGCCTGCGCATCGCTGTCTCCGAAGTCATGGTCGGATCAGCCTACGCGAGGGCCATGCTGCATAACCAGCTAGCAGGACTGCGAGGGGCGCGCTGGCGCAGTCACTGCTATGGATGCGAGCAAGTCAATGCTACGCCGCCTGGTCGTGCATCCATTCCTTCAAACCCTCGACCCAGCCCTTGGCCGGCAGGTTCATGCTGCGCTTGATGGCGCCGGCGCGCTCGAACAGCACGCTGAAATCGATCTGCGGCGATTTTTTAAAGGCGATCACCACGATGTTGGCATCGCTCACCTCGGGCAGCCACACCACGGCATCGAACACTTCTTCCATCGCCCGCAGGTTGATGTCGTAGTTGGCGTATTCGCCGAACACATTGATGGTCATGACGCCGTCGCTGCTGAGGCAATCGTGGCAGCCCTGGTAGAACTCGACGGTGTCGAGCACGGGACCGCGGGCGTCTTCGTCGTACAGGTCGACCTGGAAGACGTCGACCTGGCCGTGGTTGGCGCGCTCGAGCACGAAGTCGAGCGCGTTCATTTCGCGCACCGTCAGGCGGGCGTCGTCCGGCGGCAGGGCGAACAGCGCGCGGCAGATGGCGATCACGTTGGGATTGAGTTCGACGGCGGTCACGCGGGTGCCTGGCAAGCGGTGATAGCAAAACTTGGTCAGCGCGGCGCTGCCCAGGCCCAGCTGCACCACGTGGCGCGGCGCATCCATGAACAACAGCCACAACATCATCATCTGGATGTATTCGAGTTCGATGGCGTCCGGCTTGTTCAGGCGCATGGCGCCTTGCACCCACGAGGTGCCCAGGTGCAGAAAGCGCACGCCGCGAAATTCGGTGACGGTGGCGGGGGGATGGCCGGGCTGCTCGAAGCGGCCGTCGGCAAGGTGATCGTTGGAAGACATGAGAATGAAAAAAAGCTGCGCAGGCCCATCTTAGCAGAGCGTGCCCTCAGGCCGGCAGGATCAGGGTCACCGTCAGGCCGCCGCCGTCGCGGTTGCCGAGGGTGATGCGGCCACCATGGGCTTCGGCGATTTCGCGCGCCAGGGCCAGGCCCAGACCGGTGCCACTGCGCTTGGTCGAATAGAACGGCACCAGCGCATGGGTCAACACCGCCTCGCTCATGCCGCTGCCGCGGTCGCACACCTCGATGCGCAGCAGCGCTTGCACGCGGCTGATGCGCAGTTGTACCTGGTCGGGCGGCGAACCGGATTCGTGGGCGTTTTTCAGCAAATTGAGCAAGGCCTGCTGCAGCTGCGCCGCATCGAGCAGGGCCGCTTCCAGCGGCAGCGCGCCGGTTAGCGTGAAGGGCGTTTGCGCCGCCAGCTGGGCCACAAAGGCGGGCCAGTCGATGCGCTCGAGGCGTGGCGTCGGCAGCTTGGCGAAGCTGGCGTAGCCAAGGATAAAACGCTCGAGGTGGCCGGTGCGCTCTTCGATGGTGGCGAGAATTTGTGGCAGCCGTTCTAACTGGCCACGGCGTACCAGTTCGGCGCCCGAGTGGGCCAGTGAGGCCATCGGCGCCAGTGAATTGTTCAATTCGTGGCTGATTACGCGGATCACTTTTTTCCAGGTCTGCACTTCCTGGCGCCGCATTTCCGCCGTCAGCTGGCGCAGCAGCAGCAGTTGGTGGCGCCGTCCATTGAGCTGAAAGTGGCGGCGCGCCAGGTGGTAGACCTCTTCGAATTCGCCTTCTCCGGTGGTGAACAGGCCGTCGCCGCTGCGCGCCAGCGCCTCGCGCAGGGCGGGGCTGGACTGGGCCAGCAGGGCGTCCATCAACAAGCCTTCGAGCTTGTGGCCGCGGTTGAGCAGCTGGCGCGCCGCCAGGTTGGCGTAGACGATGGCTTGCTGGCGCCCGCTGGTGCCTTCGTTTTTACTACCGCTGCCGCCCGTGTCAGCCAGCAGCAACATCGCCACCGGGGTGTTTTGCACCATCGTGTCGAGCAGCAGTTCGCGCTGTGCCAGGTCGAGCCGCTGGGTGCGCAGCACATCGCCGAGGGCATTGTGAGCGTCGATCAGGTCGCGCAATTGATCGTTGTGGGGCCAGTGCAGGCTGAACGAAAAATCGCCATCGCGGTAACTGGCGACGGTACCCTCGAGCGCGCGAAACAGCGACAGGATGGGCTGCATCTGGGCGCGCAGGGTGATCACGGCGAGCGGCACCACGCAGGCGATCGCCAGCAGTGCCACCAGCACCGGGCGGCCGGGCAGCAAGTGATCGAGCGCCAGCACGATGACGATGCCCATCGCCGCCAGCGTCGCCACCAGCGCTGACCAGCGCGTCACCAGCGACAGCCGCCGCCCGGTGCCCGGCTGCGACTTCATGCGGGACGGTCGATGCCGAGCCGCTCCATGCGCCGGTACAGCGCCTGGCGCGACAGCCCCAGTTCGGCCGCTGCCTGCGCCACGATGCCATTGGCGCGCGCCAGCGCCGCTTGCAGCAGCGCGCGATCCGGTTCAAGGTCCACGGCCAGCGCCGGGGTGACTGCAAGGCGCGCCGCCGGCAAGCCCAGGTCGGCGGCGCCGATGGCGCTGTTCGCCGCCAGCAGGCAGGCGCGCAGCAGGACGTTTTTTAGTTCGCGTACATTGCCGGGCCAGCCATGCGAGAGCAGCGCCGCTTCGGCCGCCGCCGACAACGTCTTGCCGGGCGCCAGAAAACTGCGCGCCAGCGGCACGATGTCGTCGGGCCGCGCGCTCAAGGGTGGCAGGCGCAGTTCGATCAGGTTGAGCCGATAAAACAGGTCTTCTCTGAAGGTACCGGCGCGGATCATCGCTGGCAGGTCGGCGTTGGTGGCGCTGATCACGCGCACCTTGACCTGCCGTTCGCGGTTCGAGCCGAGGCGCTCGAAGCGGCCCGTTTCGAGCACCCGCAGCAGCTTCATTTGACCGGCCAGCGGCAGGTTGCCGATTTCATCCAAAAACAGGGTGCCGCCATCGGCCGCTTCGAATTTGCCTTCGCGCGCCTTGCCGGCGCCGGTGTAGGCACCGGCGTCGGCGCCGAACAGTTCCGCTTCGATCAATTCCGCCGGCAGGGCGCCACAGTTGAGAATCACGAAGGGGCCTTGCGCCACGTGCGAATTGGCCTGGATGATGGCGGCGATTCGCTCCTTGCCGGTGCCGTTGGCGCCGCTGATCAGGACCGGCACATCGGCGCGCGCCACCTGGCAGGCCAGCCGCAGCACGGTTTCCATGGCGGCGTCCTGCCACACCATGCCGCGCAAATCGAAGCTGTTTTCCAGTTCTCGCTTGTGGCGCCGTTCGCGCTGCAGGCGCTCGTGCAGGGCGCGGTTGGCCTGGCCCAGTTCGATCAGGTTGGTGACGCTGGCGATCAGGCGCGCATCGTTCCACGGCTTGGCCAGATAGTCGGCGGCACCCGCCTTGATCAGGTCGACGGCGGCGTCGAGCTGGGTCCAGGCGGTCAGCAGCATGACGGGCAGGTCGGGGTGGCGTGCGCGGATCTGGCGGAACAGGGCGATGCCTTCTTCGCCCGAGGTGGTCTCCAGTGAAAAATTCATGTCCTGGATGACCAGGTCGACCGGCTGCGACGCCAGCAGCGCCAGTCCCTGTTCGGGCGAGGCGGCTTTGATGGCGCCGATATCGTGCAGCGACAGCAGCACCTCGAGGGCGATGGCGACGGCGGCGTTGTCGTCGATGATCAGGACGGTGGACATGGGCGTTAGCATAACATTGGCCGCTTGCTGTGGCATCCCGGCGTCAGGTAGCGCGGGTGGCGGTGGCCGGCGAGATGCTGGCAGCGCGCCAGGCCGGCCCGTACACCGCCAGCGCGCCCAGTGCCCAGAATGTCGCCGCGCCGATCAACAGGTAGGGCAGCGGCAGCCGGGCCATGTGCAGCAGCGACACCAGCAGCGTATTGAAGCCCAGTGCCAGCAGCACGCCGCTGACCACACCGACGCTGGTGATCAGGAAGTTCTCCAGCAAAAAATAGCGCAGGATGTCGAGGCGGCGCGCGCCCAGTGCGCGCCGTACGCCGATCTGCTTGCGGCGCTGGGTGACCCACAGGCTGGCGATGCCGACGATGCCGCTGGCGGTGATCAGCAGCAGCAGGGCGCTGACGGCAATCAGCATCCACGACAGCGCCATGTCGGCGCGGTAGCGGTCCTTGCGGGTGTCGCTGATTTTTTTGACGCGCACGATCAGCGGCTCAGCGCTGCTGCGCAGCAGCGCTGCCTCGGCCTCTTTCATGACGCGCTCGACCTGGCTGGCGCCGTCCACGCGGATGGCGTAGAGGGTGCCGAAGCCGTTGGTCAGGCGCATCGGCACGATGGTCGAATATTCGCCGTCCTGCTCGACCTGGGCGCTCTGCGTTTGCAGGGTTTCGACCACGCCCACCACCGGACCGCCCTGGGCGTCGGCGCCGGTGCCGTAATAGAGCATCTTGCCGACGTACTGGGCGTCGTTGGGCCAGACTTTTTGCGCCAGCGCGCGGGTGACGATCAGGGCGCGCGGGCGCGATGCCTCATCGTCGTCCTTGTCGTTGTCCACCTCGGCCACTTCGTCGGGACGAAAGTCGCGCCCTTCGACCAGTTGTAATCCCAAGGTCTTGACGAGCGAATCGGGGGTGAAATAGTAGGAGGCGTTGGCGCTGCTATTAATCTGCTGGCGATCGGCCGCCACGCTCGAATTAAAGCCATTCTGGGTCATCGGTAACTGGTTGACCATGGCCACCGAGGTGATGCCGGGGAGCGCCCGCAGCAGCGCCGTCTCGGTTTTTTGCCAGGCCAGCTGCAGGTTGGAATCAGCCTTGCGCAGGTGGCGCAGCTCGATGTAAATCAGGCTGCTCTCGTTGGCGATACCGCTGGGGCGCTGGGCCACGGCCTGGCGCAGGTTGACGATGTGCAGGGCGTTGGCCAGGATGGCCAGGCTGATCGCCACTTGCAGCGCGACCAGCACGGCGCCGGTCTTGCTGCGCAGGAGCGCTGAAATGATGGGTCGAATTTCCATAGGGGTTCCTCGCTGGGTTCAACTTACTGCGACTTGAGCTGGATGGCCGGGGTGATCTGGCAGGCGCGCCAGGTCGGCACCAGGCCGGCCAGCACGGCGGCCAGCAGCGCCAGGGCGAAGGTCAAGGCCAGCATCGGCAAGTCCATGTGCGCCAGCTGCTGCATGTCGTTCGACTGCATGGCGATGATGGCGAGCGCACCAAACGCCAGCAGCACGCCAAGCAGGCCGCCGGCCAGCCCCACCACCGCCGTCTCGATGAGGAACTGCTGAAAAATTGCGCGACGCGAGGCGCCGAGCGCACGACGGATGCCCACTTCGGCGGCGCGCACGGAGAATTTCGCCAGCAGCAGTCCCACTGTGTTGACCAGGCACAGGGCGAGAAAGCCGAAGGCCAGCCAGGCCGCCAGCTTGCTGTCGTTCTCCACCACCTTTTGGTAGGCCAGCCACTCCATGACATCAAACAGGCCGTTCGGTGCATTGCGCATGAAGCGGCCCAGCCGGCGCTGCTCGCTGGTGTAGTGATCGAGCCAGCTTTGCAGTTCGGCGCGCTGGGCGCCAGTGCGGGTCTCGAAGAAGAACTGCAGCCAGACGCATTCCGAGGCCAGCAGGCCCTGCCAGCCGGGGTCGCGCTTGCTGCTGCAGTTCATGGTGCCGTTGGCGGCAAACTCATGGCGGATGGCGTTCGACAGCGGCACCATGACGTCTTCTTCCTGGCCGAAGGCGCCGGGGCCACCCACCAGGCGGTAAAATTTTGGCCGTGGCCGGTAGTTGTCCATCACCCCGACCACCTGGTAATCCTGCTGGTTCATGCGCAGACGGCGGCCGACCGGGTTGACGGCGCCAAACAGCTTTTCGGCCATCGCCCGGTTCAGCACGACGACGTCGGCGCCGGCCTTGTCGTCCTGCGCACTCCAGCCCTGGCCGTGGATAAACGGCACCTCGAACATGGCAAAATAATTGCCGGTGGTGGCGATTCCCTGGGCGCTGATGACGGGCAGGTCGCGGCGCGCCGGCTCGATCGAGCCGCCGATGCCATACAGGGCGGTGCGCCGTTCGCCGTAGCCGCTGGTGAGCAGATGCGTGGTGTCGATGTAGCTGAGCTGGGCGTAGCCGCCATTGCGCTCACGGTTATCGGCCGGGTTGTAACCCTGGAGGGGGCCGTTGTCGAGCACCGGCACGAACAGCCGCTCGCTCTTTTGCGGGATCGGGTTGCTCGACATGACGTGCAGGATGGTCAGGGTCGACACGCTGGCGGCCACGCCAATGGCCAGCGTGAGTACCATCAGCGCCGTCAGCGCTCGATTGCGGCGCAGGCTGCGCACGCCCAAACTGAAGTAGTAGGAAAACATGGCCGCCCTTATGCCGGGTGGGCGTTGACCAGCGACGCCCCCTTGCGCACCAGGTCCGACACCTGGCCGTCGATGATGTGGACGTTCCTCTGCGAGCGCACCGCCAGTTCGGGATCGTGGGTGACCATCAGGATGGTGGTGCCCCGGGCGTTGATGTCCTCTAACAGTTCCATCACGCCGCGCGCCATTTGCGTGTCGAGGTTACCGGTTGGTTCATCGGCCAGCAGCAGCCGCGGCGAGCCGGCCAGCGCGCGGGCGATCGCCACCCGCTGCTGCTGGCCACCCGACAGTTCAGCAGGATAGTGCTTCATGCGCGAAGCCAGGCCCACCTTGGCGAGGGCGTCTTCGATACGTTCTTTTCTCTCCCTGGCGTTAAAGCCGCGGTAGCGCAGCGGCACGTCGACGTTGTCGAACAGGGACAGGTCGGGGATCAAATTAAAGCCCTGGAAAATGAAGCCCAGTTTTTCGTTGCGCAGGCGCGAGCGGGCGTTGTCGTCCATGCCCTTGACGTTGACGCCATCGAGAATGTAATCGCCGTCGGTGAATTCTTCGAGCAGGCCGGCGATATTCAGAAAGCTGGTCTTGCCGGAGCCGGAGGGCCCGGTGACGGTGACGAACTCACCCTTGTTGACCTGGATTTCAAAGCCGCGCAGGGCGTGCGTTTCGATCATGTGGGTACGGTACACCTTGGAGAGATTGGTCATGCGCAGCATGGGATGTCCTGAGAAGGGTGAAGGGTTCGGTACGGATTAGCGGTCAATGGTGACGCGGGCAGCATTGGCAAAGGCGTCGGTGCCGGCGATGACGACCTGGTCGCCCAGCTTGACGCCCGCCAGAATTTCGACGGCCGCCACGCTGGTGGCGCCCAGGCGGATCGGCGTGCGCACGGCGACGCCGTCGTGGACGACGTAGGCAAAGCGGCCGCCCTCGTTGTCGACAAACGGGCCGCGCGGCAGCAGCAGCACGCGCGGTTTTTCTTCGATCAACAGGCGCGCGCTCAGGCGCTGGTTCTGGCGCAGCCCTTTCGGCTGGGCGCCATCGAAGCGCACGCGCGCCAGCACCTGGTTTTTCACCACTTCGGGCGAGAGGGCGGCCAGCGTGCCGCTGGCGTTGGCGTCGCCCAGCTGGACGATGGCGCGCATGCCGATGCCCATGTCGGCTACATAGGTTTCCGGCACTTCCAGTTCGACCTCCAGGCGCGACAGGTCGACCAGCGTCATTAACGGCGTGTTGGCCGCCACCACGCTGCGGTTTTGTACATTGAGGGTGCCAATAAAACCGTCGACGGGAGCGCGTACCGTCAATTCATCGAAGCGGCGCTGGGCGTTGGCCAGCGACAGGCGCTGGCGATCGAGTTCATTGACCTTGGTGCGCAGCGCCAGGCCGACATCATCGTTTTCCAGCACCGCTGCGGCGGCCGCGTGGCTGGCGCGGATCTGCGCCGAATTGAGGGCGTCGCGGGCGCGCTGAAAATCGACTTTGGCGATGACGTCGGCATTCGACACGCCTTGGAAGCGCTCCAGCGTGCGCTGGGCCGACAGCCGGTCGATCTCGGCGGTGTCGGCTTCGCGCTGGGCCAGCAGTTTCTGTTTTTTGGCCAGGATGCGCTGGCGCGCCACTTCGGCCTCGAGCTGGTGGTAGCTCGACTGCTCGCGTTTGAGGGCGTCGGCCAGGTCGGGCGATTCCAGCACGGCGAGGATATCGCCCTTGTGGACCGTGTCGCCGGCATTGGTTTTGAGGGTGACGGTCGACTGCGCGGTGGCATACAGGGTGGGGCTGACGGCGGCGACGATGCGGCCGTTGACGGCGGCGTCGCGCGCCAGCGTGCCGCGGCTGACGGCAACGATGCGCAGGCGGCTCGCGCTGACCGTATGCTCGCTGCTGCGCCAGCCACTCAGGGCGGTGACGGCAGCAACCAGCAGCAGGGCGCCGGCGCCGGCATAGAGCACGCCGCGCCGGATGCGGGCGGCGGGCGGCGCGGTGAGGTGGGCGTCCTGGGACGAAGTGTCGCGGATCATGGCGGTCTCGGTATGCGTAGATGTGCAACGATATGCAGGAACTATGCCAGTTACTAAGTGGCTGATTTCATGGGGAATTGAAGCCTGTGTCCGCTGTCCGCAAGGGGGCGGGGCGGACAGCGGACGCACGCGGCTGACAAATCAGTGCAAGATTGCCAGCGCCGAATCGGTGATGATCAAGGTCAGCGCGCGGTGCGCCACGGAGCTCATAGGAACAGCTATCACGGCAGTTGCCATTGCGGCGCAGTGCGCTTTGAAGCGGACATCGATCTGGCGGCCGGTACGCGGCGCTGTAATTGTTCGTAGTGCCAAAAGATCCGCTGCTGGGCGGCGCTGGTGGCGCCCGATGCATGGCGCTTGACGGCGGCTGTGGCTGCCTTGACGACCTGTCAGTTCGGCGCCAAGCGCGCATTCCACTGCTTTTGCCGCCACTGCGGCGTGCGCCTGTTTGGCTACGGCCAATCGGCCCGGCGCGGGCCGTTCTATGGCATCAGTATCGGCTGCCTCGATGATGCAACGGCAGCCGAACTGGCCGCCGCCCCGGTCATTTATCTCGATGGTAAAAACGATTGCTGGGATGCGCCGCCTGCGCAGGTTGGGCATGTGTAAGCGTCCCGGGCTGGCCAACAATCGTTATGCCATAATTGCATGTGTGTATTATTGCCATTTCAGTCAGAATGGATTGTCCATACCATGCACCCGCGCCACCGTCGTCTTGCCAGCAGCAGCCGTCTGCGTTTCGCCCTCGCGTTCATGATGGGGCTGGTATTTAATCCTGGTGCCCGGGCCGATAGCCATGTTGAGCAGGCCCTCGGCGCCGCCGCCGGCATTTACGCCGCCATCTATGTCCATGAACTGGGCCACGCGGCGGCGTTTGACGCCGCCGGTGCGGCGCAGATTCGGATCAACGTGCCCGGTCCCAGTTGCAAGCTGCTGTGTGGTCAGACCGATGCCGATTTGCCACACCCGCCCAGCGCTGCCCAGGCCAGGCTGATCAGTGTGGCCGGTTTTGTGGCCAGCAATGCGACCGCCGAGGGGCTGCTGCGGCACGACGGCGCTGCCCGTTCAGCGTTTGGGCAAGGGTTGATTGCAACCAACCTGTATTCGAACGCGTCGCACGTGTTCACCTATTACACCAAGATCGTCGGCCGCGACGGCTACCGGGGCAACGACATTGATCACTATGCAATGGCCGGTGGCAATCCCCATGTGCTCTCGGCCAGTCTGCTGGCCTATTCCGTCTATGCCCTGCAGCGCATGCACAAAAAGCACATTCCGGTGCTGTTCATCAGCACGCGTTTTTAGCTATTTCTCACTCGCGCTTGAGCGGCTTGTCGCGGCCAATCACCTCGCGGCAATCGCCTTTGAAGACGGCGCGGTCGTAATCGGTCCAGCCATAACTGTCGACATAGCGGGTGTGCGGTTGGAAGGCGGGATTGACGAAGCTCCAGTCGAGCGTCTGCCCCGGATAGCGGATATCGGCGAGGTCGAGCATGGTATGAAAAATGTTTTCAGTCGCCAGGCGGGCGCCCTGGTGGCGCTTGAGCTGGGCGACCTTGGCGGGATAGCGCTGCGCATAGGGCGTCGAATACCAGGCAAATGCCGGCACGTGAAATTCGTAATCGGTGTTGTGGCCGTGGAAGGCCAGCCTGCAGCTGTTGTCGTACAGGGTCTGGCCATGGTCGGCGACGTACAGCAGGGCAGCGGCCTGGTCTTTGCCTTTGATGCGCTCGATCAGTTGTGCCAGGAACCAGTCGGTATACAAGATGCTGCTGTCGTAACTGTTGTTCAGTTGCGGTTTCAGGCGCAGGTCGGTATAGGCGGGCTTGTCGGTGCCGAACAGGGAGGGCTGCCACTGGTCAAACCGCTTGGGGTAGCGCTGGCTGTAATTCCAGTGGCTGCCCAGGGTGTGGATCACGATCAGTTTCTTGGCCGCCCGGTCCGCGAGCGCGCGCGTAAACGGCGGCAACAGCACTTCGTCGAAGTTGGCCTGGCTGCTAAAGCCGCCCAGGTTCAGAAAATCGACCACATCGGCTTCCTTGGCGAAGACGGAGACGGGGGTGTCGTACTTGCCGAACGAAATCTGGTTGGACAGCCAGAAGGTTTTAAAGCCGGCTTCTTTATAGGCAGTAATCAGGGATTTTTCATAAAAGCCATCTTTCAGGCTCTGGCGGCTGGTTTTTCGGGAAATAATGACGGGCACCGACAATCGGGTGGCCGACACCGCCGTGATCACATTTTTTAAGGGCAGCAGATTGGCTTGCTGGGCCAGCAGCGGATTGGTGTTGCGACTGTAGCCGTTCAGGCGCCAGCGGTCATAACGCGACGATTCACCGATCACCAGCACCACCGTTTCGGCGGCGTCATCGACGCTGTTCTGGCGGGCGCCGAAGTGAAAGCTGGCGCTGCGCTCGGCCAGCTCGGCCAGGTACAAGCGCTCCTGGTAAAAATCGCTGGCGCGCAGCACCAGGCCGAACGGCCACGAACGGGCCAGCGCTTCCGGGTCGACTGGCATGCGCGCAGCGTGCGGCAAGGGCGGTAGCGAATACACAGAAGACACCGACGACACCGACGACACCGACGACACCGACGACACCGACGACACCGACGACACCCGCGCAGCGGCGGCGCCAGCCTGGGGGGCAATGCCGTAAGCGGCGCCATACGCCCACACGCCGGCGCCGAGCGCCAGCGCGGCCAGCGCCACCCAGCGCGACCGGTCGTGCCAGTCCAGTTCGCGCGTGCGGCTGGCGCTGCGCAAGGTAGCGGCCCACCACAGAATGACCGCCAGCATCACCAGCAGCAGCAGCCAGACGGTGTGACCGAGAAACTCGAGGGCTTCCTGCGGGCTGGTCTCGGCGATGATGCCGAGGTGATGGCTGGAAATGCCCTGACCATAGTAGGTAATCAGGTACAGCTCGGTCGGCAGCGCCAGGAAGGCTGGCAGCAGCAGCCAGTGGAACCAGGCCGGGCGTTTGAAGAGGGCCCAGGCGGCCAGCCAGGCGAGCGCCTCGATACCCAGCAACTGGACCGGCTGTTGCACCGGTTTGCCCACCAGCAGGGGGGCGAAGGGCACGGCCGACAGCGCCAGATAGCTCAGCAGGAGAACAATGGTGGAGGAACGCAGGGATCGCATCGACAAAGCTTCATCTAAAAGGGCGTATTATCGGTGCATTCCGCATCGGCCCTGCCATTTTGCTGAGGCCAAATTGTTGCATTTCTGCGCCGATAGTGTGGCGGCCAGTGCGACGCCCACTGTGGCGGCGCGGCGCCGGCGCGTGGTAAACAAGTTGACCGCCGACCTGTTCAGGCCTATACTCGCGAGTTCCCGTTTTAGTTTGTGGGTTCCACGCTGTTGCGGCCGCTCCTTGTCGAGTGGCTGTTGGCGCCACTGGTCCCGCAGCGGGACGCAGTTTCCGTTTTAGTCCCCGGGCGTTTGCCCGGGTTATTCATGTTGTATCTTTGTTGGATTTATAACGATGCCAACCATCAATCAACTGATTCGCAATCCACGTGTCGCCTTGACCGTGAAGAGCAAATCGCCGGCGCTGGAAAACAGCCCGCAAAAACGTGGTGTTTGCACCCGTGTATATACGACGACCCCAAAGAAGCCAAACTCGGCTCTGCGTAAAGTCGCCAAAGTTCGCTTGACCAACGGTTTCGAAGTCATTTCGTACATCGGCGGTGAAGGCCACAACCTGCAAGAACACAGTGTCGTGCTGCTGCGCGGCGGTCGTGTAAAAGATTTGCCGGGTGTGCGTTACCACATGGTTCGCGGTGCACTCGATACCCAGGGCGTCAAAGACCGTAAGCAAGCTCGCTCGAAATACGGTACCAAGCGCGCTAAAGCAGGCAAGAAGTAATCGGGATTTTTCCCAGCGGGTTGACTCCCAACTTTTTGCCCATTGAATAGTTGAACCGATCGTAATGGTCGAGTAAGTGGAGGCTATGATGGCCTGCCGCGAGTGCTGCGTCCCCGCGCTCAACTGAAGACTGAAAGGAATTGAAATGCCACGTCGTCGTGAAGTCCCCAAGCGCGATATCCTGCCGGATCCAAAATTCGGTAACCAGGATGTCGCCAAATTCGTCAACGTTTTGATGTTGTCCGGTAAAAAATCGGTCGCAGAAAACATCATTTACGGTGCTTTCGAGCACATCAAGCAAAAATCAGGCAAAGATCCGCTCGAAGTGTTTGCTGCCGCGATCAACAACGCCAAACCAATGGTTGAGGTAAAATCGCGCCGCGTTGGTGGTGCCAATTACCAGGTGCCAGTCGAAGTTCGCCCGGTTCGCCGTATGGCGCTGTCGATGCGTTGGTTGCGTGAAGCGGCCAACAAGCGCAGCGAAAAATCCATGCCTCAACGCCTCGGCGGCGAGTTGCTGGAAGCCGCAGAAATGCGCGGCGGTGCCATGAAGCGTCGTGATGAAGTTCACCGCATGGCTGAAGCGAACAAGGCGTTCTCGCACTTCCGCTTCTAATTAAGGGCCAATCCCGGGTGTTGTCGAGCCCGGGCGCGGCCATGTATCTGTTGTTCGAGGCCGGGCTCATTTTGTTTTCAAAATGCCGCTCGGTTTTGTCCATTCAAAGATTTAGGAATATTTATGGCACGCAAGACCCCCATTGAGCGCTACCGCAATATCGGTATTTCCGCTCACATCGATGCTGGTAAGACCACCACGACCGAGCGCGTCCTGTTCTACACGGGCGTGAACCACAAGATTGGTGAAGTCCACGATGGCGCCGCCACCATGGACTGGATGGAGCAAGAGCAGGAACGCGGCATTACCATTACCTCGGCAGCGACGACCTGCTTCTGGAAGGGCATGGCCAACAACTTCCCTGAGCACCACATCAACATCATCGACACCCCGGGCCACGTCGACTTCACCATTGAAGTCGAGCGCTCGATGCGCGTGCTCGACGGCGCCTGCATGGTGTACTGTGCAGTCGGCGGCGTGCAGCCACAGTCCGAAACCGTGTGGCGTCAGGCCAACAAGTACAAAGTCCCTCGTCTGGCTTTCGTGAACAAGATGGACCGTACCGGCGCCAACTTCTTCAAGGTCTACGATCAGATGCGTGCGCGCCTGAAAGCGAACCCGATTCCCCTGCAGATTCCGATCGGCGCAGAAGAGAACTTCCTCGGCGTGGTCGATCTGGTCAAGATGAAAGCCATCTACTGGGACGACGCTTCGCAGGGCATGAAGTTCGACTACCGCGACATCCCGGCCGAGTTGCAAGACCAGGCTGACGAATGGCGTCTGAAAATGGTCGAGGCCGCTGCCGAGTCCAGCGACGAACTGATGAACAAGTACCTCGAAGAAGGCGATTTGAGCGAAGAAGAGATCAAGGCTGCCATCCGCGCCCGTACCCTCGCTTCGGAAATCGTCCCGATGATGTGCGGCACCGCCTTCAAAAACAAGGGCGTGCAAGCCATGCTCGACGGCGTGATCGAATACCTGCCATCGCCGATCGACATCAAGCCAGTGCAAGGCATGGATGAAGATGACCAGCCGGTCACCCGCAAGGCTGACGACAACGAGAAATTCGCTGCGCTGGCATTCAAGATCATGACCGACCCGTTCGTCGGCCAGCTGATTTTCTTCCGCGTCTACTCGGGCACCATCAAGTCGGGCGATACCGTCTTCAATCCGATCAAGAACAAGAAAGAACGTCTTGGCCGGATTTTGCAGATGCACGCCAACCAGCGCGAAGAAATCAAGGAAGTCCACGCCGGCGATATCGCCGCTGCGGTCGGCCTGAAAGATGCGACCACGGGCGAAACCCTGTGCGATCCATCGGCCATCATCACGCTGGAAAAAATGGTGTTCCCTGAGCCGGTGATTCAACAGGCTGTCGAGCCGAAGACCAAGGTCGATCAGGAAAAAATGGGCCTGGCATTGAACCGCCTGGCACAGGAAGATCCATCGTTCCGCGTCAAGACCGACGAAGAGTCGGGCCAGACCATCATTGGTGGTATGGGCGAGCTGCACCTGGAAATTATCGTTGACCGCATGAAGCGCGAATTCGGCGTCGAAGCGACCGTCGGCAAGCCTCAGGTTGCGTACCGCGAAACCATCCGCAAGATTTGCGAAGAGTCCGAGGGCAAGTTCGTCAAGCAGTCCGGTGGTCGTGGTCAGTACGGTCACGTTGTGCTGAAGATCGAGCCGCAAGAACCAGGTAAAGGTTTCGAGTTCGTTGACGCCATCAAGGGCGGCACCGTGCCACGCGAGTACATCCCTGCAGTTGAAAAAGGTGTGCGCGGTACCCTCAACACCGGCGTACTTGCTGGCTACCCAGTGGTCGACGTCAAGGTCACGCTGTTCTTCGGTTCGTACCACGATGTGGACTCGAACGAAAACGCGTTCCAGATGGCCGCTTCGATGGCCTTCAAAGACGGCTGCCGCAAGGCGTCGCCGGTCATCCTCGAGCCAATGATGGCCGTGGAAGTGGAAACGCCGGAAGACTACGCCGGTACCGTGATGGGCGACCTGTCGTCGCGTCGCGGCATGGTGCAGGGCATGGACGAGATCCCAGGCGGCGGTGGCAAGATCATCAAAGCGGAAGTGCCTCTGTCGGAAATGTTTGGTTACTCGACCTCGTTGCGTTCCGCAACCCAGGGCCGTGCCACCTACACGATGGAATTCAAGCACTACTCGGAAGCGCCGAAGCATGTCACCGACGCAATCGTGACGGCCAAAGCCAAGTAATTCTATTAAAGTGCCGGGATGCATGCTGCGTCCCGGCAGCATAACCAGTAAAAATCGCTCTTTTCAAGGAAGAATAAAATGGCAAAAGGTAAATTCGAACGGACCAAGCCGCACGTCAACGTCGGCACCATCGGCCACGTCGACCACGGTAAAACCACGCTGACGGCTGCAATCGCAACCGTTCTGTCGAAGAAA
Source organism: Massilia sp. PWRC2 (assembly GCF_049896725.1). Classification (NCBI taxonomy): domain Bacteria; kingdom Pseudomonadati; phylum Pseudomonadota; class Betaproteobacteria; order Burkholderiales; family Oxalobacteraceae; genus Massilia; species Massilia sp. PWRC2. The sequence goes on from NZ_JAFCUW010000014.1 coordinate 70,932, forward strand.
TTCGGCGGCGAAGCAAAAGCATACGACCAGATCGATGCAGCACCAGAAGAAAAAGCGCGCGGTATCACCATCAACACCGCCCACGTTGAGTACGAGACGGCCAACCGTCACTATGCTCACGTCGATTGCCCAGGCCACGCCGATTACATCAAAAACATGATCACCGGTGCTGCCCAGATGGACGGCGCAATCCTGGTCTGCTCGGCAGCTGACGGCCCAATGCCACAGACCCGCGAGCACATCCTGCTGGCCCGCCAGGTTGGCGTTCCTTACATCATCGTGTTCCTGAACAAGTGCGACCTCGTCGATGACGAAGAGCTGCTCGAACTGGT
>NZ_JAFCUW010000015.1:0-69005 GCF_049896725.1 Massilia sp. PWRC2
GTCCGGCGGCAAGGACTTCCCCGCCCTCGGGGCGGGGTTAGGGGTGGGGAAATTCACACGATTTGGCAGCATCACGTTTCCGCCGCCGTGTAAAGTTCCACTCAAAACGGCATAGAGCCTTTTTACCTGGCGTCGATTAATTCAACAACGCCGCATAAGTGCGGGCGATACTCGGCACGAAAAAATCCGTCTTGCGCTAAACAATGCGACAGAACCAAAAATAGTACGCTAAGCTAGAAAATTACAGCTGAGCACCTTGCCGGTGACGGAAATGATCTAAAGTACCGTTACCGAAAGGCCACTTTCGGCCAATACCGGACAGTCGCGCTCTAGATCGCGCTCGCCTTTATTGCGACCGGCCACAGTCGGCCAAGAGCAGCCATGGTGGCTAGCCACCGCTGAATCGAAGAGGCAGAGCGTTTCGCCTTTACAGACGGATCCAATCAAATCGTTCGATTTGACGGAATTAGGGGAACCGTAAGGATTCCTTCGTAAATGAGTAACATCGCCGACGCCGCTAAATTTTGAACGTTGCGCCGTAATCAATGGGTCCGAGCTTCCGGTCGCGCAATTCGTACATCCCGAAACGATTTGCGTGATGCGTCCGATACGGACTGAAAGCGGCCAGCAATTCGGGCGTCAACTGCATGCCTTCGGCTTCCAGCTCCTTGAATGCTTGCGTCATCGTGTGGCAGTTATGGAAAATCAGCAGGTTGGCGACCAGATGGTTGTACTTGATGATTTTCAACTGGTTCTCGCGCACATTGTCTTCGATGGTGTCGGAACCGAAATACGCCCACTGGGCGAAGTTGTTGAACCCTTCGCACTTGTTCTGGGCGGCCTGAATGGTCTGACGCAACTCCTGGTCGCCGATATATTCCAGCAGGAACATCGTGCGCACGGCACGGCCCAGTTCGCGAAACGCGAAGTACAGCTTGTTTTTCCGGCTGGCGGTGCCCAGCTTGCGCAGGATAGTCGACGGCGAAATGCGGCCTGCCTGAATCGATTGCGCCACTTGCAGCATGTCCGGCAAGTGGCACGCGATCAGGTCCCAGTCGATCACGTCCTTGGAAAACAGGTCGTCGATGTGTTCGTAGGTCGTGTCACTGGCCGGGCGAAACCACTTCAGGTCTTTCCAGTTGCGAATCCGTGGCATCAGCTTGATGCCCAACAAAAATGCCAGTCCGTAGACCGGCGCGCTTTGGGCTTGCGTGTCGCCATGCAAAATGTCGGGCTGGATGTCAGACGTGTTCTTGGTGAGTCCGTCGAGGATATACACGGCCTCCCAGACGCCACAGGGGATGAAGTGCGAAAACAGCGCAATGTAAGTGTCGCTGACGTGATAGTAGGCAATACCGCCGTAACCACCGTAGCGAATATGCCTCTCCGACAGCAAATTGTTTTCGTACAGGTTCCATTGCGTGCCGTCGGCGGCTGCACGCTTGGTGTCACCTTAATACTGCGGCAGCTGAAATTGGTTGTAGCCATTGATCACCGTGCTGATTGCGGCCTCCAGCTTTTCGGTGGTGACCTGGCGCTGATTGACGAAGGACACTTGGCGCGCGCTTACGTCGGCAATATTCTTTGCGATCTGGGTTGGCCCTATGCCGGTGCCGTAAGCGAACACCGTCAGGATTTTGCGCCGGTCTTCGTCATGCAGTTTGCCCTGGTGGCCGCTCAGGGGGCCGAAGTGCTTCCCCCAGCCCAGCCATTGCATCGTGTCGGCAAGCACATCAAGCAACGACAGTTCAAGTCGGTCGAGCTTGCGCCGTAGCACATCATCAAGTTCCTTGAATCCGGTTGGCAGCGCCTTTTTCTGATACCGGTCCAGCTTCGGGCGTCCGTCAACAATATTGAAATGCGGATTCGCCAGGTAGCTCTGGTCGGCCTGTTGTGCGGCCTGCGTCAGGAGCGTACGCACGTGGGTGACAAACTCGGTACTGTTCACCGGGATTCCGACTTTTTCGCCATAGTCGGCACGTGTGCGCTCGCACTCTTCCATTGGCACCAGCTCATCCCGATGGTCCGAATAAGCATCGCTGCCGGTTACACAAACGTCACCAGACTTCAGCTCCCGCACCATCTGAGCGCAGAAACAGACTTCGAACTGGCGCCGGTTGATGCGCGTGGGCGCAACGTTGCGCTGGGTTTCGCCAGTCACGAGCTTCCACCATTTTTCCGGAATCCAAGCAAGATTCGCCAGCGTCAGGCGCGCGCTGTCGGTAGCCGTGAGGGTTATCCATTCGTGGTGCCGATGTCGATTCGCCAGCACGAAGGCCAACGCTTGCTCGACGCCGGCATCCTGACTGGTCGCAACCAGTGGTAGTTTGCTGAGAATGCGCAGGACCTCGGCGCGACGAGGCTTGAAAAGATGCCAGAAAAATCGGCATTGGTTTTTGCCGCCATACTCGGCATGCTGGCGGGAAAACTCGCACAAGTCCGGGCGAGCCGTGACGGTATTGCGGATGCCCTACAATTGTTCGACATCCGGTTGGTTGGAATTGAGCAGCGTCTCCATCGCCGCGAACCGCCGCAGAATCTCGTCGGTCTTTTCCTGATTGTCGGCAAGGTATTTTTCCAGCGCTTCGTCGGCGGCGTGCTCCACTCGTTTCATCTGTTTGCAAAAAATATCGCACAGGTCGTCGGACACGCGCGCCAGCCGCTGCCGAATCAGGGCCAACGTCACTGCATGGCGCTTGGGTGCGGCCATGTCCATCATGCTGGCCGCGTCCAGGCTGTTGCCTTCGAGCGCCCATTGCTTGATCTTCACGAGAGGAATCGGCTTGAGCAGCCCGACATGGCATGACAGTCCGGTTAATTGGTCGTAACGTGCCACCAGGTCGCGCATGCCGTCGATGGTCGGCAATGCCGCATCTTGCTTGATATCGTTCCAGGTGCTGACATGGCGCGGGTCGTCGCCCACCACGTACAGCGCATTCAGAAATTCCCGTCCGCTCTCGCCCAGAGCTGCCTCGATGCGCGCATACATCGCCTGCGTCGTCGCGGTCCGTTGGGCGCGCGCCTCGCGCACCAGCGTGTCGAAGGCTGGCAATTCATAACTGTGGCGCACCAGTGTCTCGATGCCGATGTTAACGATATCGATCACATCGTCCTTGGTCAGTGCCGCGTTGGCCAGGGTTTGCTGCAGCAGTAGCTTACCCGGCTCGCTTAACACCTTGACCGACAGATGTTGACGGACCGCTGACAAGTGCTTGCGCCTGGCTTGCGAAGCATCGTAGCTGCGCAGATTGTCCCGGTTGCAGGACGCGCCGATTAAAGCGCCGATATGCTCGACAATCGAGCATGGCACGTGAATGGACGTGACGAAATAGCCGAGCCGCTGGTAGGTTTTGAGGAGCAACGCAAAACCCAGCCGAGTCGTATCCGACCTGGTCGCGCCATCGCAGAAAATGCGTTCGGCGTCGGTCAGCGTGTAGAAACGCTCCAGCTCGACGGGCGATAGGCGGCTCTTGAAGCGCGGATAGGCGGTGTCGCTTGGTTGCAATTTGGGGAAATAGAAAATTAGTGCAAGAAAAACGACCGTTTATCTTGCGATTATGAAAATGCCCACACGGGACCGAAAAACCACAAGAAAACTCATTGAGAAAAACAACGCAATATTGTACCCTTGGATTCAGCTTTTCTTGTACATTGGATAAACTATGTTGGTCGGGTATGTTCGTGTTTCCAAAAGCGACGGTAGCCAGACGCTGGCACCGCAACGTGACGTGCTGATTGCCGCTGGCGTGGAGCCCGATCGGATTTATTCTGATTTTGCATCAGGCCGCCAGGATGACAGACCTGGGTTGAATGCTTGCCTCAAGGCGCTTCAGCCCGGCAATACATTGGTAGTGTGGAAGCTGGATCGACTTGGCCGTGACTTGAAGCATTTGGTAACGACGGTGGATGAATTGCGTAATCGCATCATCGGCTTGAAAGTATTGGCCGGCGCGGGCGCACAGATCGACACGACCACCGCGAACGGACGGCTATTCTTTGGAATTTTTGCAGCGCTGGCGGAATTCGAGCGAGAATTAATTGCCGAACGCACACATGCGGGACTTGCTTCGGCAAGAGCGCGTGGACGCCAAGGCGGCCGTCCTCGGAAGATGGATCGGGCAACCGTGATGATGGCGATGGCGGCGATGGCAGACCCGAAAGCCAATGCCGTCGAAGTGGCGCGCCGTTTGGACATCACGACCACGACCCTTTATGCATATGTGAATGGTGATGGCACGCTGAAGCAAGCAGGGCAGAAGATTTTGATTAAAACGTAGCTGGATAGGCAGAGAACGGCCAAAAGCGGTCTTTCGATGCTTAGCATCAGTCGGCCCGCTCACGGTGTTACAGCCAGGGCTCGGGCAAATGACAAGCCGGCATCCTGAATTTTAGTTGGTTTGGCCCGCTGAAGCAGCGTCGCCGTCATCGAGGTAGCCGCTATGAATAGTTTCAACATCTCCACCCGTCTGATCATTCTAATCGGCATCCTCTCGGTATTGCTGATCGGTGTGGGCGCGGTTGGTCTGTATGGCATCGGCCAGTCCAATGACGCGCTCAAGACTGTCTACGAAAACCGCACCGTGGCCATCGGCCAAATTGCCGATATCCAAGGCAATTTGCTAGAGAACCGCCTAGCCATCAGCACTGCCATCATCACGCCCACGCCCGAGGTGATCCAGGCAAAATTGGCCGCGATGGAGGCCAATTTTGCCAACACCGCCAAGGTCTGGGACGCGTACATGGCCACCACGGCGACGACCGAGGAAGCGAAGGTCGCCAAGACATTTGGCGAGAACCGCGCCAAATACCTGCAAGAAGGTTTGCGTCCGAGCATGGTCGCCTTGCGCGCCAATGACATACCCGAAGCGAGACGTCTGCTGGTCGAAAAAATTAGCGTGTTGTACGAGCCGATGCGCGTCAACATCGACGCTCTGATGAAAATCCAACTCGACGAGGCCAGGAAGGAATATGGAGCCGCCCTGGCACGGTACGCCACCATCCGCCTCGTCGCGATCGGCTCGATCAGCGTTGGCGTGCTGTTTGCCGTCCTGTTCGGACTCGCCTTGGTGCGCGGCATTTCACGTTCGCTGGCCCTGGCCATGGACGCGGCCAATGCCGTCGCCCAAGGAGACCTGACCCACCGCATCCGGGTCGAGGGAAAAGATGAAATTGCGCAACTCTTGACATCCCTCTCGGCCATGCAAGACAGTCTCGTCGATATTGTCGGCCAGGTACGCAGCGGCACCGATACCATCGCCACCGCTTCCAACCAGATCGCGGCCGGCAACCTTGACCTGTCAAGCCGGACCGAGCAACAGGCCAGTTCGCTGGAGGAAACCGCATCGTCGATGGAGGAACTCACCAGCACCGTGAAACAGAATGCCGAAAATGCGCGCCAAGCCAATCAGCTGGCGGCATCGGCATCCGACGTGGCGACCAAGGGCGGCGCAGTGGTGGCGCACGTTGTCGACACCATGGGCTCGATCAACGACTCGTCCCGGAAGATCGTCGATATTATCGGCGTGATTGACGGCATCGCCTTCCAGACCAATATCCTGGCCCTGAATGCGGCGGTGGAGGCGGCGCGCGCCGGCGAGCAAGGCCGTGGCTTCGCGGTGGTGGCAAGCGAAGTGCGCAACCTGGCGCAGCGCTCGGCGGCGGCGGCCAAGGAGATCAAGGCCCTGATTGGCGACTCGGTCGAGAAGGTCGATGCGGGCACGAAACTGGTCGGTCAGGCCGGTTCGACGATGCAGGAAATTGTCGAAAGCGTCAAACGGGTAACAGACGTAATGAGCGAGATTTCGGCGGCCAGCTTGGAGCAGACCTCGGGCATCGAGCAGATTAATCAGGCGATCGCGCAAATGGATGAAGTGACCCAGCAAAACGCGGCCCTGGTCGAGCAGGCCGCCGCCGCCGCTGCGTCGCTCCAGGATCAGGCGGGGAACTTGGCGAAGGTGGTGGCGGCGTTCAAACTTGACGGGGCGCACAGTGCGGGACCCGCCGTTGCGGCGTCCATCGGGCGTGCGCCTGCGGGGCCCGCGCCCGCCCGCACCAGCGGCGCTGCCAAGCCAGTCAGGATCGCGCATGTACGGATCGCGCCAGCCATCGCGAAGACCGACGATTGGGAAGAGTTCTAGGATCGCGCGTAGCGGGGCGGCGCGCATCACATCCGGGCCGGCGTCGAAATGTCGATGATCCCGCCACCGAGGCACACGTCGCTGTCCTACAGCACGGCCAACTTGCCCGGCGTGACCGCCCACACATCAATTACGCACGCCCACTGGAACGAGGGGTTCTGGCGTTACCTGTCGCTCGGTGACGCAAAAATACTTTGATTCCAAAGCTGTTTTCGCCTATTACTCATTTACGTAGGAATCCTTACGGTCCCCCTTCTAGCTCAGGCACGGAGCGGCTACCAGGGGCCACCTTGGGCGACGTGCCGTGCCTGGCGGCGGCAACCCAATTGCCCAGCGTTCCTTTGGGGATCGTCAGGCGCAACGCGGCGTCGTCCAGCGTCAGGCCTTGAGTCAGGACCAGCTTTACCGCTTCTTCCCGAAGCTCCGGGGTGTATGTTTTTGAGCGTGCCATAAATTCTCCAGTTGGTGAAGTTTACCAAACTAGAGTGTCCGAAAAAGTCAGGTTACCTCATGCCGAGGTAGGCGCGCAACTCATGCAGATGCTCATTGCGCGTTTTCTCGCGCTCGCTGTATTGCGGCCAAGCAGCGACGTCGCTGCGTACCTGGCTGGCAATCCACTGAATTAGCGCCTCCGGCACCACCGTATCGCTGGCTAACGCATAGCCAGGATAGCGCAGCAGGCTCAATTGGATAGCGAAACCAAGTCGATTGGCGTCGCCCCGGCGCTGCCGGATCAACGCTAAGTCGGTTTCGGTGAAGCTGTAGTGCTGGATCAAGTCGTCCTGACTGTCTGGCAACATCAATAAGCTAGCGCGTTCCGTGTCGGAGAGCAGTGAGCGGCGCGGCATTGGATCGGTTCCTTTTGTGTGTTGTAAGAAGTGGGCGGAACGTTTCACGGCTTATCAGCTTCAAGGCGTCAGCGCATCGGCCCTGCACCTCAGAACGCTGCAATTCAATTTTTGGTCGGCTCACTCGATCGTCACGAACACAGAGCGGTGCTGGTCTTGCGAACTTAAGGCAAGTCCATACCGACCGCCTTTTTGATGGACGGATAATACCCGCTTTTTTTCGTTGCAGCGTTGTATAGGTCGTCCATCCCGTCACCCTTTTTGGTGCCGGCAAACGTTTAATATTTTTTGCCAAGCCGACAGCGATACCGCCTCCCGCCTTGTTGCAGAGGATTAGCGCAAGCCACAAAATTCCTGCCTACCGGCAGACAGGGCGCCGCTTCAACGGTGGCGTGAATCGATATGTGATGGCAAGGATATACCGCGCCAAAATGAGAATGATAACGACACTGATTCATCCTATCTCAGCTAGGCTTTCCAAATGAACGCACCTATAATTTTTTCTCGTTGTCTTTTTAAATACCACTCATTTGGAGATCGGCATGGGGAAAACGCACCACGAGCAACATCGTATTCAAAATATTGGATGGCTTCGCGCGGCAGTCCTCGGGGCAAATGATGGGATCATATCAACTTCCAGTCTCGTACTCGGCGTGGCCGCAGCGCATGCGGCGCATGGGAATATCGTGCTGACCGCAGTCGCCGGACTCGTCGCTGGCGCGATGTCGATGGCCACTGGAGAATATGTTTCAGTATCGTCCCAAGCCGATACTGAGAAGGCTGCCATTGCCGAGGAGCAGACGGAAATTGAAAACGATCATGAGGGTGAACACCGGGAACTAACCATGATTTATATGCACAGAGGTCTGGACCGTTCTCTTGCGGCACAGGTAGCGCAACAGCTCATGGCGCACGATGCGATTGGCGCGCACGCACGGGACGAATTGGGCATTTCCGAGCTATCGACGGCGCGACCATTCCAAGCCGCGTGGGCATCGGCTGTCAGCTTTTCCGTTGGTGCCGCGCTCCCGCTTGTCGTGACCGCATTGGTACCCGTGCAGAGTCTGATGTTCTCGATGGTGTCCGCCACCCTGGGAGCTTTGGCGATCCTGGGCGGCATCGCGGCTCGCACCGGCGGCGCGAAAGTCCTGCCGGGAATAGTGCGCATCACCTTCTGGAGTACGCTGGCAATGTCGTTTTCGGTAGGGGTAGGGGCCGCCTTCGGCGCCATTACGTGATGGCGCTCTGCCACCTTCAGCACAAGTTGGTTCGACGACGGGGCAAAGTGCCGTCCTGTCGGACCCGGCGGGGAGGCAGAACAGCGGCAGCAAGTTGTTTATCAAGTTAAACCCCAGGTCATCTTCCTTGGTCAAAGCAAAGTGCATCAAAATCACACCACTCAATTTTTTGGCTTTCGTGCTTTACTTCTTGGCAAATTTCCGGGATCATACGCCCGTTATTATTGAATGGAGGTCCAAATGGACTCAGGCAGTTGTAAGCGACCTTTCGGCTACACCGTATCGAACTGTTGAGACACGTTTTCGGACCAACCTGATCTTTGGCGTCCACTGTCTCGACACTCAATGACGAGGCAGTGCGCACGCGAACCAATTCTGGCATGCCGCCGGGATTAATTCTGTAGCGCCCTTCCAAAAGACTAATTGCGATTGCCCTACGCGGGCGTGCGTTTGCACGCGTGCGTTGGATTCTCGCCGCACATTTATGCCGGATTTTTTTCCGAGGCATTCGGCTGCGTGCGCACTAAAAATGGAAGTAATAGCAATGCACGACACAACACAAAAACAGAGTCTCTATGGAACGTTGGTTCTTACCGCCCCGCGCGAGTATGGCGAATTCACATTTCGACCAACGCGTTTGATTGGCTCACTGCACAAGATCCTGGCTGCACTGACACGCATGGTGTTTAACAATTTGGGCGCGCAACAATCTGCGCTGCTGAGCGTTGTCGGCGTCGTGCTGTCCGGGCTGATGTTTCCGTTAATTGCGCTTGCTGCAGACATTGAAGCGCCTGGCGCAACTATGCCGCTTACGGCTGTAAATGATGCGAACCTGATAGAGACGCCAGAAAAGTTCAACGCCAAATTCCAGACCACCTGGATCGTAGCCGAACACGGCACTTTCAGAGCGCCCTACAGCGGCACGAACAGCCTGCTGCCGATCCATGAGAAGGCCTATACCTGGACCGTTACTGCGTTCTTAGGTTTTCGGCCCTTTGCCAACACTGAGCTGTATTTCAATCCCGAAATGATTCAGTCCAACCAGTTTTCTGGGCTACATGGTCTCGGCGGATTTAACAATAATGAAAATCAGAAGATGGGCGAAACTACGCCGACCTTCTATCGCGCGCGTTTGTTCGTACGCCAGACGTTCAACCTGGGCGGCGAATCGATCAAGCTCGAATCGGGACCTAACCAGCTTGCTGGCAGTGTCGACACCAACCGCGTGGTGCTCACGGTCGGGAATATCTCGACGCCCGACATTTTTGACAACAACGCGTACGCTCACGATGCGCGCACGCAGTTCCTGAACTGGACTTTCTTTACCCATATAGCCTCGGATTTTGCCGCCGACGCCCGCGGTTATACCTGGGGCGCAGCGCTCGAATATTACGTCAATGACTGGGCTTTTCGGGTTGGCCAATTCACGCAGCCGATCGAATCGAATGGCCTGGCTCTGGAACGTAGTTTGACGCGCCACGCGGCTCAGCAATTCGAAATCGAGCATAGCCACAACCTGATGGGCCAGCCCGGAAAGGTGCGGCTGTATGCCTTTCGCAACCATGCCAAGATGGGCAACTTTGACGACGCGCGTCTCTACGCCCAAGTTAATGGCAAGGACTCGCCAGATGTTGCAGACGTGCGGCGCAATCAAACTAAAACCGGCGCCGGCCTCAATGTTGAACAGCGCGTGAGTGCAGAAATTGGTGTATTTGGACGTGCCGGATTCAATAACGGTAAGACGGAAACGTACCAGTTTTCTGAAGTCGACAGGTCACTGTCGGGCGGTGTTTCAGTACAAGGGGCGCTATGGGGACGGGAAAAGGATACGGTTGGCTTTGCCGCTGCAAAAAATGATATTTCGTCGGCGCATCGCTCGTATCTGGCTTCAGGCGGACTCGGGGCATTTGTTGGCGATGGCATGCTGCCGAGCTACCGGTCCGAAAGGATAGTCGAGACCTATTACAACGCTGTGCTAACGAATCACATCAGCCTTGCGGCGGACTATCAGCGCGTCGCCAATCCTGGTTATAACGCGCAGCGCGGCCCCGTCAGCATCTATGCGATGCGCCTGCATATCGACTACTGACACTTGCGATCAATAACTGATAACTGAAAACCACGCGCATTAGCTAAGTTCGATGCGCACGAGGAGAAAGATATGGAAAACCAAGTTCGTCAAATAGACATCCGGGCCCAAGGCGCGGCCCTCGACAGCGCTCACGTTGGTGATATTCGTGGCGCGTTCGGCACCATTGAGGTGGCCGATACCGGCAAACGCAGCAGCTGGATGGCACGCTTCAAGACGCTAATGGCAATCATCGGGCCGGGCCTGATCGTCATGGTTGGCGATAACGATGCTGGCGCGTTCGGCACTTACACACAAGCTGGGCAGAATTATGGCACCACGCTATTGTGGACCTTGATGTTGTTAATCCCAGTGCTTTACGTCAATCAGGAAATGGTCCTGCGGCTCGGCGTGGTCAGCGGTGTCGGCCACGCGCGCCTGATTCTCGAACGCTTCGGGCGGTTCTGGGGAGCGTTCAGCGTCGTCGACCTCTTCCTTGTCAACGCGTTGACGATCGTCACTGAATTCATCGGCATTTCGCTCGGTCTGACCTTTCTGGGCATACCGAAAATTCCCGGGGTTATTGCAGCGGCGTTACTCATCATGATGGCGGTCAGCACCGGGAATTTCCGGCGGTTCGAACGGTTTTCGATGGTGTTGGTCTTCGCCAGCTTGCTGCTAGTACCGGTATTTGTCATGGTCCATCCCCCACTTGGCCAGTTGGCGCATGATTTTCTGGTGCCGTCGTATCCACAAGGCGCCAAGCTCAGTGACATCATGCTGCTGGTGATTGGCATTGTTGGTACCACGGTCGCTCCATGGCAGCTATTTTTTCAACAAAGCTACGTCATTGACAAACGCATCACCACCCGCTTTATCCAATATGAGCGCTGGGATCTCGTGCTAGGGATTGTATTGGTGATTATTGGCGCGGTCGCAATGATGGCGTTCGCCGCACACACCTTCGCCGGCAAGCCAGAATTCGGCAATTTTGCAGATGCCGGCGCGGTGGCAAGCGGCATCGCCAAATACTTCGGTAAACTGCCGGCCCAATTGTTTGCGATAGCCCTGATCGACGCCTGCATAATCGGTGCTTCGGCCGTATCGCTGTCAACGGCGTACGCCGTCGGTGACGTGCTCTCGACGAACCACTCTCTGCATCGCAAGCCTAAGGAAGCGATCGGCTTTTACGCAGTCTATTTCACGCTCATCGTGATCGCCGCAGCGCTCGTACTGATCCCCGGCACGCCGCTTGGTTTATTGACAAATGCGGTGCAGACACTGGCCGGCGTGCTGCTGCCAAGTGCGTCGGTCTTCTTGCTGTTGCTGTGTAACGACAAGGAAGTACTGGGGCCTTGGGTGAATGGCCGCAAGCTCAATATTTTTACTGCGGCCATTGTCGCCATCCTCGTGATGCTGTCGATCATACTCACAGCGGCGGTGATCTTTCCCGACATCTCCAGTGAAGCCATCGTCGGCATCCTGGTCGGTGGCAGCTTGATCGCCCTTGTCGTAACGCTTGCGGTAAAGATTATTCAAGCAAAACGTACGCAGACCCTGCAGGTCGTGGCTACGCGGTCGCCAGTGCAAGATAGAACGCTGTGGCGCATGCCCTCACTGGATCAGCTCAAGCCGATGAATCTGACCCTGGGCACGCTGGTGTGGATGGGGGTGCTGCGCGGCTATCTGATTATTGCGATTTGCATGGTCGCCTACAAAGTCGTCCGGATGGCATTCGGCTGAGTCTAACGACGCCAAAAGGCGCCGTTAGACCAGTTCAAAATAGTGCTTTAACGCCGTTCTGCGCGACGGAAGACGAGCGCCGGGGATGCATCAGCGTTTGCGGCTGCGATCTGATTTTATCAACTTCAGACTTCCATTTAGAGGCACAAGGTGCGGGTGCGGCGGCGCGGAGTTTTTTTGGGGGGGAAACTTCAAAATCATAATCCGTGACGGTGCCCTTTCGCTTGCACCATGTGCAGCCTTCGACTTTCGAAGGCCCGGAGCTGGCAACTACCCTCCCACGTCAACCGTAAGGATGGGCCTCTTACGTATTACGTAACCAACGCGAACACTTTGTGATTCATAGCAGCAGATGAATGCTAGTTTCGTTGGACAAAAAAATTTCGCCAATCGTTTAGGTCGAAGGGAGTTTGTTATGGTTTGGTATGACTTTGCTCTGCGCGTTTTCGCAGCGCTTTCCCTTGGCGCGCTTGTCGGCGCCGAACGACAACTACGTCAGCGAATGGCGGGACTGCGCACCAATGCGCTCGTGGCGACCGGTTCGGCTCTCTTCGTCACGATAGCGGCCTTTACTGACGATCCGCAGGGCAATGCACGCATCGCTGCACAAGTCGTGTCGGGCATTGGCTTTCTCGGCGCCGGCGTCATCATGCGTGAAGGATTGAACGTGCGCGGCCTCAATACGGCAGCGACTTTATGGTGCTCGGCCGCAGTCGGCGTGCTGGCCGGTCTGAACCATACCCTAGAAGCGGCGATCGGCACAGCCTTTGTCTTGGCAGCGAATTTCCTCTTGCGAGGGGTCGCCCAGCGCATCAATGTGCAAGGTGCGGCCGCCGCCAACGAGGTCGAGCAGGCCTATCGAATAACGGCTGTCTGTAGCACAACTGAGGAGGTACATGTACGCAGCCTGGTCTTACACATGCTTAATGGCATGTCGACATTGGTCCTGCAGTCGCTGCATAGTGAAGACGCGCCGCAGACAGGAAAGATTGAGGTGCGCGCCGACGTGCTTGCGACGCCCGGCAACCAGGTCATGCTTGAACAAATTGTCAGCCGCGTGAGTATGGAGCGCAGCGTGTCGGTAGTGCGTTGGGCGATGTTAGACCGCCGTGCGCTGGAAAAAACTGAGGTGTAAATTGCGGATGTTAAATGATTTCTTGCACACGACACATACTCTTAATCGGTCAACTTGCGTAGCGAAACAGGATCGCTTTTCCTATCTTGGCTATTTCTACCCATCGCCTCGAAAAGGTAAAGCTTTCCAAGAGGGGTCGTCTCAGAAAAGGGAAAATAAAGCACGTTAAGACGCTCTGGCCTTGGCTGGGTGGCGGCCATTTCTTTCTTGCTGTAATATCCTATCCACTAGGATAGGATATTGCCCATGACAACACACACATCACACCCCGACATCATCAAGAGGCTCAAGCGGGCCGAAGGCCACCTCAAAAGCATCATCGTCATGCTCGAAGAGGGGCGCGGATGCCTAGACATTGCCCAGCAGCTTCAAGCGGTCGAAAGCGCAGTCAGCAACGCCAAGAAAGCCTTGGTGCATGACCACATTGACCATTGCCTTGAACACGCGGTGCGTGAAGGCACCCAAGGCGCGGATGAAACCATCCGCGAATTCAAAGCCATCACCAAATACTTGTAAGGCGCTTTCCTATGACTGAATTTTCAACACTACTACAGCAGGGTTCATCCAATGCCTGGCTGTTCATGGGGTTTAAGGTGCAGTGGAACGGAAAACCGGGTTAAGGCCGGTTTCTGGCCTACTCGTCGATCGCTGGATTGCGCAACGGCCGCATCTCGCCCTTGGCCACCGCGTCCGGTACTGAGAACGAATACCGACCCAGCATGTTGATGTGTTCATGCAGTAGGGGCGACAACCTCGCCACATCCTCATCCCGGACCGAAAAGTCGTCCGTGCGAAGCTGGTTCAATGCGGCCTCCATATAGCTTGTGTTCCACAGCACGATCATGTTGAGCACCAGGCCGAGCGCACCGAGCTGGTCCTCCTGCCCTTCACGGTAGTGCTGCCGCAGTTCGCCGCGCTTGCCATGGAAAACAGCGCGGGCGACGCTATGTCGCCCCTCGCCACGGTTGAGCTGAGTCAGCGTGCCTCGACGCTTCGCTTCGTCATCGATGTATGTGAGCGTGTGCAAGGTCTTGTCGACGCGGCCGAACTCGGCGATGGCCTGAGCAAGCCGGGTCGGGCGCTCTCCGACCTGGAGCGTACGCATGATGCCGGCAGCCGGCACCCGGCCGAGCTTGAGCGAGCCGGCCAAGCGCAGCATGTCGTTCCAATGCGGCTCGATCTTTTGCAGGCTGATATTCTGTGTAGATACAGAATTGAGCAGTCCGTAGTCCGCCTTCGGGTCGATCCGCCAGAACCGCGTACCGCCGACATCGGCCAGGCGCGGACTGAATCGATATCCAAGCAGGCGAAACAGCCCAAAAACCACATCGCTGTAGGCGCCGGTGTCGGTCATGATCTGGGTCGGCTGAAGGTCGGTTTGCTGCTCCAAGACGACGGCCAGCAGAACCAGGCTGTCGCGTAGCGTGCCAGGCACCGTGATGTCGTTCAGTCCTGAAAACTGGTTCGATATAAGGTTGTACCAGGTCACACCACGCCCGACGCCGAAGTATTTCGGGTTGGGCCCGGAATGCACCGAGCGCACCGGCACCACGAACCGCATTCCGTCGGCGGACGCTACTTCGCCGCAGCCCCACACGCTGGCCAGCGCCGAACGGCCCTGCGCCGATACCAGTATGGTGTTTGCCGCTGTAATGGTATCGTCGCGCAGGTAGTTCTGGTCCACCCACGACAATCTGTCGCGTTTGAGTGCCGGTATGTCGCCGCGGATCAGGGGCTCCGGTCCTGTGTTGCAGGCTTCGGCCATCAGCACCGCGCAGATGCTCACATGCAGATCGGAAGCGCGCGCAGTGCGCTCCGATATGTGGGTGAAGGCGTCCGTAAAGTGGGTGCGGGCGGCGATCTCCAGGATCAGCTCTGGCAGATCGACGCGCGGCAGCATGCCTATGACCCTGGCACGCAGCGCGATCAACGACGCCGGCTCGTCCATTTTGTCCAATGGGCTGAGCACCAGTTCGTATTTGTCGCCGACTTTCTCAAACCGGACGGCCGGATTGTCGGGTAACCTGGCGGCTACCGCCTGGTAGGTGCGGCCCAATTCATCAGCCAAGGCGGTCAAGGTTGGCCCCGGCGCCGCCGAAAGACCCAGCGTCCTGCAAATGATCGGACGCGTGGATTCCCATTCCGCGCTATCGAGCAAGCCGGCGCGCGGATCGGCGTAACGCCAGCTCGGGGTCACGAACACGTCGCGCCGCCGCAGCGCGACACGCAGTTCGGACAACACGCAGAAAGTGTAGGCATGGAAATCGATGGTGTCACCCTCGCGCAGCACATGGCGTTGCCAAGGCCTGGTGATTATGTCGCGTGGTGCATCGTTACCGGGCCTTTTCACTGTCATGTTGGCGCGAAGCCAGGCGAAAGCTGTGACGAACGGCGCGCCGGCGGCATTTGCGCCAAAGTGAATGTGCTCGGCCAGCGCTGGGAGGAAGCGGCGGACGGTCTTGTACTTGGCGTCCAGCTCCTGGTAGTAAACATTGTCGGTTGGTCGAATCAGCTTGTTGACGCCTGCGAGGGCCAGGGCGAGAGCGTCAGGCGAAATCCGCGCGAATAGCTGTTTGCGTAGCTCACTATCCGGCACGGCATCGTCTAGCCGCATTTGACAAGCGCCCGCGAGGATTGCCGCCGCTTCGTCAAGGTCTTTGAGCGAACGGAGGCGCGATTTTTTGTCCGCCTTCACGGCGTCACCGAAAAGCTCTCGCAGGATGACCTCGAGCACTTCCAGGGCATCATCCTGTGCCGATGCTTCGAGGCAGTGCACGAACGCGACCAGGGTTGCTGTGCGGCGCAGTAACGGCAGGCGCAGGATTGCGCTGGCCTTAGCGGCGCCAGCAAACCGGGCCAAGGCCGCGACCCGCGTAGCTGGGATGCGCGTGGCAGCCGGCAGCCGGATGCCAAGCTCACGTACCGATTGCAAACGCATGAGCGCAAGGCTCATCGACCGGCTGCTGGCAACCACCGGCCCGGTACGCAGGCGATCCAGCGGCGAGTTCCGAATGCCGCCGGAAGATACCAGGAGAGCTTCCAGGCGCGTTTGCTGGTTCAGGCTGATCCCATTCCCAAGCGAGCGCCATAAACGCTCCTCTACGCGGCTGCGCAGGCGCGCAACGTACCGTTCGAGCGTCGTGCAGCCTGGTAGCAGTACCTTGTGCGTCATCAGCCATGTTGTGGCGCGCTCAAACAGTACACTCGGCCGATCGGTGCCGGTCCAGCAAAGAGCATATAGCCACCGGGTCAGGCGGAACGCGATCAGGGGTTCCGTGAATTCAACGTAGCCATAGGATGCTCGAATTTCCGTCGCGTGCTGCCAGCGCTGCTCGCCGGCACTGTAGGCGCTCGCCTTATCTAGTGCCTCGATGCGCAGCTGCTTGGCCAGCGTCGATAGCACGGGCTGAGGCACGGCTAACGGGTCGTCAAGGAACGTGCCCAGGTAGCGTACCGTCCCGAGCTGAACGGCGAAGCCCAGCCGATTGTGCGCGCCGCGCTTTTGCGCGATCAGCACATGATCAGTGTCGTCCAGGTGAAAATACCGCGCAAGGTCATGGGGCGAAGGTGGCCCAGCGTAACGGCCATAGTTGTCGCGCTGGTCGTTCGAGAGAAAACTGACTGGCATGAGTTTCCCTGCTTAGCTGTGATTGCACCATTCTGGCTTGCATCGGTGTATTACTTAGAGGGAGAGGTAGCGCAGTCGTGGATCGCGCCGGAACCATACTTGGCGAGCCCAATCAGGGCCACCATGCAAAAAACGGCACCAGTATAGAACGTTGACGACGCCCCAAATCGATCCCATAGCAGGCCTGCCAACACGCTTGCTATCAGCATGGCGATGCCGCTCATCAAGTTAAACACGCCATAGGCCGTGCCGCGCAGATCAGCCGGTGCCGTATCGGCGACCATCGTTGCCAGGAGTCCCTGTGTAATCCCCATGTGAACGCCCCAAAGCACGACGCCGCTTAATACCACCGCCCAATGATCGCTTGCGGCCAAAATCAGATCGGCGGCCACCAGGACGACAAGCCCGAGCGCCAACAACTTCGTATGGCTCATGCGGTCCGACAGTTTTCCGAATGGATACGCCGAGGCGGCATAAATCAAATTCATCGCTACCATCACCAGTGGCACAAACGCAACCGGGATGCCGCTTTGCTGAGCGCGCAGGACAAGAAATGCTTCGCTAAAACGGGCCAAGGTGAATACCGCGCCAATCCCAACTACCCACCAATACCGGGCGCTAAGACGTGTTAGGTTTTCTCGGCGGATAGGATTTGTACGTTTGCCGTTTTGATGCTGCACTGGTTCGCGCACACCGAACAGAAGCAGCGCAACGGCCAGCAGGCCCGGAATTACCGCAACCCAAAATACCTTCCTGAAATCGTTGGCCCACAAAAGCATCAATCCGACCGCAAGCAGTGGGCCGAGAAATGCCCCCACCGTGTCAAGCGATTGGCGCAGGCCGAAAGCGGCGCCGCGCAGGTGTGGTGGAGCGATATCAGCGACCAACGCGTCACGGGGCGCCCCTCGCACACCTTTCCCTACCCGGTCCAGTAGACGAGCCGTAAGTACGATGCCGGTTGTATTCGCCACCGCAAAAAGTGGCTTTGTCAGCGCACCCAGCGCATAACCGAACAATGCCAGGCCCTTGCGCTTGCCGAGGTAGTCGCTCAACGCTCCCGAGAACACTTTGACGATGAGGGCGGTGGATTCGGCAAGTCCTTCAATCAAGCCAACAACGAGGGCGCTGGCCCCGAGCGTGCCGACCATGAACAAGGGAAGCAGGCTATGGACCATTTCCGAGGAAATATCCATCAGCATGCTCACAAATCCCAGCATCCAGATCCCGAATGGGATTTGTTTGAGTGTGCTGCCGATGTTCTTTGTTGTCATTTTTTCGTCATCGTCATGAAACCATATATTAAAGCTGCTCGTCCAGAACGCAGTTTTTCAGAAATTTACGCCAATTTTCAGTTTCACGAACGAAAACCGGTCGGTCGGATCGCCAACCTGCTGATGATAAAAGTAGGAAATTCCGGCAAAATACCGTTTACTGATGTAGTAATTTATGCCCGTCTCGAACTCGCGCTTACGAGATGGCGATGCGTCGAACTCGCCCAAATTTTCGTAAATATGAGCGGCGACAAACGCCCCATACTTCTCATTGAAACGGTGCTCGGCAGTTCCGGACAGATCATAAAAAGTGCGACCACCACCGTTACGCTTTTCAGCTAACAGCGCTGTGGTGAGACTCAAGTTTTTTGCGATATCGCCAGACCATGACAAGCCCGCCACAGCCCAGTTATAGTTGTCCCGAAACGTGTAATTTTCATGCCGCAACGCCCCGACCGTCGCCGTAAAATGTTCGGTGAGTGGGAAGTTGAAATTGACTTGCGCTTCAAACTTCCGCTCGCGCGTCATGTTCCCATCGACGGTGTGATACGAGTTCTCTGTGTAGCGCTCCAGACGAAAATCGACATTGCCCGTCAGGGCGGGTGGCGCATAATTCGCTGTCAGCCGACTATTCAGTGAGGGCATCAGGCGCGACTGGGTCGAGAGATTGCCTGTGGCGAGATACTGACCTGTGAACTCTTCCGATTGCGCCGTGCCGGCAGTGGCGAGCAGACCAAAAACAACCCATCCATATTGGAATTTTTTCATTGTGCTCTCGTGATTTTTTGTAGGGTTAACATGCGATTTCTATTTTTGATGTGGTCGGCCGTGCCTGGCAAGCGAGGACGAGGTTATCGCGGATATCCCGTGCGGTAAGCGATGTGTCGGTGTGCATCTTGACTTCACCTGAAATCAGTTGGACTTTACATGTTCCGCAGACCCCTGTTCGGCACAGCGACTCGATCGGTACGCCGTATTCTTCTGCGGCGTCAAGCAGCGTCCCGCCGGCAGTGACCAACCCGGTTTTCTTGGATTTTGCAAAAAAGATGGTCGCGGCGCGTAGCGCGTCGTCGTGAATGATTGCGCCGCCGAATGATTCAGTATGGATTTGTGCTTCTTCCACGCCCAAACTGCGAAGGCTGGAAATTGTTGCCGCCATCATTGGCTCAGGACCACATAGGTAGACAGGAAGGCGCGCAATCTGAGGGGCGAGTTCCACAAGATGAGAAGACTGCAAGCGACCGCTCGGACCGGGCCATTCCGTCCCATCGATTCGGGATGGCAAAATCAAGTAGTGGAAATGCCGATACCGTTCGGCGAGTGCGTGTAGTTCTTCCTCGAACAACCCATGCGCCGGGGTACTCACGGCAAACAGAAGAAACACGTCGTGCGGCCACTTCTGGTTTGCCAGATGGCGGACGATCGATAGCAACGGCGTGAGGCCGATACCGCCAGCGATGAGAACGACGCCATCGGAACCTGCGCCAGTGAACGTGAAGGTGCCGTGCGGGCCATCGCATGTCAAGAGTTGCCCTACCTGCGTCATGCTGTACAGATAGGCCGACCCTTTGCCGTCGCTCGTGCGCTTCACAGCTATGTCGCAAAAACTTTTTGAGTCTGGTGCCGAGCAGATGCTGTAACTGCGGGTAAACACGCTGTCGTTCTGCTTGAGTCGAAATCTCAGAGACTGTCCGGGTAAAAAAGTAAAAGGCAGATCCCCGCCACGCGGGTTCACCAGGCGGAACATTTTGACGTCATCGCGCAGATCGATGATCGAGTGAATGACCAGTTCACCACGCCAGGAAGGCGCTTCCGGCTGTTGCGCCGCATTGAACGCACGAAGCTTGGTTCCATATGTCACGCGCCAGACAACGAGACTGACGCAGACAAGAGCGCAAGCTTCGATAAATAGCTTTCCACCATCCAAGTAGTCGATTACTGCATTTTGTTTCAACGACGGTTCGGTGAAAATTCCATGGACCAGAAATGAGCCGATCACGACATAGCTTGCGTAGTGCAGTTTTTTCCACAACGTATATTTGAATCGGTTTCGCAGGTACGCAGTCACCACGACAAATATCAGTGTGTACGCCGCGAGCGCACCCAAACTCGTCAAGATCGGCTGCTCGCGCGTGATGAAAGGGAAAAAGACCGCAAGAACCGTGTAGTTCGCCGCTTTCGCCAATGGTAGCCACGCGGGATGCAGCAGCGAAATAAATAGAGCACTGTAACCGGACCATTTGTGAAGTTCCAGCAGTGGAAGACGCCGATGAGGCCACCGGAGTTCGGTGTTGTAGTGCACCGAAAGCAGCAGCCCAATGAAAAGGTTCAGGGTCATGATGCCGGCGGCCGTCAGGCCAATATAGGCGCTGACATCGATAAATGAGATATCAAACTGAGCGATTAAAAACTCTTCCATTAATTTCATCGCTTTCAATGGGATTCAGGTCGGACCGATCGCTATCGGTGCCTGTTCAGGGAATGGGAAAAATCGTGCGCTGAGGTTGCGTGCCGACTACATGTGGACGCGATCATAGCGAAGAAAGTAGTGCGACGACATGACCGGAAGCTGACCGTTTGGTCATCTTGCAATGCCCGATTCATATCGTTGTTACGTGGCAGGGAATCTCAGTGTCGCAGCGGTGCCGCGGCCAAGTTGGCTATCAATGGAAACCGATCCACCGTGCAACAGCATGATTGACCTGACGATGGCGAGGCCCAGTCCTGTGCCAGCGCCCTGCCTGAAGCGTGCGCTGTCAGCACGATAAAAACGGTCGAAAACGTGGGGCAAATCCTCCGGCGCAATGCCCTCTCCGGTGTCGCTGACGACGATTTCCACAGCGCGATCAGATGTTTTCGTCACATCGACAACAACGGACCCGCCGCTTGGAGTGTGGTTTAGTGCATTGATGATCAGATTGCCCAACGCATGGCGCAATAGGGCGGAATCAGCCAGCACCGTCCCCGAGCCGCCAGCGATCAGGGTGGTTTCTTGCTCGTCCGCTAGCGCCTGGTAGAAAGCGCACACGGCTGCGACCTCATGCTCAATGACCAGCGTTTGCTTGTTAGGCAGCGAGTCGGGTTGTTCGGTACGGGCGAGGAACAACAACGCGTCGACCATCCGTGCCAGGCGCTCGTACTCCTCCGTAGCCGACGCGATGCAGTCGCGATATTGCTCTTTCGAGCGGTCCTTGGAAAGAGCCAGTTCCGCTTCACCCTGAAGAATGTGGAGAGGGGTACGCAATTCGTGCGCGATATCGGCGGAAAATCGGGACATTCGGACGAACGACTCATCCAAGCGCACTAGGAGCTGGTCGAAATTGGCGGCGAGCGGTTGCAATTCCCGAGGCCAGTCGTCGTCCACTACGTGCCGGTGCAACTGTGCTGCGCTCAGCTCCGCGATGATGGCTGCCAGCCGGGACACTGGCTGTAGGCCGCGCCGTGCGATCAGGTAACCCGCAATAACGGCGATGGCAAGCGAGGCGGAAAGAGCGAGCCACAAGATGCGCCGGTATGCCGCGAGTACCTCTTCTTCACTGGTCCGGTTCATTGCAACCTGCACCGTAAATCCGGCGCCAACGCCGACGCGAGCGGACATGAGTCGGTACGTCTCCCCCGAGCCTGAAGCCCAGTCCACTCCCTGTTCGTCGCCGCGTGTGCGGAAACGGGGATCTGCGAATGGGCGTCCGCCCGCGACGGCATGCGGGATCGGTGCCTCTATCACATTGATGCCTTGGGCATCGACGACGCGCAGATAGGAGCCGGGAAGCATCGCGGCCTCGCGATGAACCTCTTCCTGAAGCGCTGCGGTGTCGCGGGAATGTAACAACAGGATACTGCGCACTTGGGCGATCCGACCAGCCAGCCATTGGTCATCTTCCTGGCGCAGGCGGTCCGCCAAGACCCAGTACAGGATGCTGCCGGCCGACGCGATCAACACCACGCTAAGGAGCGCGTACCAGACCGTGAGGCGAAAGGCGATCGAGCCGTGCTCCCCGATCACGGCCATTGGCTCAAAGCCGTTCTTCGATGACATAGCCGACGCCCCGCAGAGTGTGAATCAGTTTCCGCTCGCTCGGATCGTCAACCTTGCGCCGCAGTCGGCGCACAGCGACGTCGACCACGTTACTGTCGCCGTCAAAATTGATGTCCCATATCTGTTCGGCCAGCCGCGTCCGGGTCAGCACCTCGCCGGGATGACGAAGCAGGTATTCGAGCAGTCGGTATTCCTGTGGAGCGAGTTCAAGCGGCTTTCCCGCCCGTGATGCCTTGTGCCGAGCCAAGTCCATGTCGAGATCGGCCAGACGCAAGATATCAGGTTGTTGCGCCGGCGCCCGACGCAAGGCGTTGCGCACACGGGCAAGCAATTCGGAAAACGCAAACGGTTTGACCAGGTAGTCATCGGCGCCCAGATCCAGGCCCTTGACCCGATGAGCAACGGCGTCAAGTGCCGAGAGAAGAATCACCGGCTGGCGGGGCAGACGTTCCTTGATTTGCGTAAGCACCGACCAGCCGTCTTGCTTGGGCAACATGACATCAAGTACGATGAGGTCATATACTCCCGTCAGCGCGAGATGAAGCCCGTCTGGCCCATCCGCAGCGTGATCAGCAGCGAAACCTTCCTCGAGAAAACCGCGTTTGATGAAAGCGGCGGTCTTGGGCTCGTCTTCAACGATCAGTATTTTCATTTCCAAACCTTTATCGTGTCCAGCAGCCGAGCTTTGCCAATTTGAATGCTTCGTCATGCCAACTCATTTTTGTGGCCCCCGCGATCATATGACGTTCATGAAGCTCATTGCGCTAATTTTTGAACGCCGGAGGTTCCCCTAAAGTAATTCCGGCGCCTCCATAAGAAGTGATGTGTCAGCTTGAGCTATACCCTAACCTGACGTCAGAATACGAACATACAACGCGTCAGAATAGGGTCGCTACGTTGATTTCTTGACAGTTGACATGGACGGTCATAGAGTCTTTCCTGACACATCAAATCAAGGAGACACATTTTGCGAGGTCAGCGTATCGGTTATGCCAGGGTCAGCAGTTTCGACCAGAATCCGGAGCGTCAGCTCGATCAGGTCCAGGTAGACAAGCTGTTCACCGAGAAAGCTTCAGGCAAGGACACGCAGCGGCCGCAGCTTGATGCCCTACTATCGTTCGCCCGCGAAGGAGACACGGTCGTCGTGCACAGCATGGATCGCTTGGCGCGCAATTTGGACGATCTTCGCCGGCTGGTGCAGACCTTGACCAAGCGTGGGATACGAATCGAATTCGTCAAAGAATGCCTAAGCTTTACCGGCGAAGACTCACCAATGGCAAATCTGCTGCTCTCCGTCATGGGAGCGTTTGCGGAATTCGAACGGGCATTGATCGGCGAGCGACAGCGGGAAGGCATCGCTTTGGCCAAACAGCGCGGCGCTTATCGCGGCCGCAAAAAAGCGCTGACGGATGACCAGGTGGTTGAGCTCCGCCGCCGCGTTGCCGGCGAGGCAAAAGCTACGCTTGCGCGCGAGTTCGGTATCAGCCGCGAGACGCTTTATCAATACCTGAAAGTGGGGCCGGAGGCTTAACGCGGTTTTTCGTTCCACTGCACCTCAAACCCCAAAATGACCAGCGATCAGTTGGACAAGGCTCTCGCCAGTGGCGATCCGCTGAGCGGCTATGAAGCGAACTTGCTTCACTTCCTGGACGAGGCGCCCGTGCAGGTCGTGGTGATGGCGATCGAGGAAATTGCGTTGCGCTGGTCAGTGAACCCATCACAAATATGGAGCAACGTCGCCAAGCTGGCAGACCAGTTAGGCGGCAGACGTTCGGAGTTATGGGCGTGAGTCAGTCAAGCACCCTGCGGCACTGGATTGGGGCCGCAGGGTTTCCCCTGTTGACCCCTAATACTGTGTTTTTATACAGTTTATCAGTGATGTCGTATCATGTTGTTTTCTTTCGGCGCGAAATTGTATGCATGAGTTTGAAGAGGCAATAAGAAACCTCGTTTCTATCGTAAACGCGTTCAGACAGACGGGTACGAACATTAATGCTGCCCCTGCAATGCCCGCGTTTTCGTATTTGTTGACACCCAAGCAACGGGAGAGAATCGCAAAGATTTGCGCCAAAGAAGGTTGGGCGCCTACAAAGTGCGGCGGGGTGGAGATTAACGCCAGCACCGTCGATCACATTCTTGATTCCCGCTTAGCGCAGGGTGTCTCAGAGGAGTTTGTTGCGGACATCCTGGTTGCGGCCTACAACCAATTCTCCGAGATCCACGTCAACACGAAGTATAAAAAAGAGGAGAATAAGGAACAGGCCTTTTTCTTGAATGGTATCAAGAAGCTGAAATTTGGTGAAGTGACTTGGAATGCTGTTGCTGTGGTCGCCCTGGAAAATTTGAACGATGCCGGCGAACGCCAACTGGCCTCTATTACTGCATATCATGCAGACGAGGCCAAAGTTCGGAAGATCAAGGGGTTGCCAAAGGCAAAGAAATAGGATGATTACGAGGAAGGACGGCCTTGTAAATAAATCTCCCTGAACTAAATCAGAGCAGAATCTTGCACATTTACAATTTCCCTTCATGTGACCTAGCTAGCCAGGCCTCGCAGCTCCGCCGACAAATTTTCTGCTGTCTGCGTAATCAGGACTGGATCATAGCACACAACCTGGCACATCGATCAAGCCCCTACGCGCGAAGTGTGGGACATCAAATGGTCAAGAGGACGACATGGCGAAGCACACCCCTAGTGCTTCGGCTCACTACTGTATGTATTGACAGTGACTGGCGGGCATGCTACCCTCACAGCGTTCTTCAAACTATGCAGCAGACGGAACGCTGTGAGGGTAGCATGCCCGCCATCCGCAGCTCGATTTTTCCGTAATTTTGCTCGCTTCAAAAAGCTGTTTTTGCGCTTCATTTGGACTCTCCTACAGAGGGTTATCATAGCCCTCATTATACAGGAATTACCTTTTAAAATCAGCGACTTAGGTCGTTTAATCGCTGCGTTTTTGGGGTGGTGACGACGCCATAAACTGGATGGCCAGCGGCAAATTCATCAAGTTGAATAATCCCCAAAAACAGGTACGCGAGCTTGATCCGGTAACTACGATCGGCGTGGGGAAAAGCTTTCACTCTGGGGTTGTAAGCCGGAACCCCCGATTTTTCCGTCATGGTACTTTTGGCTTCGTTTCTGACCTCTCTGCCACGGCCGAATCGGGTGCGGATACCCTGTCGGCTTGACCTGGTGAGCGGAAATTGGCCGGAACAGGTTTTCCGTCCCCCAAAAATCGCCGCAAATCTGACGCGCGGAATTTTTGGGGTTCCGGCGTACACCCCCTTCATGTAATTCAATTTGCCGCCGGCGCCACCGATGACGGGCATCGTGGACGAGCCCTCCTCCACCGGCTGCACTAGGACCGCCTGGCCCTTGCCGTCGCCATGGCCATGGCCATGCATAGTGATCCAGCGAGTGCCGGGCGTATGGATATATTATACAAAACTTTTCGATTTTTTTCGATTTTTTTCGATTCTTTGAGGTCTTTTTTGAATCTATTTGCCCGGTTGGCGATCGTATTGTATTAAGCCCAGAGCGTATCGCACTTGCGATGTGCGGATACCCTCTTTGCCTGCGGCTTCATCAATCCTTTCACCCTGAACCAGTACGGCCTTGCACGCTTTTAACGTGCGGTTAGATATTATCTTTCCGCCGTCCAGCGCCTTTTGTGCCGCCTGGTCAAACTTTGCTTCGGTCCACGT
Source organism: Massilia sp. PWRC2 (assembly GCF_049896725.1). Classification (NCBI taxonomy): domain Bacteria; kingdom Pseudomonadati; phylum Pseudomonadota; class Betaproteobacteria; order Burkholderiales; family Oxalobacteraceae; genus Massilia; species Massilia sp. PWRC2. The sequence goes on from NZ_JAFCUW010000015.1 coordinate 25,810, forward strand.
ACCGCTACGGGACGGCAGCGCTTGAGTGCTCGTATGTCCTTTTCCTAATGGGCTTTCGCCGTGACGCTCTAAGCGATCCAAATAGAACAAAGATAGGGCCACTCCGATGGCACCCCCTAGCAGCACCGCTAACCCTTGACGAACCAAATCGTGATCGATTAGGACGGCGCCCGCGCTCAGTAAGCAGAGGGGAAAAACAACTTTAAGGTAGGACCGCAAGCCCGGTTGTTTAATTGTGAAGAATAGCTTGTCTACTGTGCTGAGCTGCTTACGGCATCTCTCAGCAATATCCTCAAGCACAATTTCATTGACCGCCATGCATATGAAAATCGGATCATCTGGCGCGACGCGAACACCCTTGTCCAACAAGATCGCTCTCATTGCATCGAGATCTATCTGAGAGCGGAGAATGGACCCCCGTTCACTGTTGTATCTGTTCACTATTCCGTTAAGTACAATTTCGTTTAAAGCGACCAAGTGGAAAGCGGAATCGTCCTGCTTAACCTGAATTCCTTTTAACCGCAAGCGATTTTGTATTTTCTGGATGTCCATCAGGTTTTACCAATTAACGTTATCGAGTTCTTCGAACACGTTTCCAACGATTTTCTTCAAGCGATTTTTTGCAAGGAAGGTGAAGTCGCTTGACTTCATCACATCATCCAGCGTCATGCTGCTTGACGTCATTGCCTTCATATCTCCAACCATAGTATCTGACTGGCTGCGGTCTACGATTTTTACAATGCCGGCGATTTTCCCAGCTTTTTTTGCTTCTTTATAAAGCTTGCTATCGGTAATTCCATGGCCTTCGTAAGAGAATGCGCCCCAGAACTCATTTTCCCAAATGACAATCTTCGCATGTTCGTTTACTTTTTCGACCAAAGCGTTAAAACCATCGTAAGTGTCACGCATGGCGCCGCCACCAGTAATGACGGTGTGGACGAACACTTTCTTTCCACTTTGTGCCATCACTTCGTAGATGTCGTTTTCGAGCAGGTATTTCGTCAAAGGCATGAAGGTCGCGGCGCCATTGTCGATAACAAAGGTAGCTTCCGTATTCATGACCATTTCCATCAACGGATCGAATTTTGCTTGGAGGATGTTTCCCCCGACCGCAATTTCGACTGATGCTACGTCCAAACTAGCGTACTTGGAAAAAGTTTTGTTGACCGGGTCGGTATCAGCGCATACCACGTTCTGACCTTTGCTTTGGAGGTACTGTGCCAGCAAAACGGCAACAAGTGATTTCCCAACGCCGCCTTTGCCCTGCAAGATCAAGTGAAGACTGTTCATGTTTATCCCTATTAGTTTGATTTATCTACTTCGAATTGCGCCGAGGGGATGTGGCTTAGCTCATCCGGTGTTCTCGCCAATGCGTGCAATACGTTTTTGCTTTTAGGCTGGGGTGTTACTACTGACTCTTGTTGCTTACTTGGTGCGATTGCGGCGGGAGCCGCTTCCATCGACTTTGACCCCGGCATTGTTTTAGGGTGAAAGGTAGTAGCCCCTTGCTCCGCTCGCTCTTTCCGTATCCGTTGAAGCGCGGATTTGAAAGCCCCCATCTTCATGTCAGCGAAGCCTAACTTGTTCAGTTCGGCCAACACTTCAGCTTGCGGTACACGTGCCTTTAAGGCGACCTCTACCTCGTCAAATATGTCACGTAACCGTGCTGCCTCGGGGCGATTCAAACTCCCTGTTGCCAGGTTGCGGAAGCGCTCTCCGACCTCGTTCTTGTCCATATATACGCCCTCGTCTTTAAGTGGCTCGAATTTACAGGGAAACAAGATGCCTGTAAATTCTTTTCGATTCCACCCGGCTATATTGCACTGTGAAATGATATTTTCCAATTTATTTCGATTCTTTTCGAGTCTCACCGTTACTTTGTAGTGCTTTTACGATCTTTTTGCATCTTTTGTTGCCTTAAGTAAATTCCCAAGGCAAAATGATGCGTAAGTAGAGACGTTAGCAAAATACAGGATGGGGTTTGTCAGACACATACGCTTCGCTACTGTGCCTGCCAAACCATGGGATCGATGCTCGGCGGCTACGCCTTCTCTCATCGTCCCTCCCCTGCAAGGGCGCTGCCCTTGACCCGCTTGCCACAACCCGCGCCAAACATAAGGGGGAGAACACAGGATTCGGAAAAAATCGGGCGCTAAGCCAATTCACTCGTTGTTGCGCAACCCCAATGGCCGAAATTGTCCATCGTCGGCCTTCCGATTCTGACGCCAGACGTAATCCCCGGTCAGATTGATGTGTTCCCAGTCCAAGGGAGACAGGTATTGCAGCATGTCGTCCTTGGCCAGCTTGCATGACTCGCGCAAGGCCTGCGTGGCCCGCTCCAGGTACACGGTGTTCCAGAGCACAATGGCCCCCGTCACCAGATTCAAGCCGCTGGCGCGATACCGCTGCTGTTCAAAGCTTCGGTCCCGAATTTCGCCCAGCCGGTGGATGAAGACTGCCCTGGCCAGCGCGTTGCGCGCCTCCCCTTTGTTCAATCCCGCATGGACGCGCCGGCGTAGCTCGACGCTTTGGAGCCATTCCAGAATGAACAGCGTGCGCTCGATGCGGCCCAATTCACGCAGCGCGATCGCCAGACCGTTCTGGCGCGGGTAACTGCCGAGCTTGCGCAGCATGAGCGACGCTGTCACGGTGCCATGCTTGATTGACGCCGCTAGGCGCAGGATTTCGTCCCAGTGCGCGCGCAGGTGCTTGATGTTGAGGGTGCCGCCGATCATGGCTTTCAAACCTGGATAGTCGGCAATAGCGCCCGGAATGTACAGCTTCGTGTCGCCGAGGTCGCGAATGCGCGGCGCAAAGCGAAAGCCCAGCGTATGCATCAGCGCGAACACGTGGTCCGTGAAGCCGGCGGTGTCCGTGTAGTGCTCCTCGATGCGCAGGTCTGATTCGTGATAAAGCAACCCGTCGAGCACGTAGGTCGAATCCCTGACGCCGACGTTGACCATTTTGCTGCTAAACGGAGCGTAGTTGTCAGCGATGTGCGTGTAAATCATCTTTCCCGGTTCGGCGCCGTACTTCGGGTTGATGTGTCCGGTACTTTCGGCCCGGCCGGCTGCGCGGAAGCGCTGGCCGTCGGATGATGACGTGGTGCCGTCGCCCCAGTTGGCGGCGAACGCGTGACAGGATTGAGCGTTGACGAGTTCGGCCAAGCCGGCTGAATAGGTTTCGTCACGGATGTGCCAAGCCTGTAACCACGACAGCTTGGAATAGGTCGCGCCGGGGCTCGATTCCGCCATCTTGGTCAGGCCGAGGTTAATGGCGTCGGCCAGAATCGCCGACAGCAGCAATGTCCTGTCTTTGGCCTGCTCGCCGTTTTTCAGATGGACGAAGTGACGGGTGAATCCGGTCCAGTCGTCGACATCCATCAACAGCTCCGTGATCTTGATGCGTGGCAGCATCGCGCTGGTGAGGTCGATCAGTGCCTGGGCCGACTCGGGCACCACCGCGTCCTGCGGGCTGATTTTGAGGCCAGTGTCGGTAATGATGGCGTCCGGCAGTTCATTGGCCAGCGCAAGCCGGTTGACCGTGGCCAGTTGCTGGTTCAGCAGCATCACGCGTTCGAGCAAGTACTGGTCGAGGTCAGGGTTGATTGCAATGGGCAGCGTGCGGGCCTGTCTAAGTTCGCTAAATTTTTCCGGTGGCAGCAAATATTCCTCGAAATCCCGGAACTGGCGCGAGCCCTGCACCCAAATATCGCCGGAGCGCAGGGCGTTCTTCAGCTCGGACAGAGCGCATATCTCATAGAAGCGGCGGTCGATGCCGTCGCTGGTGATGACGAACGGTTTCCAGCGGGCTTTGACGAATGTAATGGTCGCGTCTTCTGCTACCCTGCGCGCTCCGGTCGTGTTCATCTCGCGCACGACGTCGATGGCGTCGAGCACCGATTGTGCTGCGGGCGCCGCTTTGAGCTTAAGCACGTCAAGAAATTCGGGCGTATAGCGACGCAATGTGTTGTACTGCTCTTCGATCAGTTGTAGATGGTCAAATGTTGCGGGCCGGGCGAGCTGGGTGGCCTCGGTGACGCTTTGTTCAAATTCAGTCCACGGCAGCACGGACTCGATCGCGGCATATGGGTCGCCGCCGGATTCTTTGGCTTTAACCAGCGCACGGCCAATTTTCGAATACAGACGTACCTTGTCGTTGATCGCCGTGCCTTGCTTTTGGAACTGCTCCTGGTGCTTGTTCTTGGCCGCGCTAAACATCTTGACCATGATGCGGTCGTGCAGGTCGACCAGTTCGTCCGTCACGGTGGCCATGCCTTCGATGGCCAGTGCTGCCAGTGTGGCGTAGCGCCGCTCGTCCTCGAATCTGGCAAGGTCGCTCGGTTGCATCTGAGCGCCTTCACGCGCAATCTTCAGCAGACGGTTTTGGTGAATATGCCGGCCCAGTCCCTCCGGCAAGGCGAGCGACTGGAAGATCTTGAGGCGCTCGATATGCTCCCGCACGTAGCGGGAATTCGGTTTGCGTGGTGACTGACGCAGCCATACGAGCCAAGTGATTTTTATGTCCGGCGCGACATTGAGCAGGTTATCCAGCCCGCTTCGGTGATGTCGTTCCAGCGGCTCGATCAACGTTCGATAGATGCGCCTGTTGGCCCGCGTCACAGCTTCCGCGCAAGCACGCTCAATGACCGATAGAGCCGGCAAAATAATTCGTTTCTGCCTCAGCGTTTGCAAGGCATGGCTTGCAAGCACGATGCCTTTGTCAGTCTGCATGGCAAGGTCAGCCAAACTGTGCGCCAGCTTCCGAAAATCCGTCAACCCGAACGGTGACAATCCGAGATAAGCGCGCAACTCATGCAAATGCTCATTGCGCGTTTTTTCGCGCGCCCCGTATTCCTGCCAAGTGGCGGCATTGCTTCGTACCTGGCGGGCGATCCATTGAATGACCGTATCCGGCACCGGCATGTCGCCGGCCAGCGCATAGCCAGGGTAGCGCAGCAGGCACAATTGGACGGCGAAGCCGATTCGGTTGGCGTCGCCGCGGCGCTGCCGGATCATGGACAAATCGGACTCGGTAAAGCTGTAATGCTGAATGAGATCGTCTTCGGCCTCCGGAAGTGCCAACAGGCTCTCCCGTTCCGTTGCGGAAAGTACCGAACGACGCGCCATACGTTACGCCATCCTGGCGGCGTATAGGCACTTCATGTTGGCCCCGCCCCGCCAATTCGCGCGATGGTTTCAATCAGCGTGGTTCGCTTGACTCCAAAGGTTCGACAGACCGCCGCCTTGGACATGCCATCGCGCAGTGCTGCAAGAATGGACTCCAATTTTTCGCCGGTAATTGACGGCGGGCGGCCACCGACACGACCGCGCCGACGCGCTGCGGCAAGCCCGGCGGTCACGCGTTCCTTGGTCAACGCCCGCTCAAACTGGGCCAGCGCGCCGAAAACATGGAACAGCAATTCGCCGGAAGCTGTCGTCGTGTCCATTCCTTCCGTGAGTGACCGAAAGGCGACTTGCTTGTCTTTAAGCGTGTTCACGATGGAAAGTAGGTGCGGCAATGAGCGGCCGAGCCGATCTAGCTTCCAGACGACAAGCACATCACCAGGCCGCAAGAATTCAAGCGCTTGAGCCAAGCCTGGCCGATCATCCTTGGAACCGGACGCACGGTCTTCATAAACATGCCGGACATCGACGCCCGCCGCCTGCAGCGCGTCGCGCTGCAGGTTGGTGTTTTGGCGGTCCGATTCGGACGAAACGCGCATATACCCGACAAGCATGTACGGAAAACCCATAAAAGATGATTGTCGTATGCTACATCATGACGACATAGGTTTCCGTACACTTTTCATGCCTTGGCGTGTAAGCTCTAGATAACGCCTGTCGAGCCGTCGTAAAACATCTGTTTTCCGACGGGCCTATGTCTGGAAAGACGCCGACATTTCGTCGCACCGTGCCATTGATTTATTGACACGTGGTCGCATATCGCATGCATCGTGTTCTTTCCTATTGAAGGCTCGCCAGAAAAGGCAATATGACGGTCTCCACCGCAACTCAAGTCTCATTTTTACGTCGTTTCCAAAAATCGCTGCGCTCCATTTTTTTCATCCCGGACCCAGACTTGGAATTTTCATTTAAACATAGCGAGCTCGCCCAGTTGCATGCGAACACAGCCGTCGCAACAAAGGCGTCGATCGATGTTCAGACATGGGGCGACCTATTGCTCGATCAGTACGCCAAGATTTTCTCGGAAGGCGTCAGCATATTTGGACAGCAGGTGCTATACCGGCGTCTGCTCGCTGGATCAGACGACACTGCCTGCGCCGAACAAATTACCAGGGTGAAGGCATTGATGGCGGACCCGGAACAGCTGTTCCGGCTTTATCAAGCCTGTCAGCCTTTGCGACGCGCGGGTATTGAAATTGCAAGCCTGCTATTCGGCTCGCAGCAAGATAGCAGTCGGCCCGCATGGACTCGTTACATTGGCATCGTGGGGCCCGGCTTCCTCGTCGCGCTGGCCGCCACCTTTGTCTGGCCATTGGCATGGGTAGCCGTTGGCATTGCGTTTGCATTGTTGTTGGCAATCCGGTTTCGCTACACCGCGGCGATCGAGGGATGGAACGTATCGATGGAGTCGCTGCAGCGCGTGCTCAGTGTTTGCAGCAGCCTGGGTGAGCGTAGCGAACCAATGCTGCATCAGTTTGTGGAGCTGCGCGCACGCGCCGGTCAGATCAATCGCAGTCTATCGCGTGCGCCGTTGCTCGTATTGGTTCCGGTCGCAAAAGACTACCTCGACTGGTTCATGCTGGCTAACGTCCTACATTATTTCAAATGCGTGAATCGGGTCGATCGCAATCTCGTGTTTCTGCGCGAGTTCTACCTCTTGATTGCAAACCTGGAGGCAGACATCGCCCTCGCACGTCATTTACAGGTTGCGCCCATTTTTTGCTGGGCCGACCGTCATACGGGCACCGACGTAAGGTTCAACGAAGTCGTGAATCCCCTGCTTGCGCACGCCGCGCCGCTGTCGATCGACCTTGCCGAGAAAGGCGCTTTCATTTCCGGTCAAAACGGAATTGGCAAGAGCACGCTGCTGCGCACGATCGGCTTAAACCTTGTTGTTGCGCGCGCATTTGGATTTTGCTATGCGCGTGGCGCCGCCGTGTCCACGCGCCCAGTCTACGCGAGCATGCAAAACGAGGACGCTATGCTCGGCGGAGAGAGCCTGTACATCGCCGAACTACGCCGCGCCACCGAAATGCTCGCATCCCTCGATGGCCCTGATGCGGGCATTTACATAATCGATGAGATTTTCCGTGGCACCAACCATCTTGAATCGGTATCCGCTGCCGTCGCAGTGCTTGAAGAACTCGCCGGCAAGGGCATGGTCATCGTCTCGTCGCACAATCTAGTGCTAGCGCCTCTGCTTGCGCATTGTTTGACGCCACTCTACGTGAGCGTGTCCAACAGCCATTCTGGGCAACTGACCCTGCTGCAGGGAGTGCTTGCACAAACGAATGGAATCTCGCTCCTGTCGGAACGCGGTTTTGACGCGCGTCTGCAGCACAGGGCGAGCAGGGTGTTTGACTGGTTGAGCGGATACCTCGGCCATCCCGCCGAATATGGCGACGTCCTTGTGGCAACTCGGGTGTGATCTCGCATTCGGCGAAGACGGCCCCGAGAACTCTTCAGCTTGGAGGTGCAGTGGGGCTGAGCATAACCGTTTCTCTGTACTTCAACCCCAACATGACCATCGAAAGGTTGCCGACGAACAAATTCGGCCGGTGGGGAGCCTTAAAGGCGGGTGAACTGGCTTGGCGCCCGATTTTTTCCGAATCCTGCGTGCCCCCCTAAGGGGACGCGTCTGTCAGGTTGAGGTCTAAGCGTTGCCACATTAGCGTCAGAGAATTCGGCAATATACCCTATTCTGACGCTCTTACAGTCACGTACCTGACGTCAGATTGAAGCGTACATCAGCCTGACACTAAGCCGCCGCGTCGATCAATTTGACCAGCATAGCCGTTCCACGACACCTAAGGTCGCCATTACATGTAACCTACTGGTGACTTAGTGGGAGTTATCGGTTACACTTGTTCCCATCATATGCTTTTTCTCGGAGAACCAATGTCACCTGTTGACGTCAACCAGACAGAAACGATAATCCGCTTCTCGCGCCGCCAGTTGTGGGGGGTACTGATCATAATGATCGCCTTAACAATTAACTATTCAGTCCGTATGTTCCACCCCGATTACGAACATGCTGTTGGCGTTCTGTACGTCGTGTTCATCGTCGTGTTCATCGTCGTCTTTGGTGGGGCGTCCTCCAGGATCAAGTGGGGTGCGCAGGAAACCAAGCAGGCAATAAGCGTTCTGGAAAATGACGAGCTGCGCAAGTTCGCATGCGCAAAGGCCTTCCGTAACGGTTTCTTCATTCAGTTGCTCTATCCTGCCGCTTGTGCCTTCGCGCTGCTCGCGCTGGGCATAGCAGACCCATGGCCGCTTGTCGTCGGCAGTAGCACCTGGCTTGGCTTCGTGACCTTCATAGCCAGCGTCCTGTGGTATGACCGCTAATGGAGCAACGCATGAGCGAGAACCTTTCCACCACGATGAGGCAGCACCGTGCGCGTCTCGACCTGACCCAGGCCGCGCTGGCCGAGCGAGCCGGCATCACCCGCAAGTCGGTCAATGCGATCGAAGCGGGAACAATGGTGCCGTCCACGATCCTGGCGCTAAAGCTGGCGCTCGCGCTAGGCGTGACGGTTGAAGAATTGTTCGCGATTGAGATGTTGCCAAATTAGCCGTCGGCCAGCAACGACAATGCGAGGCAGGTCACTACAGCAAGGCTTAACCCGGTTGCCGGTTCCATTGCACCTGAAACCCCAAGCCCCTGGCAGTTCGACCGGCCCCAGTGCTAAAAGAGCCAAGAGAGAGAAAAGAGCAAAAAGAGAACAGAGAGAAAACCTCGGGAAATCCCCAACGTCGCCGGCCGTCGCACACCTTGGGTCTAAAATAGAATGAGTGTGGATTAGTTACCTTTTATGCTATACTTCGAAGTAACTTCACCCTCCCCTTCTCCTCATGAGCAACCTGACTTCGTGGGACGCCGACCCGGTTCAGTCGTTCAAGGACTTCGTGACGACGATCGACTTCGCGAAGACCGCCCAGCGCTTGCGTGCCGACGGCACCATAAGAGCGGTTTCGGCTGAGTCAGCGAAGACATATACCTTCATGTTTGCGAACGTGGTCAACTGGATGGGCGGCCAGGGCAAAACAATGTCTACGGTGACCCAGGCAGACCTGATCCGGTTCATCAACCGCAGCGAAAACGGACAGCGCCTCCTCAACAGCAAAATCGCCTACAGCTACCTGCGGCTCCTGGAGCGGTGCTACCAACACCTCAACATCGCGCCCAATCCAGCCAGGCAGGCCATCCTCGGCACTGACCGCAACGCGATGTCACGGAACAAGGCTGGCCGGCACCTCTCGCCGGAGCAGCTTCAGCACTTCTTCGACGCTTTACCGTCAACGCCGCCGCGGCTGCGCCGCATCACAGCGTTCGATGGGTGGAAGCGACGCCGCGACAGGACCATGCAGATCATGATCGCGCTGACAGGGCTGACCGTTTCGGAGGCAATTGGCCTCCTGGTTCATGAGATCAGGGACCAGGTTGCGCTCGACGGGTCGATCGACCTGACGATCACGCCGGAGGAAAAGCACGACACCAGCTATGAGCACACCACTTCCCTGCCCCGTGAAGGCGTCAACGAGCTGAGGCCCTGGCTCGCTGAGCGCGAGAAAATGGTCAAGGAAATTGCTCTGCCCGGCGAACTCGTTTTTCCGGCCAACGTCCAGGGCGAGAAGATGACGAAGAAAACGGTCTACAAACAGATCCGGGCGACCTTTGAGCGTGCAGGCCTGGACACCTCTCGCGCCGGAGGCCAGACCTTGCGCAACACGTTCGCAAAGGGACAATTAGATGCCGGCGCCACCCCATACGACTTGAAGAACGTGCTGGGCATAGCGCTTGAACGTTCCGCCGCCGACTATAGGCTCACAAGAATTAAAGGCGACCCTAAATGAAACTGGCCATCATCCTTGACACCTTAGCTACCGCCAGGCTGCCCGCCGTGACGGGCGAGCAGCTTCTGAGCCTGGTAGGGACCGCGGAGGGCAAGGCGTTCGCTGCGGACCTAAAACGGTTTGCCGCCGGCGAGACGCAGCGCCACGACCAGCTGGCGGCTGTCGTGCACGCGCTTGCGCCGGCGCTGCGAGGAGCGGTGAAAGAGCTAGGCTACCAGTTTGATCTGCGCACCCTGATCGCGGCAGCAAAGCTTGACCGGTCGTCCGGCATCAAAGCGATCATCAAAGCCAGTGAAAGGCCCGACAAACGTGCCCAAGCAGTCGCGTTCCTGCGGCGTGCCGGACTTCAGGTAATCGGTGGGACCGAGCGGTCGGCACCGGCTGTGCCGACCGAACCGCCCTACTACTCCTTCAAAATATTCGGTAATTCAGCCGCGCTTTGCATTAGCGAAGCCAGAACGCGCGCTGGCAACCAGTACACCATCCAAGTCGAGGGAGCGGTGGGCGCCGCCGTGAGCGGAACCAAATCGTTCGACTGGAGAAGCGTGATGATCGTTCAGCTCACCAAGCAAGAATGCTACTTGACCCTCGCTCTATTCGAAAACAAGATCGCCTCGCTGCGGTTCGATGGGCACGGCGACCGTCACGATAAATCGCTTCATATCGACTACCAAGAGCGCCACTATTTTGTGCGAATGACGAAAAGGGGAAAAGCCGCCGTTGCGGTTCAGGTCAGGCCGGCTGACGCACTGCAGATCGTCTCGCTCCTCTACAAACAGATTCGACTCAATGACCCGCACCTAGAGATAGACCAGATTCGCGCGTTCACAGATCAACTAGCGCAGATGACGAACACCACGACGGTTTAATCGCTCGCCGGCGGCGGTGTCGGTTTGCTACGCTGTCTTGTTCACGCTAATCGCGCCCGACTCGATAGCGAATTGGAAGATGTCTTGCGAGGTAGGCTCACCCCAATGCTTTTGGGCGAGCCACGAGTAAAGGGGCACCATGAGCCGCGCTATCCGTTTGTCGACTTCTTCCGGGATGCGAGTCGCGCTGTTAGCTTGCACCCCGTTGTATTCTGCGATAACCGCCTCGCGATCTGCCGCCGGCATTTCCTTTAACATCGCTTCAGCCTCAGCGTTGCGGTGCTGCGTAAATCTGGTCTGGATATCACGCATGCTCGCAAGGTCTTGACCTGGAGTGGACGGTGCCGCTTCGACAGGCTCCGGCGCGTACTTCCCTTCCAATGCTCGCTTCATATACGCGCCGATATTCTTGATCGCTGGCTGGCTCTTGTCGGCCACGCGGGTCATCGTGAAACGCCAGGTTGCATCGATGACCGCAATCGAATAGGCGTTCAAGATCTTCTTCCGATCCCGCACGCCGATTCCCATGTCCTCTAGGCGCGTCTCCCACTCCGCACTCTCTCCTGATTCGGCAGGCGCTTCCAGTCGGAAGATAGCCTTTTCCTCTACCTTGAACTGGAGGGTCTTAACGCTACGGCCGCCGTCCTTGTTCTCGATCAGCTCAATGGTGAGGTCGGACTTTTCATTGATTTCCTTTATAGCCGGCTTCAGCTTTTCACGCTTAAAAAGCTTAAATTCATTGAGGACAGACGTCTCACTGACTTCACCATAAATTACCCAACGCCAGTCTTCCCATACCATTTCGTTTGTCAACTTCGATGGGTTCGTGCGAAAGCGATTTACCCATTCATACAGCGCCGCAGCTGGGTCTAACTTAAAAGTGCGCTGAATTCTCAGATCTAATCGTGCGTAAATTTTTGAATCGAACAGCATTGGCTTGATCTGTGGCGCGTACGAGTAGAAGACCCGGTCCCGATCGAAGCCGACGAACGGCAACAGCACGCACGACGCCCACATCGCCTCGCCATCCTGTTGAAGAAAATCCCACTGTACCGTCAGCTTCTGCATCTGCGTCAGCGCGTCCTTCAAGTGCTTGCGATTCGGAGACGTGTAGTCGATGATCCGCATCAGTTCTAGACGCGAGATCGAGTAGGTATCGACGTTCACGCCTGGATTTTTGGCATGCTCTTCGAGCGCATGCTTCAGCATCGCGTTGAACGCTAGGCGCTGCGTTTTATTTTGAATACCGCCAGTGATCGCCATGTGGATCGCTTGAACTGGTTTCTTTAGAATTTCAGGCTGTTGTTCGAACAGCAGCGCAAGCGCCATCTGTGAGCCAGCAGTTTCATCATGGGACATCTGAAATTCCAAGGAGAGGGTAATAATTGTTGAGTATTGTTCCCCTTTGTTCCGGTTTCGTCAACTGGAGCGTATCCACCGCTGCCTATCAAAAACGTTCACCGTTCGACTCCAAAGGTGAGCGTTTTAGTCGGTTCAAACGCACGCCAAGCTCGCTGGCCTTGCCGGAGCCCCACGCATCTCGCCTGTTTTTATCCTTAGGTGCGAGGAAACTTACTTATAGATAACTTTTTGGGCCTTGGGCTATCAGAAAAGCTCACCTTTAGTCCGAAAACACTGTTTGCCTATCAAAAACCATCATCTTTCGGCCCGTCAGCTCCGAGTCCCTATCAAAAAGAGTCACCTTTCGCAGCCTGAACGCGCCAGGCTATCAAAAACGTTCACCTTTCACGGCCCCCGCCCGCGCCAAGGGAGATTCTAGAGCCGCTTGACGGGTATAAGAACTAGAATTCAGTGCTTTTTTTGCAAGTCGAAAAGGGGCAAATAGTGCGCAGAAGTCGGAATGTGCGAGATGACATGAGTGGTGTAGAAAAAAATGGGTTTTTTGTGACTGATACGCCAACTTATCCACAGCATCTATCAAAAACATTACCCTCAAAACATATCCCCATCCCTACCCTATCAAAAAAGCTCACCTGTAAACATATCCACAACCCCAGCCTATCAAAAACGTTCACCTGTAAACATATCCACAACCCTAAATCTGCGGGAAGCCTTGCTAGCACTGCGTTTTGGTTAAGCAAATGTAAACTCAAGGGTTTGAATGCAATTTTGAATTATTTGAACTACTAGGCATACTCCCGAGAACGCATACTGTGCCTTGTTGTTTGAAAAACGCTTCGCTGCTAGGTTTTTTACTGTTTTTCGTAGTTTTACCTTGCAACGTCAAAGTTTCTTTGCGAGAGTAGTATAATCATACGTTGATTGGGGAAATTCTTGAAGCGCAAGCCATTTAAAGTACAAGCCGTCGCAACTCTGCTGGGTATCAGCGTCGATGCCGTTCGTCGCGATTCAGACGATGCAGGCCTGCAAATCGAGCGTCAGCCCGGTGAAGGCCCTAAAACCCGGCTGTTCAGCGTCGAGAACATTTTCGATCTTGCAGCGTATCGGGCGAAGAAATACGGCATCGTCGCGAAGCAAAAGCGGATCTTCACGGTGTACGCCCCTAAAGGTGGAGTCGGTAAAACGACCAAGGCATCCAATGTGGCTGTGACCTTGGCGCTCATGGGTTTGCGTGTGCTGGTGATCGACCTCGACTTCCAGGCCAATTTGACCATCTCGTATGGCTACGACCCTGAGCTTACGCACGACGAAGCGAATGAGTCTGGATTGCCTGTTTCCACTTGTGTCGACTATCACTTCGGTCACCTTCTGCCGCAGTGGCAGGGTAACGGCGCCGGCGCTACGCTGGACCAGGTCATCAAGAAACCATTCGGCGAGAACGGTCCACACGTGATCCCGTCCGAAGTTACGCTTGATCGACTGGAGGCACTGTTCACTGTCGAAGCGATCATGAGCAAAAAGCCAGAACTGGCTATCGCTCGATGGCTGGCGAATAGCCGTACCGGGAAAAACAAGGACATCGACCTGTCCAATTACGACGTCATCATGTTCGACGCGCCACCAGCGAAGAACCAGACCACGCGCGGCGCCTTGCTCGCAAGTGACTTTGTGATCGCTCCGGTGTCCATGGAAAAATACAGCACGAAGTCGGTTTCGTATCTCGCAGGCGTTCTTGCGGAAATGGATGCGGAACACGGCAAATACCCTGAACTGGTCATCCTGGGCAATTTCTACGACATGACCCGCGTACGCGTGGCGGCGCAAGTACTCGCGCTAACCAAGCAATATCCCGACGCCTGGCTGGACAAACAGGTGAGTTCCAGCGAGGAATTCCGGAAAGTTTTGTCCGACGAGGAGGGCATGCCGCTGGCACTTGCCCGGCCAAGCAGCAATGCAGCGGGTGAGCTACGCGCTGTCACAAAGGCGCTCGTAGAGAAGATGGGGATACTGTAATGGGCAAAGCACACCAATCCGAATCGGAATTTAACGCAACGCTGGCCGCGCGGCTCGCCGCCGGTGCGGCGGCCTCGCCCCAGCCTCCAGCCAACGGCGGGATGCACATGACGGCAGCTCCGAAGGGGCCTTCGAAATCGTTGGAAGCGTTGCTTGAAGGTGACACCCCATTTCCGGCGCCGATGCTCTCCCCTGGCATGATTGAATCGGCCAGCACGGTCGAGCAATCGGAAGATCACATCGTACGCATCCAGGTGCAACTGGTCGTTGACTCCCCGTGGCAGCCGCGTACTCGCTACGATGAAACCGACCTGCAGGCGCTTGGCCAGACGATGAAGGATCGGGGCCAGGACGAGCCGATCAAGGTACGCAAGCTGGCTAACGGGCATTTTGAACTGATCTACGGCCACAGGCGTATCCGTGCGGCGCGGCTGATCGGCTGGGCCGATATCAAGGCAACGGTCGTGGAGCTGGACGACAAGGCGGCCGAGTTGGCAACGCTTGTCAGCAACGAGAGTCAGGTAGGCCTCAGTGACTGGGAGCGTGCCAAAGCCTACAAGCAATCCCTCGACCATGGCCTCGCCGCGGACCAAAAAGAGGTTGGACGGCTTTTTTCGTGCTCCCAATCTAGGGTTTCCCAATGCCTAACCCTCTATAAGCTCCCTGAGCCGATTTTGCAGCTGCTCAACAAATACCCCGGCTTGATCAAATATCGGCACGCTAAGCTCGTCCTGCAGCTTGCAAAGGACTATCCGGAGGCTGAGGAAGCGATCGTAACGGCAGTAGAAAGCATGATTGACCAGCCTGACCTTGAGGCAGACGAGCTACGCAACCAGGTCGAGAAGGCGCTTAAACCGAAACGCCCTCGCCCGAAAACGCTGGAACCTCGCCTGATTGGCGACAAGAACGGCTCTTCGGTCTTCTCAGTCAAGTTGCACGAGCGCCAGATCGTCATCAACATTGAGGACGGTGTCGACGTTGAGATGGCTAGAAAGCGCACCTTGGCCGCACTGCGTGAATACGCGCAGACGTTCGAACTGCCTGAAAAAGAAAAGGCTTTGAAATCAAAGACTTAACTTTTCAGAATTTGCATATTTTTTGGTAAAACAATTTAAAATCAATGACTTAGATATTTTTATGAACCGTTAATATTCCGGCGCCAGGTGCGCCGGTTTTTTTGCCTGATCGATTAACACCGCCTGCCCTCTGCCCTCTTCCCCCTCCACCGGCAGCGCCGTCCGTACAGGAAAAAAACGACTATCTACGTGAGGTAGTCGGGTGAAATTGTCACTGTAGCGCGGTCAGTACTGCACCCCCGAGCGTTGCTTCAACGACGAAAGGAGCACAGGCGGACGATTCGACGAACCGGCCAACTCGAACAGTAGCTCCGCGGCTCTCCGCTCACACCGGACGGGAAACTCCTTCGCGCCGTTCGCCAGCAAGAAGATAGTTCGTGTGACTCCGTTCGTGAAGCTGAGGAAGACTTCTCCTTGGCGGACAACCATCGCATCTTTCTTCCACCACAGAAAATGCTGGCGTCGCTCAAAGACATCTCGCGAGATCACACCGCACGACACTTTGGCCAGAGGAACAGGATTTTCGGCGCCGTGCGAAAACCCATCGACCGCATCCTTGTCCTTGTAGTCGGTGGGCCACGTCGCTTCGTCGAGCAATGCAATCTCACGGTGACTACTCTGCGGCGATCGCCACAACTGCACGAAGCGGGCGGCGTCAACGAGAACCACCGCATAGCAGTCATCTCCCCCCGGCAGCTCGGCTTGCATGTGCACGGATCGACCGTCCTTCAACGGAACCGCGAAGGTGGCCGCAGTCAGCGATCCGAAAATCTTTGCAACCCCGGTGAACGTCGGAAACTCGTTTCAACTAGGATTGGCTTGAATGTTTGACGGCGGTGCGGCCGGTGTCGTTGGTAACGGCTGAGTGTGCGGACTGCACATTAGGTAACTCCTATTGGAAGTATTTTGATGGCAGGATGGCGATGAACGAATCGGCGCCGACGAGAATCGCTGCGAATGGATTTGTGTGCTGCCACACATCGGCATGGGTGTTGCGAAACATCGTTTGGGGAATGCCGCAATTGTTTGCTTGGCGAATGGCGTACAGCTCGGCCGCCAATCGACCCGCGCTGCAAATGCTCCGTTCACGTTGAGACGTACCTTCGCCAGTAGTATTATTGCCCTGACCATGCAGTGCCGTCGATTGATTGTTGGTGGGATGGTGATGGGTGAAGATGCAATGCTCCTCTCGATGCCGATTGTCGGCGTTGGTAAAAGAGGAAGACCTATAAAAATTGATCGGCTCGCGACATCGGTTGGTTGACGCCAGGCGGGGAGGGCGCTACGGGGCGTTGTTGAATAATTCGACCGGTCGCCACAGGAGTGTACAATCTGGCATCATTTCTTTCCAGGTAGGGGATCTACGCCGGAACCCCCGGAAATTTTGTCACCCCAAATCCAAACCGGCCAAGAGTGCGTATTCCACGGCAAAGTGGCGCGTCCAGGCGTGAAGAAGGGAAACGGAAAAAATAGCACGCTAGGCCTACGGCGCTACTTTGAAGGGTCTTCCGAGCCGGATGATCGGCTGCTTACGCCCCTAAGCGGACATTAGCAGAATAATTTAGCCATTTCGATACGAATTAATCTGACTTGATTTGCGCAAGAATGGAAGCGAGCTTTTTTGCATCCACTGGCTTGATTAAATGATGGTCAAATCCGGCAGCTAAAGTATTCTTTTGATCCGCATCCTGACCATACCCTGTCACAGCAATCAGCACGCACTGGGATTTTTCTAGCTGACTCCGAAGCCGCCGTGCCAACTCATTGCCATCCATGTCAGGCAGTCCAATATCGAGAAGACAAACATCAAGCGCTTCATGCATGGCGCGCTCTAACGCGCGCTTCGAGCTATGTTCAATAATTACCTGATATCCGAGTGCTTCAACAAACATCGCCAGCATCTGGGCCGCGTCGATGTTTGAGGTACCCTGACTTTTTCGGACACTCTGGTTTGGTAAACTTAACCAACTGGAGAACTTATGAAACGCTCAAAAACCTACACACCCGAGCTTCGCGAAGAAGCGTAAGCGCTCCATGAACCACAGCCTTGTGGCGTGCCCCGGATTTCCGCATGCTAGCCGTTTCAATTTAAACGGGAGCAAGCATGGAAGGCGACACCGAATTTTGGACCTCGCACGTCGAGTCGTGCCAGCGAGGGGGAACGGCGGCGAGCGCGTACGCGCGCCAGCATGGCCTGACGCTGGCGTCACTGTATTACTGGCGTCGTAAATTAAAGCTGTCCGCCGCAGTCGGCGACAGCTCCAGCGCACCGGCGAACAGGTTCGTCGCCCTGCGCGTGATGGATGCGGCAGTTGGTGCTTCAATCGGCCCATGCACACTGGTGCTGCGCTCCGGCCTGCGCCTGGAACTGGCGGCGCTGCCGCCGCCGGCCTGGTTGCTGGCCCTCGAACAAGCCCATGCAGGAGTGCGCTGATGCACCCTGGCTGCCGCATCGACCAGGTGTTTTTATGCCGCGACCCGGTCGATTTCCGCAAGTCCATCGGTGGCCTGTCGGTGCTGGTCGAGCAGGCGCTCGGCCTCGATCCGTTCGGCAGCGCGCTGTACGTGTTCATCAACCGCGACCGCAACAAGATCAAGGTGCTGTACTGGCACCGCAACGGCTTCTGCCTGTGGCTCAAGCGGCTGGAGGCGGAGAAATTCGCGTGGCCGCGCGACGCCGACGGCGCCACGCAAGGGGTCACGCTGCAGCAATTTGAGTGGCTGTTGGAAGGCTTCGATGTATGGCAAAAACCGCCCCATAAAACCTTGCATTTCAGTACCGTTTCATAGGGGGATTTGGTAAACTACGGCATGCCTTCGACCACTGCCAAACCGTCCAACCTGCCGCCCCGCTACAGCCTTCCAGAGCTGGCGTTGCCGGCCGTGTTGCCGACCGACGCGGCGGCGCTGACGACACTGTTGCACGCGGTCATTGCGGCCCATAACGACGTCAAGACGCAGGCGTTGAACCACATGCAGCACATGCTGGAGCAGTTCATCCTGGCGCGCCACCGCATGTTCGGCGCCAGCTCGGAACAGTCGTCAGGCCAGGGCCGCTTGTTCGACGAAGCCGAGGTCCTGGCCGCCGGCAGCGATGTGGCGCAGGACGTGGCACCGCTGCCAGCCGACACCGGCGGCGACGGCAAGACCGGCACCAAACCGGCGCGCGGCAAACGCGGCCTGTTGCCACCCGAACTGACACGCGTCGATGTCGTGCACGACGTGCCAGAGGCCGCGCGCACCTGCCCGTGTGGCATGCCGATGGTGAAAATCGGCGAAGAGATCAGCGAGCAACTCGACCTGGTGCCGATGCAGGTGCGCGTGCTGCGCCATATCCGCAAGCGCTATGGCTGCCCGGGCAGCGTACACGCGCCGGTGACGGCGGCCTTGCCACCCCAGCCCCTTCCGAAGAGCAATGCCAGTGCCGACCTGCTGGCCATGCTGCTGGTGGTCAAATTCATCGACGGCCTGCCACTGGCCCGCTTCGAACACGTGCTGGCCCGCCACGGCGTGAAGGTGCCGCGCCAGACGCTGGCACGCTGGGTCATCGGCGCGGCCGGCGTGTTGCAGCCGCTGCTGAACCTGATGCGTGACGCCTTGCTCGAAGGCCCGTTCCTGCACGTCGACGAAACCGTGGTCCAAGTGCTCAAGGAGGCAGGCAAGGCACCCACGTCGAACAGCTATATGTGGGTGCAAACGGGCGGGCCGCCGGGGCGGCCGGTGGTGGTGTTCGACTACGATGCGAGCCGCGGCGGGCAGGTGCCGGTGCGCCTGCTGCACGACTACCGGGGTTACGTGATGACCGACGGCTACAGCGGCTACAACGAACTGGTGCGCACCGACGGCATCGAGCAGTTGGTGTGCTGGGCGCACGTGCGCCGTCGCTTTGTTGAGGCCGTTAAAGTGCAGCCCAAGGGCAAGCGCGGGCTGGCCGACGAGGCCGTCGCGCTGATCGGCAAACTGTACGGCGTCGAGCGCGACCACAAGGACGCCGACGACGCCACACGCCTGCTGGCACGGCAACGGCACAGCGTGCCGGCGTTGGCCGCGTTGCGCACGTGGCTGGATAAAACGCTGCCGGGTGTGACGCCGAAGAGCGCGCTCGGCACGGCGCTGTCGTACCTGCGCGATTACTGGCCGCGCCTGGCACGTTACACGGAGCGCGGCGACCTGCCGATAGACAATAACCGCGCCGAGAACGCGATCCGCCCCTTCGTCATCGGCCGCAAGGCATGGCTGTTCAGCGACACGGTAGCCGGCGCCAACGCCAGCGCCGTGATCTACTCGGTGCTGGAAACGGCGAAGGCGAACGGCCTGGAACCTTACACATGGCTGCGGCACGTGCTGCGCGACCTGCCCACGGCGAATACCGTGGATCAGGTCGAGGCGCTGCTGCCGTGGAATGTGAAGGATTTGCATACGCCGGATTTAACCAGCAATCTGCCTAGCTGAATAGGTTGGGGTTCGTGGAGCGCTTACCAAAACGTAGCCCACCTGGGAAGTTGTAAAACAATGCGTGTCGGTAAGGTCTCCCAACAATTTCCTGAATTTTTCTTCTGAGGTTCATATGTTCGTTCTCGTTGGAAGAATACGCTTCGTAACGCGATCCTTCAGGAGGTCACTGCAATGCCCGCTTCTGGCCGATAGCGGCCTGTCGGAAACGGTACTTTAACCATTTCCGTCACCGTCCAAGATGCCGAGCTGTAATTTTTAAGCTTAGCGTAATATTTTTTCCGTTTCCCCTGTTTTCCCCTTACACCCCTGTTTTGAGCTTGATTTTGGGGAAGGATATCATGACGGGCTTGGCTAGTGAATCCGGCGCTTCGGAATCTTCCCAACGTCGCGTACCTCGCCGCAAGTCCCTTCCCGGCAGGTGCCTCCGTTGCATTTTTAAAACGCAATGTGGCAAGGATCCGCTGGCAAAGTGCACACGGCGCTGGCAGGGATGCGCAACGTAAAATTGGTGCCATGTGATGCGGTGGAAGTGACCCGAATCCCACCCCCGTGAGCGGTCGCGATTTCATGCGTGATGTACAACCCGAGGCCAAGATTATGCGTCTGGCTCGCGCTACGTTCACTGGCTGACTTGATCGCAAAAGTCTTAACTGGATCGAACATCGTGCGCAAGCGCTCTGGCGCAATGACGTCACCCGCGTTCTGGATAATCCAAACCACGTCACTTTTTTCGCGGCTGATAGTGATCAAGACCGGCTCCGTTGGCGAGCCATGCTGAACTGCGTTTGCGAGCAGGTTCGATAGCACCTGACTGATCCGTGCGCGGTCCCAATGCACGTGCAGGTCACCGTGCATGGCCAATTCAAACTTGCGACCTGGATGACAAACCTTCATTTCGTTGACCACGGCCTCACATTCGATGCGGAAATCCATTGCGGCGGCAGTGATGGGAATTCCTCCTCCCAGGTGACTGGTGGAAAAATCGAGCAGGTCCGCGACGATCTCGGTGACCCGTTGTGTGCTTTTTAGGACTTGGGCAGCGACGCGGTGGTGCTTCGCAGGCAGTGTGTCATCCTGCATGATGAGCTGGGTTCCCATGCTGATCGCGCCCAGCGGGTTCCTCACGTCATGCCCGAGGATGGCCAGAAAAATATTTTGCGAGTCGCGCAACATGGCCGAATATTTGGCGATCGACTCCGTCAGCGATTGATCAATGGCTTCGTTAAAGCGCAACATGTCCTGAAGGTCAAGCTCGTCCGCTTTTTGCACGTTTAGCTGCCACAGACGCAGTACACTGGCGCGCATGGCGCGGTATTCCGCCATTAATTCTTCGATCGAAAAGCCGGACATCATGCGGTCTTCAGCATGCGACTCGGCCGCCGTAGCGCCCTGCGCTGCGGGCGCGTGCCCCTTGGATTTCTCTATCCCCTCTTGAGCATCTTGTTCGGTTTCCAGGTCGGCCGCAATGACTTTTAACATATCTTTTGCGTGGTCGCGCAAGCGAAGCTTGCCGGCCGACGCGAGCGGGTTCAAGGTTGCAGCGAAGTCTTCCCATTCCTGCAGAATTGCTTCCATATTTTTCAGAATAAAGTTTGAGAGTCGCATACAACCTCTTGGAAAACGTCAAAGAAATTTGGTCAAATCAATTCCATTCATTTCGAAGCGAAATGGCCGAAAGCGGCATGTCGGAAAACAGTTTTTTTCCGATACTCGCAGCAGCAGCCAGCTCTAGGATGACTGGACTAGCCCTTATAAAGATACGAAAACCCATGTCGGATTTGCTCAACAGCCAGAAACTGCCTAGTAAGTCGCTTATTTTATTGCATTAATATAATCATAATCCTGCCTCAGCACCTGATTTTTCTCGTTTTTGTGTTCTTCCCGATCATGCCAATTTTTTACACGGCCAAAAACTGAGTCGCAGCAGAATTTTGCCCTGGTGATGGCTTTGTTGCATAAATCAAATGAGCACGTAATACCCCAAACCCCACGCGGATTTATGGCATGGCCACGGTCGCGGGCGTGCCCAACCGCGTGAAGCGATTTAGGATTGCAGCGCGTATCTGTAACTCGGCAACTTGGCGGTCGAAGTCACGCGCCATGACCCGTTCACCGAGCAGCTTGAAGCAACGCATCTTGGTTTGGACGAGGCTGCGTCTATGATAGCCACTCCGCTTCTTCCAGATTTTCCTGCCAAGCCGGCGTATCGCTTCCAGCGATGGTATTACGGGTCGCAGCCCTGGGCCGCTTGTCTTTCCACGGCTTAGCGTTCTTGCGAGTTCGGGTGATTGCATCGGCTACGCACTGTGCAATGGCCTCGTGACAACCTTTCGTATCGTAAGCGCCGTCGCCACTGACGCTCGCGATGGTCTCCTCCTGGCCAATCTGCTCGAGCAGGCATGGCATTATCGGGGCGTCGCCCGTCGCAATGTTGGTCACCTCGATAGCCCGGATTTCCAGCATGGTCGCGTCAATGCCAAGATGGACTTTGCGCCATTGACGACGATAGTCGGCGCCATGCTTCTTGGTTTTCCACTAACCTTCACCCAACATCTTGATGCCCGTACTATCGACCAGAAGGTGCAATCCTGTCGTTGTTGGCCTCACCTCAACTGACACCGCAAGATGTTTCTGACGGCGGCTGACGATGCTGAAATCGGGTACCTGCTAGTCAAGACCAGCCAGCTTGAGTAGACTCTGTGCCATGCCCATCGCCTGGCGTAGCACCAGATTAAACAAGCCTTTGATGGTCAGGCAAAACCCAATTGCCGCCTCGCTGTACTTGGGACTGCGGCCGCGCTTGCCGTTGGCACTGCCATGCCAGGGCATGTCCCTGTCCAGTCAGATGAGCAATGAGTTGCGCGCCTTCAACGCCGCGTTGTGGGTCTTCTAGTTGGTCGTTCGATACTTTGGTTTTGCAGGTGCACTCATGCCGTCAGTTTACGCGTCCCGCAGCTCGGCCGCTGAAGTTGAGGATTTGTGCAACAAAGCCCCTGGTATTGGGTTAAGCCTTATGCACCTGATTGCGGCCCGCATTTTTTGCGCGGTAAAGTGCGCCATCTGCAGCTTTCACGAGTCTGCGCATGTCATCTACGGAATCATTCATCTCTGCAACACCAACGCTGATTGTTAGCGCGATGTCCAGCTCGCCCGGCTCGACCATCAAATTGGCAACGCAATGGCGTACCCGCTCAGCGAGATCTTTTGCATCGTCAATCCCCGTGTATGGCAGTAAGACGGCAAATTCCTCTCCGCCGATTCTGGAAATGATATCAAGCTGGCGGACGCAGCGTTTGATTGCCACAGCAAGGGCTTTGAGAACAGAGTCTCCAACGTCATGGCCGAACCGATCGTTAATCGATTTGAAATGGTCCGCGTCGATTATGAGTACAGACAGCGGCCTTTTGCTACGCCGCCAGCGATTAAGCTCGGTCTCTGCCTTGTCGAAAAAGGCACGGCGATTCAAAAGACCGGTGAGATCATCACAGCTCGTGGCATGCATCATCTTTTCAGATGCATCTACATGCTCGTTGATGTCCCGTATCAAAAGAACAAACGCTGATTTTTTGGCGTCCGGGAAAACTGCAACGTGCACATCCAGCACGTCGCTCATCTCAGGGACTGAAATGATGTAGCTTGCCCAAAACCTCGCGCCGTCTGCTTTTACGCACCAGTCATTTTGTAAGGTCCATCCGCTTGCAGTAACGTCATACAAGAGATCCGGTAGACGTTTCGAAAAGCTAAGAGCGTCATCAAATAAGGTACTGCAAGGCTGTCCAATGGCTTCAGTTGCGGATAAGCCGGTTAGCTTTTCCATAGCCTCGTTCCAGTTCAGGATCAAACCATGCTCGTCAAGACCCACCACGCCATATTTGAATTGGTCGTTGAGCAACGCGTTGTACCAGGCTGAGCCAAGGCGAATCTGTTCTTCACGCATGACGGCCTCGGTCACATCGGTAAGCATGCCCATTAGCGTGTCGGCAGCAACCTTTAGTAGCGTCAACTCATACGTCTTGTTCTCGGCATACCGACGCGCTCGAAAAAACGGGGCAAACCGCAGTGCCTTGCAAATCGTTCCGTTCGATTTGTCATGCTCGGCCACCAGTTTTCTGACTTCAGGCAATGAATGATCGATTGCATCGAAGAGATTGGTGAGGGTACCGTCTGCCTGGAGCGGCATTAACAAATTTGCCGCCATGGGGTTCATCAGCGAAATCTGTCCATCGGCCGACATTTGGAGGACGCCGACTGGCGCCATGTACAAAAATGTCATGAGTGCCTGAAGTTCTTTTTCTGAGTCCATTTCGTTTGCCATGACAATTACTTTCGATTGACCAGTACGAAACGCATCCGGCTGACTTTATCTTTCAATAGACGCAAGGTACATGGCGTTGGCCGCATCCGCAGTGTCAGGACGTAGTCAAGGGTGGCATCGAGCGCCTCATGGTTTTCAGATGCTTGGGCAAACCGTTCAGAGATTAAATAATTGTTCATGCAGGGGGCTACGACCTCGAACATCGGGCTCCCTATGACACTGTCTCGATTAAGTCCTGCCCATTGAGCTTCAGGGGCGTTATAAATGCAGATCACCCCCTCGCCATCAAAACCGATGACACCGAAAGGTAATTGGTCAAGAGCTACAGTTGACAACGATATAAGTGTTGCAAATAAATTAAGACTATCAAATTTGACGTCAATGACTGCTCGGCCTGACATAAGTATCCTTAGATTAAGTATGTGTGGATGGACGATCGAACCCAGTTGATCTGTTACGAGATGTAACTACGTGAGTATACTGTTTTTCAAGATCGATTGATACGGCCGATGCTCCAATGTTCAGCACGAATATTCGTAATTAGTTGTTTCAGGTCGCCATCGAGTCTTCGATCGCTCTTTAAAAAAGGAATCAAGGTGTCCAGCTCACGGCTCATTGTGCAACACGGCCCATCTTTCAACGTAGCGCCTTTCATCGTGCGAAGCGCAACGCCTTGGCGCACCGCGATGAGGAGCGCAGCAGCGACTTGTTCGGTGAGTTCGATAATACGCAAGCAGTCGCGTGCGGCGATCGTTCCCATGCTGACCTTGTCCTGGTTATGACACTCGGTCGAGCGCGAGAAGACCGACGCCGGCATCGTGAGCTTGAGTGCTTCCGCGGTCCACGCCGAGACACTGATTTGCAGCGCCTTCAGGCCGTGATTGATCGCGCGATGCGTCGCATCCGCCCCCGAAAGATTCGCCGGCAGCCCGTTGTTATAACGGGTATCCACCAGCAGTGCCATCTGCCTGTCCATCAGATCGGCGAGGTTGGCGATCGCGTTTTTCATCGAGTCCATCGCGAACGCGATATGCCCGCCATAAAAATGGCCTCCGTGGAGTATCCGTCCACTCTCGATGTCAACGAGCGGATTATCATTTGCGCTATTTAATTCATTTTCAATATCGCGTTTAATCCACGGCATGGCATCGACCAGTACACCGATCACATGTGGTGCGCACCGAATGGAATAGCGATCTTGCAACCGACGGCTGTTGCGCATCTCGCAGCCAGGTTGGATGTTGAGGTCCTGCCGGATCCATTCGGCAACCTGCTGCATTCCGGCATGTGGCTTTGCCGAAAATAGCGTTTCATCGAAGTGTTCTAGGTTCGCATCGAGTGCAAATGCGGCGAATGACGTAATGCGGGTGCAAAGACGCGCGAGATATTCGGCACGCCGGTAAGCCAAGCACGCTAGACCGGTCATGGCGGCAGTGCCATTCATGATCGCCAGCCCTTCTTTCGGTCGAAGGATGAGGGGCGCGATGCCTGCTTGACGCAGCGCTACGTCAGCCTGCATTTCCTGTCCGTTCCACAAGACCTCTCGCTCGCCACACAAAACGGCCGCTAAATAGGAGAGCGGTGTCAGATCGCCACTGGCGCCAACCGATCCCTCCGACGGCATCACAGGAACGATGTCCGCGCTTAGTAATGCAATTAGTGTTTCAAGCAGGTCGACACTGACGCCGGACCAGCCCTTGCAAAGCGACGTGAGACGTGCAACCACAATTGCGCGGCATTCAACAGCATCGAAATTTTTGCCCAGCCCGCAGCCATGGTAATTGTACAGCTGTCTAGGCAGCGCTGCGACTAGCGCTGCGGGAATGTCAACTTCGCAAGAGTCTCCGTATCCTGTCGTTACACCGTACACGACGCCTTCCTGTGCCAGAATTTGGTCGATGAGGTCGGCTCCAGCTTGAATCCGATCCCGGAAGGCTTTAGCAGGATCCAGCGTAACGCGAACTCTCTTATAAGCCACGGCAACGACATCGTCGATTGTGACCGCCGCCGTGCCAAAGCTCATCTCGCCAAATGTTCTACAAGGGATCGTGGTCATCGGTGTTCTGCATTATGCTCGTCAAATAATTCATCCATCTGCCCATGGTTAAGATGACCAATAGTTTGGTAACCACGCCGAAAATGAGGTTCTGTCGCATTAAGCAAAATTCGCGAAATTTGACCACAATAGGCAGGGTCCCATCATAGAGATCATCCTACATGTCGTATGGCCGATGTCCGGAAAAAATTAACGCGACAGAACCGGCACCGATGCAATGTCGTTCGCCGACCAATTTTCTGCGCTTGCAGGAATGGTCCGTCCGGTTTGAGAGGGACAGTGCCGTTTCAGGGAAATTCCGCCGTTTGATCAACAACGCGACAGGGCCCCAAAAAGAGCCCCTTAAACACGGGCGGCTCAGCTGCGCAACATCTACTTAGCGTACAAAACTACGCGTGCCCACTACCTCAATTACTACGCGGCGGTTTTTTGCGCGGCCTTCGGCGCTGGCGTTAGATGCGGCCGGCATCGACTTGCCCTTGCCTTCCGTGTACAAGCGCGCTGGGTCGAGGCCTTTCGATATCAGGTAGGCCTTCACAGCCTCAGCGCGCCGCAGGGACAGCTGGTTGTTGTAGGCATCGCTGCCGACCGAATCGGTATGGCCGACGGCAATCATCACTTCCGTGGACATCCCTTGCAGTTTTCCGACAAATGCGTCTAGCGCAACACGGCCTTCGGGTTTAACGACAGCCCGGTCGAAGTCGAACAGCGCCTCGGCGGCGAATGCCACTTTTTCCGATACCGGTTGCGGTGGTGTCGGCAACGGCGGCGGTGGTGGCGCCTCCATCATCGCAGGCGCCGCCTGCGGTACCACCACGGCGGCCGCGGCCACAACGGGGCGCTCGGCCGGACGGCCGAACTTGTAGCTGATGCCAAGCGACATAAGATCGACGTCGCCACGATTGCCGACGGCGTCATTGATTCGAAATCGCGTCACTTCGGCGCGCATCGCCAGCGCTTCGCTCAGCTTGTACTCCAAGCCCAGGCCGAACTTGGCGCCGGCTTTTCTCTGTGAAGGGTTCGGGTCGGTGACCGCATTGAGCCGGTTACCCTGGAAATGGGTATTGGTGCGCGTGTATTTCGCGCCAACCCGGCCGAGAAACGAGAAACGCTCGGTCAGGGGATACTGGCCGACCAGATCCAGATTGCCGCCTTTGAACGACGCTTCGCCGCCAAAAGTGCCATTGCCTGACGTTGTCGCGTTCACACCGAATTTGCCGAGGTCGAAATAGCCCGCTTCGACGGCGAAATAACGGTTGAGCTGTTTACCTACGAAAACGCTGAAGCCGCGATCGCGCTCGCTGGTGGAAAATCCGGTCACCGTCGCGCCATTGGCGATCAGGCTGGCACGAATGCGCTGCTCGTCAATCGCGGCGCGCGACTGCCCCAGCGTAGCGCCGGCGTACCAGGTCGTGTTGGCCCAGTCGGGATTGATAAAAGTGTCGTCGTCCGACGAGGCCACGGCACCGCCGGAACAGGCGGCGGTGCCGAGTAGGACAATGGCGGCGACCGCTTTATTGTTGATTTTCATGATGGTCTTCTTATTTGGTGATCTGGTTATTACTGAGCGTGACGGCGGCGCCGGAAAGCACGCGGCCGTTTAGCAATGTGGTGTTGTCGCCAGCCGTGATAGCGGCCGACTTGCCTAAGATTGAACCCTTGAACACGCTGTTGGCACCGAGCGTAGTGGCGCCAACCGGCACCCAGCTGACTTTCTCGGCATCGGCGCCGCCAATGAGCGCAACCAGCGAATTGGCCGTGGTGTTAAGCGTCAGGGCCGTGCGGAAAATGTAGGCGCCTGCCCCGTTGAGCGTCAGGGTGCCGGTCACGCTGATGTTGCCAGCGTAGCAGTACACACCGGGTGGCAGCGTCAAGCCGCCCAGGTCGATATCGCCAGCGAAATTGACGTCACACAATCGGCCGTTGGCGTCGGTGATCGCCGTTTGCAGGTCAGCCAATGCCGTGTCCAAGATGGCACCGGACTGGTAGTTGGTGGAGCCCGGTGCCTGCGTCGGCGGCACGGTTTGCGATGGCGAACCGACGTCACCGTTGATCAGGGTGGTGCCGCCTGCCTTGCTGGTGAGCGCAGTGCCAGCAAGTACGGCAAAGTTGGCGGCGCTGCGCAGATTCACGCCAGCCGAGGCCGGCGGTGGTGGCGGCACGCCGGCCGTCACGGTGATCTGGGCACTGCCCGACTTGCTACCTACTGCAGCAGTGATGGTGCTATTCCCAGTTGTGACACCGGTGGCAACACCATTGTTCAGCACCACGGCAGTCGTGGTATTCGATGACGTCCAGACTACGCTGCTGGGGATGAAGGCAGTGCTGTTATCTGAATATGTCGCAACGGCAATATATTGCTGGGTTCCGCCAATCGGCACGATGGCCGATGCCGGTGTCACGGTAATGCTCGACACTGTAACCGCGGTGGTGGTGGCTTGGGCAGTGGCGGTTTTGCCATCGAAGCTGGCGGTCAGCGCCGAGCTGCCTGGAGCGACGCCAGTGATCACGCCGCCGTTGCTGATGCTGACCGAGGCGGGCGTTGCCGAGCTATAGACGGCGGTGGCGGTGACATCGACGACCTTGCCGTCGGAGTAGGTCGCCACGGTCGCAAGCTGACGGGTGGCGCCGGTCTGGAAGGTGGTGACGGCTGGCGTCAAGTTGAGCGAAGCAACAGTGGCCGGCAGTACGGTCAGGGCGCCGCTGGCGGTCTTGCCGCCAAACGCCGCGCTCATGGTAGTGGTGCCGGCACTGACGCCCTTAGCGAGTCCGCTGGTATCGACCGTGGCGACGGCCGCCGAGACGGGGGTCCAGGTCGACTTTGCAGTGACGTCGATCGCTGAGCCATCCGTATAGCCGGCGATGGCAGAAAACTGCTGGGTTGCGCCGATCGCGACGGTTGCCGTTGCAGGGGTCACGACGACGCTGACCAGGGTAGCGGCAGGCACGCCGAGAATGGGCGCGCGCCCCTGGTCGCCGCCGCCGCAAGCGGCCAGCAGCGAAGCCGCCAGGAGACCTACCGCACACAGCAGCGTTTTGAAATAACGTTTGGAATTCATAATCTGAGACTTTCGTTGTACAGCACTGTATTTCTGCGTCACTCGCACAGGTTTATACGATGGGGCAGAAATATTGCATTACACTAATAGGTGTGAACGCCTATGAACTATAATCTTGTGTCTGCCCAGACACCGCGCGACACCGTACGCAAGTGCAAATATATGTTTAAGTTGCACACACTGCTGTTCCAAACCAAAGGGCGTTGTTGAATTAATCGAAGTCAGGCAAAAACGTCCCCAGTTTCGGTCCGTTTTTAGATTTTTACCGCCACCGGCATACCGAAGCTGGTCATCGTGTTCAGTGCGGACGCACTAATCCACGCCTCCGTTTTCTGGGATGCCAGAGCACGTGCTTTCATCGTGTTGCCGAAGATCCGCTTGTAGCGCTGCATCGCAAGTTCCACATAGCTGCGGAATTTATAGCCGGTTATCCGCTGCCAGGTGGCGCGCCCTTTCTGAGCGATGGTTTCAATATGCTGGTCCCGCCAAGTCGTACCGGTGTCGGAACGTACAGCGCTCTTGTGCGGTGGAATGATCACTTGCGCATCGGGCTGCTTCGTCAGCACCGCCTGCGCTACTGGCTCGCCGTCGTAGGCGCCATCGCCCATGAACATTTCAAATGGTATCGTGATTTGATCGAGTAAATCCGGCACGGCCGTCGTGTCACCCACTTCCGGCGTCATCAGTTCGCAGGCGAGAACCTGATGATATTCGTCGATCGCCAGGTGCAGCTTGCGCCAGGTGCGCCGGGCCGGGACGTCATGCTTTTCCTAGTGCCATTCATCTTTGCCGTACACTATGAGTCCGGTGGAGTCCACGATGACGAGGCTGCTTGGGTCCAGCGCTTTGCTCAAGGCATGTCTTGGCAAGCCGATGCTCCGCTTGGAAATGCAGCTGAAATCCGGGATGCTGATCTCGACCTTCAGGGCACGGGCAAGCGAGTTCATGAAGCCTTCGGTCTGCCGCAACGCTAGATGAAAAACTTAGCGTATGAACAGCACGGTCTCGATTGTCACATTGGAATACTTTGTTGGCCGGCCGCGCGCCCCGGTCTTCGCTGGGCACCACTCGGCAATCGCCTCTTCGGTAAACCACATCGTAAAGTCACCGCGCCGCTTGAGCGCTGCATTGTACGCAGGCCAGTTCGTCACCTTGTAATGCGGCTTCTCGAATTTGTGGCGACGCTCTTCGCTGTGTTTGTACTGCACGGGAATACTTGGGAAGAAACAATGCCAGATTGTACACTCATGTAGCGACCGGTCGAATTATTCAACAACGCCGCCAAGGGTGGGGAAATTTTAAAGTGGCTAAGGGGGGGAAGCTGTCATAATGCAATGGTTGCACTCGACTCCGGACTCTCTGGCGCCACCGTCTTCCACGCAACCTAGGGTCGCCGATGTCGAATGCAAGCTGGATCCAGCCGCCGCCGGAAGCGGTATTGACGCATGTCGAGGCACTGACGGCCTTGCGCATCAGCGAAGAACGTTTTCACGCCTTCATCACAGCCGGTACTGACTTGGTCTACCGCATGAACGCCGACTGGAGCGAGCTGTGCCAACTGGTCGGACGCAACTTCTTCGCCGACGTCCCCCAGCCAACGGACGGCTGGCTGGCCGAGTACATCTACCCCGAAGACCAGACGCGCGTGCTGGCGACGATCGCCGAGGCGATCCGCACCCGGAGCGTGTTCGAGATGGAGCACCGGTCCGTCGGCGGGACGGCAGCGTGGTCTGGACGCACTCGCGGGCGGTGCCACTGCTCGATGCGCAAGGGTCCATCCGTGAATGGATCGGCAACGCCGTCGACATCACCGAACGCAGGCACAAAGAGCAGGCCTTGAACGAGTCGCAAGCGCGCTACAGCGGCCTACTCCGTCAATCAACGGCAATGAAAGTTGCATTGTTATTATTGGTTTCTTGTGCAATAGTTTGGTTGGGTAGTTTAAATTTCCTATCCGCTCAATGCATGGGCTCGTAAAGGTAATGATTGTTCATGATATTGAAACGTCTGAAATTGGCAACCAGCGCCAGCCATACCGCATTGGAAGAACAGTTGCCGTTGATGAACGATGACTTGTCGCTCAGTAGCTATAGCCAGTTTGTGAGCCGCTTCTTCAGCTTATATGAACCGCTAGAATCCCAACTAATGGTCTCACCGTACTGGCGGTCGCTGGCGTTTGACTACACCGCCCGACAAAAGACCCCACGTCTGACGCTAGATTTGTTGGCGTTGGGCAGTAGTTCTGCACAGTTGGCTGCAATTCCCCGCTGCACCAACCTGCCTGACCTGACAACCCCAGAGGATCTTTTGGGCTGCCTCTATGTGATTGAGGGTGCCACTCTGGGCGGGCGCATCATCACGCGGCAACTGCAAACCCAACTGGGCCTGACACCTGAATCAGGCGGCGCGTTTTTTGATGGCTACGGCGCGCAAACTGGCTCCAACTGGAAGGCTTTTTGTACCATGTTGTCGAATCATGCCGATCTGCACGCCGATGAACACCGCCACGCGGCGATCGTTGCGGGCGCAAACCGCACCTTTGAAACCCTGACCCACTGGCTGTTTCCAACTTTCCAATGCACAAACATAAACGACAGCCAACCATGACCTCCAATCTGCCTAACGCCCAACCCATTGACCTACCAACTGCGGACGATTTTTCCGCAGAAGGCGGCGTGCACTGGGCCAACGGCCCCTACAGTATCAAGCGCCACGGCACCACGATCACCACCTGCGACAGCGAGCCGGTACAGACACCGGGGTGCATTCAGGCGCATGGTGTGCTGATGGCGGTGCGGCTGGCCGACATGGCCATCCTGCAAATAAGTGAAAACGCCCTGGAGTTTTTTGGCATTGCGGCAGCGGCGCTGCTTGGCACACCGGTTGTGCGGGTGATAGGCGCCATCAATCTGCAACGTCTGCAGAGCATGCTGGCGCACGAGGCGCTGGAACGCAATACGGTCTACGCCTTCACAATGGATACGCCGCTGCCAGCACAGGCAAACGTACAGGCCCTAGACGTCTGCGCGCACACATACGACGGCACTTTGCTGCTAGAGTTTGAGGCTACCGGCCGCACCGCCATAGTGGGCGATCGCGATTTTTTCATCCGCGTCACCAACACCGTCAACCGCCTGAAGTCGGCGGTGGGCGTGCGCGCCTTTTGCCAGCAAGTGGCCGACGAAGTGCGGGACATCACCGCGCTGGACCGGGTCATGGTGTACAAGTTTCACGCCGACAACCATGGTGAGGTGGTGGCGGAAAACAAGCGCAGTGACCTGCCCGCGTGGCTGGGGCTTCATTACCCGGAAACCGACATTCCCAAACCCGCCCGCGATATTTACCAACGCATCTGGATCCGGCCCGTGCCCAACGCGGCCGGGCCGCTGGTCGAGATGACGCCGCTGGCCAACCCCGACACAGGCCAGCCGCTGAACATGACGCACTGCGCGCTGCGCGGTGCCTCCACGATGTACACCGAGTACCTGGCCAACATGGGCGTGGCCGCCTCGCTGACCATGCCGATCTTGATTGAAGGCGAGCTGTGGGGCATGGTGGCCTGCCACCACTTGACGCCTACCCATTTTTCGCATGCATTGCGCTCGGCCTGCGAACTGCTGGCCCAGGTGGCCTCGCTGCAGCTCAAGGCGACCGAGCGGGTAGAGCAACTCGCCTACCGTGTCAAAATAGACAGCGTACATCAAAAACTCATGGTTAAAGCCGCGCGCGAGGGCGACTTGTTGGCCTTGTCCGACAACCAACCTTCGCTCCTGGACGCCATGGAAGCCGACGGCGCTGCGCTCTACCACCGTGACCGCTGGTGGTGCGCGGGCAATACCCCCACGGTAGAGCAGCTTGATGGGCTGGCGGAGTGGCTCAATGCACGACCCGACTTTGACTCCAGCACGTGCCCCGCCTATGTCACCGACGGCCTGGCGCGCGACTACCCTGCGGGCCACGCGTTTGCCAACGTCGCCAGCGGCGTAATTGCCGTGCGCGTATCGCGGCTGCGGCGTGATCTCATCCTGTGGTTCCGGCCGGAGACCCCGCAAACCGTACATTGGGCCGGTGACCCCGCCGACAAACCCATGGTGTCTGGCCCCAACGGCATGCGCTTGACGCCGCGCCGCTCGTTTGAGTTGTTCATTGAATCGGTGCAGGGCCGCGCATTGCCCTGGAGCGCGCTGGAGGTCGATTCGGCGCTGCGCCTGCGGCAACTGGTGATGGAATTGGTGATCGCGCAAACGGTACAACTATCAGACAACAACGTGGACCTGACGGCCAGCAATATTGAGCTGGACGCCTTCGCCTACGTGGCCTCGCATGACCTCAAGGAGCCGCTGCGCGGCATCAACCGCTACGCCCACCAACTGCTGGAAAACGCCCAGACGCTGTCCCCGGGCGACCGCACGCGCCTCGACAGCCTGATGCGTCTGACGCTGCGCATGGACAGCCTGCTCAATTCGCTGCTGCATTTCTCGCGGGTAGGCCGCACCAACCTGGAGTTCGAGTCGGTGAATCTGAACGAACTGGTGGAAGACGCGCTGGAGATGATCGGCGTGTGCCGCAAAGACAACACCTGCCGAATCAGCATCCCCCGGCCCCTGCCCATCATCGAATGCAACCCGGTGCGGGTGCGGGAGGTTTTCAGCAACCTGATCAGCAACGCCTTCAAGTACAACCTGCACGACAAGCCGCTGGTAGAGCTGACTTACATTGATAAAGGTGACACCGCCCTGCGCCAGGCCGCACCGCCGCAGACCAAAGAACAGATCATTTACTGCGTGCGCGACAACGGAATTGGCATCGAGCCGCGCGATTTTGAACAAGTGTTTCGCATGTTCAAGCGCCTTCATGGGCACGACGAATTTGGTGGTGGAATGGGCGCGGGCCTCACAGTGGTGCAAAAAGTGGTGCAGCGCCATGGCGGCGACATCTGGCTTGAGTCCACTGTGGGCGAGGGCAGCGCGTTTTATTTCACGCTGCCAGGAACGCTCAAGGCCAATCCATGACCAGCGCCAGGGACGACGCGCAAGCACTGCTATCGGCTACCCCGGTGGTACCCCGGCTGCGTCGCGCGCACCCGGTGCTGGTGGTCGAGGATTCGGACGAAGACTTTGAAACCGTGATGACGGCGGCCCGGATGGCCGGTATTGGGTATGAGGTGCGCCGGGCTGTATCGGGCGATGACTGCCTGCGGCTACTGCGCGGCACGCCCGAACGGCCCCCAATCCATGCAGCGCTGGTGCTGCTGGACCTCAACACGCCGCACGGCGATGGGCGATACGCACTGAAGCAGATTTACGCAGAGGAGCGGCTCCGCGCCATTCCGGTTGTTGTGGTAAGCACCTCTGCCAACCCGCGCGATGTCGATTTTTGCTACACCTTTGGGGCCAATGCCTACCACGTCAAGCCGGTCAGCCACGCGGGGCATCTGGGGATGTTGCAAAGCGTGTTTTCTTACTGGCTGGGCAGTCTGGTGCTGCCGACCGAGCAATCGCTGGAGCGCTAATGGAACACCCCAAGCATTGGCACATTCTCATCATTGATGACAACCCCGATGACCGGGCCGAATTCAGGAAGCTGCTGATCACGGGGTCTGGGCGCACCTGCCGCTTCACCGAGGCCGAAATCGGTGCAACCGGTTTGCAAATGGTTCTGGACAACCGGGCGCAAAGCCTGTCAGGCAGTGCCATCCCCTTTGACTGCGTGCTGTTGGACTTCAATTTGCCCGACCAGAATGGCACGCAGTGGCTGACCACGCTGTGCGGCGCATCCAGCATGCCGCCCTGCCCCGTCGTGGTGATGACGGGCTGGGACGGTGTAGATGACAGCGACGGGCCAAACGTGTTGCAAGCCGGTGCCCAGGACTACATTGGCAAAAGCTGGACAACGGCCCCCAGCTTGTGCCGTGCCATCGAAAATTCGATCGACCGTTTCAAGCTGGTGGCGGTGATCTTCAACAACATCACCGAGCGCAGGAACGTCGAGCGTAAGCTGCAGGAGCAGGCGCAGGCGCTCACCGACCAGGACCACCGTAAGGACGAATTCCTGGCAATGCTCAGCCACGAGCTGCGCAACCCGCTCGCGCCCATCACCAATGCCTTGCACATGCTGCGGCTGCAGGCCAACGAAGACCCGCTGCAGCAACAGGCCCGCGGCATCATCGAGCGGCAGGTCGGGCAACTCAATCACCTGGTGGGTGAGCTGCTGGAGATCTCGCGCATCTCGACCGGCCGCGTGCGGCTGCGCCTGGAGCGCATCGCCCTGAGCGGCGTCCTGGACCAGGCGATCGAGACCGCCCAGCCGCTGATCGAGGAGCGCCGGCATGTGCTTGAGGTATGGGCGCCGCCTCACCCGGTTTGGCTACAGGCCGACGCGTCGCGGCTGGAGCAGGTGGTAGTGAACCTGCTCACCAACGCCGCGAAGTACACCGATCCGGGCGGGCGCATCTGGCTGTCGGTCACCCAGGAGGGCCAGGAGGCCGTACTGCGGGTTCGGGACACGGGCATCGGTATTGCCGCCGACCTGCTGCCGCGCATTTTCGACCTGTTCACGCAGGCTGAAAAGTCACTGGACCGCTCGCAAGGCGGCCTGGGAATCGGCCTGTGCCTAGTGCAGCGCCTGGTCGAACTGCATGGGGGCAACGTAGTCGTCACCAGCGTCGTGGGTCAGGGCAGTGAATTCGTCGTGCGGCTGCCTGTCACATCCCTCGATCGGAAGCCGCTGTTGCCGCCGCAAGCAGAAGTGGTCCGGCCGGCCGACAAGTGCTGCTGCGTGCTGGTGGTGGACGACAACGTAGATTCCGCCGAGTCCATGGGGGCCCTGCTGGCCATGCAGGGGCACGAGGTCCGGGTTGTCCACGATGGCGCAGCGGCGCTGGAGGCAGTCCAGAGCTTTCCGGTAAACGTGGTGCTGCTGGACATCGGCCTGCCGGGCCTCACAGGGCTGGAAGTGGCCTGACGCATCCGCCAGTTGCCTGCACTGAAGGATCTGGTGCTGGTGGCCTTGACCGGGTACGGGCAGGACAGCGACCGTGAACGCACGCGCGAAGCTGGCTTTGACCATCATCTGGTCAAGCCGGCCGACTTCGACGCGGTGCTTAAGATCCTGGAGACCGTTCCTTCAATGACGGCCTGAGAGCACGCAGCGTGGTTGGACAAGGCGTTATTGAATTAATCGACGCCAAGAAAAAACGTGACTGTTCAGCCTGAACGCGCAGCATAGAAAGTTATTGTAAACAAATCTGGGATAACGCATCATGCGTGCATGCCACCAAAACCGCCGCGCCCTGACCTTACTCATCTGTCCAACCAAGACAAGGACAGACTTATCGACGCGCTGTTCGCACGCCTCGACGCTGTTGAGGCGGGGCTGGGAATGAACAGCCAGAATTCGAGTAAGCCGCCGTCGTCGGATGGCCTTGCGAAGAAGACGCGCTCGTTGCGCGGAACATCGGACAAGAAAGCCGGCGCGCAAGATGGACACAAAGGGACGACGCTCAAACGAGTGGCCGAGCCGACCGATACCATCCATCACTCATTGCCATCGCAATGCAATCGCTGCCATCGGCCGTTGCCGCTCGACGAGGCACTGGTGGTGGAACGCCGGCAGGTCATCGATGTGCCCGCGCGTTCGTTCGATGTCGTCGAGCACTGCACGCTTGAAGTGGCGTGCAGCTGCGGGCAGGTGCATGTGAGCGCCTTTCCTGCCGGCGTTTCGGACGTCGTGCAGTACGGCCCGAACGTGAAGGCCCTGGGAGTCCATCTGACTCAAGGGCAAATGCTGCCCTTCGCCCGTACTGCTGAACTGCTTCACGATATCTATGGCCTGTCGGTTTCTCCCGGCACGCTGGTGGCATGGGTGGGCGAGGCGCGCGCCGCGCTGCAGGACACGGCCAACCAGATAGCTGACAATTTGCACATTGCCGCATTGGTCAACGCCGGCGAGTCCGGTCTGCGCGTTGCAGGAAAGCTCCATTGGCTCCATATCGCAGCCAACGAAACGCTGACTTGGTATGGCGTGCACGCCAAGCACGGCATGGCGGCCATCGAAGCTCACGGCATCTTGCCCAAGCGTATAGGCGTCCTGGTCCACGACTGCTGGGCGCCGTACTGGAAGCTCGATGAGTCCATTCATGCCTTGTGCAATGCCCATCTTCTACGCGAGCTGGTGTATGTGAAAGAAATCACCGGACAGGCATGGCCTGACGCGATGACGAACTTGCTGCTGGACGCCAACAAGTTATGTGAGGCGGCCCGAAAAAACAAACGCCGTTCAGCGTCGATGATGTCGCGGCCTTCCGCACGCTCTATGACGCTATCATGAACGACGGCGAGCGACTCAATCCCGAAGCGGTAAAGACCGCCGGGAGGCAAGGGCCGGTCAAACAGTCGGTAGCCTTCAATTTGCTCAAACGCTTCCGGCTCCATGCCGACGCCGTTCTACTGTTCATAACCGACCATGCCGTCCCGTTTACGAACAATCTTGGGGAGCGCGCCGTGCGCACGCCCAAGGTGAAGCAGAAGGTATCTGGCTGCTTCCGCACCTTCACGGGCGCCGACAATTTCTGCGTCATCCGCTCATGTCTCGACACGCTACGCAAACAAGGCCATGGAATGCTTGAGGTTCTTCTTCGAGCCTTCAAAGGCAATCCAATCCAGCTCGCCGCGTAGCGGCTGAACAGTCACCAACGGTCATTGTTTCTCCTAATGGCGGCAGTGTCCTACCAGATGACCGTTTACACAAAATTATTTACACCCTCACCCTCACACCCTACGCAAACAAGGGCACAGCAAGCTCGAAGTGCTGCGCCGCGCATTTGCCGGCGATCCGATCATGCCGGCTGCGTAGCGGCTGAATAGTTACGAACCAAATTGAGCTTTAAGAATGAACGACCGCGTAACATTTGTAACGCGTCGTAAGGACGCGTCTCTCAAAGTGTAACCGGCACTTACGATTGATACAGGTATGAGATTGTTAATACGCGGGTCGGGAGGCAGGATAAAAACAAGTTCACTAGGAGACTATTATGGAAACATCGACCAATACCCAAAGCCCTCGCCTCCATCCCCTAGTAGTTGCTGCTGCAGCTTCAGTAACCGTTGTGAGCCTGATTGGCGCGGCTGCTATTGCCGGCATTTTCCCATCGCACAGTAATGCGACTACAGCCGCTTCTATTGGGTCGACATCTCAATTTTCTGCTACCCCTATTCCCAACACAAATGCTTGGCAGACCTCCTCTGTAGCGCCGGTGCCTGCAGGGGCTACCCGCTTCCAAACTGCCGATGGCCGAGTCTTTGAGGAAATTTCCGGTGCTTCACCACGAAGCATAGAGCGGGTGGCCCCAGCTACTGAACAAGCTCCTCGACCAGTACACCATGCAGCCCATCACAAAGTCGTCCACCATCACACGCAAAACGCGGCGTACGAGCCAGGCTACGTTCAAGAGCAGCCTTACTACGCACCACCCCCCGTTCGCAGCTATGTGAGCGATATGAACCCTGTTGGGACCGGTGTGGGTGCGGTAGTTGGGGGGATGCTAGGCAACCAGGTCGGCGGCGGAAACGGCAAAAAGCTGGCTACTGTGGCAGGCGTCTTGCTCGGCGGCTATGCTGGCAATGAAGTCGCGCATGATCGCAACCCGATCCCACTGGGTAATCGTTAAGCACTCTGTATGTTCCGCTAGACACTGACAGTGCGCTGGGCCCCCCAGCGTAATCCGTGTGTCACAAATGCCGGCGAAAGCCTATCCTGTCGTAGTACTTTTAGTGCACAGCTTTTAGAATTTCTAAATTCTACAGACCCAGCTGCAGCCTCCACGCAGGCGTTGTTGAATTAATCAACGCCAGGCAAAAACGTCCCCAGTTTCGGTCCGTTTTTAGATTTTTACCGACACCGGCATACCGAAGCTGGCCATCGTGTTCAGTGCGGACGCACTGAACCACGCCTTCGTTTTCTGGCGTGCCAGAGCACGTGCTTTCATCGCGTTACCGAAGATCCGCTTGTAGCGCTGCATCGCCAGTTCCATATAGCTGCGGAAATTGTAGCCGCGTTGTCAACAGCGATTTAAAACTGATACAGTGGAAATGCGGCTGAAATCCGGGATGCTGATCTCGACCTTCAAGGCACGGGCAAGCGAGTTCATGAAGCCTTCGGTCTGCCGCAACGCCAGATGAAAAACTTGGCGTATGAACAGCGCGGTCTCGATTGCCACATTGGAATACTTTGTTGGCCGGCCGCGCGCCCCGGTCTTCGCTGGGCACCACTCGGCAATCGCCTCCTCGGTAAACCACATCGTAAAGTCACCGCGCCGCCTGAGCGCGGCGTTGTACGCAGGCCAGTTCGTCACCTTGTAATGCGGCTTCTCGAATTTGTGGCGACGCTCTTCGCTGTGTTTGTACGACACGGGCCTACCTGGAAAGAAATGATGCCAGATTGTACACTCTTGTGGCGACCGGTCGAATTATTCAACAACGCCCCGCCGACCGGGCGCTTGTGTTTCCGGGCCATCTTCTCGATGAGCGGCAGGAAACGAATCGCCCACCGGTTGATCGATGAGTGGTCAACCGACACGCCGCGCTCTTGCATCATCTCCTCCAAGTGACGGTAACTCAGCGGGTAGGCAGCATACCAGCGGATGCAGACCAGAATCACGTCGATCGGAAAACGCATACCTTTGAAGATGACCATGTCGATTCGTCCTAGATTCGGGCACCGGAGTTTACTCGACCGGCCCGCAGGCGTTCGCTAATGCGACAGAACCGCTTCGGTATGCCGGTGTCGGTAAAAATCTAAAAACGGACCGAAACTGGGGACGTTTTTGCCTGGCGTCGATCAATTCAACAGCCATGACGCATCCAAGGACAACGACGGTCCAGACTACAGCCCAGGACGGTAGTCCGGCTGGCCGCTTCACCGCAATTCGGACGACGCCTTATTTTTTAGGTAATATGTCCCTTCGCCTAGTCAAATCTGACCGGGTTCACGAAAAAATAGGATGCAACAATGTCGATTAATCAACTTGTTTATATTAGCCAAGCAACACGTAAGATGTCTCCAGAAGACCTCTCTGCGATACACGAAAAGGCAAAGGCAAACAACGCACCACTCGACGTAACAGGTAGTTTGTTTTACAACGGCGGTTGGTTTTTGCAAGTATTGGAAGGTCCAATATCCACGCTCGATAAGCTATATAAAAAAATCGAACTCGATCCTCGACACAAAAATTCGCGAATACTGTACAACGAGCCGGCAAACTTCCGTACTTTCCCCCGCTGGAACATGAATATGACTAACTTGAACGACAGACAAGCCGACAAATATGATGAACTTGTCGAAGTCCTCGAGGCGGCTCAAACAAACCGAAAAATCGGATCGGCATCCCCAGCAGTGGCATTACTTAAGATTTTTAAAGGCTGAGTCACATCTGTTCGGTTGTAATGCGTACCTGACTACCGGCCAATGTCGAAGTCGGGAAGAACGGCTCTATGCCGTTTTGAGTGGAACTTTACACGGCGGCGGAAACGTGATGCTGCCAAATCGTGTGAATTTCCCCACCCCTAACCCCGCCCCGAGGGCGGGGAAGTCCTTGCCGCCGGACGGGCTCGCGGGCAGGATGCGAAACCCGCATCCAACCCTAAGCCTTTGAGCGTAAGGGCTTTTTCGATGCCGTCAAGGGTTCGCTGCGCCGGGCTTCGCCCTCCCTTGACCGCACCGAAAACGCCGCTGCTGTGGCAGCTTGCCAATGAGCAACGGACCTGGCCAGGGAAAATACGACCTGTCAAGTTCCACTCGAAACGACATTGGGCCGGAAGAACACAGGATTCGGAAAAAATCGGGCGCTAAGGCAACGGGTCCTTCAATGAAGGACCGCTTTCGACCCAAAGCAGCCGTTCGACAGTGTCGATCGAGCAGAGGTATCGAACGGGCCTTAAGCAATGGAAGTAAGCTGGAAGAACGCAGAGTTGCGTTACAACCTCGCCTGTTTCATCCCTCAAGGTGCCAAGTGCCGTGGAAGGTCGATGGTAAAGGCGCAACCTACACCGGGGAAGTTTTCTACAGTGAGTTGGCCCCCATCCTGCGAAATGCTCTGGCGTGCAATTGAGAGGCCAAGGCCAAGACCGGACCGATCGCTGCTACGCTGTATGAAAGGCGAAAACATTTTCTCTGCGTCGCCAGTCCGCAAGCCGCCGCAGTGATCCCGCACGACGATCGAGATCCGATCTCCAACTGCGCTGGCCGTCATTGAAACGGCTGTGTGCGTATGCGTGAACTTGAACGCGTTGTGCAAAAGATTAGCCAAGGCGGCCAACAGAAGGTCCCGGTTGCCTTGCAGACCTAGCAGCTCATCAACCGGCGGGACCAATAAAGGGCAACCATGCTTGTCGGCGTCAAGCTGAGCCGATTCGCGCGCCTCATTTATGAATGCGGCTAAAGCAAAAACATCTTTGATGCCCTTATCTGCCGTCACTGCCCGTACATCGTCAAGGGACACGTTAATTAAGCGCGCCATGGTTGCAAGGCCCCTCTTGAGGGCCCAATGTCGTTTCGAGTGGAACTTGACAGGTCGTATTTTCCCTGGCCAGGTCCGTTGCTCATTGGCAAGCTGCCACAGCAGCGGCGTTTTCGGTGCGGTCAAGGGAGGGCGAAGCCCGGCGCAGCGAACCCTTGACGGCATCGAAAAAGCCCTTACGCTCAAAGGCTTAGGGTTGGATGCGGGTTTCGCATCCTGCCCGCGAGCCCGTCCGGCGGCAAGGACTTCCCCGCCCTCGGGGCGGGGTTAGGGGTGGGGAAATTCACACGATTTGGCAGCATCACGTTTCCGCCGCCGTGTAAAGTTCCACTCAAAACGGCATAGAGCCCTCTTGAGTACCCTGCCGGTTGCGCCAGCAATCGACAGCTGACCGACTTCCATTGCAGTGGCCGCCATGCTGGCCACGTTTAGTGAATTTCGTAGCTCGTGCATCACGAACCCAAGGTGCTCGTTGGAACTTGTATTCTGTTGTTGTGCGATGGAAAGATCCCGTTGGACGGTGAACTCACTAACTGCGCTAGCGATAGCATTATCCAAACAACTGTTGAGCGTTCGAAATTCATCGACCGCAAATGGTGCGTCGCGCTCGATGGCCAAATCCGTGATCGCTTGGCACAGGTCCCCATAATCATGTACAACTTGATCAACGGTGTATTTGAGGTCTAAAAGAGCGGCGCCATGGGCAGCGGCGGTGTCCTCCATTTCAGAAGAATCGATTTCCCCGCCGCCAGACTCGCCAGAAATAACCGCCGCCGCTGCTGGGCCGTCCTCTTCTTCAGCTTGAAGAGTTTTAGTTAGCTGGGTTAGAAATATGGGAATGCCGGTGCGAAGTTGCTCCTCCGAAGCATTGCGTTTCGGGCGTTTGGCAACTTTGTCGATGCACCGCTGAATGAGCTCATCGGTGTTATTTTGCAGAAATACGTACATCATGGTGTGGCCCCTGTAAAACTGCCTACTGCTCATCCGCGTGGACGAAGGAATATCGCGATTAGCCCATTGTATGTCCAAATTATTGTGAGAAGCGTCTGCGAGGATCGCGTGAGACTACTCATCCGGGCACCATGCTAATCCCCTCTGCACGGTAACTATTCAGCCGCTACGCAGCTGGCCTGATCGGATCGCCAGCAAATGCGCGGCGCAGCACTTCGAGCATGCTGTGCCCTTGTTTGCGTAGGGTGTCGAGGCAGGAGCGGATGGTGCAGAAGTTGTCGGCGCCGACGATGGTGCGGAAGCATCCCGATATTTTCTGTTTGACCTTGGGCATGCGCACGGCCCGTTCGGCGATGTTGTTCGTGAACGGGACTGTGGGGTCAGCAATGAAGCGCAAGATGGCGTCTGCGTGCAGTCGGAAGCGGCGCAGCAAGTTATGGGCCTCAGACTGCTTGCAGCGTCCCGGCTTTGCGCCGGGCTTGGTCT
>NZ_JAFCUW010000016.1:0-64637 GCF_049896725.1 Massilia sp. PWRC2
ACTGGTCGTCCCGCATGGTCATCACGACGGCGCGCTCCTGTGTCGTCAGATGGGTATAGATTTTCGGCATGGCAGCACCTTACAGCAAAGGGTGTTGCACTTGGTTTTAGAGGCTGCCCCTTCTCTACGTCCATACCGCTGGAGATCCAGTCGATTATCACTGGACTCGAACCTTCGTTTTTGGAGCACTTGCTGGGACGGCACTTTTTATTTTTAGGCGGCAGCAGAAAAACCGCAATTTACCTTGACGGCGGCTTTCCATCGTCCGCTTCGGGTCGGATGCGGCCAGTCAGCAAAAATTGCAACAAGTTCAGATTAGCAACATGCTAGACTTGTCCGAACAGCCGGATTTGGCCAAAAGCGGACCCGCCAATGGACGATCTCTCGACTTTGCGCTAACGTAAGAATTCAGTATCTGGACGACTTTGACCATGAAGAAAAACCTAGCGATTCCCGGAACACTATTTCAGATGGGGTTGTTTACGGTTTTATGCATTAGTTGCGTTATTGCGTTGATGCGTAAATTCCCCGCCCTTCACGATATTAATTTGGCACAATCAGGGTCAATATTGTCATTGTTTTGCACCGCTTGTGCGGTTATCCACCACATATGGTGGGACCTTGCTGATTCGGTCACTGACTTCGGAAGTAACTTCGTTATCCGCCGCAGAGGTAAGGTTATTTCGATCAAACTTGAAGAGATTGCTTGGGTTGGATTCTCTGTCCAACGGCCCCCGCTGGTGACTTTCCACTTTTATCACGCAAACATATTCGGTAAGGAAATCTCTTTCATTCCAGTTGGGGA
This sequence comes from Massilia sp. PWRC2, assembly GCF_049896725.1. Lineage (NCBI taxonomy): Bacteria > Pseudomonadati > Pseudomonadota > Betaproteobacteria > Burkholderiales > Oxalobacteraceae > Massilia > Massilia sp. PWRC2. Next base: position 806 of record NZ_JAFCUW010000016.1, read on the forward strand.
GACTTGGCAGATTGCTATCGAGAAGAAGAGCTCAATTGCCGAACTGACAAATCATCGGCTTGTGGAAGCGAAAAAATTGACATAGGTAACGTCCGCAATGGGTCGATACCAGACGGCCAGTGGCAGACTGCTTTCGGCCAGAAGCGGCCGTTCAACTAACTTGGAAAAACAAGATGTGTATTGTTGGCTGGCCTGAAGAACCGGACGCAGACGGCGGCATACTTCCTGTGACGATTGTTGACGTAGATTTTCAGGGAACGCCGGAAGAGCTACGTGCAATTGGAGAGTTTCTGTTGAAGGCAGCGGCGGAAGTCGACCTTGCTGAGGCCAACAACTCGGCATTGTACTTAAGCGTTGATCTGGGAAATTCCAACCCTCGCGCCGAAGTTGGCCTCTCGGTTAACGTCGTGCGACATACCGAAGCCTGAGCGTCTGCAATGGGTCGAAAGTTGCCTTATACTGAACGCCCGAGATCGGTAACAGCGGACTTACGCGAAGAACAGAAGAGACGCTAATGTCGACCGCCATGCCAACAACAAATTTAAAAGATCAGGGCGATCAGTATTTGCCATTGTCGCCGCCACTTGCGCGCATTTGTTGGTTTTTGTCGGCGCTGCTGCTTTGGCTGTTCTTGAGTTCCTGTTTCGACTCGGTCGTCGTGTTCAATTATTCGACTGTACGGGAGCCTGCCGATCTAAAAACAACCACTTTTAGGATTACAGAGGTGCGCGACCGGACGCCAAATTTTAAAGTCCGATTCGGCGATGGGGAAACCACATGGCTGTCGTTTCCCGACCAGCTAGGCGGCGATCCCAAAGGCGGTCTCAAGATGCCGCAGATTACCGACGATGCCGGACGACAGCTCAAAGGCTGCATGGCCACGGCAAAAATAAGGGCGGTGCTCAGCTCGTTTGGAAGGGTAAATCAAGTCTGGGATCTCGATTGTCCGCAGGCGCATATCCACTACGGCCCTGAAGCGGCGGCAAGTCAAATCACACAGCATCCTAAGTTCGACCTGGCATTCAACCTGTTGATGGCAACGTTTTTGCTGTGCGGTGCGTACCTTACGGGCATGGTCGCCCATGCACTAGGTAAAAAACGATAGATGAAAAATCGTTGACGTTGTCTGGTGGTCCTGCTGATGCGTCGCTAAACGGCATGCTGTGAAAAACGTCTGCTTTGGGTCGATAGCGGACGTACGCTGACCCAGTTAGGGCACTAACATGGCGTCCGTGTTCGTAGACGGACTGATACCATGGCCCGAGCACTTCTTCCCGAAGACCTGTGGTCACTTATCGCAGCTCATCTTCCAACCCGTCGCCTATCGCCGAAAGGCGGCCGCCCGCGCATCGATGATCGTGCGGCCTTGACTGGAATCCTGTTTGTTCTTAAGACTGGAATACCGTGGGAGTACCTGCCGCGAGAACTTGGCTGCGGCAGTGGCATGACTTGCTGGCGTCGTCTTCACGAATGGATGCTAGCGGGCGTTTGGCAGCGCATCCACGAGGCGATTCTTCGACGGCTCCGAGAGCACGACCAGATCATGTGGGATCGAGCTTGCGTTGACGCTGCAAGCGTACCGGCACCTGCCGGGGCGAGCACACAGGCCGAAACCTAAGCGATCGCGGCAAACTCGGAAGCAAACACCATTTGCTGGTCGATGAGCGTGGGCTTCCGCTGGTAGCTCAGATCTCGGGCGCCCAAGTACACGACTCGCGTTTCCTCATCCCGCTGGTAGAGTCAATTCCCGCGGTTAAAGGGTTGGCTGGCCGTGCACGCAAACGTCCAGGTAAGCTGCATGCTGACCGAGCGTATGCTTCGAGAGTTCATCGGGCCTGGCTGCGCAGTCGGGGCATCGCGGCTCGGATCGCGCTACGGTGTAGATTCGCGCGAAAGGCTCGGACGGTGGCGTTGGGTCGTCGAGCGAACGTTGGGTTGGCTACACCGCTTCCGCAGATTGTGCATCCGACATGAGCGGCGAGCGGATGTGCACCAGGCTTTCCTGTCGCTTGCCTGCTCGCTCATCTGTTGGCGGTATGTCGAGAGGTTTTGTTAGGCGCTCTTAATCAAAGACACTCTGCCTGATTTTCTTTCGAGTCCTCTCAGTCTTTTACCAGATTTTCTGCGTTAGTAGAATGTAGTGTCCGACATCGCGGCGAGCGCCATCACATCCTTGCGAGGGCGAGCATCGTACTTTCGATCACACTTGCAATGGCGAAATTTGTCGAATACGCCAGAACCCGCGTAGAATGCGGGTGTCGCGGGTGTAGCTCAATGGTAGAGCAGAAGCTTCCCAAGCTTACGACGAGGGTTCGATTCCCTTCACCCGCTCCAGTCATCACGGCGCAGCTGTACGGCCTGCCACAGGTCCGTTGCACAGGCTGAGCGCTCGCTGCGAACGTGAGCGCCACCCGATTCCTTGAATTTGAGCAATATGCTAGGCTCAAATTTTTGCTTCCGGCGCCCTCCGTGAAATCCCTTGCCCTGTACGCCATCCGGCTCTATCAACGTTACCTGTCGCCCTACAAGGGGTTTTCGTGCGCCTATGCGGCCGTGTGCGGGCATGCCAGCTGTTCCGCTCTGGGTTACCGGGCGATCCGCCGGTTTGGCCTGTGGCGCGGCGTTGGCGTGCTCGATCAGCGCCTGTACCGTTGCGGCGTGGCGTACCGGCGCCTGCAGCGCGTCACCCTGGCGGTGCCCCGTTCGCGTCAGGCAGGCATCATCGATTGCGGCGGCTGTGATGTGCCATCTAGCTGCGATCTGCCCTGTCACGGCCCGCACGGCTGCCACCTGCCGCATCTGTTTGATGGGTGCGATCTGAGCAGCTGCGGCGGTGACTGCAACTGGCGCCGCCGCCAGCCGCCAGTCGACCAGGATCAACAGCAGGCCGAAGAGGCGGCGCTGCCCGTGCGCAGCCGGCGCGCCGGGCCGTAGTGCCAACGCCAACGCCAACGCCAACGCCAACGCCAACGCAAACGCAAACGGCCGGTGCCACCATTGGGCACCGGCCGTTTTTTGCTGAACTGCTGAACTGAGGAATTACGCTTTGTTCAGCTTGATCTGGCTCACTTCCGCCGTCAGATAACCCACGGCAGCGCCAAATTTATCCTTGTAGTTGGCGCGGATCAGGGGATCGAGCTGGGTTTTGACTTTGCCGTGGATGCCGCCCCAGTCGCCGGCGTGCTGGAAGTTGCTCATGATGTAAGTCCAGCCATTGACCTCATCGACCGCGTGCAGGCCGGTCGACTCGCCGCCGGACGGGATCGACATGATGCGCGAGAGCGCCTTGGTGTCGACGTTGTAGGCCCACAGGAAGTTGTTGACGTGCTGGCTGCTGTCTTCGCCGATGAACAGGGTGCGCATTTTCTCCGAGAATTTCAGATTGTCGGGATTGGCGATCTTGTCCGGGTTGGCGGTGTTGCCCAGATCATCGGCGGCGATGTCTTCGCCCGTCAGCAGCGCCTTGGTGTCGGCCGGCATCCATTCGCTGTCGATGGCGGCGCCGATGCTGTCCTTTTGTCCGCCGGTCAGGTTCAGCATCATGACGGCACCAGCATCGAGCGCCTTCGGAATCGAGATGCCATTGCCGGGCACGTTAAAGGTATTGCCGGCGACCATGGAGCCCTGGCAGTTCTGCAGCGCCGAGTAGGCGATCTTGTCGTGGATGTTGACGGTGGTGCCTTCCATCTTGGTAAAGCCCATCGACGCGCCCACCAGTGCGGCGTAGCGGTGGGTTTCCAGGAAGGCGGCCGCTTTTTGCATGTTCGGCATCACTTTGATCCACTCGACGCGGCCGTTGGCGGTCACCTTGGTGAAGGTGGTGTCCTTCGGATCGTTGATGCGCACATCCATGACGTCGAGCGGTTTGAGGGTATTGGCCAGCTGGCGGATTTCCGCGCTGGAGGCCGAACCGAGCTTGATCCAGGTCAGCGGCGCGGCGCTGGCGGCGGGGTCGAGCGAAAAGCCGGCGCCCACTTTTGCCACGTACAGGCTGCCCGCCGACAAGTCTTTGGCAACGTCGGCGATGAACACGAAATAGCCGCTGTTGGTGGCGTCGTCGCCCATGATGACGGTGCGGTTGTCCGGCATCACCTGCACCAGCTCGTGCGAAATACGGCCCATGCAGTAATGCTTCTTGATCGAGGCGGTGCCATCGACGTTGACCGTCACTTCCGGCAGGTGGCCGTAGTTGTACGGGTTGGCGGCCGTTTCGCTACCGTACAGATTTTTGCTGTAGGCCTTGAACTGGGGATCGGTGGAGGCAAGGTAGGCGTTCGGCTCGTATTCTTCGCTCGACAAGTGGGTGCCCCATGGCGACAGGCTGGCGCCGCAGGTGATCCACAGGCCATTGACGGAGGCGGTGTCGACGTTGTGGTATTTCACCAGGCTCAGTTTGCCCGTGGTGGTGTCCTGGTCGAGCGTGAGCACGGCAATCGGCGACGGCAGTCTGCCGTACATGCTGGTGGTGCCATCCTGCGCCCAGGTGGTGTATTCGAACTGCACCACGGCAAACACGGTGTTGCCCTTGACGCCAGCGACCTTGGCATTCGGTACCGTCAGCAAGGAGGTGCCGTCTGGCGAATCGGAAAAAAACTGGCGGTTTTTGCCAGCCACCGTGGTGTCGATGATGGGCTGGTTGTTGATGTCGACATAGCCGCCGGCCAGGATCTTGCCACCGTTGCCATCGTTGACCAGATCGCCCGTCATGAAGAACGGCTGGTACGCGAGCTTGAACTCGACTTTCGACAGGTCGGTGAAGGTGGCCGTCATCGACGAGCCCACCGAGGTGGTGGCCATGGCGGCAGCATTGTTCAGGTTGGGTGCGGCCATGCCGCTGAAGCTGACGCTGGCGAACGATACCGGGGTCGGTGCCGGCGTCACCACGGGCAGGGGAACGCCCGGGTCAGCACCGCCGCCGCAGCCGGCCAGCAGGGCGGCCGACGACAGGCCAGCCAGTGGGAGCAGGGGGGCGGCGCCAAACAGTTGCAACAGACGGCGACGCGACAGATCGGTAACAGCATTCATGTAACACTCCAGGGTGGATAAACGCGGGGCAACTGCGTGGGCAGTTTGCCAATATTGTTGGCGCAGTGTAGCCAACGAATATGTCAGGAAGATGACGCTGCCCCGCCATGTTCGGCCACCGCCGTGCGATATAATGGCGGCCGCATTCGACTCTCCCCTGGCCTTCCATGTCCGCAGAAAACCCTTCCAGCAGTGGCCGTGCCATGCTGTACGATCCCACCGAGCACCGCATCCGCAGCTTCGTCACCCGCGCCGGCCGGCTGTCGATCGCGCAGGCGCGCGCGCTCGAAGAACTGGGCCCGCAATTTCTGATCGGCTACCGCAAGGCGCCGCTCGATTTCGTCGACGCCTTCGGCCGCACGGCGCCGGTGGTGCTGGAAATTGGCTTTGGCATGGGCGCGACCACCTCGCATATCGCCAAGGCCATGCCAGGCACCGATTTTATCGGCGTGGAAGTGCATACCCCCGGGGTCGGCAGCCTGCTCAAGCAGATCGGCGAAGAAGGGTTGACCAACCTGCGCCTGATCCAGCACGATGCCGTCGAAGTGCTCAATCAAATGATCCCCGATGCCTCGCTGGCGGGGGTGCACGTGTTCTTTCCCGATCCCTGGCACAAGGCGCGCCACAACAAGCGGCGCCTGCTGCAAGCGCCGTTCGTCAAGCTGCTGGCCGAGAAACTGGCGCCAGGCGGCTACCTGCACTGCGCCACCGACTGGGAAGATTACGCCGTCCAGATGCTCGACGTGCTGGGCAGCGAGCCGCTGCTCCACAATACCGTCGAGGGCTATGCGCCGCAACCGGCCTACCGCCCGCTGACCAAGTTTGAAAACCGCGGTATTAAGCTGGGGCATGGGGTGTGGGATTTGGTGTTTATCAAACAAAAGTAAAAACCACCTTTTGTTTGGGCTTGAAGTGAGAAGCGAAGGTGAACACCGGCTTACAGGCGCAAAGATGGTCAGGTAAGAATCACTGGCGAAGCCAGTGATTCTTAGGGGGACGTCAACCCGATGCTGATCTGCGTTTGCCTCGGGGGCGTAGGCTTGTGGCCCGCATGCGCTGCGATGGCCGTTTTGGCCTAACGCCGCGATGCCGGCAGCAGGGGGCTGGCACCGCTGGTGCCTGTCCCATTTTTCCCAACATCCACAGCATGCTGTGATTTTCATTTGACATAGTTCGATGCTTAGCTAATAATCTAATCCATGAACACTGTCTTCAAAGCCCTGTCCGACCCCACCCGCCGCTCCGTGCTGCAGTTGCTGCAGGCGGGGCCGCTGGGCGCCGGTGAAATTGCCGCCCAGTTCGCCGTATCGAAGCCGACCATGTCGGCCCACTTCGCCGTCCTCGCCGAGGCAGGGCTGATCGTCGCTGACAAGCAGGGCCGGGCGATCACCTACCACCTCAATATGTCCGTACTCGAAGAAGCGCTGCTCGGGTTTGCCGGCGTGTTCGGCCTGCAGCTGCAGCGCGCCACCCCACCATTGCGTTCCCCACACCTGAAGGGAAAGTCATGAATCTGACGCATCACGACCGTACTCAACTGCTGCGCGCTCTGCTCGCCGCTGGCATCCTGCTACTGACGGCAGGTGTTTCGAAAATCGCGTCGCCCGCCTTCCTCAGCGCCGATGGCGCCGCGCGCCTGCTCGGCATCGCGATGGGCGCGCTGGTGGTCATGTATGCCAACCAGGCACCAAAAATTCTCGCGCCGCTGGCATCGCGCTGCAGCGCCGCCCACACGCAGGCGCTGCGCCGCTTCACCGGCTGGGCACTGGTGCTCGGTGGCCTCGGCTACATGGCAGCATGGCTGCTGGCACCGGTCGACCAGGCGGCAACGCTGGCGCTGGCGCTGCTGGGAACCGCCTTTGCGCTGGTGCTGCTACGCCTGCTGCATGCGATTGTCCATTGATGTTTAACTCAAGCAATGGGGAGCGCACATGGTCGCCTGGCTATTCGGCTTGAAAAACGTGCCGCCGGCGGCCCTGCACGACCGCCTGGGCGCGGTAGTGGTGGTCGACGTCAACAGCATCCACAGCTGGACGGCTGCGCACGTGCCGCAGGCGCGCCGGCTCGCCCCCTTGAACTTCACGGCCGCCGACCTGCCAGCCGAGCGCACCACGCCGCTCGTGTTTTATTGTTCGAACTGGCTGTGCAGCAAAGCGCCGAATGCAGCGCGGCGAGCCCGCCAGATGGGGTTTAGCGATGTCGCCGTGATGTCGGCGGGAATCGCCGGCTGGCAGGCGGCCGGCCTGCCGACTGCAAGCGGTTGACGGGCTGACAATGAGGGAAGAGCTTCCCTAGGCCATCTCGTTGATGATGGCAACAATCTCGTCGCCATACGACACCAGCTTTTTCTCGCCGACTCCCGTCACGCCGCGTAAATCGTCGATCGACGACGGCTTGACCTTGGCGATTTCGCGTAAGGTCGCATCGACGAAAATGACGTAAGCGGGCACGCCGTGGGCGCGCGCCGTTTCCACCCGCCACCAGCGCAGCTTCTCGAAAATCGCCTGTTCCGATTTCGACAGTTCCATCTCCAGATGCGGCTTGGCCGCAGCGCCCGGCGCACGCTTTTGCTTGACCGGTTTTTGATACTGGCGCAACTGCACCTGCTGGCCGCCTTTTAATACAGGGCGCGCCGCATCGGTCAGTTTCAAGGAGCTGTAGACTTCGTGGTCGACCGTCACCAGGCCCAGCGCAATCGCCTGGCGCAGGATGGCGCGCCACTCCTGCTCGCTGCGTTCGGCGCCGATGCCGTATACCGACAGGGCGTCGTGGTGCCACTGGGTGATGCGCTCGGACGAAACGCCGCGCAGCACATCGATCACATGGCCGGCAGCAAAACGCTGGTCGACCCGGTAAATCGTCGACAGCAGCTTTTGCACCGGCACCGTGCCATCGAACGACACGGGTGGCAGCAGGCAGGTATCGCAATTGCCGCACGGGCTGGCCCGTTCGCCAAAATATTCGAGCAGGCGCACGCGCCGGCAGGTGAGCGTTTCGCACAGCCCCAGCATGGCGTCGAGCTTCATCGACAGCACCCGCTTGAAACTGTCGTCGGCATCCGATTCGTCGATCATGCGACGCTGCAGCACCACGTCCTGCAAGCCATACGCCATCCAGGCCGAAGCCGGCATGCCGTCACGGCCGCCGCGGCCCGTCTCCTGGTAATAACCCTCGATGCTTTTCGGCAGATCGAGGTGGCAGACAAAGCGCACGTCCGGCTTGTCGATACCCATGCCGAAGGCAATCGTGGCGACCATCACGATGTGTTCTTCGCGCAGGAACTTGGCCTGGTTGGCGCTGCGCTTGGCGTACTCCATGCCGGCGTGGTACGGCAGCGCGCGGATGCCGTTTTCGTTCAAAAATTCGGCGGTCTCTTCGACCTTCTTGCGCGACAGGCAGTAGACAATGCCGGCGTCGCCCGCATGCTCGGTGCTGATGAAGTCGAGCAACTGCTTGCGGCCATTGGCCTTTTCGACGATCTGGTAACGGATATTCGGGCGGTCGAACGACGAGACGAATTCGCGCGCCTCGCCCAGTTGCAGGCGCAGGGCGATTTCAGCGCGCGTCTGGTGGTCGGCGGTGGCGGTTAAGGCGATTCGCGGGACGTTGGGGAAACGCTCGTGCAGGATCGATAGCTTGATGTATTCAGGCCGGAAGTCATGCCCCCATTGCGACACGCAGTGCGCTTCGTCGATGGCGAACAGGGCGATGTTCGACGCTTCGAACAGTTCGAGGCAACGGGGCGTCATCAGGCGCTCCGGCGCCACGTAGACCAGGTCGATGCCGCCCGTGCGCACCAGCCGCTCGATGCGCGATGCTTCTTCGTAGGTCTGGGTCGAATTGAGGAAGGCGGCGCGCACGCCCACTTCGGCCAGCGCATCGACCTGGTCTTGCATCAACGCGATCAGCGGCGACACCACCACGCCGACACCATCGCGCAGCAGGGCGGGAATCTGGTAACACAGCGACTTGCCGCCCCCGGTCGGCATCAGCACCAGGGCGTCGCCGCCGCTGGCGACGTGTTCGACGATCTCGGCCTGCTGGCCGCGAAAGGCCGGGTAGCCGAACACAGTGTCGAGAATGGCCAGCGCGCGCGCGCCCAGGTCACTGGTGCTGCTGCCGGCGTCGTCCATCAGATTGCTGCTCATAGCGTGGTTCAAACCCTTACTCGACCCATTGCACCCACCCGTAATGGGCACTGGCGATGATAACAATACCGAAGGCGATGCGGTACCAGGCGAACCACGTGAAGTCGTGCGAACTGATGTAACGCAGCAGCCAGCGCACGCACAGGAATGCCGACACGAAGGCGGCAAAGCCGCCGATGCCAAACAGCGGCAGGTCGGCCAGCGACAGCATGGCGCGTTCCTTGTAGACCGAATAGACGGTGGCCGCCAGCAGCGTGGGAATGGCGAGGAAGAACGAGAATTCGGTGGCCGCCTTGCGCGACAGGCCCAGCATCATGCCGCCAATGATGGTGGCACCCGAGCGGCTGGTGCCGGGAATTAAGGCAAAGGCCTGGGCACAGCCGACCTTGAAGGCATCCATTGCCGTCATGTCGTCGACCGAATCGATGCGCGCGATATTGCCTTGCTGGCGCTGGCGTTTTTCCACCCACAGGATGATCAGGCCGCCGACGATGAAGGCCAGCGCCACTGGCACCGGGGCGAACAAATGGGCCTTGATCATCTTGCTAAACAGCAGGCCCAGGATGGCGGCTGGCAAAAAAGCGACGAACAGGTTGAGGACGAATTTTTGCTGCTTGCGCTCGCCGATGCCGCTGAACACCGCCTTGATACGCGCACGGAATTCCCACATCACGGCGAGAATGGCGCCGGCCTGGATGGCGATATCGAATACCTTGGCGCGCTCGTCAGTAAAGTTGAGCAGGCTGCCAGCGAGAATTAAGTGACCCGTGGAAGAAATCGGCAGAAATTCGGTGAAACCTTCCACCAGGCCCATGACAATGGCTTTGATCGCGAGAATGAGATCCATGTATGTTTTCGAAGAGGTGAGAGAAGCGGTGAGAGAAGCGGTGAGAGAAGCGGTGAGAGAAGCGGTGAGGAAAGTGGTGTAAGCGTCGGCGAAATACGCGCTGCGCAAAACGAATCGGCAGCGGCCTTGCGCGCAGCGCTGCGCAGGAACCGCGCCGAAGCTTACCACGAGCGGCCCCCTTGCTGCCGCGCTGCCGGCCCGATCGGAGCCTGTTTTTTGCGCGGCGGCGCCGCCAGGCTTGGTCGGACGCGGCAGCCGCGCTATCATCGACGGCACGCACGCTGAAGGGGGATGACAGATGATCACTGCATTACAGGAAACGCTGGCGGGACTGCTGGGCACCAACGTCGACTGGAAGCAAGTCTTGCTGGCCGGCGCCACGCCGTTTTTCCTGCTCGCCTTCGTGGTCGAATGGCGCGGTGCGCGCCGGCGCGGTCAGCAGGCCAGTTTTCAGTGGAAAGAAATTCTCGCCAACGTCGCCCTTGGCAGCGCCTACCAGGTGGCCGAAGCGCTGGCCTGGGTGCTGGCGACAGGGGCGATTTTTTCCTGGGTGTACCAGCATCGGCTGTGGACCATCGCCGTCAATGGCTGGACCGTGTTACCGATTTTTGTGCTGTTCGAAGCGTGTTATTACTGCTTTCACCGCAGCTCGCACCGGGTGCGCTGGTGGTGGGCCGCGCATGTCCCCCATCACAGCGGCGAAACCATGAATTTCAGCACGGCCGCGCGCCAGAGCGTGCTCAATGTGGTCGTCGGCTCCTTCATTTTTTATGTGCCGCCCGTCTGGCTGGGGGTGCCGCCGGCGGTGGTGATGTTCATGCTGGCGGTCGATCTGGTCTACCAGTATTTTGTCCACACAGAAGCGATCGGCACATTGCCGCGCTGGTACGAAGCGATTTTTAATACGCCATCGCACCACCGCGTCCACCACGGCCGCAACCGTCAATACATCGACAAAAATTATGGCGGTGTGCTGATCATCTTCGACCGCCTGTTCGGCACCTTCGCGGAGGAAAAGGAAAAGGTCGAGTACGGCATCCCGCGGCAAATTCGTTCGTATAATTTTCTGGTGCTCAATCTGCACGAACTGGTCGACCTGCTGCGCGACGTCGCCGCGCCGGGGCCGCTGCGGCAGCGCCTGCGCCACCTGTGGATGCCGCCGGACTGGCAGCGGCCCGGCCATGTGCCGCGGCACACGTGGACGGTCGAGCGGCGCGATGCGGCAGCCGAGCAGGCGCCGCCCTGACGGCGACTTAGCTGGGGACGGGCGCGGTGGCGATTTCCAGCGCGGTCAGCCACATCATCGCCTCGACCCGGCTGGCGCCGCACATCTCGGCCGATGGCTGCAAACCCGCACAAAAACCCGGCCGCCCGGCTTGGCCAAAGATCAGGCACAAGTGGTTGTCGCCCAGCTGGATGCAGCGCACGCCCGCCGGCTTGCCGTTCGGCATGCCCGGGATGGGGCTGGTGATCGACGGCGCCGTGCAGCAGGCGCCGCAGTCGGGGCGGCATTCAAAGGACGTCAACATGGGCAAAAAACCAGGGCAGGGCGCGCGCGGGGGGCCAGTATAGCGCTCACGCCAGCGGCCGCCGGCGGTAATTGCGCACGTCATCCATCATCGGCACCGCCGCCAGCGCCAGCAGCAAGGCGGCCAGCGGCAAGGTGGTGGCGTAGCCGACATACCGAAAACCGTAGGCACCCATGAAGGCGCCAGCGGTGAAGCAGCCGGCCAGGCCGAATAACAGGCGCAGGTGGGCACGGTCGGCGTGCACCGGCGGCAGATCGTCATGCCTGCCCGAATGCCAGTAAAACATCCGCCCCAGCTCGATGCCGATGTCGGTGACGATGCCGGTGATGTGGGTGGTGCGGATTTCGGCGCCCGATAATTTGGTAATCAGCGCATTTTGCAAGCCCATCACGAAGCACAGCAGGGCCATGGTGAAGGGCAGGGTCAGCGGATGACGCTCATTGAGTTGCGCGCCTACCACACCAAAACACAGCAGCAGCAGCGCTTCCAGCATCAGCGGCATCGCGTATTGACTGTGTAACTGGCGCCGGCGCGCGAAGTTGACCATCAGCGACGAGACGGCAGCACCGATCACGAAGGCCCCCAGCGCCGCCAGGCCCAGTGGAATGGCATTGCTGTGCCCCAGCACGGCATTGTCTGCCATTGCCGAAACGATGCCGGTCATGTGCGAGGTGTACTGTTTGACGGCCAGGAACCCCCCCGCATTGAGGGCGCCGGCGATGAAGGCAAGCACCATCCCGAGTTGCTGGTTTGCGCGCTGGACGCGCTGGGCGCCGGCCAGAGTGCGGGCAAATTGAACGGGCATGTAAACTCCTCAGCTTGGTGAAACATCATACTCCACCGGCCGTTCGCTTGACGCTGGACGACTGCCCCGCCTACTATTAGTGACCCGTGGTTAATTAATTTAATTCACAATTGGCGGGCCAAAAGTGTTGTCAAAAAACTCAAATGGCGTCGGTCCGGGTCATATTCTTTCCTCCATTGCAATAAAGATAGAGCAGGTCCATCGCATGTCATGCCCGTTTGACCCCAAGCCGCGCTGGGAACGCCGAAAAGATGCGCGTCCGCAGGAAGTGCTGGCGGCTGCGCTGGACCTGTTTGTCGAGCGCGGCTTTGCTTCCACCCGGCTGGAAGACGTCGCCCGCTGCGCCGGCGTGTCGAAAGGCACGCTCTACCTGTATTTTGCCAGCAAGGAAGAGCTGTTCAAGGCGGTGGTGCGCGCCAGCATCGTGCCGATCATCGGCGAGGCCGAAGACACCATCGCCCATTTCGACGGTCCCAGCGATCAACTGATGCGCACCGTCATCATGGGCTGGTGGCAGCGCAGCGGCGAATGCAAAACCTCGGGCATCCCGAAGCTGATCATGGCAGAAGCCGGTAATTTCCCCGACATTGCCAGTTTTTACAAAGATGAAGTGATCAACCGCGGCAGCCGCATGATTGCCAGCATGCTCGAGCGCGCCATCGCGCGCGGGGAATTCCGTCCTGTCAACGTCGCCGCCATGACCCAGGTGCTGATCGCCCCCATGCTCATGCTGATGACCTGGAAACACTCGGTGGGCCCGTGCGACCACGCCGATCTCGACCCGCACACCTTTCTTGCTACCTTCCTCGACATGGCCTTGCACGGCTTGAGCGCGCCCGCTGCAGTCGTCCCCGCAGTCGTCCCCGCAGGCATCCCATAAGCGGCGCCGCAGCCACGTCGCCCCTATCCGACGTTCAGCCCCTTCAAACTGCAGACTGTCGCAATTTCAGGCGGTCTGAGATTGCTTGTCGTTAAGATGTCTGGGTGCGGTCCGTTCACGATAAAATATCGCATTATCATTTTCCCCACCGAGTCTCACCATGAATATTGAACAAGCCCGTTTTAACATGATCGAACAGCAGATCCGCCCCTGGAACGTGCTGGACCAGGACGTGCTCGATACCCTGGTGGTGGTCAAGCGCGAGCAGTTCGTGCCGGAAGCGGCGCGGGCGCTGGCCTTTGTCGACACCGAAATTCCCCTCGGCAGCGGGCAGTTCATGTTCACGCCCAAGCTGGAAGCGCGCATTTTGCAGGAAGTGCAACTGAAAAAACACGAGACCGTGCTGGAAATCGGCAGCGGCAGCGGCTACATGGCCGCCCTGCTGGCCCATAAAGGCCGCTCGGTGACCACGGTCGAAAACGTGCCAGCCCTCAAAACGTTGGCAGAAAGCAATCTGGCGAATGCCGGTGTGAGCAATGTCACCGTCGAACTGGGCAATGGCGCGCAGGGCTGGGAGCATGGCGCACCCTACGACGTCATCGTCATTTCCGGCGCCCTCGAAGTGCTGCCGGAAGCGTTCCTCAAGCAGGTCAAGGTGGGCGGTCGCATCGCCGCCATCATCGGCCAGGCGCCGGTGATGTCGTGCAACATCATCACGCGCGTCTCCGACAGCGGTTACGACACCGTCAAGGTGTTCGAGACCAATGTGGCTTATCTGGCCGACGCCGCCGTGGTTTCCCACTTCACGTTCTGAACGATGCAACATCTCAGCGCGCCTGAACTGGCAGCCCGACTTGCCGACGCCGCCCAGCCGCGCCCGCTGCTGCTCGACGTGCGCGAGCCGTGGGAATATGAACACTGCCATCTGGACGGTTCGACCCTGATGACCATGAACACCATTCCGGCCCGCATCGATGACCTCGATGAGGATGCCGAAATCGTTTGCATCTGCCATCACGGCGCGCGCAGCCTGCAGGTGGCGGCGTTTTTGGAACGCAATGGCTTCGCCAGGGTCATCAATTTGACGGGCGGCATCCACGCCTGGGCCGTACAGGTCGACGGCAGCATGCCGACCTACTGATTTTTATTTTAAATTTCAATTTTTTAATTTTCAATTCGACACTCCCACGGAGAGAGCAATGCAGAAACCCCTGATCGCCGCGCTGATTGCCAGCGCATGCCTGTCGCTCAATGTCCACGCGGCCGACCTGATCCAGGTCTACCAGCAGGCCTTGGCGAACGACGCGGTGTATGCCAGCGCGCGCGCCGCGCTGGCGGCGGGGCGCGAGAAGGTGCCGCAAGGCATGGCCGGGCTGCTGCCCACCGTGGGCTTGAGCGGTGCCTATTCCCGCAACAACAATGAGGCGTCGCCCTACAACGAGGGCGTGGTGCTGACCAATCCCGTGACTGGCCTGCAGAGCACGGTGGGCAAATCGAACGCCAGCTACACGTCGAACCAGGTCACGCTGGCGCTGTCGCAACCGCTGTTTCGCTGGGATCGCTGGGAAACCTACGAGCAAAGCAAGCTGGTGCAGGCGATCACCGAAGCCCAGTTTGCCCAGGCCCAGCAAGACTTGATCACCCGCGTGGCGCAAGCCTATTTTGATGTGCTGGCGGCGCAGGACACGCTGGACTCGACGCGTGCGCAAAAAACCGCCACCACCGAGCAGCTGGCCTCGGCCAAGCGCAATTTCGAGGTGGGCACCCAGACCATTACCGATACCCACGAAGCGCAGGCCGCCTATGACCTGGTGGTGGCGCAAGAGTTTGCCGCTCTGAATGATCTGGAAAACAAGAAGAGCGCCCTGCAAGCGATCATTGGCGCGGCGCCCGCCGCGCTGGCGACCTTGAAGACCGGCATCGTGCTGGCGCCACCGCAGCCGGCCGTCATCGATCCCTGGGTGTCGTCGGCGGAAACGCAAAACTATGGCGTGACGGTATCGCAGTTGTCGCTCGAGTCCGCCAAGCGCGATATCAAGCGCAACCGCGCCGGTCACTACCCGACCGCCGACCTGGTCGCCACCTCGCAGCGCATTCACGCTGGCGGTGCCACGTCGAACTCGGGTACCACCACCAGCAACGCCATTGGCGTGCAGTGGAGCATCCCCATCTTCAGCGGCTTTGCCGTCACCAGCCGCGTGCGTGAATCGATTGCGCTGGAAGACAAGGCCCGCAACGACCTCGAAAGCACCAAGCGCAACGCCGCTCTGGCCGCGCGCCAGTCCTTCCTTGGCGTCAATAGCGGGCTGGCCCAGGTGAAAGCGCTGGAAGCGGCGGAAATCTCCAGCCAGTCAGCGCTCGACTCGAACAAGCTGGGCTACCAGGTGGGCGTACGCATCAATATCGATGTCTTGAATGCCCAGCGCCAGTTGTATTCGACGCGCCGCGACCTGTCGCGCGCCCGCTACGACACCATCATGAACGGCTTGCGGCTGAAGGCGGCGGCCGGCTCGCTGCGCGAAGCGGACCTGGGCCCGGTCAATGCGCTGCTGGTGCGTTAGAGATAGATAAACGTTCAGCTTGATTAAAAAAGGGTGCTGCGGCACCCTTTTTTACGTCTGAAAATTATTTTAATTATTTAGTAAAAAATTATTTTTTAATTCTTCTATTAAATTAATTTTATAGTCCGGTATTTTGTTCCATTCTTCAATGCTTATTATCAATTGGTGATATTTTCGCTGGCGATTGCCGACGTCATTTATCAGATTCCTGTTAACCTTGATAGAAAACCAGAATATGCACAGCCATGATTCTGCGCAGCGATATACTTTGCTCACTTTCCAGCCATCGCCGGGAAGTGAGCAGCACGCTTCTCCTGCAGAGGCGTATCCGCCAACGTGTAAATAAGGTATTTACTTGGGAGCCTATGATGAATCTAGAACAGCGCAAGCCATTAAATGAAGATGAAGTGGTGATTCACGTTGCAAAAGGCGGTGCGCCGCACGTGCGCATCGTGGAAAACGACGCAGCTACTTTATCGAATGAAATCACGGTACAGGTCAGCAAAAAACGTAAAACATCGGCAATGCCGGTGCTGGGCGTGATTGTCAAATAAGTTGCAGCGCGTGGCGCCGCGTGCATGGCGGCGCCTGTCCAACCCGTTGTATGCGAGGCTGCCATGGTCGACCTTCATTGTTGTCCCGTGTTGCGCTCTGACGCCATCGTCGCCATTGCAGACGATGCCATCGAACTGGCCATCGAAGATCATGTATTTACCGTGTCCGGGCCGCCACCGGCACCGCTGTGCCATGCGCTGACAGCCATGAACGGCGCGCTGACGGTCACTGCGCTGGCGCGCTTGAGCGGGCTGGTGCAAGCCACCCTGCAACAGGTGATCGGGCAATTGCTGGAGCAGGGTGTGCTGGCGCTGGCGTTGCCTGATGCCGCTGCCGGCGGCGATGGTGCTTGGGAACCTGAACAGTTCGGCGCCCTGTGCCGGCGCCTTAATGACAGCTGGAAGCAAAGGCTGTTCTCGCACCCCCTGTGGACGGGGCTGGCGGCGGGCAACTTGCCCCGGTCTGTATTTGTCGGCTGGGTGGTCGAATCGATGTGGTTCATCGATGGCGTGATGGACCGCTTGCCGATGGCCATTGCGTTCGCACGCGATCGCGCCACCCGCACGATCTTCAGCAAGCACTTTGCCGAAGAATGGGATCATTTCCGCTTTTTTACCCATGCGCTCGACTCCCTCGGTGTCGATGCCGCGCAGCGGCAGCAGGGCCGGCCGTTGCCCGCCACGGCGGCCGTGCAGCACGCCATGCGCGCGGCGGCCCGGCAAGACCCCTTGTTCTACGCCGTCTGCTCGGGTTTTCTGGAGTCCACCGGCAAGGACCGCCTGGCGGCCAGCGAATTTTTTCGCCAGGTCGGGCGCAGCTACGACAATACCGGCAGCGACGGTGGCGGTGGCGCCGTGCGGCCGATGGCTGCCCACGTCGCCCTCGATGAAGAATATGGCCACGGCGGCTTTGTCGACAAGGTCCTCGCCCATGCCGGCAGGCTCGATCGGGCGCGCGTGCGCGCGGCGCTGCAACATGGCTACGGCCTGGTCGAAACACTCGAAATGTGGTCGACCGACATCATGCGGCACTACCAGGCGGCCGACGCGCTGCCATTACGGACGCTGCGCAACTATCGACGGGAGGCGGTATGACAGCGCACATCCACCATCCATGGCGCCTGTCGGCCGGCTGTACCATCCGCAGCGGGCTTGATGGCGTGGTGCTTGACACGCGTGAAGACAGCATCACGATTGCCTCGAATCAGCCAGCGGCGCTGGCCGCCTGGCTCGCGCAATTGCAAACCGGCACGGCGCCGCTGGCAGCGCCCGCCGCTCTGGCCGACCTGTGCGCGCAGCTGCGCGAGGCCGATTTGCTGCTGGAGATCGATGGCGCCGTCAACGCCCGTGACAGCGATGCGCTGGTGCTGGCGTTCGAGCGCGAGGCGCGCTTCTGGGCCCGTGCCATTTTCGAGCAGCCGTTCTGGGTGCGCCTGCTGGCGGGCGACTGCACGTCGGCCCAGGTGTTTGGCTGGGGCACCGAGTTTTATCACTTTGTTGACGCCGCCAATCTGTACATGCCGATCGGCGTCGCCCACAGCGGGCAGACGCGCAGCCTGCGTCCGGCACTGGCCCGCCACTATGTCGAAGAAATGAACCATGGCGAGATTTTTCTGGCCGGTCTGCGCCAGAGCGGAATCGATAGCCGCTCGGTGCAACTGGCGCCGGCGCTGCCCCAAACCGCCGCACTGATCAATAATCTGACCGAGCTGGCCTATGAAGGCGGGGTCGCCTACGCCGCCTGTTTTGCCGTCATGCAGCCGGGACTGTCGACCGGTACCGCGGCCGAGCTGGAACATTTTTATCGCAGCTTGACGGCGCTGTACCCGTACGCCGGCGAAATGTTCGCCGCCTTTCACAAGCATGCCAGCATGGACCTGCTGCTCGAGCACGCTGCACCGCCGTTTTTCGCCCTGTGCCGCGAAGAGCCCGCCCTGTCGCCACAGGCGCGGCGCCGCGCCAGCGCGGTCATGCAAAGTGTGGCGGAATCGTTCATCCTGTTTTTTGAGGGCATCCACGACGCGTATGCCGATAGCGGCGCCTTCGCCCCGCGGCGGCCGTTCGCGCTGGAGGCGGTGCAATGAGCGCGGCGACGGCGGCCGATGCGCTGATCGCCAGTTATTGCAGCGAGTTGGGCGGCGCCGCCTATCGCGACGGCGCCGCCAGCCGCCTCGCTGGCGGCGCCCCCCACGACAGCTGGCGCTTTGCCCCCTTTCCCATCGTCTTCGAGCGCGCCGCCGGCGGCTACAAGTGGGACGTCAGCGGTCGCCGCTATATCGACCTGTGGACGGGGCACGGCTCGCTCATGTTCGGCAATGCGCAGCCAGCGGTGGTTGAGGCGGTCACGCGCCAGATCGCACTCGGTCAGCACCTCGGCGGCGTTCACCGCCTGCACCACGAATGGGCCGAGCTGCTGTGCCAGCTGGTGCCCAGTTGCGAACGGGTGCGCTTTACCGGCTCCGGCACCGAGGCGACGCTGCTGGCGATGCGGGTGGCGCGCGCGTGGACCGGGCGGGCGCGCATCGTGCGCATCGATGGCAATTTTCACGGCTGGCACGACGATGCACTGGCGCATGCCATGCCGGCCACGGCGGCCGGTTTTAACCCGGGCGGCGCCGATTTCATTGACCTGGCGGCGCCGCTCGACATTGACTCGGTGGCCGAGCTGCTGGTTGACGATGACGTCGCCGCCGTGTTTGTCGAGCCCGGTGGTGGCAGTGCCGGTTGCCTGCCATGGTCGGCCCCTTATCTGGCCGCCTTGCGCAAGCTGACCGAGGCGCACGGCACGCTGCTGGTGTTTGACGAAGTGATCAGCTGCTTTCGCTATGCCGCCGGCGGCGTGCAGCAGCTGGCCGGGGTCACGCCCGACTTGACCGTGATGGCCAAGATCGCTGCCGGCGGCATGCCTGGCGGTGTGGTCGGTGGTAAAGCGTCCCTGCTGGGGGTGATCGGCGGTGGACCGATGGCAAACGGGCAAGCTGCCTATGCGCCCCACAGCGGCACCTTCAATGGCTTTGCGCTGAGCGCGGCGGCAGCGCTGGCGACCCTGCCGCAGATTGCCGATGGCAACGCCGTACGCGCTGCGGCCAGCGCGACCGCGCGCCTGGTCGACGGCATCAACGACGCGGCGCGCGCTTGCGGTGTCGATGTGCGGGCGTTTCATCAAAGCTCGATTTTTCACTTGATGATAGGGGCGGTCGCCGCCGGCGAAGCGGCCGCGCCGGGCGCTGCTGCCATCGGACTGACGCGCAGCAGGGCGCACCTGCATCGCTTGCTGCGCGCCGCGCTGTTGCTCGAACACATCGATTGCCATGCCAGCCATGGATGGGTGTCAGCGGTGCACGAGCGCGCGGCCATCGATGAAGCGATCGGCTGTTTCGCGCGCGCCTTCGAGCGCTTGCGCGCGCTGCCGGAATTTGCCGCCCCGGCGCAGCCCTTGCAGCAGTTGCAGCACTTGCAACCCTCTGCCGCCAGCGACACCTGCACGCAGTCGTGCCATCAGCCTGACTGTGCTGCGCGCGTGCGCATGGTGGCGGGCTGCTCGCTACCGATTAGTACGGTCAGCGCGGCGCCATGAGGATCCTGGCTGAACTGGTCGATGGCGTACTGGCCCGTCCCGCTGGCGCTGACACCGTCGTCGCCCGCAATCCGGCCAACGGCGCTTTGATCGGCCATGCGCCGGCCGCTTCGCCGGCACGCGTGGCGCAGGCGCTGACGGCGGCGCGGCTGGCATTCGATGACGGCCGCTGGTCGCGCCAAAGCGCCGCCTACCGCGCCGACCGGCTGCGCGAACTTGCCGATCTGCTCGAGGACAACCTGGCCGCCCTGGCCGATGCCGAAACCGCCAATACCGGCATGCTGCTGAAAATGACCACCCAGGGACACTTGCCACGGGCGATTGCCCACCTGCGCTATTTCGCCGGCGAGGCCGAGCGCATGAGCGGTGAATGCGTCGCCACCGAGGATGCTTATCTGCAGCTGGTGCGGCGCGAGCCGCTGGGCGTGGTGGCCATCCTGGCGCCATGGAATGCGCCGCTGGCGGTGGCAACCATCAATCTGGCGGCGGCGCTGGCAGCGGGCAACACGGTGCTGATCAAGAGTTCGGAACGGGCACCGTTATCGCTGTCGCTCCTGGCCGAACTGGCGGCCGGCGTCGATTTTCCCGCCGGCGTCATCAACATCGTGCATGGCCGCGCTGAACCGACCGGTAGCGCCATCACCGACAGCGCGCTGGTCGACGGCCTGTGTTTCGTCGGCGGCACGGCAACGGCGCGCACCATCCTGGCACGCGGCGCCCATCCGTTTCGCCGCAATACCTTTGAACTGGGTGGCAAATCGCCCACCATCGTGCTGGCCGATGCCGATCTCGAGCGCGCGGTCGATGGCGCCCTGCTGTCGGTGTTTTCCAGTAACGGCGAAGTGTGCACGGCCGGTTCGCGCATCCTGGTGCAGCAGCAATTGTATGGACCGTTTTTGCAGCGCTTCGTCGCCCGCAGCCAGGCCATCCGGGTGGGCGATCCGCGTGACCCGGACAGTGAACTGGGGCCGCTCATCGATCGTCAGCATTTCGATGACGTCAGCGGCCATGTGCGCCAGGCGCTGCGCCAGGGCGCCCGCCTGGAATGCGGTGGCGAGCAATTGCACGGTACCAGCGGTGGCTGCTATCTGGCGCCGGTGGTGCTCAGTGGGGTCAGCGCGCAGATGGATCTGTTTCGCCAGGAAGTGTTTGGCCCGGTCGCCGCCGTCCTGCCTTTTGATGACGTCGAACAAGCCATCGGCTTGGCCAACGATAGCGACTACGGACTATCCGCATCGCTGTGGGGCGCCGACAGCGGGGCCGCGCTGGTGCTGGCTGGACGCCTGCGCTGCGGGGTGGTCAGCGTCAACAGTCCGGTGATCCGCGACTTGCGGGTGCCGTTCGGCGGGCGCGGCAGCAGCGGGGTGGGCCGGGTGGGCGGCCGCTGGAGCATTGAGCAATTTACTGAACTAAAAACCACCTCGATACCGCTGGCGGGTTATCGCTTGCCACGGCTCGGTCTGGGGAGCAGCCATGCGTAGCATTGACCGGCGGGTCTTGATCCTGGCGCCATTTGTTCATCGGCATCGGCTGGGAACGCGTGTGCTGCTCGACGGGCCCGAGGCAACGCTGTCGATCGGCAACGGCAGCATCCTGCAAGGGGCCATCGACCAGCTGGCCGATGGCGTTATCGATAGCGCCTGCACGCTGCCGCCAGCGCTGCTCGAGCAGTTGCATGAGAACGCCATGGTGGCCAGTCTGGCCGCCTGCCCCGCTGATGGTGCGGCCTTCCTGGACGACTTTTATGCGCTGTGCGATGGCTGGGTCGGCGATATTTTTGCCTCGCCGTTCTGGCACGATTTTCTTTCTGGCCACGCAAGACCGGCCCAGGTATGGACCTTTCTGTGCCAGCTGTATCGGCGCACCGAGGGCGCCGACGTCCACAACCGGATCGCTGCAGAGCGCTGCCGCGATGGGGCGATCGCCCGCTTGCTGTGGCGGCATTATGAAGAGGAACTGGGCCATGCGGCCATCCTCGCCGATGGCTTGCGCCAGTGCGGCGGCGCGGCCGTGCGTCACCTGCAGCAGGCGCCGCTGGCCAGTACCAGCGCGCTGATCGAGTTCATGGTGCAGACCAGCAACGAGCCGCTCGCTTACCTGGGCTGCTATGGCATTTTTCACGCGCCAGTGACGATCCGCAGCGAGCAGGAACTGGTCGACCAGTTTGCCGGCTATGCGCGCCTGTATCCGTACGCCGCGCCCGCCTTTGCGGCGGTGGCGCGCCATGCCGCGCTCGATTACCGGCTCGAGCATGACCATATCGTGCTCGAGCAATGGGTCAGCCAGGTGGGACCGCCCGGCCCGCGCGGGGTCGCCGCCGTGGCGCGCGGTGCACGCGGCGCGGCAGTGGCGTTCCGGGCGATTTTCGATGCCTGCGCCTGCGTGTCGTAAATAGGTGTTTTAAATGGGCGTCTTAAGGGCGCGCACGTAGCCAGTTGAGCACGTCACTGGCGTTCTGGTCGGGCGGGAATACCGGATAAAACACCTTGACGATGGTACCCCCCTCGACCACCCAGGCCATGCGCTTGAACAGCCGCTGGCCGGCCGCTTCGAAGGTGGGCAGTGCCATCGCCGTAGTCAGTGCCAGCGCGGCATCGCTGAGCAAGGGAAATGGCAGCGCCAGGCGGCCGGCCAGTTCCTGCTGGTAGTCCGATGATTGGGTCGACAGCCCCAGCACCGTCACCCCGCGTGCCGTCAATGCAGCGAAGTGGTCGCGAAAGCCCTTGGTCTGCGGCGTGCAACCGCGCGCGCCGGCGATGGCGTTCCAGTTGTCGACCAGAGGTGGCTGGCCTGGTTGCCCCGTGCGGGGATAGAAAAACAGCACGCAGGCGCCGGTCAGTTGCGCCAGGTTGATCAGGCGGCCATCGGTGGCGGGCAGGGCAATCGGGGGCAGGGCTTGGCCGGGGAGGTGATCGGTGCCACCGTCATCGGCTGGCACCGGCAAGTCGGCCGGCAGGGTGTCGAGGTCATTGACTGGTGCTGGCATGGTGGTCTCCTGGTCGCACATGGGTGCACGGGCGCGCTGGCCGGGCGGGCAGACGCGTCGTGCGCGGCGAGGGGCAGATGTATTCTAGCGCGCGAGGGCCGCCGTGTGCTCCCTCCGAACTGCTAGTAAAGCAGCGATGGCGCTCGGGTGTTGAAAAACGGGACTGGCACCGCGGGGGTGCCTGTCCCATGTGTGACCCACTGACGCGGTAGCCATGTTGAATGGCCGCATAAAATTACGCGCTCAAGCCCGCACCCGGCGCCTGATCTTTCCGCTCGATCAGCTCGACCTTGTAGCCATCCGGATCAGTAATAAAAGCAATCACCGTACTACCGCCCTTGACCGGCCCCGGCTCGCGCGTGATGTTGCCGCCACTCGCACGCACAGCATCGCAGGTCAGGTAGATATCGTCGGCCGAAATGGCGATGTGACCGTAGGCGGTCCCCATCTCGTACTGGGTTTCGCCGTAGTTGTAGGTCAGCTCGAGTTCGGCATGCTCCGGGTTGGTGCCGTAGCCGACGAAAGCCAGCGTGTACTTGTATTCGGGATTGTCGCTGGTGCGCAGCAGTTTCATGCCCAGCACCTTGGTATAAAAATCGATGGAACGCTGCAGGTCGCCGACCCGCAGCATGGTGTGCAAGATGCGCATTGTTATCATCCTTTAAAGAGAAAGGGTGATTTTAGGCGCTCCGCCGATTTTCTGCTCAGGCGCTTAGCGTGGCTTCGAGCGTGATGGCGGTGTTGAGCAGTTTCGACACGGGGCAGTTGGCCTTGGCGTCAGCCGCTGCGGCCTGGAAGGCAGCATCGGTTGCTCCCGGAATGGTGGCCGTCAGCGCCAGGTGGACGGCGGTGATGGCAAAGCCTTCTCCCTGTTTTTCCAGGGTGACGGTGGCTGTGGTTTCCATGCTGGTCGCCTTCAGGCCGGCTTTTTCCAGTACGCCCGACAGCGCCATGGTGAAGCAACCCGCGTGGGCGGCGCCGATCAATTCTTCCGGGTTGGTGCCCGGGCCGTCTCCGAAGCGGGCCTTGAAGCCGTAAGGCGCCTTGTTCAACACGCCGGTTTCGGTGCTAATGCTGCCAATGCCTTCCTTGATGCCGCCGCTCCAGGCGGCGCTGGCGGATTTCTTGATGACCATGATCGTGCTCCTTTGTGCAAAGTAAAGGGACTGGCAGCGCCAGTCCGGTTGTTCCACTTGTATTAACGGGCGGCCGGCGTCACGCGCCAGATGGCATTGCCGACGTCGTCGGCCAGCAGCACGGCGCCTGCCTTGTCGCTGATGACGCCGACGGGGCGGCCCCAGGCCTTGCCATCGGGGCTCAGAAAGCCCGTCAGGATGTCTTGCGGCGGGCCGCTCGGTTTGCCGTCAGCGAACGGTACATACACCAGCTTATAGCCCGAGGCTGGCTTGCGGTTCCACGAGCCGTGCTGACCGACCAGGGCGCCGTTTTTCAGCTGCGGCAACAGGGTGCCCTCATAAAACTCCAGGCCCAGCGAGGCGGTGTGCGCACCCATGGCGAAATCGGGGGCAATCGCCTTGGCCACCAGTTCCGGTTTTTGCGGCTGGATGCGGGCGTCGACATTCTGGCCGTAATAGCTGTACGGCCAGCCATAGAAGGCGCCTTCCTTGACCGAGGTGATGTAGTCGGGTACCAGATCGTTGCCCAGCTCATCGCGCTCGTTGACGGCGGTCCACAGCATGCCGCTCTGCGGGTTCCACGCCAGGCCGTTGGGATTGCGCAGGCCGGAGGCAAAGATCTTGCCCTTGCCGGTGGCGCGGTCGAACTGCCAGATGGCGGCGCGGCCTTCTTCCTTGTCGATGCCGTTTTCGCCCACATTGCTGTTCGAACCGACGGTGGCGTACAGGAACTTGCCGTCCTTGCTGGCGATGATGTTCTTGGTCCAGTGGTGATTGATACCGGCTGGCAGATCAGCAAACTTGACGGGCACGGCGGTGATCCTGGTGTCTCCCGTTGTGTACGGCACCTTGACGATGGCGTCGGCGTTGGCGATGAACAGTTCGTTGCCAACCAGGGCCATGCCGAACGGCGAATTGAGCCCTTCCATGAACACCGTGCGGGTCACCGCCATGCCGTTGGCGCCGACCCCGCGCAGCAGGGTAATGCGGTTGGGCGAGGCAACGCCGGCGCCGGCTTTTTTCATCACCGCGCCCATCACGGCCGCCTTGATCTGGTGCTTTTCTTTTTCTTCGGCGGCCGGCTTGTTGGTTTCAGCCACCAGGATGTCACCGTTGGGCAGCATGTACAGCCAGCGTGGATGGTCAAGGCCGGTGGCATAGGCCGCCACGCTCAGACCGCTTGCAGCGACCGGCTTGCCACCGCTGGGCCAGCCGATGGCGGAGGCGATATTGACGGTGGGGATCAGATTTTTTTGCTGGGCCGGCAACTGTGGATTGGGGCCGAAACCAACGGCGTAGCCCTGGGTCTGGGCCAGTGCAGCACCGCCGGTGGCGGCGATGGCGAGGGACAGCAGGGATAAGGTGAGAGCGTGCTTCATAGGGTGCTGCCTTTCGGGGTGGCGTTGTTGTTGTGGTCGCGCATGCCGTCGGCGGCATCGCTTTGCGGTTGTGCTGGCTTGCCGCTGCCAGCGGCGTGGGCATCGACATTGGCAGCCGCAGCCGGCTTGCCGTGCAGATCGGTATCGACCAGGCCGCGCGCGAGGTCCGAGGCGGCCTGCTTCATGATGCCGCGCGGCGCCGTGTCCTGACCGTCGGGCGCTTCGTCGCGTTCGTGCGGCATGCGCTTGATCTGGTCGTTGGCGGTCTTGACGTCCGTGTTGACCTTGCGGTCGGCTGTTTCCTTCACCATTGCATCCATCCTTTTCTTGGGTGTTGTGTCAATGTTAAAGGGCGCCGCGTAAATTCGGCGCGCGTTACAGATGGCGGCGCCGCTTGCGGAAAATGCGGGCGCCCCACTATACTGTGCATCCATACAGTAAAATGCTTGGGCAGAGTCCTGCCGTCCACTGGCAGCGCGATTTGGGTTACTCTCCTGCGTATCGCCTTCCTCCTAGCTGAGATTTCATGCCTGCAACACCGTCAACGCCCGTTTCGAAACACCTCATCGCGCTCGTGGTCCGGCGTAACACGGACGGCATCGAAGCGCCCGTGCGCGGGCTGGTGGCGCACCTGCAGGCGCTCGGCTATGCCGTCGTGTTCGAAGCGGAAACGGCATCGCACCTGAGCGTCGACGGCATCGACGCCATGAGCGTGGCGCAGATCGGCGAAGCGGCGCGCGCCGCCATCGTGATGGGCGGCGACGGCACCATGCTGGGCATCGCGCGCCAGCTGGCGCCCTACGATGTGCCGCTCATCGGCATCAACCAGGGCCGCCTGGGTTTTATGACCGACATTCCGATCGAGCGCATGTTGCCGGTGCTGGAAGAGCTGTTGTCGGGCAAGTCGCAGCGCGAAAAGCGCACCCTCCTGCAAGCGTCGGTGCTGCGCGCCGGCGCCGTCATTGCCGGTGGCATGGCGGTCAACGATGTGGTGGTGGCGCGCGGCGCCGGCTCCGGCATGGTCGAGCTGAAGGTGGCGGTCGATGGCCGTTTCATGTACAACCAGCGCTCCGATGGCCTGATCATCAGCACGCCTACCGGTTCGACCGCGTATGCGCTGTCGGCCGGCGGCCCCCTGCTGCACCCGGCGCTGGGCGGCATCGTCCTGGTGCCGATCGCCCCGCACGCGCTGTCGAACCGGCCGATCGTGATTCCCGATTCGAGCCGCATCGTTGTCGAGATCGTCAGCGGGCGCGATGTCAGCGTCAATTTCGACATGCAAACTTTTGCCAGCCTGGTGCACGGCGACCAGATCGTCATCGAACGCTCGCCCAACACCATCACGTTTTTGCACCCGCAGGGCTGGAGCTATTACGACACCCTGCGCGAAAAATTACACTGGAATGAATACCCGTCTGGCGACGGCAAACTGACCTGATTACCTTGACCTCACCAACCGAGCCGACCCCGCATGCTGCGTACTCTTACCATCCGTGATTTCGTCATCGTCGAGTCCATCGAACTGGAATTTGCCAGCGGTTTTTCCGTGTTCACGGGAGAAACAGGCGCCGGTAAATCGATCCTGATCGACGCCCTGCAGCTGGCGCTGGGCGGGCGCGGCGACGCCTCGGTGGTGCGCGAAGGGGCGGCCAAGGCCGATATCTCCGCCGAGTTCCAGGTCAATGACAGCGCCCAGGCCTGGCTGGCCGCGCACGATTTTGCGCTGGAAGAAGGCGGCGCCCTGCTGCGCCGGGTGATCGACAATGCCGGCCGTTCGAAGGCCTACATCAATGGCGGCGCCGCCACCGCCGCCCAGCTGCGCGAGCTGGGCGATCTGCTGGTCGACATACACGGCCAGCACGCCCATCAATCGCTGCTAAAAAGCGAGGCCCAGCGCGCCCTGCTCGACAACCAGGCGCAGCTGCACGACCCGGCCGCCGGCGCCCTGGTGCTGGAAGTGGCGGCCCTGCACAGGCAGTGGCGCGCGCTGGTGCGCCAGCGCGAAGCGTTCGAAAAAGACGAAAAAGCCGTGCTGATCGAGCGCGAGCGCCTCGAGTGGCAGGTGGCCGAGCTCGACAAGCTGGCCGTCAAGGCCGGTGAATGGACCGACATCACCAACGAGCACAGCCGCCTGTCGCATGCCGCCAGCCTGCTCGAGGGGGCGCAGGAAGCGCTCGCTGCCATTTCCGAGTCGGAGCAGCCGATCCTGTCGCAACTGTCCTCGCTCAACGCCAAGCTGGGTAAACTGGTGGCGGTCGACGCCCAGTTGCAGGGCGTGCTCGATTGCATGGAGCCGGCCCGCATCCAGTTGCAGGAAGCGGTGTACGCGCTCAACGATTACCTCGACCGCGTCGAACTCGATCCGCAGCGCCTGCGCGCAGTCGATGCCCGTCTCGAAGCACTGCACAGCGCCGCCCGCAAGTTCCGCGTGACGCCGGACACGCTGCCGGAAGAACACGCGGCGCTGGCGGAAAAATTGCGCGAGCTGTCGGGCGCTTCCGATCTCGACGGCCTGCGCCAGCAGGAGGGCGCGCTCGAACAGGCGTATCGCACTGCCGCCGGCCAACTGTCGTGGCTGCGGGCGGGCGCCGCCCAGCGGCTGGGCGAACAGGTCACCGACGCCATGCAGGAATTGAGCATGACGGGCGGGCGCTTTGCCGTCGGCTTGAACAGTGCCGAGCCGTCGGCGGCCGGGCTGGAACAGGTGGAATTTCTGGTCGCCGGTCACGCTGGCGTGGCGCCGCGGCCGCTGGCCAAGGTGGCCTCGGGCGGCGAGCTGGCGCGCATCGCGCTGGCCATTTCCGTGATTACTTCGAACGCCACCACCACCCCGACCCTGATTTTCGACGAGGTCGACAGCGGTATCGGCGGCGCCGTCGCCGAAGTGGTGGGGCGCTTGCTCAAGCGCCTGGGCCAGCAGCGCCAGGTGCTGTGCGTGACCCACCTGCCGCAGGTGGCCAGCCAGGCCAACCAGCATTTTCAGGTGGCCAAGGGCACCACGGAGGCGGGCAAGACGGTGTCGCACATCGACGTGCTCGACAACAAGGCGCGGATCGAAGAAGTGGCGCGCATGCTGGGTGGCGTGGAAATCACCGCCACCACGCGCAAGCACGCGCGCGAGTTGCTGGCGTCGTAATCGCGTCAGCCGTCGCGCTTGCCGGGTTTTCGCTGATCCATTACCAAATATCCAACGAGGCTGGCGCGACCCTATAATGGCAGTCCCGCCGCCAATTTCGCCATCCCATGTCCTTTCGCAAAGAACCGCCTTACACCCACGGCACCGTCGCCCGTAGCGCCGTCGTGCTGGTCAACCTCGGTACGCCCGACGCCCCCACGCGTGGCGCGGTGCGGCGTTATCTCAGAGAATTCCTGTCCGATCCCCGCGTGGTGGAAATTCCCCGTGCCGTGTGGTGGTGCATTCTCAACCTGATCATCCTGCCGTTTCGTTCCGGTAAGTCGGCCGCCAAATACGCGACCATCTGGACCAGCGAAGGTTCGCCCCTGAAGGTGCACACGCAGGCGCAGGCGGGCCTGTTGCGCACGGCGCTGGGCGCGCGCGGCCACGATGCCCTGCGGGTGACGATGGCGATGCGCTACGGGTCGCCGTCGCTGACCGAGGTGCTCGACAAGCTGGCGGCCGAACACTGCGAGCGCATCGTCATCCTGCCCGCCT
Organism: Massilia sp. PWRC2; assembly: GCF_049896725.1. NCBI lineage: Bacteria > Pseudomonadati > Pseudomonadota > Betaproteobacteria > Burkholderiales > Oxalobacteraceae > Massilia > Massilia sp. PWRC2. Next base: position 29,906 of record NZ_JAFCUW010000016.1, read on the forward strand.
ATCCGCAGTACTCGGGCACCACCACGGCATCGATCACCGATGCCGTGTTCGCCTATTATCAACAGGCGAGAAATGTGCCGGAGCTGCGCATGGTCAAGCATTACCACGACCACGACGGCTACATCGATGCGCTTGCCGACAGCGTGCAAAAACACTGGGAAATCAATGGCCGCGGCGAAAAGCTGCTGATGAGTTTTCATGGCGTGCCCAAGCGCACCCTGATGCTGGGCGACCCGTATCACTGCGAGTGCTACAAGACGGCGCGCCTGCTGGCGGCCAAACTGCGCCTGTCGAAAGACGATTACCTGGTGACGTTTCAGTCGCGCTTCGGCAAGGCCGAGTGGCTGCAGCCGTACACGGCGCCGACCGTGATCGCGCTGGCGCAGGGCGGCCTCAAGCGGCTTGACGTGATTTGCCCCGGATTTACCAGCGATTGCCTGGAAACCCTGGAAGAAATCAATATGGAAGTGCGTGAAGACTTTATCAAGGCGGGCGGCCAGCAGTACCACTACATCGCCTGTCTGAACGAAGAGCCGGCATGGATCGCTGGCCTGGCCGAGATCGCCGAACAGCACCTGATCGGCTGGCCTACCATGATGACGGCGCAGCAGCGCGAAGCCGAGCAGGCCGATGCCGATGTCGGCAAGGCAATGGCGGCGCAGCTGGGCGCACAAAACTAGACCGCGGCAATGCTGACGGAATGGCCATAAAACGGCGGTGCTACAATACCGCCCTTACGGCAAGACCAATTCCGCGTAGCAGATGCAAGCCATCGCCAGCAAGGTGTACGCCAGCACGCTCATGGAAAGTAATGGCAGTTTCATGGTGGGCTCCGGGGTGTGGTTGGGCGGGATCTGGGCGACAACCTTGTGCAGATGATAGTAAAGCGCCTACATGCCCCGGAAAGATTCTGATCGGTAAATAATGTAACAACGGTTACAAGTTCAGTCTCCACCTGCTGGCAATAATAACCCTTGAAACTGTAGGCGATAGCCCCATCTGCTGCGCATCGTGACGATCCTGCACAGATCGTTGACCGCCAAGTGTTTGATTTAAAAGGAGCTTTTCGATGCAAGACCAAGCAAACCAGGAAGTGTCGCCGCAACATGCCGAAGGTGACGAGCACGCCGTGACGCCAGAGAACTCTTTGGAGCAACAGCTGAGCGCCACCGAAGCGAAGCTGGCAGAGATGCACGACGCGTTTATGCGTGCCAAGGCCGAGGGTGAGAATATTCGCCGCCGCGCTCAGGAAGACATCAGCAAGGCACACAAGTTTGCCGTCGAAAGTTTTGCCGAGGCCATGCTGCCGGTGCGTGACAGCCTGGAAATGGCCTTAAAAGTCGACAATCCGACCATTGAGTCGCTCAAGGAAGGGGTCGAGATGACCCTCAAGCAAATGAGTTCTGCATTCGAGCGCAACAAGCTGATCGAAGTGCAGCCGGCTGTCGGCGACAAGCTCGACCCGATGAAGCACCAGGCCGTGGCCGTGGTGCCGGCCGACCAGGAAGCCAATACCGTGGTCACTGTCTTGCAAAAGGGCTACATGATCGCCGATCGTCTGCTGCGTCCGGCGATCGTCACGGCAGCGCAAGCAAAATAAAAACAGGCAGCTGCGCTGCGCGCTCTTGAAAGCGCGCAGTTGCTCCGCATATTTGGTACATCAAACACTTAGTATCCATACGGTACATATAAAAGGAAAAAATCATGGGCAGAATTATCGGAATTGACTTGGGAACCACCAACTCCTGCGTCGCGATCATGGAAAACGGCCAGCCAAAGGTCATCGAGAACGCTGAAGGCGCGCGCACCACGCCGTCGATCATTGCGTACCAGGAAGATGGCGAGATCCTCGTTGGCGCCCCCGCCAAGCGTCAGGCCGTCACCAACCCGAAGAACACCTTGTTTGCTGTCAAGCGCCTGATCGGCCGTAAATTCGACGAGAAAGAAGTCCAGAAGGACATCGGCCTCATGCCATATCAAATCATGAAAGCCGACAACGGCGACGCCTGGATTGGCGTGCGTGACAAGAAACTGGCACCCCCACAGATTTCCGCCGAAGTGCTGCGCAAGATGAAAAAAACCGCCGAAGATTACCTCGGCGAAGAAGTCACCGAAGCGGTCATCACCGTGCCGGCCTACTTCAACGATTCGCAGCGTCAAGCGACCAAAGATGCCGGCCGTATCGCCGGTCTGGACGTCAAGCGCATCATCAACGAGCCAACCGCTGCAGCACTGGCGTTTGGCCTCGACAAAACTGAAAAAGGCGACCGCAAGATCGCCGTGTATGACCTGGGCGGCGGCACGTTCGACGTCTCGATCATCGAAATCGCTGACGTCGATGGCGAAAAGCAGTTCGAAGTGCTCTCGACCAACGGCGACACCTTCCTCGGCGGCGAAGACTTCGACCAGCGCATCATCGATTTCATCATCGACGAATTCAAGAAGATCAACGGCCTCGATCTGAAAAAAGATCCGATCGCCCTGCAGCGCATCAAGGCTTCGGCCGAGCGCGCCAAGATCGAACTGTCGTCGGCGCAGCAGACCGAAATCAATGAGCCGTACATCGCCATGGCGAACGGCGCACCGGTCCACCTGAACCTGAAAATGACGCGCGCCAAGCTCGAGTCGCTGGTCGAAGAACTGATCAACGCCACCATGGAGCCATGCCGCATCGCCATCAAGGATGCCGGCGTCAAGGTCTCCGACATCGACGACATCATCCTGGTCGGCGGTATGACCCGCATGCCGAAGGTGCAAGAGAAAGTCAAAGAGTTCTTTGGCAAGGACCCGCGCAAGGATGTGAACCCCGACGAAGCGGTCGCTGTCGGCGCTGCCATCCAGGGGTCCGTGCTGTCGGGCGAGCGCAAGGACTTGCTGCTGCTGGACGTCACGCCTTTGTCGCTGGGTATCGAAACGCTGGGCGGCGTGATGACCAAGATGATTCACAAGAACACCACGATTCCTACCAAGTTCTCGCAAGTGTTCTCGACGGCCGATGACAATCAGCCAGCGGTGACGATCAAGGTATTCCAGGGTGAGCGCGAAATCGCTGCCGGCAACAAGGGCCTGGGCGAATTCAATCTGGAAGGCATCCCGCCATCGGCGCGTGGTACCCCACAGATCGAAGTGACCTTTGACATCGATGCCAACGGTATCTTGCACGTGGGCGCCAAGGACAAGGCCACCGGTAAAGAAAACAAGATCACCATCAAGGCCAACTCCGGTTTGACGGAAGCGGAAATCCAGAAGATGGTCAAAGACGCCGAAGTGAACGCCGAAGAAGACCACAAGCTGCGCGAGCTGGCCGAGTCGCGCAACCAGGCCGATGCTTTGGTACACTCGACCAAGAAATCGCTGACCGAATACGGCGACAAGCTCGAAGCGGGCGAGAAAGACAAGATCGACAGCGCCATTGCTGCTCTTGAAACCTCGCTCAAATCGGGCGACAAGGCCGATATCGACGCCAAGGTTGCGGCTTTGTCGGCTGCCTCGCAGAAATTGGGCGAGAAGATGTATGCCGATCAGCAAGCACAGCAGGCAGCCGGCGGTGACGCTGGTCAGCAGCCTGGTAGCGAAGCCCCGCAAGGCGGTGCCAAGCAGGATGACGTCGTCGATGCCGACTTCAAGGAAGTCAAAGACGCCAAGTAATCAGGCTGCAGGGATGCGCAAAGCCGAGCCGCTTACCCGGCTCGGTTTTTTTGCATATTAGAGTGACTAGACAGATAGACAGCAAGGTGCCGACAAATGGCAAAGCGTGATTTTTACGAGATCCTCGGGGTCGCAAAGGGTGCTTCGGAAGAAGAAATCAAGAAGTCTTACCGCAAGCTCGCGATGAAATACCATCCGGACCGCAATCCGGACAACAAGGAATCCGAGGAAAAATTCAAGGAAGTCAAAGAAGCCTACGAAATGCTGACCAATCCGGAAAAGCGCGAAGCGTATGACCGTTATGGTCACGCCGGCGTCGATCCGAATGCCGGCGGTGGCGGCTTCGGCGGCGGCGCGGGCGGTTTTGGCGATGCCTTTGGCGACATCTTTGGCGATATTTTCGGTGGCGGCGCCGGTCGTGGCCGCAGTGCGGGACCGCAGGTGTACCGCGGCGCCGACTTGCGCTACAACCTCGAAATCACCCTCGAGCAGGCGGCGCACGGCTTCGACACCACCATCCGCGTGCCCAGCTGGGACAAGTGCGATACCTGCCACGGCACCGGTGCCAAGCCGGGTACCGCGCCGGTCACCTGCACCACCTGTGCCGGTCACGGCCAGGTGCGCATGCAGCAGGGTTTTTTCAGCATCCAGCAGACCTGCCCCAAGTGTCATGGCAATGGCAAGATCATCGCCGACCCGTGCGCACCATGCGGCGGCCAGGGCCGGATCAAGCGCAACAAGACGCTGGAAGTGAAAATTCCTGTCGGTATAGACAACGGCATGCGCATCCGCTCGTCGGGCAATGGCGAGCCGGGCACCAATGGCGGCCCAGCCGGTGACCTGTATGTGGAAATCCACATCAAGCAGCACGCCGTGTTCCAGCGCGAAGGCGACGATCTGCATTGCGAAATGCCGATCTCGTTTGTGAAAGCGACGCTCGGTGGCGAGATCGAAGTGCCGACCCTGTCGGGCAAGGTGTCGTTCACGGTTCCCGAAGGCACCCAGTCCGGCAAAACCTTCCGCCTCAAGGCGAAGGGCATCAAGGGCGTGCGTTCCGGTTACGCGGGCGATCTGTTCTGCCACGTGCAAGTCGAAACGCCCGTCAAGCTGACCGACAAGCAAAAAGACTTGCTACGCGACTTTGAAAAGCTGACCACCGAGGGGGGCGCCAAGCACAGTCCGCAAAGCAAGGGCTGGATGGACAAGGTAAAAGACTTTTTCGAGTAGTATCGAACCCCAACCGCTGTAGCGGGCACCCGCCCCACAGCGGTTTTTTTTGATTGACAGGATCGCACATGACCCAATCCACTACCGGCTTTTTGACCACCGAAGAATTATTTGAACGCAACCGTAACTGGGCTGCGGCGAGGGTGGCGGAAGACCCCAATTTTTTCAAGAGCCTGGCATCGCAGCAGAGCCCCGAATACCTGTGGATCGGCTGCTCCGACAGCCGCGTGCCAGCCAATGAATTGCTGGGAATGGCGCCGGGCGAACTGTTCGTCCATCGCAATATCGCCAACGTCGTCGTCCACTCGGACCTGAACTGCCTGACCGTGCTGCAATTTGCCATCGATGTCTTGAAGGTCAAGCACATCATTATTTGCGGCCACTACGGCTGTTCGGGCGTGCATGCCGCCATGACCAACCGCCGCGTCGGCCTGGCCGACAACTGGCTGCGTCACGTGCAGGACGTGCAGCAAAAGCATGGCCGCTACCTGGGCGAAGTGATTCCGACGCAAGAGCGCGCCGACCGCCTGTGCGAATTGAACGTCATCGAACAGGTCATCAACGTGGCGCAAACCACGGTGGTACGCGATGCCTGGGAACGCGGCCAGCCCCTCAGCGTGCACGGCTGGTGCTACGGGCTGCAGGATGGCTTGTTGCGCGACCTTGGTATGAGCGTGAGCCGGTTCGATGAGCTGGCACCGAAAATGGCGGCGCGGCTGGCGACCTACGACGCCTGATGGACGGCGAGTTCAGCCAGCTGCGCGCGCTGGTACGCCAGTTCGTCGACGAACGCGACTGGGACCAGTTTCACACGCCAAAAAATCTGTCGGCGGCACTGTCGGTGGAGGCGGCTGAACTGCTGGAACATTTTCAGTGGTTGCACAAGGGAGATCAGGCGGAACTGGGGCCTGACAGGCTCGTTGAGGTGCGCCACGAGATGGCCGACGTACTGGTCTACCTGGTGCGGCTGGCGGACAAGCTCGATGTCGACCTGGTGCAGGCGGTGCAAGAGAAGATGGTGCTCAACCGGGCCAAGTATCCGGCTGAGCAGGTGCGTGGCGATGCGAGGAAGTACGACGCGTATTGACTGCGTGGCGTGAGTGCCGGGGTCAGGCAGCAGGTGCCCGGCCCCGCTGGCTTACATGCCGCCCATGCAGATGTATTTGATGACCAGGTAATCATCCATCCCGTACTTCGAGCCTTCGCGTCCCAGGCCCGACTGCTTGACGCCGCCGAAGGGCGCGATCTCGTTGGAGATCAAGCCCGTATTGACCCCCACCATGCCCGACTCGAGTGCCTCGGCTACTCTCCACACGCGGCCGATGTCGCGTGAATAAAAATAGGCGGCCAGGCCGAACTCGGTGTCGTTGGCCATGGCAATCACGTCGGCTTCCGTTTTAAAGCGGAACAGGGGCGCCAGCGGGCCGAAGGTTTCTTCGGTGGCCACCAGCATGGCCGAGGTGACGCCGGTCAGCACGGTGGGCTCAAAAAAGCTGTGGCCCAGCGCATGGCGGGCGCCGCCCAGCGCCAGGCTGGCGCCTTTCGACAGCGCATCGGCAATATGCTGCTCGACTTTGAGTACGGCCTTCTCTTCGATCAGCGGGCCGGTGGTCACGCCCGCCTCGACGCCATTGCCCACTTTGAGTTTTTTGACGGCGGCCACCAGTTTTTCTGCAAAAACATCGTACACGCCATCCTGTACGTACAAGCGGTTGGCGCACACGCAGGTCTGGCCGGCATTGCGGTACTTGGAGGCGATCGCCCCTTCGACGGCGGCATCGATGTCGGCATCATCGAAGACGATGAAGGGCGCATTGCCGCCCAGCTCCAGCGAGAGCTTTTTGATGGTCGGCGCCGACTGCGCCATCAACAGGCGGCCAACAGCAGTCGAGCCCGTAAAGCTCAGTTTGCGGACGATGGGGTTGGCCGTCATTTCGCCGCCGATCGCCTTGGAATCGCCCGTGACGACGGAAAACACGCCCTTCGGCACGCCGGCGCGCTCGGCCAGCACGGCCATGGCCAGCGCCGAAAATGGCGTCAGTTCAGCCGGTTTGACGACGATCGGGCAGCCAGCTGCCAGCGCCGGTCCGACCTTGCGGGTGATCATCGCTGCCGGGAAATTCCACGGCGTGATGGCCGCGCACACGCCGATGGGCTCGCGCGTGACCACGGTGCGGCGGTCGGCCCAGGGCGATTGCAGGGTATCGCCTTCGACCCGCTTGGCCTGCTCGCCGAACCATTCGAGAAATGACGCTGCATAGGCTACTTCGCCCTTGGCTTCGGGCAGCGGTTTGCCCTGTTCGGCCGTCATGATCAGGGCCAGGTCGTCGGCGTTTTCGAGCATCAGGTCGTTCCACTTGCGCAGAATGAGCGCCCGTTCGCGCGCAGGTTTCTTGCGCCAGGCGGGCCAGGCGGCGTTCGCCGCAGCGATGGCGCGGCGCGTTTCCAGCGCCCCCATGTGCGGCGCCGTACCGACCAGTTCGCCGGTCGCCGGGTTGCTGACGTTAAAGGTGGTGGCGTCATTGGCGTCGCACCACTCGCCATCGATATAGCACTGCGTACGCAGCAGGGTAGGGTCTTTCAGATTGAGCATGCTGTCCTCGGAAGAATGGAAGATGGGTCGCTTGATAGCACGATGGATCACGCAATAAATAACACCATGGTAGACCAATTTCGCCGCACCGGTCGGCACCCTGCTGTCCTTAGGTGTTGGCATGAATAGGCCTTTGCGCGTATGCTTTTAGCAAGAAATCAACCCTACCACGATGCGCCGGTCTTCTCGTTTATGATGAAGGCGTGCGTCAAACCACCGAGGGACTGTCCGTATGCGCCGCCCGATTGTTCTCGTTCCTGCCTGTTCCTGCGATGTCGGCCACCACGCCAACCACGTCGTGCAACGCAAATACATCGATGCCGTGGTCATCGGCGCCGACTGCGTGCCGCTGATCTTGCCGGCGCTGGGCGAAGCGACCGACCTGGAAACCGTGCTCAATCTGTGCGATGGCATCATGCTGACGGGCGCGGCGTCGAATGTGCACGCCAGTCTCTATGCAGAAGCGGTGCTCGACCCGTCTCTGCCGCAAGATCGCCTGCGCGACGCCACCACCTTGCCCCTGATCCGCGCGGCCCTGCGGCGCGGCATTCCGATTTTTTCCATTTGCCGGGGCATGCAGGAAATGAACGTTGCCCTCGGCGGCAGCCTGCACCAGGCGGTGCAAGAAGTCGACGGCCATATCGATCACCGCGAAAACGATGAAGCTGCGCTGGACCAGCAGTACGGTCCCGCGCACCAGGTCAGCTTGACGGCGCACGGTGTGCTTGAGGGCATCCTCGGCGCCGGCGACATCAGCGTCAATTCGCTGCACGGCCAGGGCATCAAGCAACTCGCTGCCGGCCTGGCGGTCGAAGCGCGCGCCCCCGACGGCCTGGTCGAAGCGTTTTCGGTGCCGGGTGCGGCCGCCTTTGCGCTGGCCCTGCAGTGGCACCCCGAATGGCAGATTGCCGACAACCCCGTGTCGATGAAACTGTTCGGCGCCTTTGGTGCGGCGTGCCGCGCCTACCAGCGGACCAGGCAGGCCACATGACAAGCCCGACACGCTGGGCGCGACTGCGCGAACCCTAGCTAGGCTCTCGACGATGCAATCGCCGGCGCGCCAGCGCGCAGGGCCGGCCCCTTCAATCATTGAGAGAATACGATGGCAATTCGCGAAAATTTTAGCTATACCGACATGGATTTGTGGCTCAACGAAAAACGGGTCACGGAAATCGAGTGCCTGATCCCCGATCTGACCGGAGTGGCACGCGGCAAGATCATGCCGCGTGCAAAATTCACGCAGGAACGCGGCATGCGCATGCCCGAAGCGGTGCTGGGCATGACGGTGACGGGCAATGTGCCGGTCGACGACGCCCCCTACGACCGCGCCATTTCCACCACCGACCGCGACATGATTTTAAAGGCCGATCCCACCACCATCACCATGGTACCGTGGGCCGCCGACCCCACCGCCCAGGTAATCCACGACTGTTATTTTGCCGATGGCGCACTGGTCGATTTCGCCCCCCGCACGGTGTTGCGGCGGGTGCTTAAATTGTATGCCGACAAGGGCTGGAAGCCAGTGGTGGCGCCTGAACTTGAATTTTATTTGACGGCAAAAAATATCGATCCCGACCTGCCGCTGCGCGCCCCGGTGGGCCGCTCGGGCCGCTCGGAAACCTCGCGCCAGGTCTACAGCATTGATGCCGTCAACGAATTCGATCCGCTGTTCGAAGACATCTACGATTACTGCGAAATGATGAACCTCGACGTCGACACCCTGATCCACGAGATCGGCGCCGGCCAGATGGAAATCAATTTTTTGCATGGCGATCCGCTGGGCCTGGCCGACAAGGTGTTTTTCTTTAAACGCACCCTGCGCGAAGCGGCCTTAAAACACGATATGTACGCCACCTTCATGGCCAAGCCGATGGCCGGCGAGCCGGGTTCGGCCATGCACGTGCACCAGAGCGTGGTCGACATCAAGACCGGCCTGAACATTTTCAGTGCCGACGACGGCGCCGCCGCCCCCATCTTCAAAAGCTATATCGCCGGCCTGCAGCGCTACATGCCATCGGCGATGGCGATCGTCGCCCCCTACGTCAATTCCTACCGCCGCATCGTGCGCCACACGGCCGCGCCGATCAACATCCAGTGGGGTATCGATAACCGCACGGTCGGTTTCAGGGTGCCCGAATCGGGCCACCAGGACCGCCGCGTGGAAAACCGCATCATCGGCGCCGATGCCAACCCGTATCTGGCGCTGGCGGTGACCCTGGCCTGCGGTTACCTGGGCATGACGGAGCAGCTCGAACCGACCCCGATGATGGCCGGCAGCGCCTACGATCTGCCGTTCGAATTGCCGCAGGGTTTGCCGGAAGCGCTCAGCCTGCTGCGGGGCGAAGACAAATTGCGCAGCGTGCTGGGCGACCGCTTTATCGACGTCTACTGCGCCATCAAGGACCTCGAGCACCAGGAATTCATGCGCGTGATCAGTCCGTGGGAACGCGAACACCTGTTGCTGCACGTGTGAGGCCGGCCATGCAAACCATCGATACCGGCGCCATCCAGGCGCTCGACGCCGCCCACTACCTGCATCCATTTACCGACCATGCGGCGCTGGCCGCCGCTGGCGCGCGCGTGATGGTACGCGGCGACGGCATCTGGCTGTGGGATTCGGAAAACAGGCGCATCCTCGACGCCATGTCGGGGCTGTGGTGCGTCAACATTGGCTATGGACGCCAGCGCATGAGCGACGCCGTCTACCAGCAAATGCAGACGCTGCCCTTCTACAACAGCTTTTTTAACACCACCAATGTGCCGGCGGTGACGCTCGCCGCCAAGCTGGTGGCGCTGGCGCCGCCCCATTTTAATCGGGTGTTTTTTACCGGTTCCGGTTCGGAAGCGAACGACACCATCGTGCGCATGGTGCGCCGTTACTGGCAATTGATGGCGCAGCCCGAGCGCCACATCATCATCAGCCGCGTCAATGCCTATCACGGCAGCACGATTGCCGGGGTGTCGCTCGGTGGCATGGCTGGCATGCATGCGCAGGGCGGTCCGCTGCTGCCAGGCATCGTCCACATCGACCAGCCCAGCTATCTGGAACACGGCCAGGGCATGACGGAAGACGAATTTGGCGTGGTGGCGGCCGGCTGGCTGGAAGAGCGCATCAAGACGATCGGCCCGCACAATGTGGCGGCGTTTATTGCCGAACCGGTGCAGGGCGCCGGCGGCGTGATTATTCCCCCCACAAGCTACTGGGCGGAAATCGGCCGTATCTGCGACAAGTACGGCATTTTGCTGGTGGCCGATGAAGTCATCTGCGGCTTCGGCCGCCTCGGCGCCTGGTTCGGCAGCACGCGCATGGGCATCAGGCCCGATCTGATCGCCTTTGCCAAGGGTGTCACCTCGGGCTATATCCCCCTCGGCGGCGTGCTGGTGGGCGACCGCGTGGGCGATGTGCTCACCACCAAGGGGGGCGACTTCAACCACGGCTTTACCTATTCGGGCCACCCGGTGGCCTGCGCGGCGGCGCTGGAAAATATTCGTATCATCGAAGACGAAGGGCTGGTCACGCGGGTCGCCGAAGACACCGGACCGTATCTGAACGCCGCGTTTACCGCGCTGGCCGCGCACCCACTGGTGGGCTACGCCGACAGCTTCGGTTTTGTTGCCGGCCTTAATCTGGTGCAAAGCAAGGGTGCCAGCGTGCACGCGCACACCCTGTTCGATGGCGACCTTGGCGTGGGCATGCTGTGCCGCACTCACATGTTCGACGCTGGCGTCATCATGCGCGCCGTCGGCGAACGCATGATCATCGCGCCGCCGCTGGTGATGACGCGTGCCGACATCGACGAAATGATCCGGCGTATTACGCTGGCGCTGGACGCCACCCTGGCCGAATTGCAGACCAAAGGGCTGATGGCGGAATGATGGAATGCTGGAATGCTGGAAAAATCAAACCACCATGGTCTTGGTGGTGTCGTGGCGGTTTTCCAGCACCTGCGGCAGCAGCGAGCCGGCCACCATGGCGGCAAACGCTGCCAGCAGGCCGGCCAGCGGGCCGGGGAAGTGGGCGCTGAAATTACTCAGCTGCGGGAACGACAGCAGCCACACCAGCAGCCCCGCCGCCACCGAGGCAATCGCCCCCTGGGTGGTGGCGCGCTTCCAGTACAAGCCCATCACCAGCGGCACGAAGGCGGCCACCAGCGTGACCTGGTAGGCCGACGACACCAGCTCGTAAATCGAGGTGCCCTTCATGGCGATCGCATAGGTGAGCACAATGGCGGCAAAGACGACGATGGAAACGCGCATGGCGAACAGCTTTTGCTTGTCGCTCATGCCGGGCCGCATATTTTGCAAAATGTTTTCTACAAAACTGGTCGACGGCGCCAGCAGGGTGGCGGACGAGGTGCTTTTAATGGCAGAGAGCAGGGCGCCGAAAAAGACGATTTGCATCGCCAAGGGCATGCGCGTGAGGACGAAGGTGGGCAGCAGGCGCTGGTAGTCGTTCTTGGCGATGTCCATCGCTTCCTGGCCCATCACCACGACGGCAGCGGCGACCACGAACATGGGCACGAAGGCAAACAGAATGTAGCTGGCGCCACCGATGACGGCGCCGGCGCGGGCCGTGGGAGCGTTCTTGGCCGACATCACGCGCTGGTAGACGTCTTGCTGCGGAATGCTGCCGAACATCATGGTGACGCCGGCGCCGATAAAAGCGAAAATTTCCGTCATGGTGGGCGCCGGCCAGAAGCGCCACAGATCGCCCTTGGTGGCCACCGCCAGTACCGGGGCGGCGCCGCCAGCGAGGTCGGCGGCGAAAAAAGCGATGATGGTCAAGCCGATCACCAACACGATCATCTGGATAAAATCGGTGATCGCCACCGCCAGAAAGCCGCCCACCACCACGTAGACCAGCACTGCCAGGGTGCCGACGATCATGCCGGCCGTTTCCGACATGGCGCCATTGGTCAGCACGGAAAACACCAGCCCCAGCGCGGTAATCTGCGCTGCCACCCAGCCCAGGTAACTGAGGATGATGGCGCTGGAACAGAAAATTTCGATGCCCTTGCCATAGCGCGCGCGGTAATAGTCGCCGATGGTGAGCAGATTGAGTTTATACAGTTTGGCAGCGAAAAACAGGCCGACCAGGATCAGGCAGGAACCGGCGCCGAACGGGTCTTCGACGACGGCATTCAAGCCGCCCTGGACGAACTTGGCGGGAATCCCCATCACCGTTTCGGCGCCAAACCAGGTGGCGAAGGTGGTCGTCACCACCATGATCAAGGGCAGGCTGCGCCCGGCCACGGCGAAGTCGCTGGTGTTCTTGATGCGGGTGCCGGCCCAGAGGCCCAGCCCGAGCGTGCCGACGAGATACAGCACGACCGAGGTGATCAGGATTGTATTCATGAATGTGGGAGATGTTCTTGAGGAAACTTTGGCGATTATATCGTTATCGACGGCCGCCGGCTTCCTCAATTCAAGGCCGGCCGTGACGGCCTTGCCACAAACGTTCAGTTAACCAAAAACGCCGCCCGGTGGGCGGCGCTGGTGAGGCTTGATAGTTTAATTGCGGCGGCGCCGGGCCCCGGCAATACCCATCAAGCCCAGGCACACCAGTGCCATCGACATTGGCTCTGGCACGGCCGTGATCGCCTGTGCCTTGAAGGTGGCGCCCACTGCGCCCAAGTCGGCATCGGTGACGCCGAACACATAAAAATTGTTGTTGCCGGCGCTGGTCAAGAAGTCATTGTCGTTGGCGACGTACAGCGTGTGGTTGAGCACGCCGTCGACCATGACGTCGCCACCAAAGGCGAGGCCCTCGATTTTCGACGGAATGCTGTCGGCCGACAGGCCATAGGCTTTCAATGCCGCCACCAGGTCGATGAACATGGTCTTCTTGACCGCCTTGGCCGACAGGTCGCCGCTCTGGGCGGTGATGTCTTCGGCGCCGGCAATGTCGATTTTGAACAGCTGCTTGATGACCGCCTTGCTGCCGTCGCCCAGGCCCTTGCCGTCGCGCTCGTCGACCAGGAACTCGGTGGCGCTGAGGGCGACGATGTCGCTGACGCCGCTGCCGGTGGTGAGCATGTAGGCATATTCGTGGGTGACGCCGGTGGCGATGTCGATGGTAACGATCCGCAAACTCTTGGCGGCATCCTGTTCGAGTGGTGCCTGCATGATGCCGACCAGAGTCTTGCCGTCCGGCGTGATGGCCAGTCCTTCCATGCCCTTGTTGGCCACGCGGCCGCTGGTGTTGCCGCTTATTTCCAGGCTGCCTTGGGCGCTCAGGTTGGTCACTGCCAGGTTGGCGGGCAGGGCGAACGAGGCGATGCGCTCGCCGGTGGCGCGGTTGAACTGGTAGACATACGGGCCATACTCGTCCGACACAAAAATGCTCTTGCCGTCATTCGACACGCGGATCGATTCCGGGTCGAGGCGGGCATTATTGGGATTCGTCGAGGTTTTGCTGGCATCGAAGCCGTCCGAGCGACCGGTAAAATAATTGGTGTTGTTGGTGGCGTTCAGGGTCGGCGTGCCGTTACCCAATGTGTAGGCGATACCGCCGACGCTGCCGGTGCCGGCGGCGCCGCTGCCGTACACCAGCGCAGTCGGGCTCGACAGCAGGGTGGTGGCGCTCAGGGTCGGCGTCAGGTTAAATTTCAGGCCGCTGCCGCTGGTGTTGGCGCTCAAGCCCATCGTCACCGTTTGAAAGCGGGCGATGTAGGAGGTGGTGTCATCAACCAGCGGATTGTAGGGGACGGCGTTGGGGCCGCGGTCAGGCGTGGCCAGGAAGGTCGAGCCGCCGGCCCAGGCCAGTCCCGAACCCATGCCGCCAAGCAGATTACCGGCGACGCCGTTTTCCAGCGCACCGGCGGTTTGCGTCGACAGATCGGCGCCGCCTGCCTTGAGGCTGCCGACGGCCAGCAGTTGCGGGCCGGCCAGTGCGGCGGTCGAGAACACAGCGCTGATCAGGGCAGCTGCGAGTGGCAATAATTTCATGGGTTCTCCGTCAGATTGTTATTTAGAATGCATTGGCATCGAAACAATACCCAACGTTTGTGACAGCCCGATGACGAGGGGCAGTTTTCGTGCCATCTTCGCGGCCCCCGCAATCGAGGCGACGTCCGATGATCCGCGGGCGTGCGTCCCCTCAAAAATCAACTGGCTGCGCCAGTGATTTTTGCCTGACCATCTGTGCGCCGGTAAGCCGGTGTTCCCCTTCGCTCCTCACCTCAGGCCAAAAAAAAAGTAGGTTTCCACTGTTGTTTGATTCTTTAAAAACAGTGTTCCGGCCCCGGAAAACGACGGTCGGTCACTGCCTCGACGTAGGCGGCGACGGCCGCTTCGATCGACGTCTGCCCTTCCATGAAATTTTTGACAAAGCGCGCCTTGCGGCCCGGGAACACCCCCAGCATGTCGTGCATCACCAGCACCTGACCGGAGCAGTCGGGACCGGCGCCGATGCCGATGGTGGGCATGCTCAGCGCATCCGTGGTTTCCTTGCCCAGCGCGGCGGGAATCGCTTCGAGCACGACGATGGAGGCGCCCGCTTCCTGCAGCAGTTTGGCGTCGGCCTTGAGCTGGTCGGCGCTGGCGGTGGTCTTGCCCTGCACCTTGTAGCCGCCCAGCTGGTGTACCGACTGCGGCGTCAAGCCGAGGTGGGCGCACACGGGAATGGCGCGCTCGGTGAGGAACTTGACGGTGTCGGCCAGCCAGGCGCCGCCCTCGAGCTTGACCATGTGGGCGCCCGCCTGCATCAGGATGACGGCGTTGGCATACGCCGCTTCCTTGGTGCCGTAAGCGCCAAATGGCAGGTCGGCGACGATCATCGCGCTCTTGGCGCCGCGCGCCACCGCCGCCGTGTGATACGCCACTTCCTGCACCGTGACGGGCAGGGTCGAATGGTGGCCGTTGCACACCATGCCCAGCGAATCGCCGATCAGCAGCATGTGCACGCCGCAGCGGTCCATCAGCGCGGCGAAGCTGGCGTCGTAACAGGTCAGCATGGTAATGGGCGTGCCAGCGGCCTTGAGGGCGGCCAGCATGGGCGCGGTGACCGCTTTGGGGGGCACGGGCTTGGCGGGCGCCGCTACTGCTGCGGCGCTGTTCGCCTCTTTGCCCTGCATGTCGGCACCCTGCAAATATGAGCTCATCGCATATCCTTCATCAATCAGTTTTTGAAAATAAAACCCAGTGTACGGCGCGCTGGCGAAGTTTGCTGGGGGCGCACACATGGGAGACGCCCCCTGCGCTGCCAGGCGCAGCCCGGCCAGTCCCCCCCCCTGCGGCAGGCGGCGCTGCTAGTTAGGCGGGCGCCGCTCCATCGAGCCGCGCGATCGCCTGTTCTGCCAGCGCCGGCAACAAGGCCGCCGCCAGCCCAACGCCGGGGATGCGCAGCGCCGGCGCGATCTCGCACAAAGGCGCCAGCACAAAGGCGCGCTGGTGCATGCGCGGGTGCGGGACGGTCAGTACATCGGTATCGAGCTGCAGATCGTCGTACAGCAAAATGTCGAGATCGAGCGTGCGCGGGGCGTTACGATACGGCCGTTCGCGGCCGTGCGCCAGTTCGATGGCGCGCACGGCATCGAGCAGTTCGAGGGGAGCGAGCTGGGTATCGATGCTGGCGACGGCATTGATGTAATCGTCACCGGAGGAGTCGATCGGCGCGGTGCGCCACAGCGACGAGCGCGCCAGCACGCAGGTAGCAGGCAGCGCCGCCAGCCGCACAAAAGCGTCGACCACATTGGCGCGGGCGTCGCCCAGATTGGCGCCGATGCCGATGTAAGCGATCATTCCTCGCCGCTGCCATCGGCCACGCCTTCGCGCTCGCCCGGTTTTTTGGCGCGCCGTGGCGCCCGTTTTTTGCGGGCGCCGGCCACCGGCATGCGCTCGCTGGTCAGGAGCAGTTCGCGCTCGCTGGCGTCGCCGTCATAAAACGCGGTCCACCACTCGCCCAGTTCCATGTCGATTTCGCCCGATTCGCAGCGCAGCAGCAGGAAGTCGTAACCGGCGCGAAAGCGCACGTGCTCCAGCAGTTTATAGGGCGCCTTGCCAGTGCGCCGTTCGAAACGCGGCTGCATCGACCAGATGTCGCGCATGTCGGAAGCGATCTTGCGCTGGATGGCCAGCTGCTCCGTTTGCGAGTCGAGCACGTCGTCGGCGGCCAGGTGCAGCGCCGGAATGGACGACTCGCCGGCGGCGCGGTAGGCGCTCCATTTTTCCACCACCTGGTGCCACAGCAGCGAAGCGAACAAAAAGCTGGGCGAGACGCCCTTGCCAGCCTTGATGCGGTTGTCGGTCGACGCCAGCGCCAGGGTGACGAACTTCATGCCGATCGGCTGCTCGAGGACGACATCGAGCAGCGGCAGCAGGCCGTGATGCAAACCTTCGGTGCGCAGCTGCTGCAGGCAGGCCAGTGCGTGACCGCTCATCAAGAGCTTCAACATTTCGTCGAACACGCGGGCTGCCGGCACATTGTCGATCAGCGGCGCCATCACGGCGATCGGTGCGCGCGTGGCTGGCTCGATGGTGAAACCGAGGCGGGCGGCAAAGCGCACCACGCGCAGCATGCGCACCGGGTCTTCGCGGTAGCGCGCTTCCGGCTGGCCGATGATGCGCAGGATCTTGGCGCGGATGTCGCCGATGCCGCCGTGGTAATCCATCACCTGCTGGGTGGCCGGATCGTAGTACATGGCGTTGATGGTGAAGTCGCGCCGCATGGCGTCTTCGTGCTGCGGACCGAAGCTGTTATCGCGCAGTACGCGGCCGTGTTCATCCTTGGGCGCATTGCTGTCGCCGGCGCCGCGGAAGGTGGTCACTTCCAGCAGGTCCTGGCCGAACATCACGTGGACGATCTGGAAGCGGCGGCCGATGATGAAGGCGCGCCGGAACAATCGTTTGACCTGCTCCGGCGTGGCATCGGTGGCGATGTCGAAGTCTTTCGGTTTGACCCCCAGCAGCAGGTCGCGCACGGCACCGCCGACGACGAATGCTTTAAAGCCGGCCTCCTGCAGCGAGGAGGTGACGCGGATGGCGTTCGACGACACCAGTTTCGGATCGATGCCGTGTTCGGCGGGGCCCAGCACCACCGCCACGGACGTATCGCGGACGCTTTCTTTGACGCCAAGGATCTTGCGGATGAATGTTTTAATCATTGAATAGTTGGAGTGTTGGCCAGCCGTGCAGGGCTGCGTGCGCGGAAAGGGCGGCGTTGGGGTTGGTCGCCACCGGGTGGGTGACGACCGACAGCAGGGGAATGTCGTTGTGCGAATCGCTGTAAAAATGGCTGCTCTCGAAGCTCTCGAGGGGGGTGCCGAGTGCGGCCAGCCAGGCGTGGGTATGGGTTACCTTGCCGGCGCCGGAGGTGGGCACGCCGCGCAGCTTGCCGGTTGGCCGGCCACTGTCATCCTGCTCCGGCACGGCAGCAATCAGGTGCGTCACCCCCAGCGCGGCGGCGATCGGCGCGGTGACGAAGCGGTTGGTCGCCGTGACGATGGCGACAACGTCACCGGCGTCCTGGTGCTGGCGCAGCAGCGCCAGCGCCTGCGGCAGGATGGCCGGTTCGATCACCTCGCGCATGAACTGCGCGTGCATGGCGTCGAGGGTGGCACGGGGAAAGCGCGCCAGCGTACCGAGGGCGAATTCAAGGTATTCGACCGGGTCGAGGGTGCCAGCCTGGTACTGCGCATAAAAATCGTCGTTGGCGCGCTTGAAAGCGGCGGCATCGACGGCGCCGGTGCGCACCAGGTATTCTCCCCACTCGTGGTCGGAGTCGATCGGCAGCAGGGTGTGATCGAGGTCGAACAGGGCGAGGCGGGTCATGGCTTGAAGTCTTCTGGTGAACTGTGCGAGGCGGCCTGCTGTAACAGGTCGCGCAGCAGCGGCAGGGTGACCGGCCGCTGGGTTTCGAGGGAATACTGATCGAGGGCGTCTAGCATCGTCGACAGGGAGCGCATGTCGCGCCGAAAATGGGACAGCAGGTAGGGTAACACGCTGGCCGAAATGGTCAGGCCGCGAGCATCGGCAGCGTGCGTGAGGGCGGCGATTTTTTCATCGTCCGACAGCCCGTGGATTTGATAGATCAGGCCCCAGCCCATGCGCGTGCGCAGGTCTTCCCGCACCGGCAGCACCGCCGGCGGCACCGCGCCGGTGCTGACCATGTAGGCGCCGTGTTCGCGGATCTGGTTGAACAGGGCAAAGGCATCGATCTGCGCCTCGGCCGACAGCGCGCCGCAGTCATCGAGTAAATACAGGGTCACCTCGGCGGTGTAGACGAAATCGTCGGGGTGGTCGGCGCGGATGTAGCGCGAGGCCGGCGTGGCAGCCAAGGCATGCAGCAAATGGGTCTTGCCGGCCGACGCTTCGCCCCACAGGTAGGCAAAGTGTTCACGCGAGCTGCGTCCGGTGAACTGGTGCATCAAGTGCGCCAGTTCGGCATTTTGGCCCACCTCGAAGGAATCGAGGCTTTGCGCCTGGTCTGCGCCCAGGTCGAGCACCAGCTGCTTCATGGCGGTCGTCTCATACGGTGTCGCGGCTTGCCTTCGTCAGGGAGGGAGATAATAATCAGCCTGCATTATAGAAGGAGCTGCGCAGATAGTGGTGGCGCAGATGGCGAAACGCCACCATCAGCACCGCCGACGCGGGTAGCGCCAGCAGCACGCCGACGAAACCGAACAGCTGGCCGAACGCCAGCAGGGCGAAAATCACGGCCAGCGGATTTAGTCCAATGCGCTCGCCGACCAGCCGCGGCGTGAGGAAAAACCCTTCGAGCAGCTGGCCGCAGCCGTAAATGATGGCCACCGCGATCAGGCCTGCCCAGCCGGTAAATTGCAGCATGGCGGCGATCAGCGCGAGAATCAAGCCGAGGCCGAAGCCGATATAGGGGATGAATACCAGCAGGCCGGTGACGATACCGACCGGCAGAGCGACATCGAAGCCGGCGATGGTCAAGCCCGCCGAGTAATAGGCCGCCAGCACCAGCATCACCAGCAGCTGGCCGCGCAGGTACTGCGCCAGCAGCACGTTCACCTCGTGCGCCATGGCGGTCGTTTGTACCAGATAGCGACGCGGCACGGCGTCGCTGACGGCGCCGAGCAGCTTGTGCCAGTCGAGCAGCAAATAAAACAGGGCGACCGGAATGAGCAGCAGGGTGACCAGCCAACCCAGCACGCGGGTGCTGCCCACCTTGGCCGAGGACAGCACGGTGGTCCAGATCTCATCGCTGCCGGCGCCGGCAAACTGCTCGCTGAGCAGGGCGCGCAAGCCTGTGCTGTCGAGTTGGATCTTGAAGCCCATGTCGTGCAGCCTGGGTGACAGTACATTGTCGAGGTAGACCAGGAAGGCGGGAATTTGCGCCAGCAGCAGCGGGATCTCGGTTTGCAGCACCGGCAGCACGATCAGCACCAGCGCGGTGACGGTGGCGAGAAATAGCAGCATGACGACGCTGACCGCCAGTACGCGCGGGGTGCGCCAGCGACCGAGGCGCCGGCTGGCCAGAACATCGACGCCGCCATTGAGCGCGTAGGCCAGGATGGCGGCAGCGAGGAAGGGCGTGAGCACGGGGCCGAGCGCATACACCAGCAGCAAAAAGGCGCACCACAGGGCCAGCCAGAAGGCGCTTTGTTTTTGGTCGGGGGTAAATGGTAGGGGCATGAACGGAGGAGCAATAGCCGCGCTGGGTGGAGACGCCGGGGTAGTAAAAACACGGCAAAACACGGCGAAAAACCGCGCCGGCGGCGATCAAGCAGGCCGCGCCTTGCCGACTTTGATAAAATACCGGCTTGACCGCGGGCCCCGTACCTCGCCGCCCGTGCTTCGCCCTCTCCCCCATTCTACCGCCTCGGCTGCCAAAAACACCATGAACCAACCTTCGAATGTGTCTCTTTCCTACCGCGATGCGGGTGTCGACATCGATGCCGGCGATGCCCTGGTCGAGGCGATCAAGCCGCTCGCCAAGCGCACCATGCGCGAAGGCGTCCTCAAAGGCATCGGCGGCTTCGGCGCGCTGTTTGAGATCAGCAAAAAATACCAGGAACCGGTGCTGGTGTCCGGCACCGACGGCGTCGGCACCAAGCTCAAACTGGCGTTTGAACTGAACCGCCACGACACCGTCGGCATCGACCTGGTGGCCATGAGCGTCAACGATATCCTGGTGCAGGGCGCCGAGCCGCTGTTCTTCCTCGACTATTTCGCCTGCGGCAAACTCGACGTCGCCACCGCCACCGCCGTCGTCAAGGGGATCGCGGAAGGCTGCCTGCAGTCGGGCTGCGCGCTGATCGGTGGCGAGACCGCCGAAATGCCGAGCATGTACCCGGCCGGTGAATACGATTTGGCCGGTTTCGCCGTCGGCGCTGTCGAAAAATCGAAGATCATCGATGGCACTACCATCGCCGCCGGCGACGTCGTGCTGGGCCTGGCCTCATCGGGCGTGCACTCGAACGGTTTTTCGCTGGTGCGCAAGATCATCGAAGTGGCCAAGCCGGACCTCAACGCCGACTTCCACGGCCGCCCGCTGGCCGATGTGCTGATGGAGCCGACCCGCATCTACGTCAAGCCCCTGCTGGCGCTGATGGAATCGTTTGACATCAAGGGCATGGTGCACATCACCGGTGGCGGCCTGGTCGAAAACGTGCCGCGCGTGCTGCAGCCGCACCTGACGGCAGTACTCGAGTCGTCGGCCTGGACCATGCCACCGCTGTTCCACTGGCTGCAGCAGCACGGCGGCGTGGCCGACGCTGAAATGCACCGCGTGTTCAACTGCGGCATCGGCATGATCGTCATCGTCGCTGCCGACCAGGCCGACGCCGCGCTGGCGCAGTTGCAGGCGGCCGGTGAAACGGTCAGCAAGATCGGCAGCATCCGCGCGCGCGTCGGCGACGAGCACCAGACCATCGTCGCCTAAGAACGGACACGCGAACCAGCGAACAAACCAGCGAACGAACCAGCGAACGAACCAGCGGCGGCCCATGCATTGCATCGGCCGCCGCTGTCGTTTGCGCAGTGCTGGTTTGTTCGGATACAGAAAAGTGTCATGCATATATGGTTGGCGTCACATTTCCGCAAGTTTGTCCATCATCGTCCCAGCGACAGTTTTGTCATGTGGGCGCGGCGGCGCTTGTGCGGAGCGATCTGCTCTCTAGACTGGCTGCATGGGCGCCCCCAGTGGTGCAGTGCGCCTTCGACCAGCCGAAAGGATTCATCATGCGCAGCCTTGTATTCGTTGTCCTCGCCGCCGTCAGCACGGTGCCCGCCCTGGCCCAGGACCAGTCGATCCGCGTTACCGGCGCCCAGCAGGGCTACCAGCTGCAGCCGCCGGAAGTGGCCGAGATGGTCGGTGTGTACAAGCTCGACAACGGTGGCGTGTTCCGCATGAGCAGAACGGGACGCCACCTGATGGCACAGCTGGGCGAGCGCGCCGTGACCGAACTGGTGGCGCAGGACGCCACCCATTTCATTGCGCGCGACCAGAGAATGACGGTCGACTACCTGCCGCAGGCGTTCGGCGATCTCATTACGCTGACCTACCCGGCCGACCTGGCCAGGCTGGACGCGCCGATGGTCAGCGTCACCTTCGCCGCCAATTAGGGCCGCAGTATCTTCGGCACCGGCGCCGCCAGTAAATGGTGCGCCGCCGGCATGTGCGCTCCCAGCAGCGGGCGCAGATAATCGATAAACGCCGCCGTCACGTCGGTGCCGGTGGCGTCGATGAAGGCGTCGTCCATCACCCGCGTCTTGCCGGCGACCTCGCGCAAGGGCAGCAGCACATACTCGACCGCGTAGGTGCCATCGCTGCCGACGGCGCGGCGGATCGCCACCGAGCCGTCGACCCTGCCGTCGAGCGCAAACTGGACCGCCCGTTCGCCCACCGCGCGCGCTTCGCGCTGGTCGACGTCGGACACGCAGCCGAGGAAGGAGCGCTGCAGGTAGCCGAAAGTGTCGCCACGCACGCGCTTGATGCCCAGCTGCGTCTTGATGGCGTCGCACAGCAGGTCGGCCAGCGCGCCGGTGCCGGACAGCTGCACGTTGCCGTGGGCGTCGCGCTCGACGCGCGCGGCCAGCAGGCTGGCGATGGCGTTGCCGTCGGCGTCGTGGATGCCTTCGGAGACGGCGATCACGCAGCGGCCCAGGCGCGCATAGACCTGC
Source organism: Massilia sp. PWRC2 (assembly GCF_049896725.1). Classification (NCBI taxonomy): domain Bacteria; kingdom Pseudomonadati; phylum Pseudomonadota; class Betaproteobacteria; order Burkholderiales; family Oxalobacteraceae; genus Massilia; species Massilia sp. PWRC2. Next base: position 52,464 of record NZ_JAFCUW010000016.1, read on the forward strand.
TTGACGTCGGCCAGGAAGCGCGCCATCTCGAAGGTGCGTTCGGGCAGATAGATCAGGTGCGGGCCGTCGTCAGCGCCAGTGCGGCCGAGCGCCGCGGCGGCGGTCAGAAAGCCCGCATGGCGGCCCATCACCACGCCCACATAGATGCCGGGCAGCGACGCGTTGTCGAGATTGGCGCCGGCGAAGGCCTGGGCGACGAAGCGGGCGGCCGAGGGAAAGCCGGGGGTGTGGTCGCTGCCCACCAGGTCGTTGTCGATGGTCTTCGGGATGTGGATGCAGCGCAGTGGGTAATTGGCCTTGTGCGCCGCTTCGCTGACGATGCGCACGGTGTCGGACGAGTCATTGCCGCCGATGTAGAGAAATTGCGCGATCTGGTGCGCGCGCAGGGTGGCGAAGATGTGCTGGCAATAGGCGACGTCGGGCTTGTCGCGGGTGGAGCCGAGCGCCGACGACGGCGTGGCCGCCACCAGCTCGAGCGCGGCGACGCTCTCCTGGCCCAGGTCGACCAGGTTTTCATCGACAATCCCGCGCACGCCGTGCAAGGCGCCGTAGATGCGGCCGGCACCGGCAGCGCGTGCCGCCAGCACCACGCCGACCAGCGACTCATTGATGACGGCGGTGGGGCCGCCTCCCTGTGCTACCAGTATGCTTGGCGCGGTCATGTGGGTCTCCTGTCAGTGTTCTGGAAGGTCAGAATACTCCAATACGGGCGCTATCTGGCCAGTGATGGCGGGGAGTTGAAACATGGGACAGTCCCAATGATGCCCTGACTGCGGCTTTATTCCGGCGCCCGAATATGGTCGACAAAACCGCCACTGGTCGCATCCGGCGCCGCCGTGCACAGGCTGACCACCACCAGCACCGCCAGCCCGGCCGGCACGCCAAACACGCCGGCCGAAATGGGGGCGATATGAAACCACTGCGCACCGATGCTGCCGCCCAAAATCGGATTGGTATGCAGCATGTAATACAGGCAGACGGCAAAACCGCTGATCATGCCCGCGAGCGCGCCGGCGTGATTGGCGCGCTTCCAGAACACCCCCATCACCAGCGCCGGGAACAGCGCCGAACCGGCCAGCGAAAAGGCGGCCCCCACCAGGGAGAGGATATCGGCCGGCTTTTGCGAGGCGGCGTAGGCGGCGATGAAGGCCACCGCCAGCAACAGCAGTTTGGAAATCGTCACCCGTTTCTGGGTCGAGGCGGTCGGGTCGACCACCTTGTAATAGACATCGTGCGAGAGGGCGTTGGAAATGGCCAGCAGCAGGCCATCGGCGGTCGACAGTGCCGCTGCCAGGCCGCCGGCGGCGACCAGCCCCGAGATCACATAGGGCAGGCCGCCGATCTCCGGTGTGGCCAGCACCAGCACGTCGCCATCGATGGCGATTTCTGCCAGCTGGACGATGCCGTCGTGGTTGACGTCGGCGATGCTGATCAGCGGATTGAGCTTGTCGACATTGGCCCAGTACGACACCCAGGTAGGCAGGTGGGCGTAATCGCTGCCCACCAGGTAGGCATAGACGTCGTATTTGACCAGCACCGCCAGCGCCGGAATGGTCAGATACACCAGCAAAATGAAGAACAGGGTCCAGAACACCGAGACGCGCGTCTCCTGCACGCTCGGCGTCGTATACGAGCGCATCAGGATGTGCGGCAGGGCGGCGGTGCCCAGCATCAGGCACACCACCAGCGCCAGAAAATTATTGCGCCGCTCGTCGCTCTGGGCGGCGTCGGCACCGGGAAATGGCGTGGTATGGCGCTCGGCTGGCTGGGCGCGCGCCTGGTTGGCGCTTTGCTGGTCGGCCCACAGGCGCGCTGCCTCGTCGGCCGTTTTCGGGTACGCCATCAGCAGGCGCTCGGCGGCGCGCCACTCGAGCAGGCTGCCGTTCTTGCGGCGCACGGCGTCGAGCTTGCGGCTCAATTCCTGCTTGCCGGTTTCCCACGACGCCGGCAGTCCCTTCAGGCGCGCGCCCAGGTCGTCGGCGCGCTGTTGAAAAATGGCGCGCACCTGCTGCTCTTTGGGGTCGTGCTCAAGGGTGATTTCGCGCTGGCTCAACTTGGCCAGCACGGCGCCGTACGCCACCTGCGGGATCGGGTTGCCAGCGTGTTTGACCGACAGCCACATGGTGGGAATCAAAAAGGCCACCAGAATGATGATGTACTGCGCCACCTGGGTCCAGGTAATCGCCCGCATGCCGCCCAGGAAAGAGCAGACCAGGATGCTGGCCAGGCCCAGAAAAATCCCGACCGAAAAATCGACGCCGGTAAAGCGCGAGGCGATCAGGCCGACCGCGTAAATTTGCGCCACCACGTAGGTGAACGAGACGATGATGGTGGCGCCGACGGCGATCAGGCGCACGGCGGCGCCGCGGCCGCCCTGGTCGATGGCGCCGCCGCTGTAACGCGCCGCCAGAAAGTCGGGGATGGTGTACTGGGCGAACTTGCGCAGATACGGCGCGATCAGCAGCGCCACCAGGCAGTAGCCACCGGTCCAGCCCATGATGTACGCCAGGCCGTCGAAGCCGCGCAGGTACAGGCCGCCCGCCAGGCTGATGAAACTGGCCGCCGAGATCCAGTCGGCGGCGGTGGCCATGCCATTAAAAATGGCCGGCACGCGGCGCCCGGCGACGTAGTACTCGGAGACATTCGAGGTGCGACTGAGTACGCCGATGGTGCCATACAGGGCGATGGTGGCGAACATGAACAGGTAGCCGATCCATGCACGCGGCATGCCTTCGCTCTCGAGCATGGTCAGCGCCAGCAGGAAGGCGGCAAAGCACGCAGTAAAGTATAAATAGTATTTCGACAGACGCCGGAAGCGCCGGCTGGCGTCGCCCCGCTTGGAATCGGCGCCGCTCATGCGCCGTGGTCCGCGCCAGCGGCCTGCTGAAAATCGTCGTCGTAGCGGCGCATCGCCAGTGCATAAGCGGCCAGGATGGCCAGATAAATCAGCGCCGCTCCCTGCGCCGCCAGATAAAACGACAGCGGCCAGCCAAACACGGTCAGGCCGGCCAGTTCGCGGGCAAAAAAGGCGCTGCAAAAGGTGGTGATCAGCCAGGCCATTAGCAGCAAGGAGGTCAGGCGCATGCAGCGCTGCCAGTGGCGCGCGCGGGCAGCGGCCAGCACCAGCTGGCGCTGGGCGGTGGCGCCAGCGTCGTCGGCTGCTGCCGGCGGGGTCACATCAGCTTGGGTCGTCATGGTCGAACGGTGGTGGCGGGAAGGTGACGCGAAACAGGCTGCCCGGGTTGTTGCGCAGGGGCCGGTGCGGATTATTAAAAATATCGACCTCGGCGCCGTGCTGCTGGGCGATCTCGCGGACGATGGCCAGTCCCAAGCCACTGCCGGCGACGCTGCTGCCGAGGATGCGATAAAAGCGCTCGAACACGCGGCGCCTCTCGGCCGGCGCAATACCCGGCCCGCTGTCTTCCACTTCCAGCACGGCCTGGCCGCTGCCGCCGGCTGCGGCCAGCACGCGCACCGTCACGCTGCCGCCAGCGGGCGTGTAGCGCAGCGCGTTGTCGATCAGGTTGGAGAGCAGTTCGCGCAGCATCAGCGGATTGGCGGCGATCAGCACGGTATCGGCGGCGCTGGCATTAACCGGTGACTCGTAACCGAGGTCGATCTGGTAAGCGAACGATGCCTGCACCCAGTCGCGCACGGTGTCGCGCGCCAGGCTGGCCAGGTCGGTCGGCGCCAGCGGCGCGCCCGCATGCGGCTGCTGTTCGGCGCGCGCCAGCGCCAGCAGCTGGTTGACCAGGCGGGTGGCCGATTCCGAACTCTTGGCCAGCTGTTCGAGCGAGCGGTGGATCTCGTCCGGATCGACCTGGCGCAGCGCCAGTTCAGACTGCATGCGCATGCCGGCCAGCGGGGTTTTCATCTGGTGCGCGGCATCGGCGATGAAGCGCTTTTGCATGTCGATGGTTTGCGCCAGCCGTCCCAGCATGTCGTTGAGCGAGCCGACCAGCGGCGAGATCTCTTCCGGCACCTGGCGCGAATCGATGGGCGAGAGGTCGTCGGGGCGGCGCGCGCGGATCCGTTCCTGCAGCTGCGCCAGCGGCGACAGGCCGCGCGCCAGCGCAAACCACACCAGTGCCAGCACGATCGGCAGGATGATGAACTGCGGCAGGATCACGCCCTTGATGATTTCATTGGCCAGGCCGGCGCGCTTGTCGAGCGTTTCGGCCACCTGCACCAGGGCGTGGTGGGCGTCGGCGGGGGCGCTGCTTGCGGCCGTCGCCGGGCGCAGGTTGACGTAGGTGTAGGCCACCCGCACCGGGGTACCCTGCATGGTGGCGTTACGGAACTGCACGGCGGCGCTACGGCGCTCAGGTTCGCGTTCGTCGTCCGGTGGCAGCGGCAGATCGGGGTCGCCATCGACCAGCGCGCCGCGCGGCCCGATCACCTGAAAATAAATGTGGTCGACCTCGTCGGCGCGCAGGATTTCGCGGGCGCTGCCGGCCAGTTGCGACACCACGCGGCCATCGACTTCGCGCAGCTGCTGGGCCACCACGGTGACAGCGTCTTCGAGCGCATGGTCGAACGGTTGATTGGCGATCGACTTGGCGACCAGGTAAGTAATGGCGATACTCATCGGCCATAGCAGTAGCAGCGGCGCCAGCATCCAGTCGAGAATTTCGCCGAACAGCGAGTGCTGGATGCTCTCGTCCTGTTCGGCGGCCGGTGGCCGGTAGGGCGGCGCCGGCGCCGTGCGATCGCGCTCGCTCACTTGACGGTGGCGATGGCACTGGCGGGGGCGCTGGCAACGGCAGCGCCGGCCGGCTCGGCGGCGGCTTTTTCCAGGCTGTAGCCCAGGCCGCGCACGGTGGCGATGCGCACGCCGCCCACCTCGAGCTTTTTACGCAGCCGGTGGACATACACCTCGATGGCATTGTTTGACACTTCTTCGCCCCATTCGCACAGGTGGTCGACCAGCTGTTCTTTGGAGACCAGCCGGCCACTCCTTGCCAGCAGGATTTCCAGCAGCCCCAGCTCGCGCGCCGACAGGTCGAGCAGCTGCTCATTGATATAGGCGCTGCGGCCAACCTGGTCATACACCAGCGGGCCGTGGCGGATCAGCGCCGGACCGCCGCCGGCGCCGCGCCGGGTCAGCGCGCGCACCCGCGCTTCGAGCTCGGACAGGGCAAACGGCTTGGCCATGTAATCGTCGGCACCGAGGTCGAGTCCATTGACGCGCTGCTCGATCGAGTCGGCCGCCGTCAAGATCAGCACCGGCAGCAGCGAGGCGCGCGCGCGCAGGCGGCGCAGCACTTCCAGGCCCGACATGCGCGGCAAACCGAGGTCGAGAATGAGCAGGTCGAACTCCTGGGTCGACAGCGCGGTGTCGGCGTCGGGACCGTTCCTGACGCAGTCGATTGCATAGCCTGACTGGCGCAAGGAGCGCGTCAATCCATCGGCAAGTACGCTATCATCTTCGGCAAGTAAAATGCGCATGGCGGAACCCCTGGGTGCGACGTGATGAATGTAAATTGCATTGTGTTTCATTTAACCGGGGAAGGCGAGCTTTTGCTACCAAAAGCCATGTCACCCAAGCTGGCAGCCGGCCGCGCCGCTGCAAACAGCGCTTGCACAAACTACTGTATGCTTGTACAGTGGTGACTGTGATCTCCCTTTGGCCCTGCACCGGCCTACTCAAGACGAAAGAACATTATGGACGATAAGAAAACGAATTTGAACGCCGCAGAAAAAGTAAAGGCGCTCGCCGCCGCACTGGCGCAAATCGAAAAGCAGTTTGGCAAAGGCTCGGTCATGCGCATGGATGGCAATGCGCCCATCGAAGAAGTGCAAGTCGTCTCGACCGGCTCGCTGGGGCTGGACATCGCGCTGGGCGTGGGCGGCTTGCCGCGCGGCCGTATCGTGGAAATCTACGGGCCAGAATCGTCCGGCAAGACCACGCTGACCCTGCAGACCATCGCACAAATGCAAAAGCTGGGCGGCACCTGTGCCTTCATCGATGCCGAACACGCGCTTGACGTGGGCTATGCACAAAAGCTGGGTATCAACCTGTCGGACCTGCTCATTTCGCAGCCAGACACGGGTGAACAGGCACTGGAAATCTGCGATGCCCTGGTCCGTTCGGGCAGTGTCGACCTGGTCGTCATCGACTCGGTGGCAGCCTTGACGCCGCGCGCCGAAATCGAAGGCGATATGGGCGATTCGCTGCCGGGCCTGCAGGCACGCCTGATGTCGCAAGCGCTGCGCAAGCTGACCGGTTCGATCAACCGCACCAATACCCTGGTCATCTTCATCAATCAGATCCGCATGAAAATCGGCGTCATGTTCGGCAGCCCGGAGACCACCACAGGCGGTAACGCACTGAAGTTTTACGCCTCCGTGCGCCTCGACATTCGCCGTACCGGGTCCATCAAATCGGGCGACGAGGTCATTGGTAACGAAACCAAGGTCAAGGTCGTCAAGAACAAGATCGCGCCGCCGTTCCGCGAAGCGCACTTCGACATTCTGTACGGCGCCGGCACCTCGCGCGAAGGCGAAATCCTCGACCTGGGCGCCGACAATAAAATCGTCGAAAAAGCCGGTTCCTGGTACAGCTACAACGGCGAGCGTATCGGCCAGGGCAAGGATAATGCCCGCCTGTTCCTGGTTGAGCGTCCAGCGCTGGCACGCGAGATCGAAAACAAGGTGCGTGCCGCCCTCGGCGTGCGCGAACTACCGCCGGCGCTGCCGGGCACCCCGGGCTTCGTGGTTGCAGCAGCAGCCGGTGACGAGCCAGCGGCTAAACCGGCCAAGGCCAAGGCCGTGGCCGAGTAAGCACTGCGCTGGTCAGGGTGCGCCAACGCTGGGCTAGCTGGTCACGGGCTGATTAGTCGATCAGCCCGTCTGGCCAGCACGGCGCCGGGCGGTCGCGAGTGGTGGATGGCTTTGGCACTGGCCCCGGTACCGGTGTCGCCGCCGCGGCGGCGACACCGGCGCGCGCTGGGCAGTCAAGGCAGGAGCGGTGATGTTGTCGACGTGGTTTTTCTATGTTTTTTTGTTAGCGCTGCCGTCACTGGCAAGCAGTACGGCGCCCCCACGTCGGGCGCAAGGGTGATGCGCAGTCCACCGCTCAGTTTAAAGGGACGGGCGCTGCGCTACCTGTCGATGCGCGAGCACAGCCGTATCGAGCTGGGGCGCAAGTTGAGCAGGCATGCGGAAGAGGGCGACGATGTGGACGCGTTGCTCGACTTTCTTGAACAACATAACTGGCTGTCGACGGAGCGTTTTTCCGAATCGCTGATCAACCGGCGCGGAGCGCGCTACGGCAACAGCCGCATTGTCGCCGAGCTGCAGCAGCACGGTGTCAGCGGAGACGCCTTGAAAGAACTCAAGACTGGACTGGTCGATACGGAGGCAGCGCGGGCGGCCGACGTCTGGCGGCGCAAATTTGGCGAGGTCGCCAGCGACGCCGCCGGGCGCGCCAAGCAAATGCGCTTTTTGCTGCAGCGCGGTTTTTCGCAGGCGGCAGTGCGGCATGCCATCAAAGGGCTCGACGACGATTTTTAAAGTGCTGCAACGCTGCGCGCCGTGACAGCCGCAGCCCGCTTTTCAGCACATTTAGCACATTCAGCAAATTCATCATGTCGTTTTTGGCATGGCGCCGTCGCTGCGGGCGCTCCGGGCAGGGTGCACCCGCACTTCACCGGCGGCGGTGCCATGCTCTTTTTATACTAACGGACGACGCCCCGTCGTTCAAGGCTTGCAGCAGGGGGGGCTGGCGCGCAGTCGCCTGTCCCATTTTCCCTGAGCTAAGCAGCATCCCGCCGTTCACCCCTGCTTGATTTCCCAACAAAAGCGATGCCCCACTTTTGTTTGAATGCCCCGTGTGCTACACTTTTAGGGTTTTAGCAGCGCCGCAAGAGCGGTTGCCACCACAGAAGCTGGGGTGGCGTGCATCAGCACACGGCTGCATCACCCATTACTGCCGCTACGCCGGCACTGGTCTCTATGCCTCTGTCTCCTCCCGTCCCACGCGCTTTACGGCATACCCGTGCGATTGTCGTCGACGCCCATGCCCGCGAGGATGGATTGTGGGATCTTGACGCCCGTATTACCGATATCAAGGTCGCCGACATCCGTCTCGCCTCCGGCCTGCGTCCCGGCGGCACCCCCGTGCACGACCTGCACTTGCGCATCACCATTGACCGTGCCTTTACCATCATCGACGCCGAGGCGGCGTCCGACAGCGTGCCCTATCCAGGTTACTGCGACACCATCGGTCCCGCCTACAAAAGCCTGATCGGGCTCTCGCTGATGAACCACTTTCGCCTGCGCCTGAAAGACCGCCTGGCCGGCGTGCTTGGTTGCACCCATCTGACTGAACTGGCGCTGGTGTTGCCCACCGCCGCCATCCAGGCCTACGCCAACGACGTCATCCAGACGCGCGATGGCGATGGCGACGATGCCTCGATGGAGCAGCCGTTCCAGCTCGATCGCTGCCATGCCCTGCGGATCGACGGCCCGGCCGTTGCCCGCTATTACCCGCGCTGGTACGCCAAGCCGGTCGTTACATAGTTTGCACTACCGGATGCACCACCGGTTGCATCATCGTTGGCATCATATTTTTTTAACGCGCCGTATTTGGGCGCGCAATGCGGTCTCGCCGATGCAGCGCCGTAACGCATCGTCTTAGTTTCACTTATTTCACCACATCAGTTTCAGAAGAAGGGAAGCCAGCATGAAGATCCATGAGTATCAAGGCAAGGAAATCCTCCGGCAATTCGGAGTGACGGTACCGCGCGGTATCGCGTGCATGACCGTTGACGAGGCGGTCAAAGCCGCCGAGACCCTCGGCGGCAAAGTCTGGGTCGTCAAGGCCCAGATCCACGCCGGCGGCCGCGGCAAAGGCGGCGGCGTCAAGGTTGCCAAGTCGCTCGAGCAGGTCAAGGAATACGCCGAGCAAATCATGGGCATGCAACTGGTCACCCACCAGACCAGCCCTGAAGGCCAGAAAGTGCGTCGCCTGCTGGTCGAAGAAGGCGCCGACATCCAGAAAGAGCTGTACGTATCGATGGTCACCGACCGCGTTTCGCAACGCGTCGTGCTGATGGCCTCGAGCGAAGGCGGCATGGACATCGAAGAAGTTGCCCACAGTAACCCTGAGAAAATCCACACCGTCGCCATCGACCCGTCGACCGGCCTGCAAGACGCCGAAGCGGACGATATTCTGACCAAGATTGGCGTGCCTGCCGCTTCGATCGCCGATGCCCGTGCCCAACTCAAAGGCTTGTACAAAGCCTACTGGGACACCGACGCTTCGCTGGCCGAAATCAATCCCCTGATCCTGACCGGCGACGGCAAGGTCATCGCCCTCGATGCGAAATTCAATTTCGATTCGAACGCCCTGTACCGTCACCCGGAAATCGTCGCTTACCGCGATCTGGACGAAGAAGACCCCGCCGAAATCGAAGCGTCGAAATTCGACCTTGCCTACATTTCGCTCGACGGCAACATCGGCTGCCTGGTCAACGGTGCCGGTCTGGCCATGGCCACCATGGACACCATCAAACTGTTCGGCGGCGAGCCAGCCAACTTCCTCGACGTCGGCGGTGGTGCCACGGCCGAAAAGGTGACTGAAGCGTTCAAGATCATGCTGAAGAACCCTGGCCTGAAAGCCATCCTGGTCAACATCTTTGGCGGCATCATGCGTTGCGACGTCATCGCCGAAGGCGTGATCACCGCCTCGAAAGCGGTCTCGCTGCAGGTACCGCTGGTGGTGCGCATGAAGGGCACCAACGAAGAAATCGGCAAGAAAATGCTGGCTGACTCGGGCCTGCCGATCATCGCCGCCGACACGATGGAAGACGCGGCCAAAGCCGTCGTCGCCGCTGCCGCCGCTCACGCTGCCGCCTAAGCTAAAGGAACTACTATGTCGATTCTGATCAACAAAGATACCAAAGTCATCACCCAGGGCATTACCGGTAAAACGGGCCAGTTCCACACCCGCGCCTGCCGCGACTATGCCAACGGCAAAGAAGCATTCGTCGCTGGTGTCAATCCGAAGAAAGCCGGCGAAGACTTCGAAGGCATTCCCATCTACGCCACCGTCAGCGAAGCCAAAGCCGCCACCGGCGCCAATGTGTCCGTCATCTACGTGCCGCCCGCTGGCGCTGCTGCTGCCATCTGGGAAGCCGTCGAAGCCGACCTCGACCTGGCAATCTGCATCACCGAAGGCATTCCCGTGCGTGACATGATGGCCCTCAAGGACCGCATGGCCAAAGCTGGCTCGCGTACCCTGCTGCTGGGACCAAACTGCCCCGGCCTGATCACCCCTGACGAAATCAAGATCGGCATCATGCCCGGTCACATTCACCGCAAGGGCCGCATCGGCGTCGTCTCGCGCTCGGGCACCTTGACCTACGAAGCAGTGGGCCAGTTGACCGCGCTCGGTCTGGGCCAGTCGTCGGCAGTCGGTATCGGCGGCGACCCGATCAACGGTCTCAAGCACATCGACATCATGAAGATGTTCAATGACGATCCGGACACCGACGCCGTCATCATGATCGGCGAAATCGGCGGTCCGGACGAAGCCAATGCCGCTTACTGGATCAAGGACAACATGAAGAAGCCGGTGGTTTGCTTCATCGCTGGCGTCACCGCGCCACCGGGCAAGCGCATGGGCCACGCCGGCGCGCTGATCTCCGGCGGTGCCGACACCGCGCAAGCGAAGCTGGACATCATGGCCGAGTGCGGCATCAAAGCGACCAAGAACCCGTCGGAAATGGCGCGTTTGTTGAAAGCGATGTTGTAAAAGTTGGTTATTGCCCACATTCATTGTTGAGCTAAGCTATTCGACAAGTTGATGGGTAGAATGCACGGGGAGCGGCGACGCTCCCCGTTTTGCGTTTACGTCGCCGCTGCTGAACCATAGTTGATCCATTGTTTGTCCCCCACCTAAATACAAGGAACAAAGCCATGACAGCCAGGCTGGTGATCACGCGCGACAAGCACCCGGTGCGCGACTTGCTGCTCGACGGCCACAGGCTGACACTGGGCCGCCATCCCGACAGCGACGTCGTGCTGGCCCATTCCACGGTGTCGAGCCGGCACGCCGCCATCACGCCCCATGGCAGCGAGCTGGTGCTGGACGATCTGGGTAGCAGCAACGGCACCAAGGTCAACGGCCAGCGCATCACCAGCGCCAGGCTGGTCGCCGGTGACCGCATCACCATCTCCGTGTTCGAGCTGACCGTGGTGACTGCCACCGAGGCGGTGGCGCCCGCCCTGCCAGCGGCCGTCCTGAAAGTGTTAAACGGCCCGCGTGTCGGCACCACGGTGGACTTGATCAAGACGATGACGACGCTGGGCAGCCCCGGCGTGGCGATTGTGATCATCAGCCGCAACGGCGCCCTCTATCACATCGAAAAAGTGCAGGGCGACGGCCCCGCCACCGTCAATGGCACGCCGCTGGCCGGCGCCGCCCGCCTGTTGCGCGACGGTGACCGGCTCGACATCACGGGTACGCGCATACGCTTTGCGGATAGTTCAGAGTAACATTGATTCATATCCAACGACAGCGGCAGATGACGCGCGGTGAGTGGCGGAAAATGTCTCGTCAATCAAGTAAAGTGAATATTTGACGGTAATTAAAATTGTACGGGTGGCGTAAAAACGGCTCGTTTCTGAGCTCGCACGTCTATACAGGTAGCGCCGTGCCGCCTCATCAGGTATTTGCAGCAGCTACGTGAAATTTCAGTATATAAAGCCACTCCCGCCATCGATGCAGGTAGATCTGGCGGTGTCGAGGCGACTTGGACCAGCGCAATGTGACCAGATTGATGAACACCCAGATCGGCTCAAGCAGGTCGTCAGTGGCCAGCAACCGGGTGGTACGCAGCCGCACAGCGGCAGGCTCTCTGCCGATCAATAGGGCAGGGCGTCACCGTCAGAGGAAAAGGCGCGCCATCGGCGGGACTCGCGCGATTGTTTCATTTAAAAACTATCTGCCGGCGGACGTCGTCGAGCCTGGCCAGTGCAATCTGGCATAACGTGACAGTGCGAATGGCCTTGTGTACCGGCCAAATGGCAGGGAGGGCAGACGCATCCTGGGCAGCCTCTAAAACCAAGTGCAACACCCTTTGCTGTAAGGTGCTGCCATGCCGAAAATCTATACCCATCTGACGACACAGGAGCGCGCCGTCGTGATGACCATGCGGGACGACCAGT
>NZ_JAFCUW010000017.1:0-55375 GCF_049896725.1 Massilia sp. PWRC2
TTTTCATAGCGCCTATTTTTCTTCTTTGTGAACATTTGATAATTTAAGTATGCAGTGACCGAAGTCACTGGCACTTTCATCAAACGCCCACACTTATCGACTGTTAATTGTTAAAGAACATATTCTGTGGAGCATTCTCTGCAGCTTGATGAAGCGTTGTGTTCATCAGCAGAGGAGCAAAATTATAAATCATTTCGCCGGTTCTGTCACGCTGGTTTTTTCGTTTGCCGCTGCTGACTTTCCAGCTGCGCCTGACGCTTCCATTCGCGCCCCGTTTTGCAGGGAGGCGAACTATAGCAAGGCGGCGGTAGCGGCGCAAGGACTATTTCAGAGCAGCCATTCGATGGGCAGCCAGGACAGCAGCCGCACCTGCAGCTTGCGCCAGAGGCTGGCGTCCGGCTCGTCGGTGTGGCGCAGCACGACGCCATCCTTGTGCTCGATCCAGACCAGGCTGCCCTCTTTAGTCAGCTGCACTTCATAGGCGCGGTCAGGCAGTCCCGTCGCCATGCCGGTGGACAGTTGCTGCGCCAGCTTGGGACTGTCGATGATCACACCCATTTCCGTGTTAAGCAAATTCGAGCGGGGGTCGAAGTTGAAGGAGCCGATGAACAGCTGCTCACCATCGATGGCAAAGGTCTTGGCGTGCAGACTCGAGGCGGAACTGCCAAACGGGCCACTGCGAGGACCACCGCGCGACTGCTCGTGCTGCGCCTGATCCGACCACGCGCGGCGCAGTTCGTACAAGTGCACGCCACCTTCGAGCAGCGCCTTGCGTCGCCTGGCATAGCCGGCGTGGACGGCCGCGACATCGGTCGCTGCCAGCGAATTGGTCAGCACGCGCACATCGACGCCCTTGTTCGCCAGGCTGACAAAGGCACTGGTGCCATCCGCTCCTGGCACGAAATACGGCGACACCAGATCAAACTGGCGGCTCGGCGCGCCGACCAGTTCACGCAGCTGCGGCATCATGCGGGTACTGGCCACCACCTGACCGAGACCCTTGGCCGGGTTGTCGCTGACCAGCCGCGTGCGCGCCCATTCGAATGGCAGGCGGCGCCCGCGCAGATCGGCGATGAACGCTGAATCGCGGATGGCGCTGATATACGCCAGCGCCTGAGGCGAAGCCAGTTGCACCGTGGCGGCGCGCTTAACTTGGGCAGCGCTGTCGGCGCTTGAAGCCGGCACGATCTGCGTCAGCGCGTACGAGGAGCCGCTGTTCCAGTACAAATCAAAATCCTGTTCGACATCGCTGACCACCGGACCGACAGCGAGGACATCGAGGTCGGCGAACAGCACCTCGCCGGCGGCGCCAAAATAAGCGTCGCCGATATTGCGGCCACCAACGATGGTGGCGGCGCCGTCGACAGTGAACGATTTATTGTGCATGCGCCGATTCAGGCGCGCAAAATCGGTCAGATAGCCAAGCGCGCGCACGCTACGCACCATAAACGGGTTAAACAGGCGCACCTCGATGCGCGGGTGAGCATCGAGCAGGGCCAGACGGGCTTCGATGCCCTTGGTATTGTTATCGTCGAGGAGCAGGCGTACCCGCACACCGCGGGCGGCGGCCGCTTCGAGAGCATTAAATAGCAGGGTTCCAGTGATATCGTCGTCCCAGATGTAGTACTGCACATCGAGACTGCGCTCGGCAGCGCTGGCCAGCACGGCGCGCGCGGCAAAGGCCTCGCGGCCATCGCGCAGCAGGTAGATGCCGGACTGTCCCGGGTGAGTGGCCGCCACTGGCGCAATGGCGCGCGCGATCGCGGTGTCGCTTGTTTCGCCAGCGGCCAGCACCGCCGGCATCTGGCTCGCCAGCGGCGTCGGCAGACTGGCGCAGGCCGACAGCAGCAGCGCAATGCTGACAACAGCAGCAGCGGCGACCGCCTGGCACGCTGCCCGCGCCGCCGCTGCCGCCATCAAAGACCCTTGAAGTCGGCGGGACGCTTGGCGAGGAACGCCGACATCCCCTCTTTTTGGGCTGGCGTGCCGAAGGCGGCGTGGAAGTAGCGCCGCTCGTAGCGCACCCCTTCCGTCAAGGTGGTTTCAAAGGCGCGGTTGACGCTGTCCTTGATCGCCATGGCAACACTGACCGACATCGATGCGATCACGGTCGCAGCGGCGATCGCCTCTTCCATCAGCTTGTCGGCGCCAACCACGCGCGCGACCAGGCCGGTGCGCTCGGCTTCAGCGGCGTCGATCATGCGCGCCGTTAGCAGCAGATCCATGGCCTTGGCCTTGCCGATGGTGCGCGGCAGGCGCTGGGTGCCGCCGGCGCCGGGCGTGACGCCCACCTTGATTTCCGGCTGGCCGAACCGGGCCGTATCGGCAGCGATCAGAAAGTCGCACATCATCGCCAGTTCGCAGCCGCCGCCCAGGCAAAAACCGGCCACTGCGCCAATCACCGGTTTGCGCACGTTGAGGATGTGCTCCCAGTTGCGGCCGATGTAATTGTCGGGATAGGTGTCGGCGTAGGTGTACTCGGCCATGGCAGCGATGTCGGCGCCGGCGGCGAAGGCTTTTTCGCTGCCGGTGAGGACGATGCAGCCGATGTCCTTGTCGGCGTCGAATTTATACAAGGCGTGTCCGAGCTCGTTCATCATGTTGTCGTTGAGGGCATTGAGCGCCTTCGGACGATTCAAACGAATGACGGCGACGCGGCCGTGGGTCTCGATCAGCAGGTCGGTATAGTCCATGCGTGCTACTCCTTGGTGTGGTGTCAGCGCGATTGTAGCGTAGCTGCCTGGCTTAGCGGCAGCAACACCCACAGCTGTCCGCGCTGCTTCATCAGGCCCGCGCTGTCAGCGGCAGCTTTGCCAAAGCCGTAGAAAAAATCGGCGCGCACGGCGCCGCGGATGGCGCCACCCGTATCTTGCGCCATCATCAAGCGCTGCATGGGCTCATCGCTGCCGGCACGGGTGGTGGCCAGCCACACGGGCGCGCCCAACGGCAGCAGTTGCGCATCGACCGCGACCGAGCGGCCGGCGGTGAGCGCCACCCCGAGCGCACCCTTGGGGCCAATGGCAGGATCAGGCAGGCGCTCTTCCTTGAAGAAGATGTAGCTGGGATTGGCATTGAACAGTTCCTGGCGCCGCTGCGGATGGGCGACGATCCACGCCTTGATTCTTTGCGCCGAAACGTCTTTTGCCGGCATTTCGCCCTGTTCAACCAGCCAGCGGCCGATCGCCTTGTACGGATGGCCGTTCTGATCGGCGTAGGCGACCCGCACGGTGTCACCGGTGTCATTGAGCTGCACGCGGCCGGAGCCCTGCACTTCCAGAAAAAATGCCTCGACCGGATCATCGACCCACAGCAGCTCCTTGCCGGCGATGGCGGCGCGCTCGATCTCGGCGCGGGTGCTGTAGGGGACCACCTTGTTGCCGACCAGGCGCCCGCGCAGGCGCATGCCCTTTAATTCCGGGTAGACCGCGCCCAGTTCGATCGTCAACAGGTCGTCCGGCACACGGTATAAGGGCGTCTGATAAGCGCCGCCGCGGCGGCGCGCGCCATTGAGCATCGGCTCGTAATAGCCGGTGATCAGGCCAGTATCGGCGCCATCAGCGGCGCGGATGAGGTTGGGGACAAAGCGGGTTTCAAAAAAAGTCCGCACGGCGGCGCCATCGCGGCCATCGATGGTGATGGCCGCGGCGCACACCTCGGCCCACGCCGGCTTGCTGGCGACCGCCTTGCAGGAAGCGAGAAACGCCGGCCACGCGGCGCCCAGGTCGTCCTGCTGCCAGCCCGGCAGCGCAGCGAAGGTGGTCGGCGTCATCAGCGGCGTGGCTGCCGCTGGCGGCTGCACGCCGAGCGGGCCGATTGGCGCCGGCAACACCACCGGCGGGCGCGGTGCCGGTGGCGCCGTCTGACAGCCGGCGAGAATAAATAGGGCCAGGCCGCTGGCCAGGCTGCGCAATACCGGTACACTGCGACGGATGTCATTCATGAGGATCGACTATGTGGCTATTGATTGCGGAGGCAGGCGTGGCGCTGTTCCTGCTCGTGTTTATCGTCTGGTGGACGATGTATCTGCCACCCAGGACCGATAAAGACGATGAGGACCACGGCGCACCGCCCGGCGCCTAATTACTGTCCTTGCGCTTAATGCAGGGTACGCGGCAGCGACAGCACGAACTCGGGAATGGCCGCCTCGAAGCGGTGGCCATCTTCGGCGACGCAAAAGTACTCGCCCAGCATCGAGCCCTGCGGCGTGGCCATCTGCGTGCCACTGCTGTATTCGAACTGTTCGCCCGGCTGCAGCAGCGGCTGGTGGCCGACCACGCCCAGGCCGCGCACTTCCTGCTTGCCATTGTTGGCGTCGACGATCACCCAGTGGCGCGAGATCAGCTGGGAGGCGACGGTGCCGGTGTTTTTGATGGTGATGGTGTAAGCGAACACATAATGGTCGCGCGCCGGCTCCGATTGCTCGGGCAGGTATTGGGTCTTCACAGAGACGGAAAGTTCGTAAGCGGCCATCGGTATTCCTCTAGGTGCACGGTAGTTTGAAGAGGGCAGCAGCCCAGCCCTTCATCATACATCGGCGGCCAAAACGCCGTTTCCGGCGCGCCCGTTTGGCCTGAGAGCGTAAAATAGCGCCTTCCCTAGTCCACCCTCACTGAGCATTCCGCGCCCGACATGACCACTTTTCAGATCGCCCCCAGCATCCTGTCCGCCGATTTCGCCCGTCTCGGCGACGAAGTGCGCAATGTCGTCGCCGCTGGCGCCGACATCATCCACTTCGACGTCATGGACAACCATTACGTGCCGAACCTGACCATCGGCCCGCTGGTGTGCCAGGCCATCCGCCCGCACGTGCAGGTGCCGATCGACGTTCACCTGATGGTCAAGCCGGTCGACCGCATCATTCCCGACTTCGCCAAGGCCGGTGCTAACATCATCACCTTTCACCCGGAAGCGTCGGACCACATCGACCGCACCCTCCAGCTGATCCGTGACAGCGGCTGCAAGGCCGGGCTGGTGTTCAACCCGGGCACGCCCATGCACTACCTCAATCACGTGATGGACAAGATCGACATGATCCTCATCATGTCAGTCAACCCCGGCTTTGGCGGCCAGTCCTTCATCGCCGAAGCGCTCAAAAAGCTGACCATCGCGCGCCGCATGATCAAGGAATCGGGCCGCGACATCCGGCTCGAAGTCGACGGTGGCATCAAGGTCGACAATATCCGTGCCGCCGCTGAAGCAGGCGCCGACACCTTTGTCGCCGGCTCAGCCATCTTCGGCCAGCCCGACTACAAACAGGTGATCGACGCCATGCGCGCCGAACTGGCCAGGGTCGAGCGCTGATGCGACAAGGGCACGGGGTGATCCGCGCGGTCATCATTGATCTCGACGGCACGATGCTCGACACCGTGCCCGATTTTCACGTGGCGATCAACCGCATGCGCGCCGACCTGCAGCTCGCGCCGATCAGCGCCGTCCAGGTGAAAGACCTGGTGGGCAAAGGTTCCGCCAATCTGATCGCCGGCGTGCTGGCGTTCGACTTCGACGCTGCCGGCGTCGCCCGCCATTTCGATGCGGCGATGGCCGCCTACCAGCGCCATTACCTGGCCATCAATGGCGACCATGCGACCCTGTATGACGGCGTAATCGAAGGCCTGGCAGCGCTGCAGGCGATGGATTTGCGGATGGCCTGCGTGACCAACAAGCCGATCGCCTTTGCCCGTCCCCTGCTCGAAAAAACCGGGCTGGCGCCGTATTTCGAGATTGTGTACGGCGGCGAATGCCTGCCCCGCAAAAAGCCCGATCCCATGCCGATGCTGCAGGTGTGTGCCGATTTCGACCTGGCGCCGGGCGAAGTGGTGGCCATCGGCGACTCGTCGAACGATGCCGAAGCGGCGCGCGCGGCCGGTTGCTGGGTGCTGGCAGTCCCCTACGGTTACAACCATGGCCGATCTATACACGAAGCCGATTCCGATGGTATAGTGGATTCGCTGCTGGAAGCGGCGACCCTGATTAGCTCGCACAACCGCACCGCCAACTGAACCAACATTCATGTTTTTCACCAAAAAACACACTGTCAACCAAACCGGCGCCCTTGAGGCCTGGCTTTGGCGACGCTGGCAATCCTGGGCCAACCACCCACTGGGTCAATAACCCAACCCGATTGCTGACGGCTGCCCCTGCGCGCCGCCAGGTTTTTTGATAACCCACCGCTGCTGCCAGTGGTACGGAGAACAAGCATGACCGAACTCGAATTCAAATCCCTCGCCAACCAGGGCTACAACCGCATTCCCCTCATCTCGGAAGCGTTTGCCGACCTTGAAACGCCGCTCACCCTGTACCTGAAACTGGCGCAGACCCAGCACACCGGCAAAAACACCTTCCTGCTCGAATCGGTGGTCGGCGGCGAGCGTTTTGGCCGTTACTCTTTCATCGGCCTGCCGGCGCACACGGTGCTGCGCAGTGTCGGCAGCCGCACCGAGATCGTCAAGAACGGCGTCGTCATCGAAACCCACGAGGGTAACCCGCTCGATTTTATCGAGCAGTTCCAGGCGCGCTTCAAGGTGGCCCTGCGCCCCGGCCTGCCGCGCTTTTGCGGCGGCCTGGCCGGCTATTTTGGCTACGACACCGTGCGCCACATCGAAAAGAAGCTGGCGGCCGGCGCCCCGCGCGACGACCTGGGTCTGCCCGACATCCAGCTGATGGTGACCGAAGAACTGGCCGTGATCGACAACCTGTCCGGCAAGCTGTATCTGATCGTGTACGCCAATACCACCGAGCCGGAAGCCTACTCGAAAGCGCGCCAGCGCCTGAAAGACCTGCGCATGATGTTGCGGCGCGGCGTCGATGCACCGGTGACTTCGAGCTCGGTACGCACCGAGGCGATCCGCGACTTCAACAAGGAAGATTATCTGAAGGCGGTCGCCCGCGCCCACGAATACGTGATGGCCGGTGACCTGATGCAGGTGCAGATCGGCCAGCGCATCCGCAAGCCGTACGTCGATTCGCCGCTGACGCTGTACCGCGCGCTGCGCTCCCTGAATCCCTCGCCGTATATGTACTATTACAATTTCGGCGACATGCAGATCGTCGGCGCCTCGCCAGAGATTTTGGTGCGCAACGAGACGGCGCCCGACGGCAGCAAAAAAGTCACGCTGCGTCCCATCGCCGGCACCCGCCCGCGTGGCAACACGCCCGAGCGCGACGCCGAACTGTCGCGGGAGCTGCTGGCCGACCCGAAAGAAATCGCCGAACACGTGATGCTGATCGACCTGGCGCGCAATGACCTCGGGCGCATTTCGCAGACCGGCAGCGTCAAGGTCACCGAGCGCCTGGTGGTGGAAAAATACTCGCACGTCCAGCACATCGTCTCGAACGTCGAAGGCACCCTGAAAGAAGGCATGTCGAACCTCGACGTGCTGCGCGCCACCTTCCCGGCCGGTACCCTGACCGGCGCCCCCAAGGTACGGGCGATGGAAGTGATCGACGAACTCGAACTGACCAAGCGCGGCATCTATGGCGGCGCCTGCGGCTATCTCAGCTTCGGTGGCGAGATGGATGTGGCGATTGCCATTCGCACCGGCGTGATCAAGGATGGCATGCTGTACGTGCAGGCCGCCGCCGGCATCGTCGCCGACTCGATTCCCGAAATGGAATGGCAGGAGACGGAAAACAAGGCGCGCGCCGTGCTGCGGGCAGCCGAACAAGTGCAAGACGGCCTGGATGGGGAGCTGTAAACATGCTGCTAATGATCGACAACTACGATTCCTTCACCTACAACCTGGTGCAGTATTTCGGCGAGCTCGGTGAAGAAGTGCGCACCGTGCGCAACGACGACATCACCATCGAGGAGATTGCCGCGCTGGCGCCTGAGCGCATCTGCATTTCGCCGGGCCCGAAAACGCCGGCGCAGGCGGGCATATCGATCGATATTTTGCGCCAGTTCCAGGGCAAGCTGCCAATCCTCGGCGTGTGCCTGGGCCACCAGGCGATTGGCGCCGCGTTCGGCGGCAATGTGATTCGCGCCAAGCAGGTCATGCATGGCAAGACTTCGCAGATCGCCCACACGGGGGTCGGCGTGTTTAAAAATTTGCCCAGCCCTTTCACCGTGATCCGCTACCACTCGCTGGCCATCGATCGCGCGTCGTTGCCGGACTGCCTGGAAGTGACGGCGTGGACCGACGACGGCGAAATCATGGGTGTGCGCCACAAGGAATTTGCCATCGAAGGCGTGCAATTTCACCCCGAATCGATTCTGTCCGAGCACGGCCACCAGCTGCTGCAGAATTTTTTAGACCGCACGTGAAGAACGCCACCATGACGATTACGCCACAAGAAGCGCTGCTGCGCTGTATCGAGCACCGCGAGATTTTTCACGACGAGATGCTGCACCTGTTCCGCCAGATCATGTCGGGCCAGGTCTCGCCCACCATGATCGCCGCCCTCACCATGGGCCTGCGCGTCAAAAAGGAAACCATCGGCGAGATCGCCGCTGCCGCCCAGGTAATGCGCGAATTTTCCACCAAGGTGCCGATGGCTGACACCAGCAATCTGCTCGACATCGTCGGCACCGGTGGCGATGGCGCCCACACCTTCAATATTTCGACGACCGCGATGTTCGTCGCCGCCGCCGCCGGTGCGCGCGTGGCCAAGCACGGCGGGCGCAGCGTGTCGTCGTCGTCCGGCAGCGCCGACGTCATCGAAGCGCTGGGCGCCGACATCAACCTGACGCCCGAACAGATTGCCCAGTCGATCGCCCAGACCGGCATCGGCTTTATGTTCGCCCCCAATCACCACGCGGCGATGAAGCATGCGGCGCCGGTGCGCAAGGAACTCGGCGTGCGCACGATTTTTAATATTTTAGGTCCGCTGACCAACCCG
The DNA here is from genome assembly GCF_049896725.1 of Massilia sp. PWRC2. Taxonomy (NCBI): domain Bacteria; kingdom Pseudomonadati; phylum Pseudomonadota; class Betaproteobacteria; order Burkholderiales; family Oxalobacteraceae; genus Massilia; species Massilia sp. PWRC2. The sequence goes on from NZ_JAFCUW010000017.1 coordinate 8,839, forward strand.
GCCGGCGCCCCAAACATCCTGATGGGGGTATTTCACGCCGACCTGGTCGGCATCCAGGTGCGCGTGCTGCAACGGCTCGGCGCACAGCACGCGGTGGTGGTGTACGGCCGCGACAACATGGATGAAGTGTCGCTGGGCGCCGCCACCATGGTCGGTGAACTGGTCAACGGCGAGATCCGCGAGTACGAAATTCACCCCGAGGATTTTGGTTTGCCGATGATCGCCAGCCGCAACCTGAAAGTGGCCGATGCCGCCGCCTCCAAGGCGAAGATGATGGAAGCGCTGAACGGCGAACCGGGTCCCGCCTTCGACATCGTCGCCCTCAATGCCGGCACCGCGCTGTATGCAGCCGGCGTGGCCGGCTCGATCGAAGACGGCTTGATCAAAGCGCGCGCAGCCATCGAATCGGGCGCCGCGCGCGCCAAGCTGGCGCAGTTCGTCGAAGTGACGCGGCGCCTCGGCAAACACTAAGAAAACGGCGGTCCCATGCTCGGCATCCACGACCTTGGTTTGTTTGTTGTCTCGGGCTTGCTGTTAAACCTGATGCCGGGCCCCGACTCGCTGCTGATCATGACCCGCAGCGCCGCCCAGGGTGCACGGGCCGGCTGCGTGGCAGCCATGGGCATCGGCGCCGGCGTCTTCGTGCACGTGTTGGCCGCGGCGCTGGGCTTGTCGGCGTTGCTGCAAACCTCGCCGATGGCGTTTGCCGTCGTCAAGTACATCGGCGCGGCCTACATCCTGTTCCTGGCCTGGACACTATTGCGCAGCAAGTCTGCGGCGGCGGCGGCGAGCAAGGTCGCCGTCAAGGCGCCGCCCCTGCCCTGGCCCCGGGTGTTCGCCCAGGGTTTTTTGACCAATCTGCTCAACCCCAAGGTGGCGCTGTTTTTTCTCGCCTTCGTGCCGCAGTTTATCGATGCGGCGGCGCCCCATAAAGCGCTGTCCTTTATCGTCCTCGGCTGCATCTTCAATTTCAACGGCATGCTGTGGTGTAACGCTCTGGCATGGCTGACCGCGCGCGCCAGCGCCAGCATCGAACTGGCCCCCGGGCTGGTGCGCTGGCTCAATCGCCTGACCGGTTGCGTCTTCATCTGGCTTGGCGTCAAGCTGGCCCTTTCCAAAAATTCTTGAGTCCCCACCATGTCCGATATCCTGAACAAAATCCTCGCCGTCAAAGCCGATGAAGTGGCCGCCGCACGCAAATACCGCAGCCTCGAGAGCCTGCGCAGCGACGTCGAGCGCGACGCCGGCCTGCGCGCCGATCTGCGCGGTTTCGAAGCGAGTATGCGTCGCACCATCGCTGCCGGCCGCGCCGCCGTCATCGCCGAAATCAAAAAAGCGTCACCGTCGAAGGGCGTGCTGCGCGCCGATTTTCAGCCCGCCGCAATTGCCGAAAGCTATGCGCGCCATGGCGCTTCGTGCCTGTCGGTATTAACTGACAAGCATTTTTTCCAGGGTGCGCCCGCCTACCTGCAACAGGCACGTGCGGCCTGCGACTTGCCCGTGCTGCGCAAGGATTTCATGGTCGATATGTACCAGGTGTACGAGGCGCGCGCGATGGGTGCCGATGCCATCCTGCTGATCGTCGCCGCCCTCGATCACGGCTTGATGCACGAACTGGAAGCATGTGCGATGGAACTTGGGATGGATGTGCTGGTCGAAGTACATGACGAGGTCGAATTGCATGCCGCCCTCAAGTTGCAAACACCACTACTGGGTATCAACAACCGCAACCTGCGCACTTTCGAGGTGTCGCTTGAGAATACCCTGGTGTTGTTGCCGAACATCAACAAAAACAAACTGGTAGTTACAGAGTCAGGTATCATGAATGCAGACGATGTGAGGCGCATGCGCGACGCAAACGTGCATGCATTTTTGGTCGGCGAAGCGTTTATGCGCGCGCCAGACCCTGGTGTTCAACTGGCGAATTTATTCGAATAATCATGAACAGCAATGGCGCCCGTTCGGGCGTTGCAGTTGTAGCAGTACTTGTAGCAAGCAGCCTGGCGGCCCTCCTCACGGCATGCGGGCATTCCCCGACAGTAGCGCCAGCAGGCGACAGTATCAGGCCCCATGCGGGCAGCCCGCCTGGCTACGCCACCGCCGAAACACGCTCTCCCCTATCCCACCAGCGCGCCGCCTTCGACAATATCGATGTCTACAAAGCCGACGCCGCCCGTCAGATCGTGCGCCAGAACGCCGACCATACGTTCAGTGGCGCGCTGCCACCGATGCTGCCAGCCGTTGTCGTCATGCGCATCACGGTCGACCAGAATGGCAAGCTGACCCAGGCCAGTGTGCTGCGCTCGCGCGACGAAGAAGCATCGAAAGTGGCGCTGGCGTCGATGCGCCGCACCGGCTACCTGCCGATGCCGTATAACCTGGCACACGGCCCGGCACACTCGCTGACGTACATGGAAACGTTTTTGTTCAACGCCGATTACCGTTTCCAGTTGCGCACGCTGGCGCCGGTCCAGTAGGGCGGACGGCAGCGCGTGACACGCTTGCGCTGATGCGCTGACGCGTATTTGTGCTCCAGTGCTCCAGTGCTCATGCGCTCGGGCGTGCCGGCCCGCGGCGCTTTTTGCCGCCATCGACGACATCGAGGCTGATTGCAGCGATCCGCTCGCCCTGCAGCAATACCTCAAACGCCATCAGTTCGTCGCGCCGAAAGGCGTGCACCTGCACGCTTTGGCCCACCTGGTAGCGCGCCAGCAAGCCCTCGAGGCTCGCTGCCGTGCCGCCCACCCGCAAGCCGTCGACGGCCACCAGGATGTCACCCGCCGACAGTCCGGCCAGGTGGGCGGCGCCCCCTTCGTGCACTTGCGCCAGCTTGCTGTCGGCGCCATCGCGGCCGATCGCCGCATCGAACGACGGTTTATTCGACTTGCGCTCGTCGAGCAGGCGAATGCCAAACGGTGCATACAGTTTGGCCAGCGGCAGCTCGTCGGTGCCGCGCACGTAGCGGTTGAACAGGGGCTTGAGGCGCAGACCGGTGGCGTCGTCGAACAGGGCCTCGACTGCGGCTGCGCTGATGCCACGCGGACCAGGCTTGGCGCCATCATAAAAATCGCGGCCAACGCGCTGCCACAGGGCCAGCATGACATCGTCGAGCGATTTTTTGCCCTCGGTCTTGGCGCGGATGGTCAGGTCAAAGGCCAGCGCCACCAGCGAACCCTTGGTGTAGTAACTGACGATGGCATTCGGCGCGTTTTCATCCTGCCGGTAGTATTTGCCCCAGGCGTCGAAGCTCGATGCGGCCACGCTCTGCTTGGTCCGTCCACTGCCACGCAGCACGCTGCTGATGGTCTTTGCCTGCAGCGTCAGATAGGTCGCCTCGTCGATCAAGCCGGCCCGCACCAGCAGCAGGTCATCGTAATAACTGGTAAAGCCCTCGAACAACCACAGCAGCGACGTGTAGGTTTCGTTTTGCAGGTCGTACGGCGCGAAGGCCGCGGGCTTGATGCGCTTGACGTTCCAGGTATGAAAATACTCATGGCTGCACAGGCCGAGAAATTTTAGATAGCCGTCGCCAGCGGCCAGCTGCCGCGGCGTGCTGACCACCGGCAGGTCGGCGCGCGCGCAGATCAGCGCCGTCGAGGCGCGGTGCTCGAGGCCACCGTAGCCGTCGCCCACGGCCAGGGTCAGGAAGACGTAGCGCGCCATCGGCGCCTGCCTGGTTTTCGGCTCGAAGAAGGCGATCTGGGTTTCGCAGATCGCCTGCAGGTCAGCCTGCAGACGCGCCATATCAAGGTTGGGCACATGGCCGCTGATGACGATGTCGTGTGCCACGCCGTGGGCCTTGAAGCTGGCCAGCGCAAAGTCGCCCATTTCAACCGGATGATCGATCAGCTCATCGTAATCGGCAGCGATATAGGTGCCGAAGCCATAGCGTTTGGCGGCCAGTTCAGGCAAGGCGGTGGCCACCCGCCAGCGCTTGGCGGCCGGCTCGCTGCTGCGCACGATATCGAGCACCTGCGGCAGCGATTCGTGGCCGAGCGCACGCAGGAACACCGAGGTACCATTAAAAAAGCCGTGGGTCTGGTCAAGGTGGGCGGCGCGCACCGACAGGTCCCACGCATACACCTCATAGTGCAGGCTGAGGGGACCATCGACCGGTGCCGCGCGCCAGGAATGCTTGTCGAGCTTGACCAGCCCCACCTGCTTGCCCTGCGACTCGGCGCGGATTTGCACGATATTGCGGGAAAATTCGCGGATCATGTAACTGCCCGGGATCCACGCCGGCAGCGCAAACACCTGGCCATCGGCCGACGGCTGCTCGACGGTGACGCTGACGTCAAACAGGTGGCTGGCCAGGTCCTTGGGGACGATGGTGTAGCGGATGGCTGGCAGCTTTTTGGCGGAAGGCTTTTTCATGGGGTCGATGGTCGCGGTAAGAGACGCTAGTGTAGCGGAATCGGCGCCTGGCCCGTGCAGCGTGCGTCCCTGGCCACACTAGCGACTACAGATCGCCCGGCACATCGATATCGCGCAGCACGCCGGCATCCATGACAACGACTGCCGTCCACGGATGGCGTTCGAACAGGCTGCGCGCGCCGGCGTCGCCACGCAGGGCCAGTAACTCCGGCAGCAGCGACGCGGCAAAGGCGGCCGGATTGCCACGCCGGCCCTGATACACCGGCGCTGCCAGCGCCGCGCCGCCGGCCATGACATCAGCGAGCGCCGCGACAGTGGCGGGGGCGACGTCGGGCATGTCGCCCAGCGCCACGATCCACGACTGCGCCGGCAGCACCCCAGCGATGGACGCCTGCAGCGCAGCGCCGAGCGAGGCTGCCATGCCATCGTCGGCAGCGCTGCACACCACCACTTCGCAAGCGGCGGCGCGCAGCAGTGCGGCGAGATCGTCGTCGCCCGGGCGCACCACCGCCACCACCCGCTGCAGTACTGATGTGAGATGACGGGCGCTGGCGGCCAGCACTGGCTCGCCGCTGGCGGGGAGAATCTGCAGCAGCTTGTTGCGCTGGCCGGACGGATCGAAGCGGCGCCCGCGACCGGCCGCCAGCAAAATGCCGACCGGCTGCGGGCGCGCTGCCATTTAGGCGCTGGCCAGGTCGAACGGCAGCTTACGCAAACGTTTGCCGGTCAGCTTGAAGATGGCGTTGGCAAACGCCGGCGCCAGCGGTGGCAGGCCCGGTTCACCCATGCCGGTGGGGGCGTCGTTGGACGCCACCGTGAACACCTCGACCTTCGGCATGTCGGTCATGCGCGCCACCGTGTAATCGCCAAAGTTTTGCTGTTCGACGACGCCATCCTTGAGGGTGATGGCCGCACCAGGCAAGGTGGTACCGACTGCCATCAGCACGGCGCCCTGCACCTGCGCCTCGATGGTCAGCGGATTGACCGCCAGGTTGCAGTGCACGCCGGCGAACACGTTGTGCAGGGTCGGCACGCCGTTGCTCACCGATGCTTCCACCACGTAGGCGACCACGGTGTTAAACGACTCGTGCATGGCCACACCCCAGGCGCGGCCCTTGGCCAGCTTGCGCTTGCCATAGCCCGATTTGGCCACCGCCAGGTCGAGCGCGGCCAAGTGACGTGCGTGCTTGGGATCGATCAGCGCCTTGCGGTAGGCGACCGGGTCGACGCCGGCCGCATGCGCCGCCTCATCGATCAGGGTCTCCATGACGAAGGCGGTGTGGGTCGAGCCCACCGAACGCCACCACAGCACTGGCACATTGGTCTTGACGATGTGCGCCGTCAGATTCATCGGCACCGCATACGGCTCACCCATGCCTTCCACCATGGTGCTGTCGACGCCGTTTTTCACCCCGAAGCCTTCAAACATGGTGCCGGTCATGATCGACTGGCCGACGATGCTGTGGTCCCAGGCGACGATCTTGCCATCGGCGCCGATGCCGATATCGGCACGGTGCACGTGCGACGGCCGGTAGTAGCCGCCGCGGATGTCGTCTTCGCGGCTCCAGACCACCTTGATGGGACCGGATTTCCCAGCCGCCCGGTACGCCTTGGCCACATTGACTGCCTCGGTCACATAATCGGCCGCCGGCACGCCGCGCCGGCCAAAGCCGCCGCCCGCCATCATGGTGTGGACGGTGACCTGGTCGATTTTCAAGCCCGCGGCAGCCGCCGCTGCGGCCTGGTCACCGCCGGGGAACTGGGTACCGGTCCAGATGGTGCAGGCAGTCGCAGTCAGGTCGACCACGCAGTTCAGTGGCTCCATCGGCGCATGCGCCAGGTAGGGAAATTCGTAGACAGCGGCGATTTTCTTCGGCGCTGCCGCCAGCTGCGAGATGTCGCTGGTCTTGACGACCGCGCCAGCTGTTTTGGCCAGCGCCGTAAATGCTGCCAGCTGCGCGGTGCTGCTGACTTTTTCGAGGCTGCCGGCATCCCAATCGATGACCAGGGCGTCGCGCCCCGTTTTGGCAGGCCAGTAGCCATCGGCGATGACGGCGATGCCGCGGGCACCGCGGTCGAGCGGCACTTCGAGCACTTCGACGACGCCCTTGATGGCGCGTGCGGCACTGGCGTCGAACTTGGCCACTTTGGCGCCAAATACAGGCGGGCGCGCCACCACCGCCACCTTGGTATTCGGTGGCATGAAGTCGATGCCGAACTGCTGCTTGCCGTTCGACTTGGCGCGCGCATCCATGCGGCGGGTCGGCTTGCCGATCAGTTTGAATTCTTTCGACGGTTTCAGCGCGACTGTCTGTGGCAAGGGCTGCTGCATGGCGGCGTCGGCCAGCTCGCCGTAGCTGGCCTTCTGGGCGTTGGGTCCCATGACGAAGCCTTTGGCAGTGCGGCACTGGGCCGGCGTCACCTTCCAGCGCTCGGCGGCAGCGGAGATGAGCATCATGCGCGCCTTGGCGCCGATTTCGCGGTACTGGATATACGAGTGGGCGATGGTGCCCGAGCCGCCGGTGATCTGCATGCCAAACACCGGGTCCTTGTAGATGTCACCCGACGGCGCCAGCTCGCTGCGCATCTGCGACCAGTCGCAATCGAGGTCTTCGGCGATCAGCATCGGCAGCGAGGTGTTGACGCCCTGGCCGAATTCGAGGCGGTTGACCACCACCGTCACCGTGTTATCCGGGGCGATGCGCAGGAAAGCGTTGGGGGCATAGACCGGCTTGGGAGCGTCGGCGGCGTTGGCGAAGCGGCCGGCGCCAGGAATCATAAATCCCAGCACCAGGCCACCACCGGCCAGCGCGCCCGCTTTCAGAAAACCGCGGCGCGACAGGCCGTTATCGCTATTGACTGCAGCAGCGGCGACCGGCGCCGGGGTGCTGTCCGTGATCCATTCTTTTTTCATGTGTCTCTCCTTCAGGCCAGGGTCTTGGCGGCGTCCTTGATGGCGGCGCGAATCCGTTGATAGGTGCCGCAGCGGCAGATATTGCCGCTCATGGCGCTATCGATATCGGCGTCGCTGGGCGACTTATTCGTGCGCAGCAGCGCCGTCGCACTCATCACCTGGCCACTCTGGCAGTAACCGCATTGCGGCACGTCGAGCTTGACCCAGGCATCCTGCACCGCCTTGCCGACCTTGTCGCTCTCCATCGCTTCGATGGTGGTGATTTTCTTGCCGCTGGCGGCGGCGATCGGCGTGATGCACGAGCGGATGGCGACGCCATCGAGGTGCACCGTGCAGGCGCCGCACAGGGCAGCGCCGCAGCCGAATTTGGTGCCGGTCATGTTCAGATTATCGCGCAGCGCCCACAGGATGGGCGTGGATGGATCGGCCTCGATCTGCATGTCGCGACCGTTGATGTTCAATTGGACCATGGGACTTCCCTTCGTTTTGGTGATGCGGACGTTTTTATGGGGTACTGCTGGCGGCCACGCGTGCGCGTGGTCCGCCGGGTGCTGCGACCAACCGGCAACGGCCGCTCAAGCGAGCGGCCGTTGCCGGCGATTGCGGCCATCGATTTCCAGGATGGCCGTGTGCTGCAAAGCCGCCAATTACTTGATGGTGGCGAACTTCGCTTCCAGCGCCTTGCTGTCGGCCGCGCCCGGAATGCGGCTGCCGTCGGCAAAGAAGATCGATGGCGTGCCCGAAATGCGCAGCTTTTGGCCCAGCGCGAACACCTTTTCGTTCGGCGTGGTGCAGTTGGCGGGCGCCGCCGGCGCGGCCTTGCCATTGACCATCCACTCATCCCAGGCCTTGTTGCGGTCGGCCGAGCACCAGATGTTCTTCGACTTGACCGTCGAATCTTCCGACAGGATGTTGTACAGGAAGGTGTAGACGGTGACGTTGTCGATTTCCTTCAGGGTGGTCTGGCGGAAGCGCTTGCAGTAGCCGCAATTGGGGTCTTCGAATACGGCGATGACGCGCTTGCCGTCACCCTTGACGGTTTTTAAGGCCATCTCGAAAGGCAGCTCGGAAAACTTGACCTTGTTGATTTCGTCGACGCGCAGCTTGGTCAGGTCTTCGGCCGTCTTGGCGTTGTAGACATGGCCGATGATCAGGTATTCGCCCTTTTTATCGGTATATAAGATGTCGCCGGCAGCGCGCACTTCGTACAGGCCGCCATACGGGGTCTCTTTGACCGAGTCAATTTTGACACCCGGCCCCAGCCGTGGCTCGACCACTTTTTTGATATTCGCTTCGACCGCCGGATCGGCGGCGGCGCTGCAGCCCAAGGCCAGCACCGACGCGGCGATGGTGACGACGGCGCGCGACGCCAGATTCAATATACGCATTACTTCTCCAAATTGATTCTAAAAACACAGGTGCGGCAAAGACTTACCTGCCCATCGCATGCGCCATCATCCGGCGCTTAACCATGGGCAATTTATTCAGCAAGTTTAGCCCCAAATTGCGCGCCGCGCGCAGCGGCTCGACATCGGCGCCGAACAGGCGCGCCAGACCATCGGTGGCCACCTGCATGAGCAGCACATCTTCGTGGCGGGCGCGCGCATAGCGGGCCAGCACGCGTTCGTCGCCAAGGCCGCGGTGCGCCTCGCGCGCGCCGAGGGTGGCGAGCAGTTGCGCCACATCGGCAAAGCCCAGGTTCATGCCGTGGCCAGCCATCGGATGGACCACATGGGCGGCGTCGCCCACCAGCGCCACCCGTGGCGCCACCATGGCATGCGGGCGGATCAGCGCCAGCGGAACATCCTTGACCAGTTCCGGCACCAGCGGGCGCAGCGCGCCCAGGCGGCCTTCGCACAGGGTGCCCAGGCGCACCGCCATTTCGCTGAGGGTTTCAGCCATCAAGGTGGCGGCCAGCGCATCGGGCGCCGACCACACCAGCGAGACCCGGTTGCCCGGCAGCGGCAGCAGGGCGACGATGCCCTCCTGGCCGGTGAACCATTGCATGGCGGCGCCGTGATGTGGCAGCTCGCAGCTGAAATTGGTGACCACGGCGCGCTGGTGATAAGGGCGGTAATCGAGGCCGATATCGCATTGACCGCGCACCCACGACTGGCCGCCATCGGCGCCGACGATCAGCTGGCAGGCGATCACCGTGCCATCGTCGAGGCTGACGCGGGCGCTGTCAGCGCTGACCGCCAGCGCCGTCGCCCGGCCCTGCACGATCTCGATATGGGGCGCAAAGCGCAGCGCCGCATCGAGTGCCTGGTTCAAATTGCTGTCTTCGACGATCCACGCCAGCGCGCCGACATGGGCACCGAAAGCATCGAACACCAGGTCGCCCGGCTTTTGGCCGTCGCCATTGACCACCATCGACTCGACCGGCGTCACCCGTGCGGCATCGAGCGCGCCCCACACTTTGAGGGATGACAGCAGCGTATGGGCAGTGAGGTTGAGCGCATACACCCGCACATCCCACGGTTGCTCGCCGATCGCGTGGGCGGCGGCGGCGGCCGGCTTTGGCGGGATCAGCAGGGTCACGCGGTGACCGGCTTGCGCCAGTCCGAGAGCGGTGGTCTTGGCAATCGCGCCATTGCCAACGATGCAAATATCGGTGTCGCGCCGTACGGCGCTGGAGGTTTGGCTGTTCATGAATCCATTATAGCGGCTTGAAAGACCACGGTTTTTTTGGATGCTCTGCGGTTTTTTATATGAAGTTGTCAGACGGACTTGCAAAGTGGGTTGCTGCTGTCTATAATCATGCCTCTTGGCCTGGTAGCTCAGTCGGTAGAGCAGAGGATTGAAAATCCTTGTGTCGGTGGTTCGATTCCGCCCCGGGCCACCAAGAATTAGCTTTAATATCAAAGGGTTACACGCTGCGGCTTGTAACCCTTTTTTGTTTTCGTCGAAGCCAGCATCCATATGTAAGCTCTGTGTAACCGAAATCTGAAAATTCCGGCTATTGGATAGCCTAATGAGAAAAGTCGGGCCACGTGTACGCGTTGACCTTGGTGGCCTACAGTTCGCAACTGGCCGTACCTAGCGCAACGGATCAGGTCACCGACAGCAAGGTGCCCATATCAAACTTCTAACGCACAAGCGCAAAATTTACCTCGACAGGCGGTCGCGGGCTTCGAAGCCGAAACGTAGTTCTCGATCAATTTTCGTAGAGCCGTCGGCACCGCGATATGTCGAGATTCCAGCAGATCGCGGCGAAGCTTGGCGCGCCCCAAAAGTTTTCGGACTCCATCCGGCGGTTAGAGGGAACTTCCTTCGGTCCCTGTTTTTGCTACGCCGTCGAATTGGCGAGGAGCGAAGGCGAACGGTGCTGGACTTTTCCACAACTGAAAAGATGCATGCTGAGGGAACTCTGCTGTTCTTGGCCGAACTTAAACGTCTGTTGCGCCATGTCAAAGGCGAGGTTGAAATTAGCTGCATCCTCCCCCATAACAATAAAGTAGCTCAGGTACTTTCGCAGATAGGCGTCTTGAAGTTGGTAGGTTGCACTACAGCGATTACGCCGGTTGATGACGACGTAGTGAACTGGAAGACCGCACATGGCACGCAGGTGTTGGGTGAAAAATACGAGGATGTACTTCAAGAATATGATGGTGATATAGCTGATCTTCTGAAGGACAAGCTCTATACTGGGATAACAGAAGCAATGACCAACGTTCTCAACCATGCGTACGACCAAACCAGGGAAGATGGTCTGGACGTCGAACCGATGAAGGAATGGTGGATGTTCTCTCAGCAGCAGCATGGGAACTTGGTGATCGTCTTCTGCGACTTAGGGGCAGGCATCCCTCGAACTTTGCCGATGAAACGCGCCGCTGTGTGGAGCAGGATTTTGGCGATGGGCAAAACCCGTGATGCCGACGTAATTCGTTATGCGGTCGAAGATAGTGTTTCGCGGACTCAACAGGATCACCGGGGCAAAGGGCTGGGCCAGATAGTTCGTGTTGTTAGCGGTATACCGTCCGCGTTCGTTCACGTTTGCAGCAATCGAGGTGTCTACACTGCTCGTCACGGAGGCGATACGGAGACTGGGACGTACAGTGATAGTATACTTGGGACTCTAATTTTTTGGCGAATACCCTTGCACGACAAGGAGCTTGTATGATTACTATCAATATTGCTCAAGATTTCTCGCGCTACCCGGCGGGTCGATTCACGAAAGACGGGCCGTACAGCGGAGAACATTTTCGAACAAAATTTCTTGCGCCTGCCCTCTCGAAAGAGGAGAAAATTGTCGTCGATATGGATGGCGCGCGAGGGTATGGCTCTTCGTTTTTGGAAGAGGCATTTGGAGGTCTAGTGAGGCTCGGCTTCCTGAAGGACGCCATCAAGCGTAAGCTTGAAATTCATGCAACCAATAAGAGCCTGAAGGCTGAGATCGACGAGTACATCAACAATGCCCAGCCCGGCTGAGCCGGGTTGGGGCGCAAGTATTCCCTGGATCGTCGCAGCCCTTGTGGCAGCGACCGGGTGGTTCTTAACTCATCTTCTAAGCGAAGCACGCGAACGACGCAAAGAAGCCCGGTCGCAGATAGATAAACTTTTTGAGCAGCTCTACAAGCTCGAGCAAGACGCCCGCACGTTCCACTGCGGAGCGCAATATCAAGCCGCAACGGCTGGCGACATCGATGCAAAAATTCAGATCCTTGAACGCTCGATGAATCGCGTCCAGATTTTCAAGGTCGACAATCTTGTTCCCTACATTATTCGTCTACGCCGCTCGATTACGTTGAAGAACTTCGACCTGTCCGAGTTCGTCCAGCAGTCTCAGAGCAGCGACATTCTGCAGGATGTTTTCTCGGCCTCGCAAGACATGGAGGACGAGATGGAAAGCCAATATCGAGTCCGCTACCCTTCAAAATTCCCATATTTCAACCTATAACTGATCAGCGAATTGTGCTGCTCACGTAGCCAGCTGCTGAGCTGTCAAGCGGCGCCGGCCGACCACCGGCGCGTTAGCTCAAAGCCCCCGCCACTTCCGAAAACTAAGCGCTTCAGTCTTAGGCGTCACATTTACACATGCTGCGACTTTGTAGCCAGCGTCCGGGCGCCCTCCTTCTAAGCGATTGATGAGTGCGCCTTATCTGCCTGCGCTGCTTGCCGGCCTCATGCCATGCGGAGCTCGGCAGCCCGTGCTGTCGCCCATGGTTCTCTACGGCACGCCATTGGGCTGGCATGCATCCCTGCGACCGTAGACGGGGCGCCGCGTTAGATAGCGGCCATTGCACCTGAGAAGCCGAACGCGCCTGGCATGTGCGCGAACTATTTTTCAAAACATATAAATCGACTCGCTATGCGTCTTGCTGCGGCATTTCGCAGCAACCGCAACCCTACAAGGACGCATAGCGATGCAATCGGCACCCTCCCTCCCCTCAGCCCTGGCCGCAATCGCAGCAGGCCGCGACCACATCCAGACTGCCGAATTTGCCCGAGCCACCAACCGGGCAGCTCAAACGATACGCAAAAACTACTGCCTCACTGGCCAGTGCTACGGCATCCGCCCGATTAAGTTCGGCAACCGCCTGCAATGGCCCGTTGCCGATGTCGCGGCGCTGCTGACCTGCGGGCTGTAGCAAAAGCGGCGCGGAGAAGCTTGGGGGCGACACCCAGGCTGCTTTGTGAGCACATCGCTATACAAGCAATGCAGGGCACCACACGGCGTGGATTGGCAGGGCTGGCGCGCAGCCACTGCCTCGATGGAGCTAACGGCAGCCGTGCCCGACTTCATTAACCAAGTAAGGCACGCGGTTTGAGGCCAAAACCGCTCTCACGCCCGGGGCGCCACTGTATTCCCGTTATTCCGGCGCTAAGGCGCCCGTTATCTACCCAACGTAGCAATCGTATCGGACGAAGAAAATGAACGGTTTCGCAATCACGTACGGCCGGCTAAAAGAACATGCCTCCACCACCCAAGCAGCCAAGGGCGTCTCTCGTCAGCAGGTTATGAATCTCGCCTCCGCTTTGAATGGGTGGATGAAGCGGCTTAGTCTCAGCGACGCGACGCTTGTCGGCGACGAGATGTCTATCAGGTTCGACACCTGTTTCGTCCAGCACCAAGACCACCTGATTGCAAAGTTGTCGCCTCGAACCGCGCGCGACCAAGCGGAGCGGCTGTTAACCTGGCGCCGATATTTTGACGAATGTCGCCATGTCGATACTCTACCGGCCGACTTTAAGAGCGCACTGGCTGCGCTGGTTATGTCGAGCGGAATGACCGTGACGGAGCTATCCAGGTCGTCCGGTGTGGCGGCGGCCTCCGTTCGCTCATGGCTGACGCTAGAGGGCTTGCCAGGGGCTTACAGCGCGCCGTCCATCGGCTTGCTGGAAACGGCCCTGCAGGTCCCCCAAGGCACGCTCCTGCACCGCCTGCCGGGCCGACGATACTCTCGCTACGCCAGGACGGTAAAGGAGTCCGGCAGCCAACAGACGGCGTGGGGAATGAAGCGCACGAAAGAAAAGCAGACGCTAGGCCCGTATGCAATCCCGCTGGCCGGCCAACTGCATAGCCAATGGCTCGACCTCATTGACTTCAAGACGGACGGCTACCGCGAAGGCGGCGCAAGGCTGAACACGTGGCGGATCAAGCCGGCGGCAGAGACGGGCTGTCGCATCTCGAAGCCCATGGTCGCCTCGAGCGGCCTGATATGTGCGACCGCAGCAGCGAACTGGACCGGCTTTTCGGCCTATCTTGGATTTCTGTGTCTGCCCGCACCAGTCGGCAAGGGACTAAAGGCGGAAACCATCGACACCTTGGGCTGGCTCGTCCACTTTCCATATCTTATGGACTTCGTGCGGTGGCTGACAGCGCGAGCTGGCGGCAAGATACACAACGGCATTCCGAAATTCCTCGACGATATCAAGTGCATGCTGCGGCCCAAGACAGGGTTTCTCTGGGCGCGGCCGGCACTCGCAGGCACGCTGCGCGACCAGGCGGCCCTGCTCGGTCACGACTATGCAGCTCTTGGGTGCGAGGCGCAGGCGGCGCGCTGGCGTGAGCTGTGCGCGGCGACCCATTTGAAAGTGCATGACCGCGTGAAGGCGATTCGAGGCAGAGAGAGGATTTGGAAAAGCCGGGACCCGCGCGAGCCGATCGCCAATATTCTGGCCAGCTCGTCACCTTTGCGGGAAATGCTCAAGTTCGTCCAGGCAGTCGAGTCCAACCCGCCACCACTGGTCCACGAGCGTGACCATGTGGTGTGGCTGCGCGATGTGTTGTTTCTCAAAATGATAGTCAGCAATCCGCTGCGAATGAGCCACTTCGCGCTAATCCGGTACCTTCCGAACAACAAGGGCAACCTGTACCAGACCAGTCAGGGAGACTGGCGGCTTCGCTTCACCTCGGCAGACTTCAAAAACGAAAAGGGCGCGGCCGGCAACGATTACGACGTGGCTGTAGAGCGGTCCGTTGGCCGTTGGATTGCCCGCTATCTCGCCGAGGCCAGACCGGGCGCGATTGGCGCAGCAACCTGCGATTATTTCTTTCTACCGTTCGTCTTGGGACCAAACCGAGGCAAGCGTAACGACGGCGACTACGACACGCAGAAGTCAGGGATGTGGACGGCTGAAGCCATGTCTCGCCGGATGCGCGTCCTCACACGCCAGTACATTCCAGACACGCCGGGGTTCTGTGGCCACGCGGTTCGCCACATCATCGCCACGGACCACCTGAAGCGGCACCCTGGCGACTATCCCACCGTGGCAAAGCTCTTGCACGACAAGCTGGACACGGTGCTTCGAGAGTATTCGCACCTGACGGTAGACGAGGGGCTGCTGGTGCTGCATCGGGACATTCAGCTCTTCGTTGACTCGCTGAGATAAGTGTTTTCCGCCTACGATGCTTGGTACCTGTGGCACCTGGACGTCCAGCCGAGCACTGTGCGCGCCCGCACCGATGCGAACAGCCCCATCATCGAGCGAGATAGCAGGTTTCAGCTGGCTAGCACGCGCAGGATGGATCAGCCGTAGCGCAGCATGGGCTTAGGTTACTGCGATGAAAATAGGTTGATGAGCAGTCAGTAAAATTGGTCACTGTAACCAATTTTTACTAGTCATTTCGGTTCGATCAGACTCATTGCTAAACCTGATATCTTTGTAAGCCCCCAAACATCACTTTTTCTATATTACTAATTGTTAGTATAAGTCAAGCGGTGTGACGACGATCGTCACAGCTTCGCCGCAACCATCTGTTTCTCCAGCATCAGCAATATAGTGGCAAGCGAACTACGGTACATGAAACCCCTGACCATGAGGTAAGTTATGGTACTCAAAAAACACAAATATCAAGATTTCGATATCGATATTTGGGCCACCACGTCAAGAGTGCCCGGGCTTTGGCTAGGTCACTACGACATATGGTTGCTGAGCTTCGGAGTTGCATCGGCGGCCTTAAGCGGACCACACGCGTCGGAGCAAGACGCGGCAGACAACGCGTTACGAACGGCTAAAGAGTTTGTCGACGTGATAATCGGGTCGCGCCGGTAAATTTTCTCGTTTTCGAAATTTTTAGACAAGCGACATTTGCTTTGACGCCGCAGTGCTCTATTCATTTCCTGCATTCCCCCAGCTGCGACTGATGGTAGGAAACCAACGCCATCCGTCTGGACGCTGCATGGAATGGCGAGCCTGCAGTAGAGCGGTCTCTTCCATCAAAATTCGCCATTGATGAAGAGTGATAGTTCGTCTCTCGTATGCATCGTCAATGCATAGTCGGAGTTGCGAGGCGATACGGGGGAATGCACTGTCGACGATATTTAAGGTGCGGATTTGGACCTCAATATCCGAGTATCCCAAGGCATCAGGCATAGGCTTCTCCGAACACATCTGAACAACGAACAGCGTCGGAACAGATTAGTTCAAAGTCGCCCGTACTACAAGTAAATATAAAAGCGGCCCTGTGCTCGCATGTAAGGCATCGTTACATATGGAAACTATCCTTACACACCTAACCAAAAGTCGCAATCAATCCCCCCTCACTAGCACACCCCAAAGGAAGCGCATTATTTCATGTACTCCCTCCATGACTCAGCCGAAATCTCCGTACTCGAAGAAACCGTCAAGCAACCGAAGAAACCACAGAAATTTAAGTGATTTCTTCGGTTTCTTCATGGTTTCTTCAAAGGCCGGCGTCAAGCAAAACTCACGTCCAACTTACCCTCGTCGTTCTTATCTCTTTCGATGACAACGCCTGTCTCTTCGTAAGCGTCATGCCACCGCCGTCTTGATCAACACCGATTTTATTGATGATGGCATGCCACCGCTGGGAAGCGATGTGTTGATCAGGCAGGCTTATTCTGCTGCGGGTAATTCCAGGGCAGGAGCTCGTCAACGCGGTTGACGGGGTGATCGGTAATTTGCGTGAGCACATGGCGCAACCATGCCTCGGGGTCGATCCCATTCAGCTTGGCCGTGCCGATCAACGAGTAGATGCCGGCAGCACGCTCTCCGCCGCTGTCGGCGCCAGCGAACAAGTAGTTGCGCCGGCCGATGGCGATGCCACGCAGCGCCCGTTCGGCGGCCGAGTTGTCGATCTCGATGGCGCCGTTATTGCAATAGCGTGTCAGCGCCAGCCACAGGTTCAGGGCGCACAGGATGGCGGCCGACGTGTCGGATTTGCGCGAGAGCTTTTCAAGCGAGGCGCGCAGCCATTGCGCGAGGTGGTCAAGCAGTGGGCGTGCATGCGTCCGCTTGCCTCTACCCGATGCCATAATGGAGCGCTTGCTTACCCCCTCAACCATGTCCATCAGGAGCCTGACAATGACTTTGCGTGCACGATTTTTTTCTTCCAGCGTGGCTGTTTCGCTGCTTGCGTCCGCACTTGCGCTGCCGCAGCTTGCGGCGGCCGCGGACAGCGGCTACCAAGTGGTGGCGCGCCAGGTCTTGAGCGGCCCGGTGCGCTGGGATTATCTTGCAGTCGATAGCGCGCGCCACCATGTATTCCTGACCCGGGGCGACCACGTCGATGTATTTGATGTTGGTACTAAATCCGTCATTGGCACTATTCAGAACACAGCTGGGGTCCATGGAGTAGCCGTTGCCGCTGAAATTAATAGGGGCTACACCAGCAACGGCGGCGCCGACACGGTTACGGTATTCGATCTCACCACTCTGGCACCACTGGCCACTATAGCGGTTGGCGGTAAGCCAGATTCGATCGTTTATGACCCTGCCAGTAAGCGCGTATTTGCTGCCAATGGCAAGGGTAACACTTTGAGCGTGATCGATACTTCTACCAATAAAGTGATCAAGGCTATCACCCTGGCCGGCGGCCCAGAGACAGCGGTGGTGAATGGGAAAGGACAATTGTTCATAGCGCTCGAGGATAAGAACGCGATTGCGGTGATCGACACCGTGGCGCTGACAGTGATCCATCAGTACGACATCGGCGCTTCATGTGATGAGCCAGCCGGCCTCGCAATTGATGCGGCGACCGACCGACTTTTTGCAGGCTGCCACAACGCCAAGATGGCTGTGATAGACGGCCGCACGGGAAAAGTCCTAGCCGCGCCAACGATCGGCAAAGGAAATGATGCTACAGCTTACGACCCTGCGAAGCAGCGCGCATTCGCGTCGAACGGCGATGGCACCCTTACTGTCATCGACGGTGTGGCGCCGTTCAACGTGCTTCAAACTGTTCCAACCATGTCGCGGGGACGCACGATGGCGCTCGATGCTGAGTCACACCAACTGTTCGTTGTCTCGGCGGAGGCATCTGATGCCCCCCCAGTCAAAGGCCGCGCCCAGCTCAAACCCGATACTTTTACTTTGCTGACGATTGCAACGGAATAGGTCGACGAAGCGCTTAGCACGGTCAATTTTTTGGCATATGCTCGCATGAATTTGCCTAGAAGTCAGCGACGGTCGCGCTCAGGCGTTACCGTGCCTACTTCTGGCGTCACAAAAACTGGGCAATTCCCGCCTTCATATTTACAACGTGGGCAAGTACTTCCGTGGATTAAATCTTCGTTAACTTGGTCATGCAACGTGGCAAGGGCCAGCTTTGTTGGCTAAATTACCTTTTCCCCCGATTGGAGAATTGTATGCAGTCTGAAACCCGCACAATCTTAGGCAAAGTACCTGAGCTAACTCTGTTATTTTGGGTGATTAAAATAGTTGCCACTACGTTGGGCGAGACGGCCGGCGATGCCGTCACCATGTCGATGAGCCTGGGCTACCTTGTCGGCACCGCCATTTTCATGGCCATATTTATCGGGGCCGTGGCCGCACAAATCAAGGCCGACAAATTCCATGCGCCCCTGTTCTGGTTCGTGATAGTCGCCACTACCACAGCGGGTACCACTCTAGCCGATTTTTTCGACCGCTCGCTCGGCATCGGCTACGCGGGTGGCGCCACCCTGCTCGCCGCGATGCTGGCCGGCTCGCTGCTGTGGTGGTATCGCTCGCTCGGCTCGGTTTCAATCAACCGCATCGACAGCGGCAAGGCCGAAGTGTTTTACTGGATGACCATCATGTTCTCGCAGACACTGGGTACCGCTCTGGGCGACTGGTTCGCTGATCCAGGGAAGGGCCTGGGACTGGGCTATCAAGGTAGCGCACTTGTGTTTGCCGCGGGCCTTGCGGTCATCGCGACACTGTATTTTTGGACGAGAGCGTCGCGCACGGCGCTGTTTTGGGCCGCATTCATTCTGACCAGGCCGCTAGGGGCCGCCGTAGGTGACTTTCTTGACAAGCCCGTAGCAAACGGAGGGCTGGCGATGAGCAGGTACTCCGCCAGTGCCTGTCTGGCGCTGTTTATTGTTGGATGCATCGTGTTCGTGCGACAGCGCGCCGAGCGCATCGAGGTGCGAAATACATGATGCACACTGCGATCGATTGGGTGCCGCACCTGGACACTCACTTGGCAGCATTAACGGCGGTCCATGGCTACCTGATCTATGCCGTGCTGTTCACCGTAATTTTCGTCGAGA
Source organism: Massilia sp. PWRC2 (assembly GCF_049896725.1). Classification (NCBI taxonomy): domain Bacteria; kingdom Pseudomonadati; phylum Pseudomonadota; class Betaproteobacteria; order Burkholderiales; family Oxalobacteraceae; genus Massilia; species Massilia sp. PWRC2. Next base: position 28,069 of record NZ_JAFCUW010000017.1, read on the forward strand.
CCGGAGTAGTGGTATTGCCTTTTCTGCCGGGCGACTCGCTACTGTTTGTCTCAGGCGCTCTGGCCGCCCAAGGAACCCTGTCAGCGCCGTTCCTCGCACCTTTGCTGATCTTTGCGGCGATTGGCGGAGACGCTCTCAATTTTGCCATCGGCAGCTTCACGCGTAAGCGAGCCGTCGACAACAGAATTATCGTAAATGAACTTTCCTTGTCGATTGACAACCAAGCCAAAAATTTATTTGTCGCGCACGGCACTTTCGTCGACTCATCTATGGTTATACTTTAACGTCGACGAATTTTACTGGGCGCGTTATGGACGTTCGTTCTCCCTTAGATATACAAGCAGCGCCCACTTACAGCCCGTCCAAATTGCTAGATGCCGTCAAAATCCGGCTTGTTCTAAAAAATGACGCCGAATTGGGTCGCTTCCTGAACGTGAACGGTCCGCTGCTAAGTAAAATGCGTAGCGGTCACGCACGTGTCAATGCCGCGTTCCTGATACGCCTTCACGAAGCGAGTGGATTGCAAATTTCGGAATTGCTAGCGCTAATTGGCGATCGGCGTCAAAAATACCGTGTCTAGCGCCGCTGCTAAGGCTGTTGATGAATCGCAAGGGAATTAAAGTAACGGCCCGCATCGTACGCCTCGTTTCTTGCGCTGGTCGCCGACAGCCTCAGACCTCGGTCAGCACCTCATGCGATCGCATCACTTTAATTACGGTGAAGGTTTTATGAACAATGAAGAAAATGGCTGCATATACAGAGGCTACCAACTCGATGTGACCAGGCGGCGCGACAGCAAATCGATGCTGTGGAAAGCGCACTTCCGAGTTGGAGGGAAGCTAGGGACCCTCCAACATGGCTCCACCAAGCCACATGCTGATTTCATTGTGGCCGAAGCGGAGGCAGCTGAAAGAGCGCGACTATATATCGACATGATCATCGACGAGATTCCTCTTGGCACCGCAGCAGCGTAGCCAAATTTTCTATCTGCTTAGGCCCTTAATTTATGTTTTGAAGCTCGGCATAAGTAGCCATGCCGCAAAGGTCTACGCGAAGACCGCCACTTTTTCCGTAGACCGCCACTTAATTTGTATGGCGGTCTTCGGCATCACTCCGCTCAATCTTAGATTTTCGCAATTGCTCCTTAAGCGCTGTCGCATCGACGAAGGCGCTCACTTTTCACGAAGGTGCTCACGTTATTTTCATGAGCACCTTCGCGTTTTTTGAGCACCTTCGGGCGCCGCCGACCTACAACTGCCACGTCCAGCCTTCTTTCATGCCCCCCTTGACCGCCGTAATTCCGAGCGCCTTTTGAGCTCGACGGACCGTCGCCCAAGCGTAGCCAGCACCGTCCGCATCTGCCTTAATTTGACGAGTCGGCACCGGTCCTTCGTCAAGCAGACCGCGCAAGAACCGTTCAGCATCCTGTTTCTCGCCGGCTTCTTCGCTGTCGTCGTGCTCGACATCGCCCAGAATTTCGCGTGCAGTGCCTTCGATCACCCCGTCCCACACCGCGCGCGTCGCTGCGATACCGCCATCAATCGTCACCAGGTCGAGCGAATACGCCACGCCGCCATCGTCTGGCGCGATGTTTGATTTTGCTCGGGCCAACACCCGACGCGTGCTGCCCTCTTCCTTCGCTGTGACCAATACCATACGCGCGAGGGCGCCGAACGCCTGGGAGCCGATTACGCGGTCCTGTGGCGCCTTGCCGGCACCGCCCTTGGCAAAGTGCGTGATGCCGATCACGGCGCAGCTGTGAGCCTCCGCGAACTCCACCACTGCCTGCAGGCCGCGCCGCACATCGTTGGCCCGGTGCATGTCGCCAGCGACGGCCGACACGATCGGGTCAATGATGAGCAGGGCAGCTCCGCCGATCCGCTCCACAGCGCGGTGCAACTCGGGTATGTCTTGGGAAGGGTCGAATGGGACGCTCTCGCCATGCTGAACGATGCCTTCGATGAAATGGCAGCGCGTCAGGTCGGCACCGGACGCGATCAGGCGCGGCACCAGCGTGTCATCCGCCACGTCCTCCGATGACCAGACCAGCACGTTGCCCTTCTTCGTGCTGGATGAGCCATCTGGCCACCGGCCACCGGTGGTGATGACGGCGCCTAGGCCCAGCGCAAGCGTCGTCTTGCCCGTGCCGGCGGCACCTGCCAAGATTGTCAGTTTCCCGGCAGGCAGCCACCCCGGCCACAGCCAATCGATGGCTTGGGGCTTAATGTCGGCGCCGCATCGGATCTTAACGGTGCGCGTGTCTTCGAGCATGGCCCGGCTTGCCGTCCTGGCCGCGATCAGATCCGGCGCTGCCTTCTCCGACGCGAATAGAATTATGGGATTGCTGATGCTCATGCGCCACTCCAAAGTTTCAAGAAAGCCAGGCGCCCGTGGTCGATATCTATCACCAGTAGCCGGCGCGGTCCTGCCAGCAGCAAGGACGCGCACAGGTCGCGCAGAACGCCGTAGCGCGTCGAGTCACCGTGATAACAGAGCAGTACATCAAGACCCGCCACGGCCCTGCAATCCTGCTTACCGGGTAACGCGTGCGGGTCGATAGCAATGGCGCAACGCTTTGGTGGGCAGAAACCCAGCCCTAGCCACACCTCACGGCGGATGGGCTGCATATCGGCGGCAATTAGGTCGAACAGTGGCTGCATCGCCCCTGCGCGCGGCCGAATCGACAACGCCGCGCTATGGGCGCGAGTCATGAGGACACCTGCGAGCAGGACGATTGCTCGCCGCACGGAGCGCCAACTTCACACTTCCGTCGCCAGATCGCGTGCCCCTCTTCGGCACCGGCAAACCATGCATCGGCTTCGCAGCATCCAGCGCGGTAACTTGGCGGCATTCGTCGACCGAGGAGGCGGTATTCAAGTGCCGCTCGGCATCCTTCTCGGTATGCATTGCTGCGCGGCGCGCGGCCAGGGAAGAATGCAAGCGACATGAGGCAGTCAATTTGTGAAATCGCGCCGTTGTCTCCAGCCCATCGAGCAGGCCGCACCACGTGGCTACTTGGTTCGCCGGTAGGATCGCAATCACTCATGGTCGACTCCTGTGCTGGTGGCTGCCGAGCGCGCTTTCACAAGGCGATCTTCCGACGCTTGGCAGAACTGCTCGGCTTGTTCGCTAATAACTCCAGCGATAGTGATGGCCAGGCGCAGCAGTATGGAGGTGTCCGTAACGGACAGCAGCGGAACGTCGGCGGCGTCGCCCTCCGCTGGCGGGCCATCGAAACGAATATGCTCTCGTTCCAGCTCGCTAGTCTCGATCAATTGGAGGCACGTTTGCACGCCGGCCCCCAGATCTTTGATCCGCACAGCAAAAACTGCCGCGTTGTCGTTCCGGAGATCGTGCGGCAACCACGAGAATGCCTGAAATGCCGCGTTACGCTGCCTGGCGCTCATTTGGACACCCCTGCCTCTGCAAAACGCACTTGCGCCAGCACCTCGCACAGCTCACCGGCAGAACGGCGCGCGGCCCACAGCAGGCTATTTTTGAGTTCCTCGTTCATGCTCATGAAGTCCGCTTGCCCTTCACCGCTCACCAGTGCCAAGAATGCATGCAATTCGGTGGCCTTCATCATGGCGTGGTCTTCTGCGTCTAGAGCGCTCTTAATATGTAACGTCCCGTGCGGCGTCGTTACCGTAATATTTTGTTGACTCGCGTTTGTAACGCTGATATTGTTTGTTGCGTTCATGTGTTTCTCCAAGTTGCACTGATCCAAAGCGACCAAGGATGTCTTCAGCATTCCTGGTCACAACCCCTAGTTCCGCTAGGCCGGTTGGTAAGACAAAGGGGCGGCCGGCAAGCTGCCCCTTGTCACGTCTGATTCATGCTTTATATGCGCGTGCAGCCTCCTGGCGTTTCGCCAAATTAGTGTTCATTTGATTTAGCTTAGGCGCTGATTTGGTCGGCTCGACGCTGCTCTAGCATCGCATTGATCCACGCGTTTAAACTTCGCTCTCCTTGCGCCTTAGCTTCGCGCTTGGCCCACTCTTTCAAGTTTTCCGGTATCCGTAACGGCGTCGTGCACTGCTGTGATTTTTTAGTCATGGTCTTAGCCCAAAACAATTTCTGACGATTCATTTTGACATCTATCTAATGTAGATGTCAAATTGATTCTTTGCAAAGCGTCAAAAAGAATCACATACTGCCTAGCCATGAACTCGCCCAAGCAGCCCAACAGTTTTCCGCTCCGGATGCCCGATGAACTTCGGGCACGAATAGAACAGCGCGCCGCCTCCAACAGTCGAAGCGCGAATGCGGAAATCGTAGTGATGCTCACTGCGATGTTGGATGCGGAGTCAGATCTGGCAGCGATTCCCACCCACGTTCTTGTGCCGGCCGCTCTAAAGCGACTGGGGAGTACAGTGCAAATCGTCGTAACGCCGGATGTGGCGACGGCAGCGGGCATCAAGCAATCGGCACCAGCTAAAAAGCACAAGGCTTGAGCCGTCCTTCAAGTCCCTTCGATACCTTTTTGATCGCGGAGGCGAGCAGCTTTCGCCGCATCGCCTACGCTGCGAAAGTTGAGACTGTTGGGGACCTTCATGGTGAGGCATGGATCATTGCCAGCGAGATTGGAAGGAAACGCGGATGGCCGGTTGATTTCTCTGTTGTCGACGATCAGCAGCTAATCATTGGACGCTTGTACGTGCTCAAGGTCATAAGAAGGGACCGCCATTTTTTGGGTGCGGTCCAGGTCGACCAAGGAACTGAGAGCGACGACGGTTCGCTGCGGCTAATCGACAGACTAGCCGCGCCACTGGGCGCCGATCCGTTAGTCCAACTGCTTGATCGCGAGGATGAGCAAGCGCGCGCGAAAGCACTTACAGAAAGCTACTCGCAGGCAGCGGCCTACCTGCATACATTTGCTCGTTTTCGGCAAGACCGTGAGCGAATATGCGACCACCTATGGATAACCGACGCCACACTTTCGAAAAGGATGGTGGTGGCGGCTCAGACCTACCATCGTCAGAAATCATTGTTCGACAGGAAAGTTAAAATTGGCAGCAGGTTTATACCGCAGCCAGGCCGGCGATTGGCAGAGAGCATTCGAACTCATTTGGTGTCGTCGCAATGGGGCTGGGACTTCGATTCACAACCCGGCGCGGGCCGCGTTTTGATCACAGAACCGCAGGCGTCCAGCAGCAAAGGGAGCAAGATATGCCACTTCGTCTGAGTCGCGAGAGGCTTTTCGAAAACGTATGGGAGACCCCGATAGGCAATCTAGCACGCGACTGGGGCATCACGAGCGCCAAGCTGCGGGATATCTGTAAGGCGCTTCATGTGCCATTGCCGGAGGCCGGCCACTGGGCCGCCATTCGTGCCGGCAAAGCACCGCCGCAACCTGAGCTGCCATTTTTTGAGGGTACATCAACACTGACGTTCGATGTTCGCCCTCGAGAGTCCCTTGTTCAATGGGAGGCGCGCGCGGTGTCACCAGTTCGCGCACCAAAACCGAAGGCGGCCGTGGCGCCACCGAAGAACACAGAGCATGATGGGATCGCGCCACGTTACGTACCGGTTTCTGTGTGGGCGACGATGGTTTTTGGGGAGCATGTACCGCACAACAACACACTTTTGCGCTGGGTTCACTGCGTATTCCGGCGAACGTGACCAGTCATTCCGGGGAACGTGACCGCTGCGCGTGAGATGGTGTTACGCGTTCAAATTCTAATCCCTGCGGTCACGATGGGTCGCTGTTTTTCTCCTTGTTGACGGTTTTAGGCCGCTCGGCACGCAGCGAGTCGCCGGTCAGCGTGAAGCGGTGGTTGCGCTGCATGATGCGGTCCAGGATCGCGTCGGCGATGGTGGCGTCGCCGATCCACGCATGCCAGTGTTCGACCGGCAGCTGGCTGGTGATGATGGTGGCCTTGCTGCCGGCACGGTCGTCGATGATCTCCAGTGAATCCGAGCGCGTCATGCTGTCGATGGCGCCCATGCCCCAGTCGTCGAGGACCAGCACATCGGTCTTGGCCAGTTGCAGCAGCCATTTGCCGAAGGCCCCGCTGCCGTGGCGGATGCGCAGTTCTTCCTGCAGACGGGGTACGCGCTGGTAAATCGCCGAGTATCCACGCCGACAGGCGTACTGCGCCAGCGCGCAGGCCAGCCAGGACTTGCCTGCACCGGTCGGCCCCGTCACCAGCACGCTGTGGCCGGCGCTGACCCAGTCGCCCAAGGCCAGGCTCATCACTTCGCGGCGGTCGATGCCGCGCCCTGCGCGCGCATCGATGTCCTCAATCGCCGCCTGCCCGTATTTCAGGTGGGCGTTCTTGAGCAGCCGTAGCAGCTTGCGGTCGTTGCGGGCGTGGACCTCGCGGTCGATCAGCAGCGCGATGCGTTCTTCGAAGCTCATCGCTCCCATGCCTGGTTGCGCCAGTTGTTCTTCAAGACCGGCCGCCAGGCCGTCCAGTTTCAGGGTGCGCAGCTGCGCCAGGGTGGTGTGCATCATCATCTTGTCATTCCTTATTGGTAGTAGCCGGGGCCACGCAGGTGGGCGTGCTCGGGGCTGACCCATTCACCGGCAGTGACCGGTGCGCTCTGGTCGCGGTTGTTGGTGAGGATGTCGCGCACGTGACGGTACTGGCAGGCGCCGATCTGCAGGGCCAGCATGCAGGCCGCCTCCAGTCGCACCTTGCCGTAGCGTTTGGCCAGCGAGAGCAGGCCAAGGCAGGCGCGGTAGCCGTGCTCCGGGTGCCGGTTCTCCGCCATCAGCCGCGTCACCGCTTCGGCCGTTGCGGGACCGATGCTCTCGCCCCAGTGGATCAACCGGGTTGGTGTCCATTCCATGTGGGCGCGATGCGCCGCCGGCATATGCGCGGCCGTGGTGGTGAAGCCGCCGACCCGCAGGTCCCGGGCATGGCTGGCCACGCGCTGGCCCCGATGGAGCAGCTCGACGACCGCCGTCGTGATGCGCGCTTCGAGCATCAGGCCGACCAGGGCTTGCGGCACGCTGTAGCGATGACGTTCGACGTCGACGTGGTAGTCGATGTGGACTTTGACGGTCTTGAAGCGGGCCATCTCGTAGCGCTGCAGCGGCAGCGGCAGCAAGGCCGGTGCGTCGATATCGGCGAAGGTGCTGGCGCGGCTGCCGGGCAGCTTCTGGAACGGCTTGTCGTTCAGGCGCGCCAGCAACGGCGCCATCGCCACGTTCACCTCGTGCACGCTGGCGAACTGCTGGTGACGCAGGCGCGCCATGATCCAGCGCTCGACGATCTGCACCGCCGATTCGGCCTTGGCCTTGTCCTGCGGATGATACGGCCGCGCCGGCAGGATCGAGGTGCCGTAGTGGCGGGCGAAGTCGAGCACGGTGTCGTTGCCGCGTGGCTCGTAGCGGTTGGCGTCGGCGATCATCGCCTTCGGGTTGTCGGGCACGATGAGCTGCGTCACGCCGTCGTAGAAGGCCAGCGCACGCACCGTCGACCCGAGCCAGTCAGCCATCGTCTCGGAAGGCGTGGCGTACGCGAAGGTGTAGCTCGAGGCGCCCAGTGCCGCCACGAAGATGTGGGCACGGCCGCCGTCGGTGAGGGCGATGGTGGGGCCAGCGTAATCAATGAATAGCTTCTCTCCGGCGCGGTGGATCTGGCGCATCGAGCGCTTGAGCTGCTTGGCAAAGCGCCGGTAGTTGTCGCAATACTGCGAGTACGCGTAGGTCTGGCAGTGCGCGTGGTCGGCGCGGTGCTCCTCCCACAGCAGCATCAACGTCATGCCCTTGCGGCGCAGTTCCTGGTGCACGCGAGCATAGTCCGGTTGCACATAGTCGCGCACCTTCTGTGAGCGTACCAGCAGGCGCCGCTCCAGCGCCGCTCCGTCCATGCCTTGCACGGCAGGCCAGTCCAGGCCCGCTGCGGCGGCCAAGCCGCCGTACTTCGTAACCACGCCCTTCGACAGGCCCAGCGCATCGGCGATCTGCTGATGCGACAGTTTGGCGTCAAGCTTGAGCCGTAATACGTCCTTGATTTTACGCATATTGATCCTTGGTGCGGGCACGCTGGTTCCAGTCAAAAAACTGGGAGCGTACCCGTTCAGTTGCAAAATGCGTAACACCATTACTGCGCTATACGACGTCATTCCGGCATCGTGACCACTGATTCCGGCATCGTGACCACTGATTCCGGTATCGTGACCAGTGATTCCGGCATCGTGACCACTGATTCCGGTATCGTGACCAGTGATTCCGGCATCGTGACCACTGATTCCGGTATCGTGACCAGTGATTCCGGCATCGTGACCACTGATTCCGGAAGATGCCCGAAATCGGTCACGTTCGTCCGGAATGGACGGTCACGTTCAAATGGAATGACTGGTCACGATGCCGGAATGACTGGTCACGTTCGTCCGGAATACCCAGTTCACGATGGGCGCATTCATCCGCAGCCGAAGAAAATAGGGCGGCAATGGTGGGTCGCGCCCTATGCTGAATACGTCGGCGACTAATGAAAGTGGTCGGACAACTATCCTCGAGGCGACGGTACCTCGTCCCCGTACTCCCACATAAAATAGACGCGCATTGCAGCGACGAGCGACGAGGCTCCAGCCCGGCTGCAATCCTCACGTTTTCTATGCCGAGCCATCCAGCGCCCGAAGTCGCTGATCAGGTCGATAAGCTAACGCTCGATGATCGAGTCGGCATCGCTACAGTCGCTCGACGGCCGAACCGCGCGTCGAGGCAGCGCAGGTGATGAAGGGTCGGGCGAATTATTTATGGCATCGCTTTCAAACGTTCTACGAAATCAAGGCGCATCCGGTACATCGGGCAATTGCCTGGCGTTATGTCCTCAATGTAGCCGACCTCCTCAAAATAGGCAACTGCTTGCCCGATGTCGCCGTGTACATCAGTGAAGTATTGAAATCGCGCCGCATCGTTGTTCACCGTTGTGCCGCTGTGTTTTACAAAGAACTCTCTTACGTTGGGAAACGCAGGGTTCTGCACATCAGCGCGCATTTCGTTCATCAGACCGGGGAACTTATTGAACGCTTCAGACCAGACAAGATCTTCCGCCTTAGTTTGATCTCTCGCGCGTCGCTCATCGGTATATTTATCTGCGTAGTAGGTCCCCGCCGCGCCTGTTGCGGTACCGACCACAAAGCCTATAACCGTCGAAATCCAGTCCATATCCATCCCTCGTGGAAAACTTAACTATTAGCAAATGATTGAAGTCTCCCATTTGCTGATCTGATGCGCAAGCGGCGTGGTGCGCGGATGTAATCGCTTTGTTCAAAATCGACCGTATTTGAACACCCCGTCAGAGCTAGGTCGCAGACTGTTCATAAAATATCCTTTTTATTTTTGAACATGTTCATATGCAGTATCTACGTTAATGAACAGCGATCAACGAAAAGCGGAGAGCGAAATGGCAATTTTCGGATACGGCCGGGTCAGTACGAAAGAGCAGCAAAGCGAAAACCAGCGGTTGGAGCTAGAGCGCGCCGGCTACGACGTGTCGTACTGGTTTGCTGATGAAGGCGTGAGCGGCAAGGTACCCGCGTTACAGCGGGCCCAGTTCGGCGTGTTGCTTGACAAGATACGCGACGGCGAGACGCTGGTGGTTTCCAAGCTTGACCGTCTCGGCCGTGACGCGCAGGACATCGGCGCCACAATCAAGATGCTGGCCGCCCGCCGCATCGAGGTCGTCGTTCTACAGCTGGGCAAGCTCGACCTCACTTCGTCCGCAGGCAAGCTGATGCTGACGATGCTTGCGGCCGTGGCTGAGATGGAGCGCGATTTGCTGGTAGAGCGAACGCAGGCCGGGCTGGCCCGGGCCAAAGCCGAGGGTAAGAGCCTGGGCCGCCCGACGTTGACCAGCGACGCCGATCGGCGCGCGATCGCCGGGGCGCACGCTGCAGGCGCATCGATCAGCGCACTCGCCCGCCAACACAAACTATCGCGCGCTACCGTCATGCGGTTTGCGAAGGCTCAAGCCGCCTAACAGGGCCCGCCATGGTCACGCCATGCCGGCACGCCTTACCGCAATATCAGGTAAGCAAGCAAAGCAATAGCAACCCAAGCCAGATTGCGCAACCTGTCTAGCCTCCGCAAAACCGCAAGTTGAACCATGAGCGTTGCCGCCGCGTCCTCCCGAGCATGTCGAATTGTTTTTGCCGTTTGCCACGGCGAAAAATAGGCAACTCCATCCTCTGCAAAAGTGGCATTCAACCCCGCTGCCTCACATGCTTTCCGAGATTGCCTAATTGCTTCAACAATGTCCGCGCCGGCCTTGCAGCTGGCAGCAACTCGGTCTAGTTGACGTTCAGACTCGGCCTCATCATCGATATCAGATTGAGGGCGCATTACAGCCCCTCAGCCACCGCAGCGCATTGCAACGCCTCACCAACGACGGATGCGCCTTCCGCCCAATCCGACGAGCTCGACACTACGTAGAAAGCATTTCCGCCAGCGGCAGCGGCTTCGTTTAAAGCCGACTTCATAGCGTTACCAGGCTTATCAGAGCCAATGCGCTGGTTGAAGGTCACCAACTTGACCGTCTTGCATTTTTCTTTTTGCGCCGCAGTGACGATCTGAACTTTTTCAGCAGCTCCAGTGAGGGATGTAGCGCATCCGGTCAGGGCGGCGAAGGTGGCGCAAATCACGATTAAATTTAACATCATTTAACTCCAAATATTTCCAATGCTACAAGATTAACACAATGAAATTGCTTACCTTTGGTAGGTCGCACGATTGCCCAAGGTGGCATCGCCTTCAGTGCATAAACGTGTGTCGGATAATTTGCCGAATGATCACTAGCTGCCCGGTCATTTCCGTTTCCACAAGAGTAGCGCGCTGCTCTTGCGTCAAGTCTCCGTCCTGAACAATTCGGACTGCCGGCAGCTTGCAACCGGGCTCCGCCTTCGCCTCAAGCTGCTCTACGCGGGCTTTCAAGCCGTAGATGCTCACAGTGCGCAGTCCAGCGGTGAAACGAAAATCACAACGGCCTTCACCTTGGATGCCGTCGCTCGGGCACTTGCTTCCTCCTCCGGAGTATCGCCAATGTAGATCATTGTCGGCCCTAAAAGCGCTCCTGCGCCTTCAAGCAGTTGGATGCGTGACTTCAGGCTAGACATTTCGCGCTCTCCGCTGACTTAGGCGAAACGAATACCACATCGAAGAAATTGACCGCCGCGCGACCATGCTCCGCCAAGTATGCGGCGGTTGCTGCAGTCTTTGCCCGCGCACTATAGGTGTCACCATGTAGCACCAGGCAGAACGTGCCATCATCACTCGGAGTTTTCGCCTCCAAATGCTCCAACCTAGATTTAAGCGTGGCCATCGGTGCCTCCTTTCAGGTCTGACTCTACCTCGCGAGCCAGCATCCCGATGAAATCTTCGTGCGTATGCCGACTTCCGATCAGTGGCCAGAGGTCGGGGGCGAGGCTCGCTTTCGCATCCAAACTTCGATTGGCTTCCAAGTTTGTAATCCTCGCGAGAATATTCATTTGCCTGCGGCCGCTTCCAGCGCTTCCAGCCGCTTGGTGAGTTCGTCGACCTCCTTCAAGCGCGCGATACTACCCAAACCAGCGAGCAATGCCCCGGCTTGCCCTGGCGCGAGCAGGCCGACAGCGACGGCGCGAACAATCGATTCTCCCTGTTCGGTCAATGAAGCGCGGGGAGTCAATTCAAGGGTGACGGTTGCCTCGACCGCTTTCACTGGCGGCAGTACCCGCTCAAGCAAAAGCCGAGCAGCCTGCGTATCGCCTCCTCGCGCTTTATTAACGAGCTGCGCGATAATTTCGGGAAGGTGCTCGGAGATTGCGGCACGGAGGCGCCCCACCTCGGAAGTGCCTGGCGGCCGCCCGTTAGGATTGCCGGACTGACCGGGCTTCCAACCGCTAGTTTGGTCTTTTTTTGGCACTGTTTTTTTCCTGTTATTTCAGCGTCATTGGTTGCGAGCATCCAGTGCGCCGTTAATGGTCTCAAAGCACTCTGACCCAACATTCATCATCCTTGCGATCAGACTAGCGCGCTGGGCGGCGTAAACCACAACCGAGCGCGGGGCCACGTTGTGCGACAGGTTAGAGCGATCCACGCCCAAGTTGCCGGTAACGATCTGGAGCGGTAACGGCATTAGCGTATTTCTGTACATTGATGTCCTTAAAAAGGAGCGCACTATTGTCTGGTGCGCTTTTGATGTGGTCAGAACCTTATTTGATCCGGGTGGGCATGGGCGTTAAAAGCTGCCCGCCGATCTGGCCGCCCAGCTGGCCGACGTTCGTCGACAAAAGCATGTTCCGATTGTTTATCACTTGGACAAGCTCCCCGAGACTGTTTAAGTTACGCGACCCATCCACCCCTTTAGATAGAAGCATGTTTCCCATCTGGTCCCGCACCGACTGAGGAGTCGCTACGCGGTTCCAGGCATTTTTCCCATAAACAAGCGCGGAGAGGGCATTGCCGGATTTCGCTGCGGCCAGAGCGCCGCCTGCATCAGTTAGAGCGGACATGTCGAGGTCACCCATACCCGCCGCCCGCGCGGCCGTCTGTGATCCGGAGCCGACGTTTTGCAAACGTTTGAGCTGCGCCTCCTTGGCGACGGCCACCGCAAACTCGCGGTACGAACGCTCGTCCCCGAATATGGCCTTCAGCTTTTCTTGGGTTGCTGGCTCCTTCCACATGTTCATGATGTTCGTCTGGCCGCCTTGGGTGCCCAGCTTCGCGCGGAGGCCTTCAAACGCACCAATGCGAAAAGCCTGCGTCTCGTTGTCGCTCATGCCGCGCATATTGCTCAGGATGCTGGCTTCATCGCGGTTGACAGCGAGTTTGCCGGCGTTAGCAGCATCGATTAGCTTCGACGGGTTTGAAAACGCATCACGGGCCTGGCGGTATAACGAGACGCCCGTTTGTTGGTTTGTGGTGGCGGCATCCAGTTCCTTGACCAGACTGTTTTTCAACGTCAGGAAAGACGCTCCCAACGGCGTCAGAGTGCCGTCCGCATGTTGAGCGGCACGACTGGTCAATGCTTGGTCGATGCCCTGTTTAACGTGGTCCAGGTCGCCCATGTTCCAACGGGTGTTTTGCTGAGAATCTAGGGTGAATGGCAGTTGGCGGGCGGTGGCTATCTTGCGGCCAAGCTCGACCATTCCGAGATTGTCGGCGGCCTCCAACGTATCGGCCAATGCCTGCGTAGGCTGGATCACCGTTTGACGAACTTTCGCATACAGTGGCCCCGAATCAGTCTGGCGCCTTGTGATGAGCGATTCCACCGTCGTCGGCAAGCGCTGGCCGTTCGTATCGAGTGCACTTTCGGCCGCGGATCGCATGCGATCGCCCACGCCGGCAGTGCGCTGGCGGAGCAAATTGTACGCCGCATCCTTCGTGCGACCCGGCAACGTGGCCAAGGTGTCAAGCAATTGGTTTGTGTTGCGTCCAGCGGCGTCAGTGAGGGTCGCCTCCTCACCAAGCCTGTTAAAGCGCGCTGAGACCTGAGCAAGTGGATTTGTTGCCCCGCTAGTCGCCAAGGTACCTCTCGCATCGCGCGCGAGCGCCTCGGCGACCTTCTGCTTGGCGTACTCAACAGCACTCGTTTTGGACACGCGCTGCATAACATTGCCACCCACTGCGCCGATAACAGACGTGACCGGCATAGCACCGCCACCAAGTAAGGCACCAGTCCCAGCACCTTTCGCGCCATCCGCGAGCATTCCGCCGAGGGTATCGGCATTCGAACCGGCTGTGCCAGTGACTCCGCCGTAGATCGCCCCCACGCCGGCCGCTTGAGCCGCACGAGGCACGACACCAACGACGGCACGCGCACCCGCAGCGGCGCGCAGGGCGTTCGGTATCGCCGCCCCTACTGGAAGCGTAGCAACAATCGAGCCGCCCACCTCGCCGGTCGCGTTAGTGAGCGGATTTGCTGCTTTATAGGGCGCGTTCTCCGCTTCCAGTTTTGCCTTACCGGCATCGGCGTCGCTGCCAAGCCAATGGGCGATATCGCTCAGCGAGTTACGAGGCTTCCGGCCGGCCACCACGTCAGACATTGTTGGCGTGAGCTTGCCGGGCATGATGTCGTCTGCCGTCTCCAGCACTTTCCCGTAAAGGCGTTGGGCGCCCAGCGCCATACTGCCGAGGCCTTTACCGGCGCCGGCGGCGAGCGATGCTAGCATGCCAGGCTCTTCTTTAGCCGGAGGCGCCATATGCGCCTGCGCCTGCATGGCTTTCAGGCCAGCACTGGAAACCTTGGAGATATCGCCAGCCTGCATGGCTTTCAAGTCGTCTGTAGAAAACTGTGAATAGTCCATCAGTGCCCCCGCTTTTTGAGTTCGGCTGCGATTGCAGCAGGATCGAAGCCGGCAGGTGCCTTAGGCGGGACGGCGGCCGGTGCGGCGCCATGGTTGTCGGACCCAACGCCAGCGCGCACAGCCTTAGCGCCTGCGACGTTGATCGCGACTTCCTTCTTAACCATGTTCATCGCAGCGTCGTACGCCTCGACACTGCGCGCCCCATTCAGCACATGCATAGCCTCATTCAAGGCAGTTACATTGGTCCCGCCGCGGCTGATGACCTGCTGATATTCGGAAACAACTGCCATGTGCGCCACTTTGAATGCCGCCAAGGTCGGGTCACTGATGCTGTCATTGGACATCTGTGCCAGTTTATTGAGCGGCACAAATTTCCCCTGGCCAAGCTTGTGTGACAGGTCCTGCGCATTCTCCACCAGCGCCGGCATGGTCGCCTCGACGCTCGCCATTGCGCCGCCACGATGGCCAGCGGTGACTGCCATGGCCTGATCAAACTTGGCCTTTGCGGCACCCGATGAGAGATCGGCTGGTGTAATGCCCATTTCTGCCGCCCATGTCCCGATATACTTCCGCACAGACGGCGGTGCGCTACGCGGCATCTGGCCATTATTCGCGGTGTACGTATGCAGCCACAGTTCCTTTTCTTTTTGCGTAGTGGTGTCCGGCGCGTTTTCCGCGGTCGCCTGTTCCTTGTCGAAAGCGAGGCGTTTACCTGCGGTGTCTGCGCTGATGTTCTGTCCGCGCATCTGCACGGCGCGCTCGGCCGCCTTGTCCGCCTTTATACGGTCGTTGTTGGCAACATTGTTGGCATCAGGAGCGATGTAGCTCATCGAGTCCTTCGCCTTCATCACCTGTTGCAAGGTGCCTTTGGCCCAGCCGTTGAGCGCTTGCGGATTGTCCGCCATGCTTTCCAGCTCCGTCATTTTTGCTTGCGTGATTTCTGGCGAGATGACGCCACTGTGCGAAGCGGCGGCCAAGCCAGCCTGAATCTGCGCCTTCGTGACGCCGGGATTAGTGGCCCAGGCGGATGCGAGCTGGCCAGCGATCTCGAACTGATGGGCCGCCGATTCCTTCTGCATCTTGGCGGTCTCCTCCTTCGTCTTGCCGATATCGGCCGTCTTCGCCAGCGATTCGGCATTTCCCTTCTGGTATTTCTGCGCCTCATCCAGCCGGCCGGCGCGGAGCAGGGAATTGTAGTTGGCAGTCTGGTCTTCGCCAAAGCCGGCCACGACCTGGCGCAGCTTGTTGCCATCGGTGACACTGCGCTGGTACTCGTCCATCTTCATGCGGCCCTGCTGGAGACCGAGCGCGTTTGTCTGATTCGCAAGAGCGTTTGACTGATTTGTCATCGCTTCGGCGTCGTAATCGGCAACCGATTTTGGCCTTTGCAAAAGGGCGTTATACATTGAGAGGTCCAGAGCCATAATTATTTCCACCAATCCATGTTTTGAAGTGCGCCGGTATTTTGCTGAATGGCGGTCGGTTCGTAGCTATATTCAGAAGGGCTGCTGTAGCTGCTTGCGCCATTTCGTAGCGCGTTGTAGTCGGTTTGCTCGCCGCCGTTGTAGGTCTTCCAAGCGCTCACGCCCTGGTTGAGCGCGCCGACCAGGGCGTTGCCATTACCGATGTAGCCGGACGCCCGGGCGTTGCCTACGCCAAGCGCGCTCTGCGCCATCGACTGGCTTGCCTGACCGAGTTGGCCGCCAAGCTGCATCGTGTTCGCACCGCTATTTGCAGTGGCCACTTGGCCAATCCCAGCCAGAGAGGCGAGACGGTTCTTGTTCGTCGCATCGCGATTAAAGGCGTCGTTGAACTTGGTACCGGCATAGTCCTGCGCGTACCTGGTCGAGGCCTTGAGGGCGGCGCCGGACAGGAGGTTGCCACGAGCAGCGGCTGAGTTGGTCAACCCTTTCATGCCTTCATCGAGGCCGAACTGGTAACCGGGATCGCTCCCTACACTCGCGCCCGTAAAGTCGGGAGCGGCCGCAAGCTTGTTCAGCGCGGAATATCCGGCCTCACGATATGGCGTCGCATCCATACGGGCCTGCTCGGCAAGACGCTGCTGCGTCGCCATCTGTTCCCGAGTTAGCGAATCGGCCCGGTTGCTGGCATCTGTCTGCGCACCAACAGCCTTGCTTGTGGAACTTGATGCGACAACACCACCGACAATGGCGCTGCCCACTATTGCTGCCGCCACGCCGCACAGCTTGAACTGCCCATCAAGCAAAGCGTCTTGCTTCTTCTCGCCACGTAGTTTCATTTCAATCCCCTAGCCATTTGCTGTAGTAAGTTTCCACTGGAGCCGCGCCTATGCGCTTGAACAGTGCCGAAGCGTCTGCCTTCACCTTTGAACCCATGAACCAGCGCTGCACGCCGCGCCGCCGCAATTCGTTTTCTACGAAACGGAACATACGAATGCCTGCGCTGCCTGTGCGCTTGTCCTGGCGCACATAGAAGATGTCCATCGTGCAGGTTAGGCAAGTGCTGTAATGCAGGCCTGGCGCAATGAAGCCAATGAAGTAGCCGACCAGAACGCCCGCGTCGCGCAAGGTAACGAAGATCAGGCCGCCCTGGCGCTCGCGCTCGATATACACGTGGTACTGAGGAGAGAGCGGCACTTGCTCTTGATTGAGTGCCAGTTCCTTGTAATGCTCCGGCAGCAGGACTTGCAGCTCTTCCAGTTGCTGTTCGAATGATTCGACGTGGCAGGTAATCATATGGAAACCTTAATGTCGACAATCATGTGAATGCGGTCGTCGGCGCTGTTGTTGATGACCTCGTGCTCCTGTGCGTTGTCAAACCACCAAATGGAGCCAGTCGGCATGTAAATTTGCTCGTTGCCAGCGCGAAACTGCACGCCTGGCTGGCTTTGCAGGACAACATGGAAGCGGCTGTAATAGTCGGTGTGGCTCTTGGTGTCGACATGAGGGAAAATGACTCCGCCCGGAGCGATCTTGTTGATCATGACCCGGCCAAGGCGTTCGCCATCGACGCGCGCCATCAGGCCCATCACGAGCGGTCGCGCTTCCGGTAACACGGCGTAAGCCGGATAGTCGACGCTTTCCTGCTGGTCGTACGTGCTGAGATGGTTTTGCAGCTCCGCCTCGGTCTCGTGAACGGACTTTTGAGGGAATCGCAACATGATCGATTCAATCTGCTTGAACGGGCCTTGCGGGTAGTCGCGCAAGTAGGTGTCCTCTTTCCACAGTTGCGGGCGCCGTTTGATTGCCAGCAGCAGTGGTAAAACGTCCATGTTGGCGGCGATTTGCTGGAAGTTTTTCATGCTTGCTGCGCTTTCAGTTGCGCAAGTAGCGCGGGGCCGCCAACACTCCGGTACAAGGCCAACATCTGCTCCATGGCGACAATTTCGTAAGCGGCTGGCTGGCGAATCTCAACACGTTCACCACGGTCTAACGCTGTTTGAACGGCCTGCAACTCAACGCCTAATTCTGTCGTTAAGCAGGTGTAGGCACCGAAATGGCCTTCTGTCTGGTCTGACGAAAACCGCTTACCGAAATAAATGAACTTCGCCGCCGCTTGCCCTGGCTCGACTACTGGCTCGCGGCAAATCTCGATGAGGCGGCAAACGTCCTGCGGATCAAACCGAAGGCTGCGCCCGAGGCGGATGCTTGGCAGCGGGAGGCTGTGAACCGTCGACTCAGCCACATCAAGCAGCGCTGCGACCTCTTGCAAGGTCATCAGACCGCCCGCCGCGATTTTCGCTCGCGCTGATGTCGTCAGCTCCGCCCTGTCATTATTTGTCATACAAAACCCCCAACCGCTTTTCAATAGAACCATTTTCGGCCCTCGGCGTCCCATTTAAGGGCGTCAAATGGCGCAGATTGAGTGCTTTCTGCACGTCGCGGTAGGCCTGGCTATCGCCTACCTTGAAGGTCGCCATCAACCGATCACGGATAGTCGATACAGAAACCGCCAATTCGAGCAGATGCGATGCGAAATCGACCCTTTCCATCTGTCGCAGTGGGCGCACCCCGTGCATAGCGCCGACCTTGTAAAGGCGATAGCGAATTTGTTTTTTTACGGCGGCGTCGGCGTCGATTGACTCTAGCTGCGCCACAAGGTCCGCGATGAACTCCGGGTTCATGCGGCCACCCCGCGTGCGCTGTGGGCGCGCTCCCAGCACTCCAGACGCATGAAATTGTTGTCTTTCGCCTGCTGGTAACCAGCGCGGTGCGCAGCAGCCAGCCGAACCCAGTAGGCACCCAGTTCGGCAGGGCTGGCCCTGGTCTGCGCCTTTGCCTCCTCGATGTCGGCAGCATTCCACCCGTACAGGTTGGCCACATAAGCGAAGTCGCGTAGAAATTGCTTAGAGACTTTCATCTGCCCAGTCCTTTCCGACCCGCTCGGGAATGTGGACTTCGACAGCTAGCCCCTTTTGCACCAAGCGGCGCGCGAGAGCATAGGCGGCTGCGTGGCCGGTAAAGCTCGCATCGTTGTCCCCTGCGATCAATACCCGCTCCACGCCGAGCGGTGGAACCCATGATTCGAGCAGAGTCGCGTTGGTCGCGGCCCAGAATGGCACGCCGAAGCGAATAGAGGCTGCTAGCGCCGTTTCGATGCCCTCGGCTATACCGAGTGCTGGGCTGACCTCCGAAAGCCTCACAGCGCCCGAATTAAGCGGTTTGCCAGCCATAATCTTCTTCGGCTGAGGCACGGCAGCTTTCGTTCCGATATCCGTCAGGTACGTGCGATGAATTGATGCGCCGGTGCCATCCGGATACTGGATTTTGGCCAGCATCGCTGGAAAACAGCCCAATTGCTTGCCGTCCTCATCCGTGTAGCGCAAAGATGGATGGTATCGAAGCGAAGACGGTACCTTGTCGATTCCCACCCGCCGATTGAGGTATTGCCACACCGGATCGCCATGCGCTACTGCCTGGCTATTTGCCCACACCTGCTTAAGCACGCTGACCTTACTGGCGTCAGTCCTTACCGGGGCCACCGGACCGACAGGGACCGTGCCTACGATTCGGTCGATCTGCTTTGCTGCTTCGCTGAACGAGATTCCAAGCACTTCCTGCAAGAGTCGAAAACCGTCACCGGCGCCGCAGTGCGAGCAAATGAAGGTTCCACGTCCCCGGCGATCATCGAAGCGATATCGATCCTTTCCGGCGCAGATCGGACACGGACCGTGTTTGTTCTGCAAAAAGCTTTGATCGATGCCCAATGTCGCAAGGATGCCTGGCCAGCGACCGATAGCCTCATCGGCTGTGCGAGATTTAGCGGCCTGCATGGCTAACCTCCCGCGATTTTGCATTCTTGATGTTCAGGTGCGTAAGAAAACGCTCGACCTCGCCGGACACGGCAGGCGCAGGAGTGCGGTCGAGATTGCGCGGCCACACGCCGAAGTAATCGCGGTACTTGTGCGAGACCCAGCCTGCGGAATAGCTCTGGCGGTTCGCGACGAACAGCAGTTCGGAGTAAAACTCCTGCTTGCCCATCTTCTGCGCTTTCGGCTTTTTCTTGAGCGGCACCAGCTCGCCTGCTCGAACCTCGACGCTGGAACGCTTTTCCGGCGCAAAACCGCATACCGGACACTTGTGCACCACCTTGACGTAGCTGCATGACTGGCACGCCTTCGGCAATGGCTTCTCCCGCTCCACCTGCGCGCCCTTGGCTTCGCGGGGCGAGCCGTCGTCCAGCTCTAGCGGAAATTCATCCGTGGGAAAGCCGAGGCGAACCACCGAGCCAGAATGATCAAGGATCAGTGCCCGCTCTTTGCTTGCATGTGGGCGAAGCACCCGCCCGGCCATCTGGATATAGCGAATAAGCGAACGAGTAGGCCGCGCCAGGATCAGCGTGCGGCAAGCCGGAAAGTCCCAGCCCTCAGCGAGGATGCCCACATTGGAAATAACCATGGTCTCCCCGGCCTCGACGCGAGCCAGAACCGCACGGCGCTCCTCCGCGTCGGTGTAGCAGTCAACGTGCTCCGCGCTGACGCCCGCCGCCTGGAAGCGCTCAACAATGTGCTTGCTGTGGGCGATGTTCGCCGCGAAGCAAACAGTCGGCGTGCCGGCGGCCAGGCGAAGCCAGTGCGTCACGATGTCGCCCACCAGCTCCGGCTTGTCAGCGGCGCGGCCCACGTCGGCATCGGTGTAGTCAAGATCTCCGAAGGCGTTGCGGGCCTGCTTGATACCTGACATGTCCGGCTCGCTAGGCGCGTACACGTCCACGTCCACCAAGTAGCCAGCGGCAATCAATTCCGGAATCGTGGCAGCGACCGTCATGTGCTCGAAAAGCGCGCCGCCCAGCTCCTCGTAGTGCTTTCCCAGCCCTCTTGCGTACGGTGTGGCAGAAAGGCCGATCACCGGCACGCCCTTCGCCGCGGCAATAACAGCACGGTATTCACGCGAGCCGGCGACTGTGTGGGCCTCATCGATAATAATCAGATCCACGTCCGGCAAGCCGCGACGGGCGATTGTCTGGATGCTGGCTACCAGCACGCTTTCGTACACACGGGTGGTGTTGTCCCCCTGGATGATTCCATGTGCGATGCCGGCCTTCGAGAATCGGCGCGATGTCTGCTCGACCAGGTGCACGCGGTTGCAGAGAAAGAGCACGCGTTTGTGCTTCGCTCGGGCACCGTGAACCAAGGCCATGCCGATTTCCGTTTTCCCGGAGCCGGTCGGGCTACAGAGCATTTCACGCACCACACCCCCAGCCAAGGAATGGCGTAGGTTTTGGACCGCGGTAGATTGGTAAGGTCGAAGAGTCAGGACGCTCGAAACCGGATCGCTATGGCTGGGCGGGTTTTCGGGGTTAACTCTTCTCTTCTGAGGTGCAAGTAAGCGGCTAGCGTACTCTTCTGGGCTGCACGTCAATGGATAGCACGGCGCTAGCAGGTTGCTAGCAGTTGATATGTTGTTCATCTGCTAGCCCCTTGCAAGCTTGACGCTAGCGGCGCCGGGCGGCACGAGAAAGCCGCCATCGATCAACACTTCTAGGTTGAGATCGGAAATGGACAGCTTCCGCTCAAGAAACGGGACATCGTGCGGGACGGTGCCGTTGTTCTGACTCGCATACAGCCACATCAGAATCAGGTGACCCTTTGCAACGTCTGGCAATGAGCAAAACGCGTAGTCATCGAGGATTGCGCGGTGAAGCTTGATCCAAGGCGGATTGCGCCGGCCGTAATGCTGGAATGTCGACCAATTTTTGATTGAGAGGAGCGCAGTCGTCATACTGCCCCCAACGAAAGTTGGGCTTGGGCGGCAGGCAGCTTGTTGATATCTTGGCGACGGCCCAGCAGAACGTAGCGGGCGACGCCCTTGTGCAGCAGTCCATCAGGACCGACGACATCCTCCTTCACTGCGTAGATGTCCCAGCTTTCTTTAAGCTCTTTGACTCGGGTCGCCAGGCGCAAATAGCCTGCTGCAGTGCCTTCGTATGTATTGAGTCCACGTGCGCCGCGGTATTGGAGCGCGCGGGGCAAGGTATCAAGTTGAGTGCTGCCTGCTGCATTCTGGAGGCCTACACCATTTGCCGCTAGCTCTCGGCAGACCGCCGTGATACTCTGCATGCCGCAGTCGAATATTTTTGTTTTACCAACCGATCCCAGCCCGCCAGCCTGATCGACACAGACGCCCTCCGGGGCGTTTTGTTTTTTGATATTAGGCACTTGCGCCTCCGCTCAACAAGGCGGCGATTTGCGCAACGGGCCACAACAGCCGGTTTCCGAATTTGATCGGCCGAATACCAAAGCAGTGGCCGGTGTAGCAATAATTCTTGCGGATTGTCTGGCCGGCGCGATCAGTGGCACGGGCAAATTCAGACGTATTGATATGGTCGCGACCTGCCGAGATTGCGGCAAGTGCTGGTGGGATGTTCGAAGTAACTTGCATTTCGTATCGCCTCCGTAGAGATAGCGCCACTGCGATTGATTCGCAGTGAAGCGCTGGCGATACGAACTTTATGTACGGAATGTCCCTAGAAGTCAGCTGCGGGAAAGTAGGAAACTCCCGGGAATTTCCCGGGAAGAAATCAGGGAATCAATCCTTCTGTTCTTAAGCTTGAAAGATGGTTTTGTACCGTCTTAAGTTCCGGCTGATCCTCTCCCTTATCCCGGGCCAGGACACGAAGGACAATTCGTGCGTCAATTTTTGGCCAATATTCAAGCTCGATAGCGTCCCAATTTTCGATGATTCGCCGTCTCGCGCCTCGTTCGCGCGTCACATCCGCATTTTGTCTTTTTGCCGCCGCCGCAGCCCTGTCACCGGACCTATTTTTATCGAAAGGCGCCGCTTTTGACGCCAGCACCTGCTCACCGGCCTGTGGCACCACCAACGGCAATTCATGCCTCGTATGTGCGTAAGAGCCTGAGCCATGCAAAGGCTCAATTGGAGCAGGAACGGCGGACGCATGGCCCATCCCGGCAGCATCAAGCACACGGCGGCGCTCGTCCTGCGGCAATGAATCTAGCCTAACTTGGAGCGAACGGCGTTTTTCCATCTCTGGAGCCATTTCCGCAGCCAGTTTCTTAGCTTGTTTTTTTTGCTCTTCATTTTGGCGCAGCGCGTCTTCCAAGGTTAATGGCAGCGGTGCGGGGCGCAGTGGTTGCAGGTCTGCCTGCGTCGAGGCGTTAGCGCTCGGACAATTCAACCGCGCAAGCTCGTCATTGATCGAGTTTATCCGCTTCTTGATTGCGATAGCTCGAAATGGATCGCCGCCGTGTTTCATAACGCTCCATTCGGCTAGCTCATCATAGAGCTTCCATGCCCGCTTATACGACGACATGTACGCTGGGTCGGCCCATTGATCGTCGGATAATTTATCGACATCCGCAGTTGTTGGTTCACCGTTGTGAGCGGAAGGAGATGGCAATGCCGCACGTAGAGCCTTCTCAGCGGTGAGCCGATCAATATTTTCGCGCGCCGTCCTGTATATCTCGGCTTGAAGGGCCCCGGAAACCGGATGTCCCTTTTTCAGCGCCCAGTCGACCATTTGTAAGGGCAGGAAGAGATGACGTTCGCCGATTTGTTGGGCAATCTGTGGGTATCCCATCGCGATCGACATCGCAAGTTGCTTATATAACTCGTCTGCCTTCAGCTCAAAATACGGGTCAGGATCAGTGCTGGGCTCGATATCGACAAGGACATGTGCGGCCTCAAAAATGTCCCATAATTCTGTTCTCCCCCACTTTTTAACGTCACAGGGGCCTGGAAATTTCGAGTTCATGCGCGCTCCTTCAAGCGCCTTCATTTTTGTTGGGGCGCCAGTCAGGCCGGTGAAGGTGTCCGGCTTTTCGTCCGCTAAAACTAGACTGGCGCTTTAAACTTTGTGCTTTCGTCAGGCGGTCGCGGCGACTAGGCGCAGCCCTGTTGGCACCGCAGCGCCGGTGATGCCGGCCTGCTCAAGGATGTAGCTTTCGATCATTTCATGCCCCATTCGCAGCAGGTCGAGCGAACGGAAGATGTAATTCTCCTCGCGTACACCTTGGGCGGCGTGGCCCTGTATTTGCGCCGCTACCCCACCAGGTGCCAGCGTCCACAGGCTGAGGGTGGCAAAGCTCCGGCGTAATCCATGCAGCGAGAGCTTAATCCCCGCTGCCTCACACGCCTTGCGGTGCGCGATGCTCGGCTCGGTTAAACGGCCAGACGCGGCTTTCGGGCTGCTAAAGACCCATGGCGACGGCTCCCAGACTATCCCTGCCGCCGCCTGGCGACGCTGAACGCGTTTGGTGGGTGGCGTCTCGTTCAGCCGCTTCAGATTGAGAAGCAAGCGCTCGACATAAGGCGTCAATGGGATGAGCCGGTCATCCTCGACTTTGTCGTGCAACTTGATGCTTTTCCAAGTGAAATCAACGTCGGCGAACTGCAGGGCGGCCAGCTCCTCCCGGCGCGCGCCAATCAGCAAAAGCACCTGCAGGTAGGTCGATACGACCGGGCTCCGAATTTTTAACACTTCGGCAAACCATGCCGACAACTGTTCCCGCTGGAGGAGATCGTACTTTTTCGGCTTCGACTTGCCTAGTGCCTGCTTCGCGCGCTTGCTCTTCGTGATGGAGGCGTCGCAGATGCCCGCGTAATCTTTGTGCCGGCCGCACCAGTGCAGGAACGCGCGCAAGAGGCGCAGAGCAAGCCGCGCACTTGTCGGGCGCCGGATTGCCTCTCCCTTTGCCCACTTGTCGATCCGCTCGACGGTGAGGTCACCCAGGCGGCAGTCCGCCAGCTCGGCAAGCGGGCCAGCTTCGATTTTCTTCTTGCTGCGGGCCCGGGCCGCGCCGCCTTCTTGAATCATGCGCTCATGATCGCGCAAGTGCAGTTCGGACCAGTCCAGCGTCCGATCCGCAACATAGATAGGCCACAGTTCGCCGACAGTCACTGACTCCCGAACCTGGCGAACCTTTTCCGCCGTTCGCTCGGCTTCTTGATGGTCGCGCGCCTCCTGCTCGGCGGCCAGCCCGTCTGCCCGTACGATCCGTGGGTCACGACCTTCATTGATGAGGTGTTGTAGGCGGTTTGCCTCTTCGCGGGCGCCCTTGCCGATCGGACGCCCGGCATTATCCCGCGCCGATTCCAATGACCATGTGCGCGGGTCGCCAATCGTCGTGCGGATGGTCTTGCCCGCAAGCTTCGACTGAAAAATGTAGGCCTTGCTACCGGTCGAAGTCACGCGCAGACCAAGACCGGGCTCGACAGCGTCCCAAAGGAAGGACTGCGACTTGCCCGTTTCGCATTGAAAGTCAGCGATCCGTCCAGCTGTGAGTTTTACTCTTGGCACACCAAATCCAATCAAGTCAATGCCATGTAACCGCCATGTAAGCTGATTGGGAGTATATCAAGCAACCCGCATCAATACAAATACATGTGTACTTATTTTCAAGTCTTTGATTCCATTGACTTCCTCAATCTGAATGAATATGGATCAACGCCGAATTTCGCGCATTTGCGAGGATTAAAAATCCTTGTGTCGGTGGTTCGATTCCGCCCCGGGCCACCAAGAATACAAAGACCAACCGTTCTCGGTTGGTTTTTTTTCGTCCCATCTCCCCGGTGGTGACGCGGTGTGCGGGCCTGGCCTCGCGGGCGTACCCTCCCCTTGCATGCAGTTTTCGCCCGTATCCTGGCCTCTCTGTTGGCCATATTCTCTGATGGTCTCGCGAGCGCGCGCGAGGCAACTTCTAGGATTCATGCGGGTTTGCGGGCTTTTGGTTGTGCTTGAAAAGTGCCCAGCGGTGGCGACCAAGATCGCAACGAGCGTGAAAAAAACGTCCCGAGGTAAGATTCGCATCCCGTTTTGGAATGGTTGCGCCGCCACATACCGAGTTAGGGGCACCGTTCAAACCTGACCGGCCATTCTGCGACTCGGTGAAATTTCGGCCATCCGGGTAGCCGAAGGTGGACATGATGAAGTCCCAGATCAGCTTGATTGCCAAACAAGAGCATGCAACGCGACAGACCTGGAAAACTGATCACTTTGCAATCTTAAATGACAAGTGGTGGTCGAAGCGCTGGACGATCACATCGGAACAACGGAGCGGCGTCGAGTCCACTACGCGCACTAATGGAAAGATCGTACTGCGCAACGTATTTGATGTCCAAAGCCCTAGCACGACAGAGAATCCACAAATTGGCCAGACACGCTGGATTGTCAATTACATTACCAGTGTCGCTACATTAGTTTCTCGAGCTGGCCGAGAACAGCAGTATTCTAGACGCTAAGGCTATTTGGTTTTTCGCGATCGTCTCGGCCGGCGCGGTGATGGCAAGATCATGGTTGAGCCAATCCAGCACCAAATGCAACAACATGGCTGGCTCACGCAAGCGGCGGAGCTATTACACTTCACTAGGAAGGGGTTATCCAGCGCAATAAGTTTCACTAATCTGACGGTGTTAGCAAAGAAATCACGATCCTGCGCTGAAAAAGCAGATGCACCTCTGAAACCTTGATCAGCACTCGATC
Source organism: Massilia sp. PWRC2 (assembly GCF_049896725.1). NCBI lineage: Bacteria > Pseudomonadati > Pseudomonadota > Betaproteobacteria > Burkholderiales > Oxalobacteraceae > Massilia > Massilia sp. PWRC2. The sequence goes on from NZ_JAFCUW010000017.1 coordinate 54,229, forward strand.
AAATTGGCGCCAATTTAAGAATCCCGATCAGGCAATGAACATATATGAGTCCAATTTAAACAAATAATCTAATCTACAGCACTGCTGGCGTTTTGAGAATTACACGCAAAGATTATATAATCGATATAGCTTAATATAGACTTAATATATTTCCTTATATCACCAAGCGATAAATCTGACGCATCATCATTATGATGCACGATGTTATTTCTTCGAGTAACAATATTTTGTATTAATTCTTTCCACGTCTCCCATTTTGCCTTATCTACCCCCAACTCAACGCCCACTATCGCCAGAGCCTCTTTTGTCTTGAATACGTTTCCGGAGACCAAGTCATCGATTTCTTTTTTCGTCATCCCAATGGAACAGAAATTATTTTTATAAATAGCTTGTTCGCCTTTCTTTTTTTGATTGTATCGCCATTCGACAATAGAGGATGGGACCGAGACTGACGACAATCTAGAATCGATGTCTTTCGCCACCTCAAAGACGATATCCTTAATGCACATTTCCAAGTGAGCACAAGCGGAAATCAAAAAAGATTTCGCAAAGAAATTTACATTACTTGTAATAATTGAATTAACGAGCTCGGTTCCAATCACTTCGCGCTCGGTTTGCGCAACCATAGTCTCAAGCTCTTCAAGTCCGTTTTTAAACGCCGCAACAGTTGCATTGAGATTCATAATTAATTAACTATCGGCTTAAGCAATTTTTCCCAAAGCTCCCTGCGCTTTATGATGGAGACTTTATTTTGAATCCCCCCCGAAAGAGTGCGTTGAAAGTCTGCATTTTTGCACAATTTTTCGAATGCTTTTTTTATTTCCTGCTCTTTCCCTTTTATTTTTGATTTTGTGAGTCGAGTAAAACTATTCATGAGCAGGTCATAGTGAACTATACTTTGCCTTGGCTTAGATTTCGCCGTGTCTGTAAAAACACTATCGCCAAAAACCTGATTGCAAATGGCAAGCGCATTATTAAATGATGTTTCAAGCTTCTTAATTTTTGCTGCTGATAAATCGGCGTTTTCTCCACCTCGTTATACATAAGTCTTGGCATTGGCTCGGTCGCGTAATTTCTCCATCGTTTTGGCTGCAACGTAGACATCCTTCATTCCGAGCCAGATAGTCTTGACGCCGGGTTCGCCGTC
>NZ_JAFCUW010000018.1:0-22664 GCF_049896725.1 Massilia sp. PWRC2
TTCTCGCTGTTCATGCCCAGCTTCGCCTCGACCGCGTCCAGGCGCGCGAACAAGGCATCAATGAGACGATCCTTGTCTTCATGGGACAGGCCGGTGAGATTGAGACGGGGCGGTTTTGGTGGCATGCCCAAATCATGCGAGATAGCAGCACAGTTTACAACTGTTTATTGCAGCCTTCGCTCAGGCTGAACAGTTACATTTTTAGTAAGTATCGATTTTACGCGTTCCACAATTGAGTCGTGCTTTGCTTTATCCGTCGCAACCGAAAAATTGATCCTTTTGATAGGTAGCCTTCCGACAATTCGACTCTTGACCTCGTAATAATTATTACTTTTCGGAGGGGCGATTATCCGGTGCAAATACGTCAATAGGCGAGAATTCAGGAGTCCGAGTACGAATTCAAGCTCCTCCTTAACTTCCGGCTTCAGTACAATCACTTTCAGTTTATTATTTGCGAATAAAGGGCGGTTTGAAATTGTAAACTCGCCCTTGTTTGCAATTTCAGGGCCTATTATTTTGCGCAGGGTGAATAGCGCTGGATCACGAGGGCACCAAAGTTCATACCATTCTTTGGATGACTTATCAAAATAGGCGCGTCCTGAGAGCGCGTCTCGCGACGTTTTAAGATAATTCCAGGTTCGAGGAAAATTTTTCACCAACCTCGCTTCAGGGAGCACGCAGCCGGTAGTAAGATCATAAGTATAAAGAACCGAATGGGCGAAAGCCTTCGCATCAACTGGCTCATATCTATGGACATCTTTTCCTTTTGCGAGCGGGAAAAGAGTCTCGTGCTCTAATTTTAGTTCGTCCGCGCGCGCCTTTGGAATAAAGAATACTTCATCTTTGCCACTGTGAATACCTTCGCTTACATATCGAGTAATGTCACCCAATGAGAATTTACTGGAAAAGAGGCGGTTAGCTAAGTTTGCTTTTTCCTCATCCGCAAACTGCCAGCCCGCTTCTGTCGTAAGCGACGCAGGTCGCATACTAAATCGTGAAATTCCGGGCTCGGGACTCTCGCTATTCAATGATTTCTCCAGTTCGCTTGCATCGAGACCGGTCTTATCAAAAGTTACCACATCAAATGGGTAGGGCTTTACCCCCCGCTCCAAGATTAAAATTGCGACATAATTTAACGGACCTTTGAACACCTGATTTGTTCCAAAGTCAACCACCTGAGAAAGGTTGCTTTCCTCAAGAATTACCTTGCGAATATCGGAACCATACTCTCGCCGCATGAACATGGACGGCACAATATAGCCTAAGTAACCTTTTGGCCGCAGCAACTTGAGGCCCTTTTCGATGAAAGGTACGTACAGGTCAAAGCGCTGTTGTGCCGACCGATATGTTCGGCTTAACTCCAACTTCACTTCCGGCGGCATCTCCTTAACATCTATGTAGGGGGGATTTCCTATAATCGCATCGAATCCTCCATCCATGAAAACGTCAGGAAACTCATCCTCCCAATCGAAGACGTTAGCACTATTTATTTGGGCCTCACTACGATCGCTAGTGCAAAAATTCGACGATATCAGAGAGTTACCACATCGAATATTTGCTTCCAAGTCAGGCAGTACGCGACCATGAAATAATTTTCCGCTTGTTCCAATTGATTCAGCGGATTCCCCTTCGAGCACTTTGAGCAAAAGAGAAAGCTTCGTCACTTCGACCGCCTGGGGGTCAATATCGACACCAAAAATATGCTCAAGAAGAATTCGCTTCTTCTCGGTCGTCGTAAGACGCCACTTATCGAACCCAGCGTTCCGAAGCCTTGGTTGTTTTCCCTTAGAGTGCTTTTCGACTCCATCTTCAAAATATTTAGCTTGGTACCAATCTAATAAAAATTGATATGCGCCGATAAGAAACGAACCAGATCCGCATGCTGGATCGACAACACGCAGCCCAGCTGCCTGTTTCAATGAGCGCAGCGCAAATACCCGACCCACGGAATTTTTGATCATGTACTTCACAACATAGGCTGGCGTGTAATAAACTCCGCCAGCTTTTCTGACTTCGGGTTTCAGCTCTAGTACGGGTCTGCGGCCGGGTGCAATCCGAATAACTTTTCCTAAAAACTGCTCGTACACGCTTCCTAAAATATCGGCGCCAATCACCGAGAACTCGTAGGGGCATTCGGGCTCTATGCCGTTTTGAGTGGAACTTTACACGGCGGCGGAAACGTGATGCTGCCAAATCGTGTGAATTTCCCCACCCCTAACCCCGCCCCGAGGGCGGGGAAGTCCTTGCCGCCGGACGGGCTCGCGGGCAGGATGCGAAACCCGCATCCAACCCTAAGCCTTTGAGCGTAAGGGCTTTTTCGATGCCGTCAAGGGTTCGCTGCGCCGGGCTTCGCCCTCCCTTGACCGCACCGAAAACGCCGCTGCTGTGGCAGCTTGCCAATGAGCAACGGACCTGGCCAGGGAAAATACGACCTGTCAAGTTCCACTCGAAACGACATTGGGCCGGCATTCGGGGTAGTACAAGTGTTTGAATATCTCCTTTAACGGCTTATCGTCAATCTGAAGAGATGGAGTTAGTTCGTCTGGATGTTGAAGGCGTCCTTTTTTTTTCGATAGTGGAATAGTCCAGAATTGTATTTGTCGTCAGCCTCATGGAATATGTTTTGGAGTCGCCCGTACACGCCGGCACCCCCAGTCAGCCCCTGCAGCCGTCCGTAAGGTTCTATACCCCTGTCTTCACAAATTCGCAGGAAAATCACTCTATCAATCGTTTGCTGAACGGCGTAATTAAGTTCCGTCGCGCTAATTCCAGTATTACGCAACGCAATATTGCTCGCTAACGATATACGCCACCCTTCGATTTCGCTTAGGAACTCATCGTCGACTTCCGTCGTTCCTCGTTTCCCCTTGGATGCGCCTGCAAATCTATCAAACGATCCCTGAAGTATCGCCTCTTTGGAAAATATTGCTGATATTTCGTTCCACTTCTCCGCTAGATCGCGATAGCTAAAGTAGAATAAACGAGCTGTGCTGGCTCTATGCCGTTTTGAGTGGAACTTTACACGGCGGCGGAAACGTGATGCTGCCAAATCGTGTGAATTTCCCCACCCCTAACCCCGCCCCGAGGGCGGGGAAGTCCTTGCCGCCGGACGGGCTCGCGGGCAGGATGCGAAACCCGCATCCAACCCTAAGCCTTTGAGCGTAAGGGCTTTTTCGATGCCGTCAAGGGTTCGCTGCGCCGGGCTTCGCCCTCCCTTGACCGCACCGAAAACGCCGCTGCTGTGGCAGCTTGCCAATGAGCAACGGACCTGGCCAGGGAAAATACGACCTGTCAAGTTCCACTCGAAACGACATTGGGCCGCTGTGCTCGCCTTGTCGGCTTTATCAGGCTTAATCCGGCAATCATAGACTGCGAATTCCTCAAAATCTGTCAAAATTGAAAGGGGGAGCTTAGCGGACCAACCGTAGCGCCGTAACTGAAATGCCGCGTCGGGATCATCTTTAATCTTTACTGATGGCTTTTTTGCTTCAACGAAGAATTTTCTGGTGCCTCCGACGCGGAAGCTATAGTCGGGCGCGCGCATTGAACTGCCTATCTTGATCGCGTCCTCATGAATTACGTCGCGGTATTCCTCGGCGTAACCAGACTTATTATCCATATCCCAGCCGAGTGCTGTGAAGAGAGGATCGATAAAGTCGCGCCGTACCTGTGTCTCGTTGTAGTGCCCCTTTACATACCTCTCGTAGTTGCGTTCGAAGTTGCTGATAAGGGTGAGTACAGATTCTGGGACGGGCATGGTTTCAGTCGGCTCTATGCCGTTTTGAGTGGAACTTTACACGGCGGCGGAAATGTGATGCTGCCAAATCGTGTGAATTTCCCCACCCCTAACCCCGCCCCGAGGGCGGGGAAGTCCTTGCCGCCGGACGGGCTCGCGGGCAGGATGCGAAACCCGCATCCAACCCTAAGCCTTTGAGCGTAAGGGCTTTTTCGATGCCGTCAAGGGTTCGCTGCGCCGGGCTTCGCCCTCCCTTGACCGCACCGAAAACGCCGCTGCTGTGGCAGCTTGCCAATGAGCAACGGACCTGGCCAGGGAAAATACGACCTGTCAAGTTCCACTCGAAACGACATTGGGCCTTTCAGTCTAGCAAATAGTAAGAGCGCCAATCTTATCTCAAACGGCGAGAAAGTTGCTTTATTTCATGTTCGGAACTCATGAATGTTCGAGTAATTCCATATGGCAAGATGTCTTGATCCGTACCATCTTGACGATTTTGTACGAAAACGATCGTTTTCGTACAGACGGAAAATTAATGTACGAAAAATAGCTAGTGACAATATCGGACATGGCCTACAATTAGTACTTCCTTTTCGTACTAATTTTGCCGCAAATGTCACGAACTTTCATTTATGCACGAGTAAGTACTGTGGATCAGAACACCGACAACCAGATCCTTGAAATTGAGTCGGCTGGTTTCGCCGTAGATAAACGTCGGATCGTTCGCGAAAGCATTAGCGGTAGCGTCGCGGCCGCTAAGCGCCCGCAGTTTGCTCGCTTGCTTGACCGTCTTGAACCTAGTGACGTGCTAATCGTGACCAAGTTGGACCGGCTTGGTCGTAACGCTATGGACGTTCGGGCGACAGTCGAGCAGCTCGCAGCCGATTCTGTCCGTGTGCATTGCTTAGCGCTCGGCGGTGTCGATCTAACCAGCGCTGCCGGCAAGATGACCATGAGCGTGCTAGGTGCGGTGGCCGAGTTTGAACGTGATCTTCTGGTGGAGCGAACCCAGGCGGGACTGGCACGTGCGCGTGCTGAAGGAAAGACATTAGGACGTCGGCCAGCGCTGACGACATCGCAGCAAGCCGCTGCGATGGTCCGCCTCGTGGCTGGCGAGTCAGTTGCCAAGGTCGCCCGCGACTACGGTACGACTCGCCAGTCCATCATGCGAGTACGCGCAAGGCACACTTCAGTAAATGCAGCCGACTTCTGATATTCGAGCAGTCGCCTTCTGAAAACGACAGTAGCGCACCGGTGGACATCGCTGCTTTTCATGATTTTCCTAGGGTAAGAGAAATGTCATTTTAGCGGACCTGTACTGCGTCGCGGCAGCAATTAGCGCTGCAAATGCCCAAGAGGCTTCTCGCGGCCAGCGGCCCGCAAATCGCGTCGCCTTCGCCATTCCGAGACGATCCCAACCAAAAGCGCTCGGTTCCTGCGTCGGAAAAAATCCTTAGCGTGCTATTTTTTCCGAATTCTGTGGGCGCCCCTACTAGCTTTAATTCCGATGAGCCTGGCTGCTGTACAAGAAGCTCGATCAAGCTGCCAGTTGGCCATCCGCCGTCGGGTAGCTGCTTGGACAATGCGCTATGTCCGGTATCGACACAATGGCCCGAGAACCGCGCCAGTTGTGACGCTCGCCATAGCGCAGGATGTAGTTGTTCGGGCGTCGGATGGACGTTAGGTGTAATCATGATGAACTCGCCAAGTACTGTGTTTTTATACAGTATAGCGCGCTCATCGGGGTTGACAAGGTGTGGCCTGGAAGGGTGGCCGCTTGTCGGCCAGTCGCGCAGCGACCAAGCAGCTATGCTGCGCGCCCTGGAACGGGCATCCCGGTTTTTCGCAGAGCGAAAAATGCCCCGGATTTTTTGTTTAGTTTTTAGATATTGATTCGTCGACGGCTTGTCTACTCATTTGATAAATCGCCCAAACACGTTTGACTTGGCTCTGCGAACATCCTGCGAGCCTAGCAGTTTCTAAAATCGTTTTTTTACTTGAACGCAATGCAATTATTCGGTCATGAACCGCTATATCTGTCTTACGCCCTGTAAATTTTCCTGCGGCTTTGGCTAGCTCAATACCCTGCTGTGCTCGCTCCCGACGATTTTCGTACTCGTCTCTTGCCATATGCAAAGCAAGTTTCAATAGCAAATCTTGAATTGAAGCGAGCACAATTTTAGCTACACCTTCGGAAGCGTCAGTGATTTCGGATAGATCAACTATTCCAGGTATCGAGAGGCGGGCGCCGGTAGCGCGGATAGTGCTAATCAGTTTTTCCGCTTCCGGCAACGGCAGTCTACTTAGTCGATCTATTCGTTCAGCAACTACAACGTCGCCGGGTTGAAGGTCAGCGATCATTCGCAACAATTCGGGCCGATCTGAGCGAGCGCCGCTAGCTTTCTCACGGTAAACACCCGCAATGTAAAATCCTGCGGAACGAGTGTTAGCTTCAATACTTGCTTGCCTGGTCAAGTCTTGATCTAGCGTGCTAACGCGCAGATAGATGCGAGCAACTTTCATATTTTTGTTAATCGCACTCAATTTTTCTTTCGTGCGACGAAATAGTCAAACCACGTTTCGCGGAGGCGAAAATTTTGATTAAATGCCCCATTTCACCCTCAACTTAGCGGCTTCCTGTGTCATCCGATGACGTTCGTCTAGCGCGCTTGATGCTACATCGATAGCATTCCCGTGCATTCGAGCGGCAATGACAGTTGCATCGAAGTTTTCTATCCGCCTCGTCAGGTCAAGCAGGTTCCTGATGTCAGGCAACAGTTCATTAAGCATAAGTTCCTCCGCGTGGGCAACGTGCTGGCCAACTAGACTATAGTTAAATTGGCCAGCATTGAATCGGGTGGCCAACAATACAAAAATTGAGTCTACTTGGCTATCTTATTCTTGGCTAGTCTATTTGGCTAATTTGACTATGTTCGCCCCATTGCGGTGTCTAAAGCATAACGAACGTCGCGCTGTGCATCTGCTAGGGGTCCGAGAACTTGACTACCATACCCTGCACTCTCTGACAGCTCGCAGGCACGCAGCAAGGCTCCTAGAGCAGTTTTGATTGCGTCATTCGCTGCCCGCTCTTTCTCACAACGATCAATTTTGTCTGTTGGCATATATCATGTTGACTCGGGTATTGTTCCTGTGACCATCTATTAACCTTTCGGGACGTTCATGCAAAATTTGTTAAGTCATTCTCTGTCTCAACTACGTACGCTGGAAGCACAAATTGTCGAAGAATTGAAAAAACGCCACTTTCTCGGCGTCAGCCAGGCGCGTGAGCAGATTCTTCATATAGCAAGGGGTGCTGGTCTTTCGGTAAAGGAACTTCTCGCGGGCAAAGCGCCCAAAGAGCCGAAAGCTCAACCGCGAGAAGCGAAGTTTCGTCATCCAGATGACTCCACGAAACAGTGGAGCGGTCGGGGCCGTCAGCCTGGTTGGGTGAAAGACTGGTTGGCCACCGGGAGAAGCTTGGACGACGCGAAAATATAGGCCGCAATACCATCTGGTATGTAGAGTTGCGTCAGAGACGGCAGGTTATTCTTCAAAGCCGGGAGTGATCGGCTGTGAACTGCATTTGCATCCTTCGGCATGTCCTGGCCAAGTGTGGGCGCCCCCGATAAGCATGCCTTTTTTGATGGAATAGGTTTGACCATTTGCAGCCTTGTGCGCCAGGTTCGCAGTGCGACATGGTGCACCAGAGTGGCGCCAACGCGCCTCTTCGATACCCAGGGCAAGTCGTTGTTCGTTGGAAATGGCTACACCGGCCTGATTAGCTAGTAGGAGCGCAATATCGCCAGCCCGACGTGCGCTCATTCCGTCAATTTTCATAAGCTCTGTGGAAAGGGTACTGAGTGCACGACCAGCGACGGACCGTGCGGCTGCCTCACATATGGCTGTAAAGTGCTCGCGGGGGATGTCGTTGAGTGCTCTAACATTTCGGTTTAAGTCGGTGATGACGGCTTTACTCAAGCCGTTTTCATCAAGGTGTGCCGGGTTCTTCTTGAGCCAACTAAACATTAAATTCTTTCAGACGTCGTTGGAGAAGAAGACATGCAGACGTCAAAAACAATACCACCGTCCCATTCGAGCGATGCCGTTGCGCCGCACACTTTGCAGTTAGTCAGCTCGCTCTCATGGGCATCGCCCGGCAGATGAATATTCCCCGCGTGTCCACAATCTGCACACTTGTAGATATACAAGACTAGCTCGGTATCCATATTTTTCCTTTTCGAGTCGGATTATCGATCCATGCCCTTATCGTTCTCGGGATTTTGTGCAGGAATTGTTTTGGTCATGTCTGCTGGCTTTATTTCGCGACCGTCGTATTGAACCACTTCACCACGATCCATTCGCTCGATCAACTTGGCTGAAATTGTTGACAGCAAACTCTTCGTCGTATCTTGGTCAACTTCTTTGCTTTCGATATAACGCGTCGAAGCCTCTAACGCTGCATAGGCGCCTTTTAATTCTGGATATTTGCTCAACGCATGCTCACGATCCATAGTATCAAACGCCACTGAACGACTCGGCCGTACAACGTCTGCTAGCAGGTCGCCAAGATCACGATTTCCCTTAAGCCGATCTATGGTGCCGACGATACGCATCATGGTATTTGGCTGCTCAATTCCAGGTTTAGCAATTTTATTGACTGCCAAATCGCGAGCAATGTAAAGTTTGTCCCGTCCTTGGTGAGTAGTATCAAATCGCTCCCAGTCGATGCGATATCCGGCCTTTTCGGCAAGCTCGGCAGTGAATGAACGCAGGGTCCTGCTGTTCCCATCTGGAAACGGATGAATGTAGTCGAGTTCGGAGTAGAGCTTGCTGATCGTATGAGCGAATTCTTGAGGGTTTAACTGCCCGAGCAGGTCGGGTTCGACCTGGGCCAGCGTGGTTTCGAGCCGCCGCTGTGCGGCTTCGTCCATCTTTGAGTATGCTACAAAGAATTGTCCTGGAGCGGCGTCAAGAACGCGACATTTTTGCCAATCAACGCCTGGTGGAACTGGCGTTCGATACTCTCCCGGTGTGTATTCAGGGAAGCCAGCGGAGGGCAAATCTTGGAAAATTCTTCTATGCACTTCACGGAGATGTCTGAGATCGAAATTGCCAGCGACTGGATTGACCTTAAGCTCCGCAATGCGGGAGCTAGTTAAATCACCTTCTAACCGCTGACGTGATTCATCGTCAGGAATGGACACGATTCTATGCCCCCTGGTGAGCTTGCTTTATGCCAGCTATGCATTCTTCCATAGAAATCTCGCCCCTTACCCAGCGCTCCTGCTGAGCTTCAGCAACTGAAGAAACTGTAAGTCCCTCAAGTGCCACTGATGCACGCCCAAAATTTACAGCCGCCTTCCGATCCTCGGCGGAGGGACGCGCTGTATCTAAAACAGCACGAGCATGGTTTTTGGCAACAAAGTCACGCATGAACTCCCGCAAAATTTGAGCTGCCGACCGATCCGCAACCTCGGCGGCATGTTGAAATTCAGCCTTAAGTTCACCAGGCACCCTAATAATTATTTGCTCATCCTTAAGCATAATCTGCCCCTCTACCTAAAGTAGAATTATAACACATTGTATATACATTGTGGTTACAACCTAGGGCATCCCAGGTGTTCAAGCATCGCAACCTAAGACGCTATGTGTTCGACCAACTTTATCATGACCATTCGCATTCGGACTGAAAGGGGGGTATAAGCGGGTCGGGCATATTCCGGGGTTGTAAGCCGGAACCGCCGAAATTTCCGTCACCCCGACTCCATCCGGCCCAATGTCGTTTCGAGTGGAACTTGACAGGTCGTATTTTCCCTGGCCAGGTCCGTTGCTCATTGGCAAGCTGCCACAGCAGCGGCGTTTTCGGTGCGGTCAAGGGAGGGCGAAGCCCGGCGCAGCGAACCCTTGACGGCATCGAAAAAGCCCTTACGCTCAAAGGCTTAGGGTTGGATGCGGGTTTCGCATCCTGCCCGCGAGCCCGTCCGGCGGCAAGGACTTCCCCGCCCTCGGGGCGGGGTTAGGGGTGGGGAAATTCACACGATTTGGCAGCATCACGTTTCCGCCGCCGTGTAAAGTTCCACTCAAAACGGCATAGAGCCCTCCATCCCGGCGAGGAGCGTATCCAGGTCGATCATTTTGCCGTCGCTCTGGAAGGTGTGGTGCCAGTTGTGAACGGGTTTCAAAAAGCGCGTCATTTTGGCTTTTTGCGCGCGGTTTCCAATGTGGCATGAAATGATTCATGGCTGGTTGCTGGCGCGATTCGATTGACGAGCATAGCCGGGCAGCTAAGCGGCCAGCCGCCGCTTAGCTCAACCGGGCGCGGGGCAATCTAGCCACGACCATCCACCGATCCAGCAGCGCCGCCGGGCGTTTGAATTCAGCGGACTATTGGACAACGCCAGGATTTCAGCGACTCGGGACAATTTCATACCAAACCCGAACACCACGATCAACTGCAGACACTGACCTGGTGTCAGGAAACTCAGTAAGGGTTTCGATGTTTATTGGCTGGATTTTCGTTTTTTCTAACCACTCGTTCACCGACAAAATCGCTTTATCCATTCCGTCAGAGAGCGGGCTACCAGGTTTGGATGAACGGAAATCTCTAAATGCAATCATGCGTAATGACATTTCTTCTTGTCTATAGAAAACTTGGGTGAACGCTAATCAAACGAACCGTTGCAGGCAACCCGTGCAATATTGCTTGATTCATGTGTCCACCTTTAGCTATCGCATTTATTTATGCATGGGTGGATAATTCTAGCCTTCGCAATCTTGTACGTCAAGAGAATCACTGAGCAGCCAGCTGAGGCCATATCCTTGTACACACATAAGTCATCCAAGCTCGTCGCGAAGTGCGCGTAGCGTTTCGGCGGCAGCAAACACTTGATCAAAGCCGCGCCAGATTGTCATGGCTCCCAGTTCGCCATCGCTCTTGCGGCCGAGGAAACCGCCCACCTGCGCCATCATTCGAACAATCTCATCGAGCGGCGGGGGGCGCGGAGGACATCCTTTTCTTTGTCAGCGGGTGACGCTGAGTGAGCGGCAGTTTCTGACTGCGAAACCCTACGAAAAATAGACATTGCCGATAGATGTCTTTGGCACAACGGGGAGAACTCGGCTCTATGCCGTTTTGAGTGGAACTTTACACGGCGGCGGAAACGTGATGCTGCCAAATCGTGTGAATTTCCCCACCCCTAACCCCGCCCCGAGGGCGGGGAAGTCCTTGCCGCCGGACGGGCTCGCGGGCAGGATGCGAAACCCGCATCCAACCCTAAGCCTTTGAGCGTAAGGGCTTTTTCGATGCCGTCAAGGGTTCGCTGCGCCGGGCTTCGCCCTCCCTTGACCGCACCGAAAACGCCGCTGCTGTGGCAGCTTGCCAATGAGCAACGGACCTGGCCAGGGAAAATACGACCTGTCAAGTTCCACTCGAAACGACATTGGGCCGAGAACTCACGCGGCAATAGGATTGCCCCCCATTTTCGGCTTCATTAAGTCCTGAACGATTTTCCCTTGCTGCAGGACCACGACGCGCTGGGCCATATTAATGGTTTCAGGACGATGCGCCACAATAATACGGGTCAACGAAATTTTTTCAATCGCCGCATTCACGGCCTGCTCATTCCAAATATCCAGATGGCTTGTCGCCTCGTCCAGAATTAGCATTTTCGGATTCTTATAAAGCGCGCGGGCCAGCAAGATTCGCTGCCTCTGCCCACCAGATAGACCTGTTCCTATATCGCCTATCAGGGTGTTGTAACCCATCGGCATCTGTAAAATTTCTGCGCCTATCGAGGCCAGTTTGGCACAAGCCTCAATTTGCTCCTGTTTGGGAGAGGGGTCGAAAAAGCTGATGTTGTCGGAGATGGAGCCGACGAACAGCGTATCGTCTTGCATCACGGTGCCGAGCAGCTGCCGATAGTTAGCGAGGCCAAGCTGACGGAGATTAACGCCACCGACGAAGATTTCACCCTCAGTGGGTACAAGCAAACCAAGTAGAAGTTTCATCAACGTGGTTTTGCCGCAACCGGAGTGGCCGGTCACAGCTATGCACTGGCCGACGGGAACAGTCAGGTTCAATTCGCTCACCACATTCGGTTCGCTGTCAGCGTACCGGAAGGAGACGTTTCGTAGGTCGATCGAGGGGGCAATGTTGTCCACATCGATTTCGATGTTATGCTCGTCTGCTTCCGCATCAGTCATCACAATGTCGGCCACCCTCTCCCCGTGCAAACGCAACATGCGCAATTCGAACAGTTTGTCTACCAGGCTGGCCATGCGTTGGCTGAACTGATCCTTGTAGCTAATGAATGCAAACAACATCCCCACCGACAACTCATTGTTCAATACGGCCAATGCCGCCAGCCATATTACAATAACCCGCTCTCCGCCAAATAACAGTGTGTTCGCAGTCTGGTACGACACGGTCAGTTTCGCGATGCGTAGGTCGGCATTGAATTGATCCGCCAGTGCATTCATCCAGCCGGCTCGGCGTTCCTCATGTCTGCCGAACAAGCGGATGCTCTGGACCCCGCGCACCGATTCCATGAAGTGCGTCTGTTGTTTGGCCGCATGGATAATTTGTTCGGCGGTCGCCTCGCGCAGGGCGTGGAAAATGCTATAGCGTAGGAGGATGTAGAGTGCTACCGCTGTGCAGGCAACGAAGGCGAGGGTGCTGCTATACAGAAGCATCATGACCAATGTGCCAAGAACGAGGAAACCATCGATCATGCCCTCCACAAACTGCGTGGTCATACTGCGTTGCATCGTTTGAATTGACGCGAAGCGCGATACGATATCGCCGGTATGGCGTTTTTCAAAATAAGGCAAGGGGAGCTTCATTAAATGCGAGAACGCATTGCCCAGCCATTGAAGGTTCAGGTTCGTTGTCAGCACAGTTGCGATCCAGGAGCGCACTGCTCCAATGGCGGTCTGCATTACTACAAGCAACAGGAAGCCACAGCCCAATACGGTAATCAAATCGCGGTCGGCAGCAAGCAACGCCTCGTCTACCAACCATTGCAGGTAAAACGGGGCGACCAGCGTACACACTTGTAACGCCAGTCCAAGCGCGAGCAGCTGCAGCAGTCCTCGTTTGAGGCCGACCACACGCCCCATCAGTGACAACAACGAAAATTGCTGGGTTTCCTGCTGCTTTTCGAACTGGGCGGTGGGCGTTAGCTCGAGGGCCACCCCGCTGAAATGTTTGGCAACCTCCGTCAAGGCGAGGCGACGCTCGCCAATTCCGGGATCATGGATGACCGCGTGGCTGATATAGACCTCTTTGAGCACGACAAAGTGGCTCAGGTCCCAATGCAGGACACAGGGCAGCTTCAGGTTGTGCATGTGCTCCATGTCCAATTTTAACGGCCTGGTCTGAAGCGACAACCCCTGTGCCATCGCCATCAGGCTTTTCAATGTCACCCCTTTTAGCGATACCGAAAAACGCCGGCGCATGCTTGTGATGTCGATTTTGTGGCCCCAGTAACTGGCAATCATGCACAAGCACGCAAGGCCGCATTCTGCCGCTTCGGTTTGTAGCACGATAGGGAGGCGGTTATTACGCCAAAACGAGAGCTGCGAGAGAGTTGGAAATTGCATTGGCGCTTATTCGGTAATCTTGTTGTTTCGATGAGAGCGACGGATTGGGCGCAGCCGGGATCGATCTCTGTTAAAGGCGTCCCGAGATGCTGAAGAGGGGTTCGAGCACCCATTCATAAAGGCGGCGATGTTCGAGCATGATACTGGCCTCAACCAGCATGCCCGACTTCAACGGCATCGGCTTTCCGTAGGCGAGCACGTTTTGCTTGTCCAGTTGCAGGCGAATCCGGTATAGCGGCTCCGATGGCGCTCCCGGCGGCAACGCAACGCCAGGCATTGCCAGCTCCTCCGGGCGCAGTGAAGTGTTGGCCACTTCGCGCACGACTGCTTTGTACTGGCCAAATTTCTGATATGGATAGGCTTGGTAACGGAGCAGTACCGTCATGCCAGGCTTGATAAAGCCGGCTGAACGAGACGGCGCATAGACCTCGGCCTCTAGTTGCGCACCGGCAGGCAAAATCGTTGCCATTGGCGAGCTGGCGACAACGGTCTGCCCAATATCGGCAGTGATGGCCGTGACCATGCCGTCCTTTGGCGCGCGCACCATAGTTTCGCGCCGTGCTTCATTCTCCGTCAAGTCCTGCTCAAGGGCTGAGACATTGCGCCGCAGAGCGCCAGCGTCACGGCGTGCCTGTATTTGAAGATCGCGCGCATCGGCTTGCGCGTTGGCCAGTTCGCGCTCGTTGGCAGATTGGATTCGTTGCAGGTCAGCAATACGCTGGCGTTGATCAAGCACTTCGGCCTGTTTTTCCTGCAGCTGGGCTGCGGAAATATAGCTGGTCGCCTGCAATTCGCTAAAGCGGGTGAATGCCTGTTCTGCCAAGCCAATGCGATTCGCCTGTAAGGTGATCTGTTCTTTGTTGCGCTCGATTTCGGCAGTCAAATCCTGGGCGCGGCGAAGCAGCGCATTTAGCCGCTGCTTCACCTGAACGCGCGATTGTAATAGCTCGACATCGAAGCTGTCGCGCCTACCTTGTAACAACACCGAAACGGCTTTCTCGGTGGAGTCGGCCCTATTGCTACTGCGTTCACTTGAAAGGACAAACAGGACGTCTCCCTCGCGCACTAACTGGCCTTCCTTAATTCTCCTCTCTTTAACGATACCGCCCTGAGCAGGTAGGATCCGGATGACTCCAGCGGTCGGCAGAAGTACTCCTCGGCTCTGCGCTTTGCGTATGGTTCCGAACAAGACAAAGAATGCCACGATTGCCGCTGCCATCGCTACAAACAGGAAGGTCAGAAAGGTATGGCTCAGGGGCCGAGTAAGCATCACCGTGCCATATTGCCGGGCGCTGACGTGCTCTACGGCTTGCTTGCGGAATAAAGGTTGAATGGCTGATCCGCACCCCGACGCAGCGCTCGACTGTGACTTTAAATTACTCAATTAACTTGCTTAGATTGCATGAATTTAACAACATTCCCGCCGAGATTAATCTTTAGTCTTATACTCATACCGCTATACATATTTTTTTTCACTAATAAAATCATTGACTTGCAAATGACTTTCCGAAACACCGCCAATATCGGGTGAGTGGAAAATCGGTGCGTTCAATACAAATATCTGTATTGCCTAATCTTGAGGAAAAATCATGGAAATTGCCTCTCCGAACTGAAATGAGGCTGATGGGAAAAATATTTGTATAACAATATGTCTTATACTTGGTAAAGTCTCGACAGCCAAGGACGTGGAAACTTACCACTTCTTACCTATACAATTTCCCATCATATTACTCACGTTTGTTCGGGAAGGGTTTGACAATTGAATTAGATATAATGAGTCCAATCGCCGCGCCAATTGCAATTCCAAAGGTAGTTCCTACCAATAGCCACCAGATGGCGCCCAGCAATAGGGTGGGGATAAAAAGAAAAAGCAATTTTTTGGTGGCACTGACCGAGTTGTTTATAGGATTGGCTTTTACCCAGCCTACCTTGAAGAGCAAGCAAGCAATTGCAACAACAATAATACCCAATATCAACACCATGATGTTTGTATTCATATCGACAATCCATGAAATTTATTTTTATCGATTTTTACGAAAAGAGGCTACTTTTAGCCTCTTCATATGCGACGGGTTAGAAGTAACTTCCCCAAGAAAAGCCACCCATTGCGCCATCACCTGTAAGCAAACCGCCACCATAGCTCAGGGCACCAGCTGCGGCAATTCCTACAAGACCGATACCGGACACCGCAGCAATTCCCAACCCCAGGCTCATCAAGCCAATACCAATACCCAATTCGTTAGTATTAGCACGTAAACCGCCCGAAATTTGCTCAATTTCCATCAATTCTAATTCTTGCATTACAAATCCTTAAGGTTAACAACAACAAAGAAGTTTCGGATACAGAAACAAGCGAAATACCTTACGAAGAAAAACTGTCAGGCAACGTATATTTTCATATAGAAATGTTAATGTCAAGATCTTTTTTAATATTTCCTACGTTAAATTTTCCGTCACAGTATTTTTAGCCCATCGGGAAACACATGTTTTACGACAGCTGTTCAACACCTATCCAAAACGTCCACTCATTGGGGGACCGTAAGGATTCCTTCGTAAATGAGTAACATCGTCGCCCCCGCTAAACTTTGAACGTTGCGCCATAGTCAATGGGCCCGAGCTTCCGTTCGCGTAATTCGTACATCCCGAAACGATTTGCATGATGCGTTTGATACGGACTGAACGCGGCGAGCAGTTCGGGCGTCAACTGCTTGCCTTCAGCTTCCAGCTCCTTGAATGCCTGCGTCATCGTGTGGCAGTTATGAAAAATTAGCAGGTTGGCGACCAGGTGGTTGTACTTGATGATCTTCAGTTGGTTTTCGCGCACATTGTCTTCGATGGTGTCGGAGCCGAACTACGCCCACTGGGCGAAGTTGTTGAACCCTTCGCACTTGTTCTGGGCAGCCTGGATAGTCTGACGCAACTCGGCGTTGTTGAATAAATCGACGGGTCGCCACAGGAGTGTACAATCTAGCATCATTTTCTGCTAGGTAGACACGTGTCGTACAAACACAGCGAAGACCGTCGCCACAAGTTCGAGAAGCCGCTTTACAAGGTGACGAACTGGCCTGCGTACAACGCCGCGCTCAAGCGGCGTGGCGACTTTACGATGTGGTTTACCGAGGAGGCGATAGCCGAGTGGTGCCCAGCCAAGACCGGGGCGCGCGGCCGGCCAACGAAATACTCCAATGTGGCAATCGAGACCGCGCTGTTCATACGTCAGGTTTTTTATCTGGCATTGCGGCAGACCGAAGGCTTCATGAACTCGCTTGCCGGTGCCCTGAAAGTCGAGATCAGCATTCCGGATTTCAGCTGCGTTTCCAAGCGGAGCATCGGCTTGCCAAGACATGCCTTGAGCAAAGCCATGGCCCCAGGCAGCGTCGTCATCGTGGACTCCACAGGGCTCAAGGTATACGGGAAAGACGAATGGCACCAGGAAAAACATGACGTTGCCGCCCGGCGCACTTGGCGCAAGCTGCACCTCGCGATCGACGAACATCATCAGGTTCTTGCGTGCGAACTGACGACGCCGGATGTGGGCGACACGACGGCCGTGCCGGATCTGCTCGATCAAATCACAACACCGTTTGACACTTTCATGGGCGATGGCGCCTACGACGGCGAGCCGGTAGCGCAGGCGGTGCTGACGAAGCAACCCGATGCGCAAGTGATCATTCCACCGCACAAGAGCGCTGTCCTTTCCGCCACCGGCGTCTGTTGAAGGAAATGTGTGACTGTTCCTGCATTAAATGTGTAACTCGACGAATGTGACGAAGCAAGTGTGTGACTAGAGTTGGCTTAATAAGACGAGTTTGTTCTTGTGAATTCCGCGCTGACCCCACTCTGCTCCTATGACGCGCCGCGGTAGCGGTTTCCGCAAGGTGCGGCCGGTGGTGTGCGAGATCACGAGTTGTTCGAGTTGCTAGGGGCTTTGCGCGCTTAGCGTGGAGCAAATAGGCGAGTGCAGGGGGGCCTGCCGGGTCATATTGTTGGAATAAAGCGAAACGGCATACGGGCGGTTAGAAACCTCAACAATGTAACAAACTGTTGAAGTGTTAGTGGCTCAATGGACGCGGTTCCATGCATTCTGGATGGCGCCAAAAACGATTGGCAAAACCCCAAGTCCTTCGAACGATGCCGGTCGATCATCTCTTGGATACCCGAACGCTTCATGCGATCGGACCATGTTGGCCGCTTGAGCAGATAGCCGGCCGGACTTAAGCGCTTCTTCTAAAACGTCCGACTCAATCTGATGGATCAGCGCCCAGCTTAGGGTGCCTGCGTCACGGTAGCGAGCGACGACTGGCGGAACCACTTCCTCGAGCACATCATCAACATTCGCCAGCAAGCGCATGGTGTCTCCTACAAATATTCGCGATAGCGTGGATGTTAGCATAAGACTGTATATATATACAGTAGTTAAGCAGATCGCCGTCGTACTGACCTGATCTTTCCAAGCGGTGCAGACACGTCGTTTTCTGACCAGCAAGCCTCAGCCCTATGTTCCGGCCCGTAATCATACTGAGCGGTTCGGCTACGTTGCGCCTATATCGCAGGGATGGCTGTGATCTGGGTGGCAAATGTGGCGGTGACACGAAAAGGTCTCGATGCCTCACTTCGCGATCGGTTTTCCGCCCTATGAAATGCATGAAGTTGGCCGGAAAGTTGAGCACGAAGCGCCAAAAGCCGCTGTCGAATCTAATCAACTTAGCGCAAACTAAGTTGATTTAGATTGTTTGACGATGTTTTATATCACTGTTAATATCATCTTGATTTAATTTTCCACGCTCCCAATGCCGCGTCCGCCGTTCTCCCTCACCGACCAGCAAGCCAGTGACATCGCGCGCGGTGTGGCCGAGCTCGAGGCGCGCATCCCACGCGATCCGCGCAGTCATCGTCCCTTTGTCCGGGGTTTTATCAATCTCGTTCGCGCCTCGACAGGAAATTTGTACAGTCCAACCATCTACCGGCGTCTGCTTGACGCTTACGCCTCTGACAGGCGGCCCTCAATGACGACGCTGGCCGCGGAGCGCGAGCGCGCCGGCCGTATTGCTCCCCAGGTGGCCCCGATGCTCCACGGTCACTGCGTTTCCTCCGCCGCGCCGTCATCCGTCACCTCTGATCTCGAACTGGTACGCGACATCGTGGCCGATGCCCTTGAAGAAAAAATCGCCCGGGTTGTCCAAACTGTCGAGTATGTGCAAAACGCCCAACTGGATTTTTATCAACACCAGCTCGAGCAAATTGAACATGAGGCGAAAGCATTGCGCGCGAAGGTGGCTACGCTCGGCGCCGAACTTGCGGCAGCACGCCAGAGCGCCGATCAGTATCGAACTGAGGCGCAAAATGCGCGCGACGCCGCGGAACGGAATGTGCGGTCGATCGAGCAGCTGAGCCGAAGTACCGATGACATGCGCAAGTTTGCATTAATTGGCATTGATGACGCGCGTTCCGAGGTGCGACAGTGGAAGGAGCGCTGCACGCAACTTGAACTGCTGCGGCACAAGGACGCCCAGGCGATGGACGCTTTGCGCAACGCGTCGTTCGACCAGGCACGGATGCCCGTTACGAAAGGCCCTGGACGATGAGCTCTTCTCTGCCCGGCGAACTCGCCGTTCCAGCCTCACCGCTGCCCCGCCCCGCTCACGGCCTTGGTCCTGTCAGCAGCGACTGGGAGGCTGCTGAGGTCTGGTTGCAGGCGATCGCTAGTCGACCCAAGAAAGGGTCGCCCGAAACGGTTGCGACCTATCGCTATCACCTCGCCAAACTGCGTTGGTATTGCGAAAACGCGTCACATAATGTTCCTTCGCAGTGGACCATGCCGGAGGTTACCAAATTCTTCGCGTTTCTCGGCAATTTGCCCAAATGGGCCGTCTGCGCGCACGACGGCATTCGTCATGCACGCCTTGGCGAGCCCGGTTATACCCCCTTTCGGCTCACGCCTTCAGCGAGCAGCCGTTCCGACATTCAGCGCTGCATTCACGCGATGTTTCGGGCCTGGCGAGAAGTTGGGTATATTGCGATGAACCCAATGGGCTTTCATGGCGCCGGCGCCCAGCGTAAGGTCAACGTGAACCGTGCAGTCACGCTCGATCTGTACGATCTGGTGCTCGAGACCATGGAAGCGCAGGAGAAAACGACGTTTGAGCAGCGGCAACGGCACGTGCGTGACCGCTTCGTGCTGATTGGCCTTCGCGAGTTGGGGTTGCGGACCACTGAATTCATTAAGGCGAAAATGGGTGCCTTCCAGCCGCTATCGGATCCGAAAACCGGGCACACGTATTGGATCATGCATATCACTGAAGAGAGCGCCAAAGGCAATATCGAGCGCAAGATACCCGTGACCCGCCACGCTTTGACCGCACTGTCGACGTACCGCAAAGCGTTTGGCATGACACTGTTTCCGACGCCAGGCGATAAAACCCCTCTACTGCTGTCACCGCGAACGCGCAGGGGAACAACGACCGCGAGTGGCATACCGATCGTTTCACTGGGCGCTCGCCGCGGCTACGGCGTGTGGCGCAGTTTGACCTCCCGCCACAGCTTGTATGCGATTGTGAAGGAGCGACTGGCGCAAGCGGCGACCTTCCTGGATTCGATTGGAGAAACTGATCGCGCCATTCAATTGCGTGAGGCTTCGCCGCACTGGCTCCGCCACACGTTTGCAAAGGCGGCGCTAATGACCGGCCAGGATCTGCGCACTGTGGCTGGATGGCTGGGCCACAGAAACATCAGTACGACCATGATCTACACAGAGCAGCAGGCACTCGATTTAATACGGGCTACTGAACAAGCTTCGCCGGGCGTGCTCGCCAGAGAAGACGCGTGCTAGCTATGCAAGTTACCGCCTTGAACCCGCGTATCCGCGGACTTGGCAACATCAGATTGAAAGCGGAAGCTTTTTGACTGGCGTTCAAACATTGGCGCGTTGCGGCGCTGACCTGATCGTCAAGATGTTTAGCTTCAATCACACCGTCGTGGTGGCTTGCTTAAATTTAATGCAAAGCGATAGGCCCGTTGAAACAAGGGGGTTTGCGGCGTCCAACGGCTGTGTTATTCACAGAACCTGTGGATAAGTCGCCGAACGGTTGTTGCAGGCGCACTCGATGGCAACGTGCTCGCGCTAACTGCAAACCAAATATGCCTGCGCGACCGGTCGGTTACGACCCAGGCTGGGTAAAAATGCAAAAACTTGGAAATTCTCATGGGTAGGGTTACCCTTCCCGACTTTGAGAAAATCGCATAGCGAGCGTTTTGAGAAGCCAATTTTTTTGTTCGCTGTTTTTCCTCACGTTTTTACACAGCCTGGACCCAAAGCTGACGTTGTAGGGCGCCACCATTACCTGCAATGACTGGATCGCGGCCCGGCGAGCGCTTCCTGATCTGAGCGGACGGCCAAAGGTGAGAACTTTTGTGAGCGTTTAAAGAATCCACGCATTTCCAAGGTCATCACCTTGCCCAAAGTGGGAAATCGTGACTGTTTTGGAATAGGAAATCATGCAGGATATGCAGAAAACTGCCTAACCGGCGCCGTTCTACTCAATTTTTTCCTGAAGCGCTCACAAAAAGGGCCCAATGCCGTTTTGAGTGGAAGTTGACTTCGGCTACCATGGCGGCTACCGCTGTGAATACTTGATTTCATCGTGACCTTGCATTGTCCAGTGCCTCGATGCGACGAGGCCCGGAACAGGGTCAAGGGCGGGGTGCGCGCAGCGCAACCCGGCGAAGCGAACCCTTGACGCTGTGCAGGGCCAATACGCTGGGTCATGGCCGTCGACATGGCATGCCGTGGCGACGACCATGCAGAGCCTTGCGACGATGTCCCCGTCCACAGCAATGACAGCTGTTTTAATTTGAGGAAGCCGCAATGAGTGTTGGTGTCGAAGCCCTGTTTACGTCCGCGCTGGGACTGAAATCGCCGTGGGAAGTGGTCAAGGTCGAGCCCGAGACCGCCAAACGGAGGATCGATTTCGAGGTCGCCTGCAATGCGAAGCAGTTGCCATGCCCTGCCTGCGGCGTGAACGGGCAAGACATTCATGACAGGGTCAGGCGCGACTGGCGTCATCTCGATTTTTTCCAGCATGAGGCGTGGCTGCACGCCGACGTGCCGCGGGTCGATTGCAGCGCTTGTGGCAAGACCACGGCGGTGGAGGCGCCGTGGGCACGCCCTGGCAGCGGCTTTACGCTGCTGCTCGAAGCGTTCGCCCTGTCGCTGTGTCAGTCCATGCCGGTTGCGCACGCTGCCGCCCTGCTGCGGGTCAATTCGAAGCAGTTGTGGCGCCGGATCGAGCACTACGTCGGTGTGGCGCGCGCGCAGGAGGAAATGAACGGCGTCGCCGTGGTTGGCATCGACGATTTGAGTTTCAGGCGCGGCCAGGACTATGTGACTGTGGTCCATGACCTGGAAGCGAAGCGCCTGCTGTTCATGACTGAGGGCCGAAAGCATGGCACGGTCATCGAATTCAAGGCCGACTTGATCGCGCACGGTGGCAACCCGGACGACATCAAGCACGTCTGCATGGACATGAGCGCCGCCTACACCAAGGGCGTGACCGAGATCTTGCCGCAAGCCCAGATCAGCTTCGACCGGTTTCATGTGATCGCCTTGGCCAACGAGGCGATGGACGTCGTGCGGCGCGATGAGATGAGAGACCAGCCCCGCGTCGTGCGCGCGGCGATGGGAACGGAGCGTAAAGCGATCAAGGGCATGTTCTGGGGCATGCGCAAAGACCATGCCGACTGGAGCGTGGATCAGATCAACACCATGTATCGCTTGCAGCGTTCGAACCTCAAGAGCGCACGCGCCTGGCGTCTGAAAGAGGGGCTGCGCTCGGCCTACGCGACTGGCGTAACGAGCAACTGCCCTGCAAAAGCCGAAGCCGCCTTGAGGAGCTGGATGTCGTGGGCGCGGCGAAGTCGGCTTGAGCCGTTCAAGAAGCTCGCCACCACGCTCAAGGAACGCCTGGCCGGCGTCGTGCGCGGCATGCTCGACGGCCGCAGCAACGCTTATGTCGAGGCGATGAATGGCATGCTCCAGCAGGTCAAACGGGCCGCGCGCGGATTCCGAACCGTGAAGAACTTCGTCGCCATCGCCTACCTTCGCATGTCCAAGTTAACAAACCTGCCGCAGAATCCCATGCAACCAGCCGCGCCGCTGCGATCTACCATTTACCGCGCTGGCCGTCCATTTCCACTCGAAACGGCGTAGAGCCCCAAAACCGCCCCGTCTCAATCTCACCGGCCTGTCCCATGAAGACAAGGATCGTCTCATTGATGCCTTGTTCGCGCGCCTGGACGCGGTCGAGGCGAAGCTGGGCATGAACAGCGAGAA
>NZ_JAFCUW010000019.1:0-15500 GCF_049896725.1 Massilia sp. PWRC2
CCGAAGTCACTGGCACTTTCATCAAACGCCCACACTTATCGACTGTTAATTGTTAAAGAACTTTATTCGGTACTGATTCTGCGCGGTGCGAAGCGTTGTGTTCGTTGCAGCAGAGAGGGGATAGTATGCAGCGTTTCGCGTATTCCGTCAACCTCTATTTTGTTACCCTGTTTTTGCAAACAGCCCCAACTCCTTGTTTTTGTTAACCAATTTCTTGGGGAGCCGAACTATAGCAAGGGCCTAGCCGGCAAGCAAGCCCTAATTCCTGCCTTTTGCTGTGCTATCTTAAGCGCTCTTTTTATAGCTTATTTATCAATACACCGCCGATGATGATTCCTTCGCTTGCCGCCACCGCCAACCCCACCCTCGCCGCCCGCCTAGACTATGCCATTAACAACAAAACCAAGCCGCTGGGCAGCCTTGGCACTTTGGAAAAGCTGGCCCGCCAGATTGGCCTGATCCAACAAACCCACGCCCCCACGCTGTCGCAGCCAACCATCCTGGTGTTCGCTGCCGATCACGGCGTCGTCGCTGAAGGGATCTCCGCCTTTCCACAGGACGTCACCTGGCAAATGGTCGAAAACTTTCTCGCCGGCGGTGCTGCCATCAATGTGTTCGCAGCGCAGTCTGGCTGTACGCTGCAAATCATCGATGCCGGGGTGAATCACGATTTTGGCCAGCGCAACAATCTGTTGGACCGCAAGCTAGCCAACGGTACCGCCAATTTTGCCAAGGCCCCCGCCATGAGCGCCGAATTGTGTGCCGCGGCCTTGAGCACCGGCATGGCATTGGCAGCTGCCGTCGATGGCAATCTGATCGGCTTCGGTGAAATGGGTATTGGCAACACCACCTCGGCCGCTGCGCTCATGCACAAGCTGTGCGCGATCCCGCTGGCGCAGTGCGTCGGCGCCGGTACCGGCCTGTCAATCGAAGGCGTCGCCCACAAACAGCAGGTGATCGACACCGCCGTCGCCTTCCACGCGGGGGTCGACGCCCCGCTCGAAGTGCTGGCCACCTTCGGCGGCCTGGAGATCGCCATGATGGTCGGCGCAATGCTGCAAGCCGCCGCCGATCGCAAGGTGCTGCTCATCGATGGCTTCATCGTCACCAGCGCCCTGCTGGTGGCCAGCCGCCTGCAACCGGCGATCCTCGACTACTGTGTGTTCTCGCACTGCTCGGCCGAGAGCGGCCACCAGCACATGCTGGCCGCGCTCGGCGCCAGTCCCCTGCTGCAGCTCGATTTGCGCCTCGGCGAAGGAACTGGCTGCGCGCTGGCCGTGCCGCTACTGCAGGCGGCCGTCAACTTCCTCGCGCATATGGCCACCTTCGATTCGGCCCAAGTGAGCGAAAAAACTCACTGAGATCGCCCCGTGCATCAACTACGCCTGTTTTTCACCGCCCTGCAGTTTTTTACGCGCCTGCCAATTCCGGCATGGGTCGGCTTCGCCCCCGAATGGCTCAATCAGGCCGCCCGCTATTTTCCCCTGGTCGGCGTGATCGTTGCCGCCATCAGTGCGGCGCTGTACGTGCTGGCGGTCTTGCTGCTGCCAGCACCAGTGGCGGTGGTGATCGCAACGGCGGGCACCATCTATGCCACCGGCGCTTTTCATGAAGACGGTTTTGCCGACATGTGCGACGGCTTCGGCGGTGGCATGACGGCCGAACGGGTACTCGAGATCATGAAGGACTCGCGAATCGGTGCCTATGGCGCCATCGGCACCGTGTGCATGCTGGGCCTCAAATGCACGGCGCTGGCCAGCATGCCGCCCTTGACCGTCATCGGTGCGCTGTTCGCCGCCCATGTCGTATCGCGCTGGCTGGCCACAGCCCTGATCTGGCGCATGCACTACGCCAGGGCGGAGGGCAAGGCCAAGCCGCTGGCCCAAAGCATGCGCGCTGGTGAATTCGCCATTGCCACCGCCACCACCGTGGCCGTACTAGCCATCGTCGGCGCCAGTGGCGTCGTCAAGGTCGCTGCCCTCGGCGCCGGCGTGCTGGGCGCAGCCATTGCCACCGTCTGGCTGGGGCGCCTGTTCGCCCGTCGTATCGGTGGCTACACGGGAGACTGCCTCGGCGCCGTCCAGCAGGTCGGCGAAGTGATGGTCTATCTGGGCGTGCTGGCCACGCTTGGCGACGGCGCCCTGACCTGACATGCGATTGATACTGGTACGCCACCCTGCCACGCGCATCGCCGCTGGCGTCTGCTACGGCAGCAGCGACATCGCCGTCGAGCCGACGGCCTTGAACGCCGCCTTGATTACGCTCGCGGCCACGCTGCCGCCTGCTGCGTCGTCGCCACTACCGATTTATTCAAGCCCGCTGCAGCGCTGCACGGCGCTCAGCACTATGCTGGCAGCGCAGCGTGGCATGCCGCCACCGCGCCTCGACGCCCGGCTGGCCGAAATGGATTTCGGTGCGTGGGAACTGCAGCCGTGGGAGCACATCGCCCGTGCCGACATCGACGCCTGGGCCGCAGACCTGTGCGGCTACGCGCCCGGCGGTGGTGAAACCGTTCTGCAGGTAGCCACCCGGGTCGCCGCCTTTGTCGATGCGTTCAGAGGCGACAACGTTGCAGTAAACGACGCCATCGTCGTCTGCCACGCCGGTACCATCCGTCTGCTGACAGCCCTGCAACAGGCCATGCTACAGGGCGCAAAAATCACCAACGGTACGCTGGCAGAGGTGGCGCTGCGAGCTGCCGCCACCGCGCACCATATCGATTACGCTGGCACCGTGTCCCTGCAATTCTGACAAGCTAATGCCGCCATGTTCACCATGTGGCCGTATAATGGCGGCGTTTTGGTGCTCGCGCGTCTGTCCTGACGCGCAGTTAAACGGGAAACACGAAGCCTGGTTCTTAGGCCTGCGTGTGCTGCCCCCGCAACGGTCAGCAAGTGTCGCCATGCGCGACAAACCATCTTTGACAACCACTGTGCTTTGCATGGGAAGGTGAGATGGTCTAACTTGCCAGCCCGGATACCGGCCAACACAGGTGGAAGTGAGCGTACGGGATGTGCGCGACACGGACAACGCCGGCGCTGCCGGCGTGGCCTGGTCGTATGCTGTTCGCTCGCTTCTGTTCAATCTGGCCCACGGGGATGTAGGCCGGTTGCCCATTACAGACGAAGACCATGACTCAACCTATTTCCCGCCACGCCGCCCTGGCGTCACTGGCACTGGCGCTTGCCGCGCCCGCCGTTCACGCCGATTCCGGCGATTCCGCCACCGCCCCTGCCGCCACCGTTCTGGTGACCGCCAGCCGCAGCCCGCAGCCGCTGGCCGATGTCATCAGCGACAGCGTCGTCATCGGCGCCGAGCAGATTGCGGCGTCCGGCGCCGACTCCGTCGTCGACCTGCTGCAACGCCAGCGCGGCATTGAAATCGCCCGCAATGGCGGTGCCGGCACCAGCGCCAGCGTGTTTATCCGCGGCGCCAACAGCAATCAAAACATCGTGCTGGTCGACGGTGTGCGGATCGGCTCATCGACCACCGGTGCGGCCAACTGGAGCGCCATTCCGCTAAGCGCCATCGATCACATTGAAATCGTCTACGGCCCATTAAGTTCGATGTATGGCGCCGACGCCGTCGGCGGCGTCATCCAGATTTTTACCCGCACTGGCAAGGGCGCCCCGACATGGACGGCGTCTGCCGGCTACGGCAGCGACAACACCCGCGCGCTCGATGCCAGCGTGGCCGGCGCCACCGCCGGCGAGCATCGCGTCAGCTACGCCATCAGCGCCAGCCGCGAAAAATCGGACAGCTTCTCGGCCACCCGCCAGGGCAGCAGCGCCTACAACGCCGATCGCGATGGCTACGACAGGACCAGCGTCGCCGCCCAGCTGCGCTTTGCGCTCGCCGCCGGTTACGAAGTGGGCGCCGTGCTGCTCCATAGCGCACTCGATAGCCAGTACGACGCTGGCGCCGGACCCTATGATGTGCGCAGCGAGGCGCAACTGTCGAACGGCGCCGTGTTTGGCCGGGCCCAGTTGACGCCGCGCTGGACCAGCATGCTGCAATATGCCCAAAGCCGCGACAACAGCGTCAATTACAGCAGCGCCGCCGCCTCGGGCTATTCGCGCATCGACAGCAGGCAACGGGAGCTCAGCTGGCAGAACGATATCGTGCTCGGCAGCGACATCCTGCAGCTGTTGCTCGACCATCGTGAAGAAGAGGTGTCGACCAACGGCGCCGACGCCTTGAATCGCCAGCGCAGCAGCAACGCGGTTGCCGCTTCCTACAACGCACGCCGCGGTGCCCACCTGTTCAGTGCCAGCGCACGGCGCGACAAGTCGGTGTATGGCGCCAATACCACCGGTGCGCTCGGCTATGCTTACCAGTTGACGCCGACCCTGCGCGCCAGCGCCAGCTATGGCAGCAGCTTTCGCGCGCCTACCTATAACGAACTGTATTACCCTTCGTACGGCAATCCGGCCAATCGCCCGGAACAGGGCCGCAATGCCGAAATCGGCGTGCGCTATGACGATGGCGTGCACGCCCTCAGCGCCAGCTACTACCGCAACCGGCTCACCGACCTGCTGGTCAACACCACCCCGTGCCCGTTCGGCCTGGCCACCTACCGGTACGGCTGTGCCTACAACGTCAGTCGTGCGCAGCTGGAGGGCTTGACCGTGGCCGGCGCCACCCGTCTGCTGGGCGTGAACCTCAATGCCAGCGTCGACCTGCAAGACCCGAAAGACGACACCACCAGGCTGCGCCTGGCACGCCGCAGCAAGCGCCACGCCAGCGTCAACGCCAGTTACGCCGTGGGTCCGCTGGAGGCGGGCGTCGAACTGGCGCTGTCGGGCGACCGATTTGACGACGCCGCCAACAAAAATCGCCTGGGCGGTTATGGCCTGGTCAATCTGCTCGCCACCTACAGCATGGCGCGCGACTGGTCGCTGCTGGTGCGCTGGAATAACGTCGGCGACAAACGCTACGAGCTGGCACGTTTTTATAACACTGCCGGCGCGAAGGTCTTTGCCGGCGTTCGTTACGGTTTTAGATAAGCACTGTGCGCTACCCTGGTAGCGCCAACTGTCCACTCTTGAAAGCACTCATGCATCCCTACTCCCGCACGCTACGCCGGCGCGCCATGCTCACGCTGACCGGCTTGACCGTGTTCGCGCTTGCCAGCCTGCTGTTCGCGGGAATGACCGGCTCGGTCAGGGTGCCGCTGGCCGAGCTGCCGGCGGCCCTCGCTGACCTGTTGCACGGTCAGACCAGCTCTCTGGCCGCCACCCTGCTCGAGCTCAGACTCAGCCGGGCCGCGGTCGGCTTTGTCACTGGCGCCGCCCTGTCGCTGGCCGGCGTGATGATGCAGGCGCTGCTGCGTAATCCGCTGGCCGATCCGTATGTCCTGGGTATTTCGGGTGGCTCCGCCGTCGGCGCCCTGGGCGCGCTGTTGTTCATGTGCGCCGCCTGGGTGGTCGACGCGGCGGCATTTGGCGGCGCCGTCATCATCTCGGCGATCCTGTATGCGCTGGCGCGGCGCGATCTGCGCGGCGGCGCCGCGGCCGAAGGCGGCAGCTCTCTGCTGCTGCTCACCGGCGTGATCCTCGCCTCGGCCTGTATGGCGATGGTCTCGCTGATGCTGTCGATCGCTCCCGACAGCCGCCTGCGCAGCATGATCTTCTGGATGATCGGCGACCTCGCCGGCGCCCCCCTGCGACTGTTACCCTGGGTGGTGCTGGCCAGCGCCTTGCTGTTCGCCCTGCGCAGCGCACGCGACATGAACGTGATGGCACTGCACGCTGAAAACGCCGCCACCCTCGGCGTCAAAGTGGGACTGCTGCGCAAAAGCCTGTTCTTCGCCTCCGGCCTGCTCACTGCCAGCGCCGTGACCACGGCTGGCAGCATCGGCTTTGTCGGCCTGATCGTGCCACATGCCATCCGCTTTCTGGTCGGTCCCGACCATCGCGTGCTCATTCCCGCAGCGGCGCTGGCGGGCGGCGCCTTTCTGGTGCTGGCCGACGCCCTCGCGCGCACCGTGATCGCGCCGCAGCAGTTGCCGGTGGGCGTGGTGACCGCGCTGATCGGCGCCCCGGTGTTCCTCTATCAGCTGCACCGACTGCGTAAATAAGATGATCGCCACCCACCAACTGTGTTTGCGCATTGGCCAGCGTCTGCTGGTCGATCAACTCGATCTACAAATTCATCAAGGCCAATGCTGGAGCATTATCGGCCGCAATGGCGCCGGCAAGAGTACCTTGCTGCGCACCCTGGCCGGCCTGCGCCCTGCCGATGGCGGCCATGTGACACTGGGCGAACGCGCACTGGCCGACTGGCCTTTGACCGAACTGGCGCGCCAGCGTGCCTTTCTGGCGCAAAGCCGCAGCGACGCCTTTGCCTACAGCGTCATCGAAACGGTGCTGGCCGCGCGTCACCCTTACCACGGCAAGCGATACTGGGAAGACAGCACTGACCACGCCATCGCCCTGTGCGCACTCGAGCAGATGGAAGTGGCGGCCCTGGCCGGGCGCGATGTGCGCACCCTGTCCGGTGGCGAAAGGCAGCGCGTGGCGATCGCCGCCATGCTGGCGCAAGACAGCCCCTTGCTGCTGCTCGACGAACCGGCCAATGCGCTCGACCTGGCGCACCAGGTGTCGACCATGTCGCTGCTGGCGCGCCTGTGCCGCGAGCGTCATAAAACCGTGGTCATGATCGGCCACGACCTGACGCTGGCCCACAGCATCTCCAGCCACGCGCTGCTGTTGATGGGCGACGGCCGCTGGCTGGCCGGCACCACCGCCGCCGTGATGCGTGCCGATCTGCTGGGTGAGTATCTCGGTCATCCGATCGACATCATCGAGCATGGCCAGCGCCGTATTTTCATTCCATCCGAGGAACAGTCGTGAGCACACCAAGTACCGAAGAACGCGACGCCATCAATGAGCGCCACCGTGTCCGCATGGCGCGCAAGAAGGCGATTATCGATGCCAATATTGCCGCCGCCGACAAATCGATCGGCATCATCATCGTCAACAGCGGCAACGGCAAGGGCAAAAGCTCGAGCGGCCTGGGCATGGTGATGCGCGCCATGGGTCACGACATGCAGGTCGGCGTGGTGCAATTCATCAAAGGCGCGCTGCAAACGGGCGAAGAGAAATTCCTGCGCCGCTTCCCTGACACGGTGCAGTTTCACGCGATGGGCGAAGGCTATACCTGGAACACCCAGGACCGCGAACGCGATATCGAAAAAGCCCGGCTGGCGTGGCAGCAGGCCAGGCAGTTCCTGCGCGATCCCAGTATAGGCCTGGTGCTGCTCGATGAACTCAATATCGCCCTCAAATACCAGTATCTCGAGCTTGACGTCGTCATCGCCGACCTGCTCGCACGCCCGTCCATGCAGCATGTGGTCATCACCGGCCGCGGCGCGCCGCAGGAGCTGATCGATATCGCCGACACAGTTACCGAGATGGCCGTCGTTAAACATGCCTACGCTGCCGGCATCGGCGCCCAGGCCGGCATCGAATGGTGAACGGGAGACGCGATGCGTGAAACCGACCAGATCACGGTAAAGGCACTGCTGGTGACCGCAGTCGCTTCGGGCCAGGGAAAAACTTCAGTGACGGCAGCGCTGGCACGCAAACTGGTACGCCAGGGTCAGCGCGTGCGGGTATTTAAGTGTGGTCCGGATTTTATCGATCCGATGATCCTCGAACGGGCCAGCGGCGCAGCGGTGCAGTCGCTCGACCTGTGGCTGGTGGGCACCGATGCCTGCCGCCGTTTGCTGGCCGAGGCGGCAACCGAGGCCGACGTCATCCTGATCGAAGGGGTGATGGGCCTGTATGACGGCGCGCCGTCGTCGGCCGACCTGGCGCGCGCCTTCGGGATACCGGTGCTGGCGGTGATCGATGCCTCGGCCATGGCGCAAACTGCCGGTGCGCTGGCGCAGGGCTTGCGCGACTATGGACCGGTGGCGCTCGCTGGCATTGCTGCCAACCGCATCGCCAGCAGCGCTCACGCGGCCATGGTCGCCGCCTCGCTGCGCGACATCGCCCTGCTGGCCACCCTGCCCGGTCAGGCGATTTCGCTGCCGGAGCGCCACCTTGGACTGGTGGTGCCCGGTGAGCTGAGCATGATCGACAGCGTGCTCGATACGCTTGCCGAACAGCTGGTGTTCAATAGCGCCGCCTGGCAGGCGCTGCCACCGGTGCGCCTGCCGGTGCCGGCTGCAGCGGCCGCGCTGCCGCCACTGCTGGCCGGCCGCACCATTGCGGTCGCCCGCGACGCCGCCTTCCTGTTTATCTACCCGGCCAACCTGGCGACCCTGCAGGCGCTGGGCGCCAAGCTGTGCTTTTTTTCGCCGCTGGCCAACGACGGCGTGCCAGACGGTGCCGACGCCGTCTATCTGCCGGGCGGCTACCCGGAACTGCACGCAGCGACCCTCGCCGCGGCACGTCACTGGCGCAGCTCGATCCGTGCGGCCCATGCTGCTGGTGTACCGATTCTGGCCGAGTGTGGCGGTATGATGGCGCTGGCCGATACACTCAGCGACCTGGATGGCGCGTGCTGGCCGATGGCGGCCATCCTGCCCGGCAGCGTCAGCATGCAGACCCGCCTGGCCGGGCTGGGCTCGCAGGCGCTACCGACCGCGCAAGGCCCGCTGCGTGGCCACACCTTTCATTATTCGACCTTGACGACCAGCGTCCCGCCAGTTGCGCACACGCTCAAGCAGACCACCATTGGCGCTGACGTGCGCGCTGAAGTGCGCGGTGAAGCGTGCTATCGCATCGGTTCACTGACCGCCTCGTATTTTCATGCCTATTTCCCGTCCAACCCGCAGGCAGTCGCGGCGCTGCTGTTGCCTGTCGCCCCGAATGCGCCCACATGACACGCACCCTGATCCTGGGCGGCGCCCGGTCGGGCAAAAGTGCCTACGCCGAGCGGCTGGCCGTCGACGCCGGCAAAGAAGTGCTCTACCTGGCCACCGCCACCGCCGGCGACGACGAGATGGCCGCGCGCATTGCCCACCACCGCGCCAGCCGTCCTGCCGAGTGGCGCACGGTGGAAGAGCCGACGGCGCTGGGCAATGCGCTGCTGCGCTGGTCGTCGCCCGAGCGCCTGATCCTGGTCGACTGCCTGACGCTGTGGCTCAGTAACCTGCTCTTTAGCGGCGCTGACTATCCGGACGTCGGCGCGCTGACCCTGCCGGCGCAGTTCTACCAACAGCAGGACATGCTCGCTACCGCACTGACGCAGTGCAGCGGCGACATCGTGCTGGTGTCAAACGAGATTGGCCTGGGCTTGATGCCGATGGGCGCAATTTCACGCCGCTTCATGGACGAGCAGGGCCGCCTGAACCAGGCCATGGCCGCCTTGTGCGACCGCGTGGTGTTTGTCGCTGCAGGCTTGCCGCTGTTTCTCAAAGGCGGTCCGTGCTAGGCGGTCTTGACCTGCCGGCCATCGCCGCGCTGATGCTGACCGGTGTGCTGCTCGACGTACTACTGGGCGAAGCGCGCCGCTGGCATCCGCTGGTCGGCTTCGGTCACTGGGCCAGGTGGCTGGAGCGGCAACTCAACCGCGGCGCCGGCACGCGCGCCAGCGGTGCGCTGGCCTGGCTGCTGGCAGTGGCGCCACCGACCGTGCTCGCCACGCTGCTGGTGCACTGCGCACCTGCGCTCTGGTGCAACTGGCTGGCGCAGGCGGCCCTGCTCTATCTATGCCTCGGCCTGCGCAGCCTGCGTGACCACAACCTGCCGATCGCCGCGGCGCTGGCGCGAGGCGATATGCCTGAGGCCCGCCGTTTGACCGCCCGTATCGTCAGCCGTGATACCAGGTCGGCCAGCGATACCGCGCTGGCGCGGGCCAGTACCGAATCGCTGCTGGAAAATGGCAATGACGCCGTCTTCGCTACCCTGTTCTGGTTTATCGTCGCGGGCGCGCCCGGCGCCGTGCTGTTCCGCGCTGCCAATACCCTCGACGCCATGTGGGGCTATCGCAGCGCGCGCTACCTGCGCTTCGGCTTTACGGCAGCACGCCTCGACGATGCTTTCAATTTGCTGCCCGCGCGCCTGACCGCCTGCTCCTATGTACTGATGGCGCGCGGCATGCCGGCCAGGCAGCACGCCTGGCGATGCTGGCGCCTGCAGGCACCACTGTGGGATAGCCCGAACGCTGGCCCCGTCATGGCCAGCGGCGCCGGCGCCCTTGGCATCGTGCTGGGCGGCGCTGCGATCTACGACGGCGCAATCGAGCACCGCCCGCAACTCGGTTACGGCGTGCCGGCGAGCGGCGCCGACATCACCCGCGCCTGGCAACTGGTGGCGCGCACCACCGTCCTGTGGCTGCTGGTGGCGCTGACCGCATCGGCGCTGGCGCAGTGCTGCCATGCTTGAACACGGCGGCAATCTGCGCCTGGCCCGCCAGCGCTACGGTGGTGACGACTGGATCGATCTGTCGACCGGCATCAACCCGCACGG
The DNA here is from genome assembly GCF_049896725.1 of Massilia sp. PWRC2. Classification (NCBI taxonomy): domain Bacteria; kingdom Pseudomonadati; phylum Pseudomonadota; class Betaproteobacteria; order Burkholderiales; family Oxalobacteraceae; genus Massilia; species Massilia sp. PWRC2. Next base: position 10,422 of record NZ_JAFCUW010000019.1, read on the forward strand.
CTATCCGGCGCCGCTCGTAGCGGATCACGCCTGGCATCGCCTGCCAGAAGCCGATCCCGCGCTGGTCGATGCCGCCTGTGCCTTGTATGGCGCGCCGTTCATGCTAGCGGTAGCCGGCACCCAGGCCGCCATCCAGACCTTGCCGCGCCTGCGCGCGCCGGCACGGGTGACGGTAGCGGCGCCGTCGTACGCCGAACACGCCCATCACTGGGCAGCGCACGGCCACGCCGTCAGCCTGGTGCCGTACACGGAACTCGATGCCGCCGTGGCGCACAGTGACGTCGTCGTGCTGTGCAATCCGAACAATCCGACCGGTGCCACCATCGCGGCGCCACAGCTGCTCGCATGGGCCGCCGTGCTGGCAGCGCGTGGCGGATCGCTGGTGATCGACGAAGCGTTTGCCGATACCGCTCCGCATAACAGCATCGCCGCCTGCGCCGCGCAGCCTGGCATCATCGTATTGCGTTCGATCGGCAAATTTTTCGGCCTGGCCGGCATCCGCGTCGGCTTCGTCGCTGCCGAACCACTGTTGTTGAACCGCCTGGCCGACGCGCTCGGGCCCTGGACCATCAGCGGGCCGGCGCAGCAGATCGCTATTACCGCGCTGTGCGATCAAGCGTGGCAACAACAAACACGGGCAAGCCTGACCGCCGCTGGCGAGCGCTTGCATGCTCTGCTGGCGCAGGCCGGCATCGCCGCCACAGGCACGCCGCTGTTCCAGTGGTGGGCGCATGGCGAACCTGAAGCATTCCAGCGCCATATGGCCGAACGCCACCTGTGGGTTCGCCTGTTTCAACACGCCGCGCGCGGCATCCGCCTCGGTCTGCCGGCCGACGAAGATGGCTGGCAGCGCCTGCACACCGCACTTTATGATTGGACCAACCGATGAACAACCCTGCCGCCCGGCTGCTAGCGCCCCTGTTAGTGACCCTGTGCGCCGCCACCGCCCATGCCGAGATCACTGTGCGCGACGATGGCGGCAAGGCCGTCACCCTGACAAAGCCGGCGCAGCGCATCGTCGCCATGGCGCCGCACATCACCGAACTGCTGTTCGCCGCTGGCGGCGGTGACCGTATCGTCGGCGCCGTCAGTTACAGCGACTATCCGGAAGCGGCCAAGCAGATCCCCCGCGTGGGCGACAACCGCCAGGTCGACATCGAGCGCATCATCGCCATGAAGCCAGACCTGATCGTGGTATGGATGCACGGCAGTTCCGAGCGCCAGGTCGATTTGCTGCGCCAGTTGAACGTACCGATTTTTCACAGTGAGCCGAAAAAGCTCGACGACATCGCCGACAGCCTGGTGCGCATGGGCCAGATGATGGCAACCGAGAGCGTCGCCAACGCGGCCGCTGCCGACATTCGCCGCCAGTTTGCCGCGATGGCGCAAACATATGGCAAGCGCTCGCCGGTGCGGCTGTTTTACCAGGTCTGGGACAAACCCCTCTATACACTGAGCAACGGCTCGATTGTCAGCGACGCCATGCGTCTGTGCGGCGGCGTCAACGTGTTTGGCGACTTGACCGTGACAGCGCCGGTGGTGGGGATCGAGGCGGTGCTGCAGGCGGACCCGGAGGCCATCTTCGGCACCGCCGAAAAAAATTATGGCGGTATCAATCTATGGCGCCGGTATGGCAATATGCAGGCAGTCCGGCGCGACAATCTGTTTATTCTGAATGGCGAATTGCTCAACCGCGCCGGGCCGCGCATGGTGGCTGGCACCCTGGCCCTGTGCGAAAAACTCGAGCTGGCCCGTCAACACCGGGGACGCTGAGATGGCCTTCCCTTATCCAACCCTGATGGTCCAGGGCACCACCTCGGACGCCGGCAAAACCACCGTGGTGGCCGCTTTGTGCCGACTGCTCAAGCGCGATGGCGTCAAGGTGGCGCCATTCAAGCCGCAGAACATGGCCCTCAACAGTGCGGTAACGGCCGATGGTGGCGAGATCGGCCGCGCCCAGGCCTTACAGGCAATCGCCGCCGGCGTGGATGCTACCACCGACATGAACCCGGTGCTGCTCAAGCCATCGTCCGACACCGGCGCCCAGGTGATCATTCACGGCAAAGTCCGCGCCGATATGGAGGCGCGCGACTACCATCACTACAAAACCGTCGCCATGCAGGCGGTGCTTCAATCGCATCAGCGCCTGTGCGCGCAGTATGACGCCATCATCGTCGAAGGCGCCGGCAGTCCGGCAGAAATCAACCTGCGCGATCGCGACATCGCCAACATGGGCTTCGCCGAAGCGGTCGACTGCCCGGTGATCCTGGTGGCGGACATCGACCGCGGTGGCGTATTCGCCCACATCGTCGGCACCCTTTCCTGCCTGTCCGAGAGCGAACGCGCGCGCACCATCGGCTTCGTAATCAACCGCTTCCGCGGCGACATCTCGCTACTCCAGCCGGGTCTGGACTGGCTCGAAGCACAGACCGGCAAGCCGGTGCTGGCCGTGCTGCCCTACCTGCATGGGCTATTTCTCGATGCCGAGGATGCGGTGCAGCCGGTGCAAGCATCGCAGGGCGCCTTTCGGGTGGTGGTACCGAGCCTGCCGCGCATGAGTAATCACACCGATTTCGACGCCCTGCGTGCCCATCCCGACGTCGACCTGCGCTTTGTGCGGCAGGGCGAACCCATTCCACCGGCCGATCTGATCATCCTCCCCGGCAGCAAGCACACACGCGCTGATCTGGCCTGGCTGCAGTTACACGGCTGGCCGCATCGGATTGCCCAGCACCTACGCTACGGCGGCAAAGTGATCGGCATTTGTGGCGGCTTTCAGATGCTGGGCACGAGCGTCATCGATGCGCTCGGTGTCGAAGGCAGCGCGGGCGAATCGGCCGCACTCGGTGTGCTCGACATCGTGACCGAGATGGGGACCGTCAAGCGCCTGCAGCAGGTCAGCGGCCACTGTGCCTTCGACGAACACAAGGCGGCGGTCAGTGGCTACGAAATCCACATGGGGTCATCGCGCGGCGCCGCCATGGCACTGCCGGCATTCATCATCGACGGCCGCGCCGAAGGGGCGCGCTCGGACGACGGCCAGGTGCTTGGCACCTACCTGCATGGTTTATTCGATACGCCCCAGTCATGCGCCGCCCTGCTGCGTTGGGCCGGGCTCGAATCGGACGCCAGCATCGACACGGTGGCGCTGCGCGAAGCGAGCCTGGAGCGACTCGCCGATGCCACCCAACCGCTATTTGACGCGCTCGTCGCGCTCGGCAATAAAACAGTATAAATCGTTTATTCCTGTTTGAGCGGGGCGGCCCGGTCGGCACCATCTGCGTTCCCGGAACTGGTTTCGTCGCAAGCTTGCCGAGATGGCACTATACAACAACCAAAAGTAACAACACGAAACTTCCGTTGCCGCCTAAAAACTAAGATGCAACCATGCTGTCCTGCGAAAGATGAGACCACATCGCGCCGACAGCATCGCACCACTTGCTGTCGCAACTGCTTCGTTGCCCTTATTTCGACGATAGCCCCGGTCCCATTCTTATCCTCTTGTGTAAGGCCTGCCCCTTGGCTTGCCCGCTCTAATTTAACAGAAGGAATACCATGTCCCGTCGTCTATTACTGTGTCTGTTGATTGCCGGCGCCAGCGCTTACGCGGCGCCGGCGGGTCGTTCGACCTCACTGCTGCAGGGTGTGTCACATGCACCGTGCCACTTCACTTGCCATGGACCGGACGCGCAATGAAAGCCGCCTTACTTCCCCCCCTTTCCTTATTGAGTCTGCTGTCCGGGGTACTGCAGGGCGACAAAAATTTTTTTGCGCCGGGCAGGCAGCGGCCCCAGCACCGTGCAGGCACGCGGCCACCGGTCATGAACTGCCCGGCACCGCCGACAACGGCAGTGGCCATTGCTGACGATCATGCGCTCCCCCAGACGCCATTTGATTTCAACAGCATTGCCGAAACGACCGCCATCATCCCGCCGTTTCCCTATCTCGACTATCCGCCCACGCTACCCGCAGCGCTGCGACGCTTCAGCGGGTTCCCGATGGATGAAGTCGATGTCATTCTGGGCAGCCAGCGGCATCGGCTGGAAGGGAGGATTGCCATGCGCACTTTCCGCCATCGCGATGCCGCCATGTCCGACGCCGCAGTGCGTCGCCATTATCAGGCGGCCTTGCAAACGGTTGGCGCCATCAAGGTCAACGTCGACAAGCCTGATGCCCACTATTCAGCCGACCCGTGCAAGGCAACACTGCGCGCCCCCTATTACGACATGTCTTACGATGTGTATCTGATGCGCCAGGGTGCCGCGCGGCACTGGATCGTGCTGATGACCAGCGACACTGACACGCGCCTGCTGTCGATCGAAGAATTGCCCTTCGTGCAGACGATAGGCTACGAGGGTGCATCCGGGAAAACAATATGCGTCAAGGCCACGGGTAGCGCAGCGGTAGCGACGCACCCGCTCGACTTCGATGCGGTACCGCTGCACACGATGCCGCTCCCGCAGTTTCCGTATCTGCCGTTTCCTGACAAGGTGCCTGCGGCCCACCGCAAAGCGGCCCATGCTGATTTTGATACTGCAAGCGTGATCGTCGGTGACCGTTTGCATGCCGTCGAAGGCAAGGTGGTCACCCGCACCTTTGACAACCGTTTCGCCGAAATGTCGCCCATGGCAATCCGGCGCAACTACGAAGCGGCCGTGAAAGGCCTCGGTGCCGTCCAGGTCAACACCATCACACCGGAAAACCGTGCCCTGATCGACGCCAGCGGCCGCGAATACGCCATGCGCATACAACTACGGATGGATGGCTTCGGCACCTCGTACGCCAGCTACCTGGTGCGCACACCAGACAGGAATATCTGGCTGGCATTGATGTTCAGTGACGATCGCACCCACATCCTTGTGATTGAGGAATAAATAAAAGCGGCTGCAAGAAGCGCAGACGGCGCGGCCTTTATATGGTACTGCAGGCGCACTGCCATGGTAAATAAAACCGCAGACGTAAAAAACCCCGCACATCACTGTACGGGGTTTTCTCACTATAACTAGCCTGACGATAACCTACTTTCACACTGGTTGCAGCACTATCATCGGCGTAATATCGTTTCACGGTCCTGTTCGG
>NZ_JAFCUW010000020.1:0-8506 GCF_049896725.1 Massilia sp. PWRC2
AGTGGAATCAAAAATTCACACTGCCGGCCGCGCTTCTAAATTGATGTCAAGTGTTTTTGTGTCTATCTTGAAAATAAACCATCTAACTGCACATTAAACTGCTAACTTGGGTGGATTGAACATTGCCCCCCCGCCAACGTCAATGTTGTTTAAAATATAATTACCTCGTTCACAATTGACCTAAAACACGTCAGAAATCATGCATCAACAGCTCTTGGGGTACCAACGTACGCCTTTATCGGTCGTCAACGTTTAGAAAAGCATGGTCACGTGCTGATATATGTGGGTATAGTGGCTCATCAATTCCCGTCGAGTTAATTTGGAGACACTATGACGACCTATGCAGAGTATGTTGAACAAATCGCAAAATTGCAATCCCTGGCAGAAGCTGCCCGCCAAGCTGAAATCAATGACGCAATTAAGCAAATTAAAGACCTGATGAATCTGCACGGCGTTACTGTAGCCGACCTTTCGTCGGCACGAAGTGCGAAACCGGCGAAAGCCAAGGGCGCGGTTGCAGCGCAATTCAAGAACCCTGAAACGGGCGAGACCTGGACTGGTCGTGGTCGTGCGCCGCGTTGGCTTGATGGCAAGAATAAGGAACAGTTCCGCATCACGAACTAAAGCATACACACGGCGCGAATACCTCCAATCGCGCCTTCAGTCATTCCTCGATAACGCGAGCCCTGAACGTAACCATCACGACATCCCACTGGCCCGCCATCGCGTTCGGGCACAAGCACAGCCATCGCTGTCGCCTCCCACTCCGCATGAGGCATCGGCAGAACCAAATTTCGTGCAGCTCGAGGCATTACTTTCTGAAGAGCAGTACCCGATACTTACTCAATCTTCCCAAGTTAAGGAATATGCACCTAGTCAACATGGCTTTTGCGTCATGAACTTGTGCGATTTCGGCCTGGATTTGCGCGGCTTGGACTGATTTTCTCGATGAAGGTAAGTGTGTTTTGCAAGTAACTTGAGCACGCCACGCAAGTGCTTGGCGACCTTCATACCGAGCAGCAGTGCCGGCATCACGGGTTTCAGCGCGGTATGGGCGTATGCGTGGTTGATACGCTCGACGGCGCGCAGGTCGGCCTGGTCATGTGCGGTCAGTCCAGCCAAGGTCTGCAGGTTGTCGCACATGATTTTGGCGGCGACATCCTGGACCACGGACTGCTGCGACAGTCCGGAGACGTGCTCCAGGTTGAGGCGGTGTTTGAGCCGCTTGAAGGCTTCCTCAATGGGCCAGCGCTTGTGGTACAGGTCGCCAAAGGCGCTAGCCGGGAAGCGCCTGGTGTCGAACAAATTGGTCATCAGCACGCGGACTTTGCCGTTCGGCGCGACATGGCGCACCAGGCGGACCTGCTGGCGCGTAGGCAAACTCGTAGTCGGGGCGTCGCGCTTCGATGGTGCATTGAGCGTGACGACCTGCTCATCGAGGCCGGAGCGCAGAAACGCGCGTACGCAGGCGAAGCCGCCGTCACCGGCTTTTTCCACCCGCGTGCAGAACGAAATTGCGCGGTCGTTGAGCAGGGCAACGAGCCAGGGCGACGGATAGCCCCGGTCCAGCAGCAGCAAGTCGTCGCTTAAGAGTCGGTCCAGATGCTCGGCCAGCATCTGACGCTCGCCGCACTCCTCGATGCCGTGCAGCGAGGTCGCCAGCATCAACTCGGCGCCGGGCAGGAACAGTCCAAAGAGAATTTGGTCTGGCGGCGCGGCGCGCGCGAGGTGACCGGCGCGCAGGCTGAAGCGCACCGTCGCGGCGTCGGCGGCGACCAGGCGCAAGCTGCGCCAGCGCGGCACGAACCCGTGCTGCTCGGCGCGGGCGACGAGCCAGTCGTTGAGTAAGGGGATGGATTTTATTGCGATTTCAGGAACCTAATTTTCAAATGGTTCTTTAGAATTTGAAGCATTTGCGACGACGTATTATTAATCTCAGATATACGTGCGATATGTTTTGCTCCGATTCCCGAGGGGAGGGATGAAACGTCAGGACGTGGTTTTCGGTATGACTGTTCAATAAAACTAAGCAACAATTTGGTAGAATGGCTGTGCAGTATTGGTCGAAGCGCTCGCGGGTCAATGCGCGAAGCTTCGTCAATATCAGCTGCAACGGCCTTTGAAAATCCTAGGCTGGCTCCGATAAAACTGGATTTGGTGTTTTCGGGGAGAGCTTCGCCGGAGGGGATTCGCATATCCTTTGCGGCGTCGGTAATGCCGATTTTTATATCAACTGAGGTTTGTTCGTCAACGCGGAGGATACCGGTTGCATAAAAATGATAAATACCGGTATATAGTGCCATGAAATATAGGTTGGCAACTGTTGGATTCTCAACTATTTCGTCGGTGAACGGTAAATATTCGCCGTATTTTGGATTGCCGTAGCAATCCCTGAATTGTTCAGTTGCAGGTTGATTAATAAATCCGCTAGCGGAGGCATACCCATATTCTTTGGCTGTGATTAATTTGCCGTCGGCCAATTGAAACACGCCAGGTTGCGGCGTTGGTGCACCAAATAGTTTTTCGAATAACCCCATGTTATTACCCCTATGTGCGAAACACTGTTTTAACGACAGCACACAGCATACACGACGCACTAGCAAAGGGCGAGGTGTTGGAGCGCCCAAGCGCGACAAATCAACGCCGAAAGGCGGGCGAGCGACAGCGAGTATCGCCGGTCCACCGGGGATTAGCAGGGGAGCCGGAAATCGCGTCATTTTACCCCAGCAAAATACGGCTTGAGGGGGCTGCACGCCGGCACCCCGGTACGGGGCAATCTTCCCAAATTAAGGAATATGCATTTGGTCAACATGGTTTTTGCGGGCCCAATGTCGTTTTGAGTGGAACTTGACGGGCGGCATTTTGCCCTTCGTGTTGTACGGAGGTTTGCAAGCCGCCGCAGCAACGGCGTTTTCGGTGCGGTCAAGGGCGGGCGGAGACCGGCGCAGCGAACCCTTGAGGGCATCGAAAATGCCTTTACGCTCAAGGGATTAGGGTTGGATGCGGGTTTGGCATCCGGCCCGCGAGCCCGTCCGGCGGCAAGGACTTCCCCGCCCTGATGGGCGGGGTTAGGGGTGGGAGAATCCACTCGTTTTGGCTGCATCACGTGCCCGCTGCCGCGTCAAGTTCCACTCGAAACGGCATTGAGCCGGAAGCGCTAGCTGCAGCCGTCGTAATGCGCGGCCATGCGACTCGAGCCGCCATCAACACGAAGCCCACGAACAAACTCGGTGCGATAAACACTTCATGTTGAAACCGGTGCGATGCCCATACATTGCGTTGAGCGCCACGTTGTTGGTGATGATGGCATCGGTTATGGATACTTCAAGGGCACGTCTGCGTGTCTGAGCGCGATGTACGCAGCCGGCCGCCACGACGAGCTCCTGGCATTGATTGCAAAGTCTGAGTATCGACACAAGTCGTGGCATAACCGGATGTGGGGTGCAAAGGCATTGGCGGCTGCCGGCAAGCCCGCGGAGGCGATTCAGTACGCCGAGGACTCGAAAGGCCGGAATGCGCACCTGACGGCCATTGCGGCCTTCTGTGAGGGTGTTTTGCTGGACTCAGGCTTTGCGGACGAAGCGTACTCTCGCTATGCCGTCGAAGCGACGTACGCTACGACCAATTTGGCGACATTTAACGCCATCGTGAAGAAGTATCCGCTCATGCCTCGGGAGACCATTTTGCGGGACCTGGTTGCGAGCCAGAAGGGGAATGAAGGCAAGTGGTTCGCCGCCGCCAAGGATGCTGGCTACTTTGAACTGGCCATCGAGCCTGCGAATCGGAGTCCGTCAGACCCGCGGACGCTCATACGCGCCGCCAGGGACTTCGCCGTTGAACGTCCGGAGTTTGCTCTGGCAGCCGGCATGACGGCGCTCCGCGGCATCGCCAATGGATGGGGTTACGACATCACTGGCGTGGATGTGCTGGACGCGTACGCGGCCGTGATGGCGGCGGCCGGTGTTGCGGGCGTGGCTGAGACTCTTCCACCAACGCTTGTCTTCGTTAGCAGTCGGGCATATACCGCCACACGCCAACGTCTAGTTCATCTGATAGTGTCAACGCATGTCCATCCTCTACGGGGGACACCGGCCACTGACCACTTACCACGCCGAGCAGAAACAAGGTCTTCTTCGTGTTGCAAACGTCCTCATTATCGCAGTCAGTCTTAGGCTATCGGACGACCTAAAACAATATTTGAATCGACAACACGCCTTACTAATCTCGACCGCCTATCTGCATGGCGGTCATCCCGTCTTGCGATGGCTCTAGTTTCCAGAGCCTCGCATCAAGTCCGTCATTGCTCAGCTTACGCATCAGGAAACGCGCTTGCTGAGCATCGTGAGTAGTTAAAACGACTTGGAAGCCATGCTCCGCAATAAAATCCCGCAGCACGTCGAAGACCGAAGATGCATGCACTAAGTCATGGTGCTGAGTTGGGTCATCCAACAACAATGCCTTCCAAGGCGACCACTGGTGCACCGTCGCCATTGCGAGCATAAATGACAACTGCAAATCTGTCATTTGTGCCTGGCTCGCGACATCAGCAACACCTACGAGCTCTCCGCCCAAGCCAACTTGAATCGCCGCGTGATTCTTGGCGCGGTTCTTGTAATAATCCAAGTTTGTTCCAGAGAAGCGGGGCTCTTGAACTACACGTCGCAATATCGCCTGCCAGTACGGAACAACGTCCCCAATTCTGTCTCGAATTTTTTCGATGCCATTGGTCAAATGCGTATGAAACTCATCAAGCGCGCTCTTGCGTTCAGTGCCCAGCGTGTGCTCATCTTGAACGCTCTTCAACTCTGCCATCAAAATTTGGGTATGTTCGCCCTCTGTCTTATCACCCCTTGCGGCATCGACCGTGTGCTGTGCATTCGCAAGAGCATTAGCTTCCGCGATACGGCTAAGCTCAGTCTCAATGTCGTTGAGCTTAGCCTTTGCCGCCTCAGCTTTGGCCTTGTCTTCAAGTAGTTCTTCTTTAATTGTCCGCAGCTGCTCATCGGAAGGCGGGACAACCAAACCAGCCAATTCCCATTTAGAACGCTGTGTCTCCAAACGTGCTTGGTCCAGTTCTAATTGCTGGGTTATCCGGGAGATTGCCGCGTCGACGTCAAGCAGTGTTCTAGTCAAAGCAGATTTTTTGGCTTGTTCGTTTTCAATACCAGCAGCGCTTCCTAGCACCTCATTTTCAAGAGATGACAATGCTCGCTCAACCTCTTCGATGGTGACATCCCCTGTGACCAACAAGGAGAATTCAGCAAGCGCTGCCTTGGTGTCATTAATCGTCTCATCCAAGCGAGCCAGAGCTTCCTCAAATTCCGCTAATTCTCTTTTTTCGGAGTTGAAACGTGCAGTCAGCTGAGCCATCGCCTCAACACTAAGCGGGGGCTCTTGCGAGCTGCTCTTGGAATTGAGTTCTGAACTATCGCTATCAACTTCCGCTTGCAAAGAATCAAGCCGCTTTTGAACTTCCGCTAGCTCAAGACCAACAAGAAAGCTGTTACCCCTGGCGATTTTAATTTCCGATTCAATGGCAGCAATCGCCTCGTTCACGCGGGAACGCACAGTGTGTGTGGTAGTGAGGGCGGCGTTCGTTACATCTTTTGATTTCTGCGCCGCCTCCAATTTCTCCGCTGCTAAACGAAGAGCTGCCGTCGCCTCACTAAGTCGTGGGTCCATTGCATTGAGCGCGTCCGCAATCCTACGACGCAGCATCTGCTCCCCGTGTGGTTCCAGACACACGGGGCACTTGTCGGTTCCAATTGGTAGATTCTCAGCGACTATCGAGACAGCTGCTCGGATTGCTCCGGCCGCTTCTTGATACACAGCTAAAATTGACCTAGCGGATTGGTGCTCCAATGCAGCCTGCTCCAGTTCAGCTACCGTAATACGGAGGTTCTCATGACACGATTCAATCTCAGCGTTCCTTGCTTGGAGGTTTTGCTCTTCCACCCTCTTGCGGCTTTCCGCGCCTTGCCAGTCGGCATAAGACTGCTTAGCCGCAGCGATGCCACTACGCTTGAGTGCGATGGCCCCAGCCAATGCGTCCAGCATCGCATTAACATCCTTCGCCGTTAGTGCAGCATTATGGATTTGCTGGGTCGCATCGAACGCTGATTTTTTCTGCTCACGTGAGAGGACTTGCTCTTCTCTCTTCTGTCGATGCATTTCCAGCAGCGCCACCGTTTTTGCATGCTCTCGCTTACGGTCCAGCACAAGTTTAGATTGCGCAACCTTCGAAACCAGCTCGCGATGACTCGCCTCTGCCGCAAGTATTCTGTCGCTCAATGCAGTTCCAGTAGCCTGATGCGCTGCCTGATTCGCTTTTTCCGTTTGTAATTCCAGCTGACGGCGCAGCAGCGACTCTGCAATCTCAAGGTATGTAGCAGGCACCAAAACCAGCCCTGCCAGATTGTTCAGCGACGCTTCCATTAATGCCAAACTCTGATTGTTAGCAGTACTGACAATCGCCCACTGCTCGCGAATGGCTGCAACATTGTTGAGACCCTGCGGAATAGGCAAGCTCGTCATTTGCACTAAGGTTTCCGCGAGCACCGAAAGTGGGGTGAGCGGCTTGCTCAAATCAAGTCGAGCGCTATCACGCGCAAGCACTAGCTGATTCCATTCGTCCAACACCTTCTGCTTCTCCGCGATACTTTTTATTAACTCGTTAAGCTGCTTGGAAACCGCTGGCTTCAATCTCGCAACAGTAGAGTTCACCTGAGACGCTTGGCGTCCCAACGGCAACATCGCAAGCTGCCCACCGGCGGCTTCACTGCGTTGTTGGCAGAGCCAATCACTATCCCGCTGGTCAAGTAAGTGAGTAAGCCGGAGTAAGAAAGGAATCTCGTCTGGGTTTATGTCATTGAAGATTTCGCGCAGCCTCCCCTCATTGACAACGTTGACACTGTTCTTTGTGAGCGAAACCTCTCTCTGCCAGGCGCCGAAGTTGAGCTGAACCGAAGCGTCGTTAACTCCTTCGCGAATTAGCGGAGTCCACCGCCCCGACAGGCGTTTAACACCCGCTGTCAGCGCGAGTTCAATAGCTTCTAATACAGCTGTCTTGCCAAACCCGTTAGGCGCAATCAAGATGGTGGCACCGGCCCCAAATTTAATCTCAACATCAGGGCCAAAGCGACGAATGTTATTGAGGACTACTGACTTCAGTTTGATTGGTTCTTGGGTATCCATTACGAGTCCATCTCCGGGTCAACGGTTTCAAGAATGACAGGTACCAAATCCTTTCCCGCCTTATCGCCCAAGAAGTTCGTTAACCAATGCTCCTGCCAGGTATCAGTGAACCACGGATGCTTAATTTGAGTCGAATGGAACGCGGTAATAACAGGGTCATCTAGTACTGAGCCTATATCGCTCGAAGACAGTGAAGCTAAAAAAGTTCTGTCGAGCAGCGACGGAATCTGTTCCAACGAGCTGGTCACAAACTTTCGGCAAAACTGCTCATCCGCTTCAATGCGAGAGCAGTTGTGGATGCTAAATCCCTCTGCGAGCAAAATCAGATAGAGGTCCGATGTCTCGGGCTCTGGCAACATATCGCGAACTTGTGCAGTCCACCGTGAGACAGCTTTCCAGTCTTCGACTTTATCAATGACGGCCAGCAGCACGGTGCGGCCGCTACTGTCGGGCTTTGCTGCACGTCGCAACTTAATCGCAGAAACGTCGGCCAGCGATGGCTCCACAAGTAGTGCCAACGATTGATGCACAGAAACCTCGAACCTATTTTGAGCGCGAGTACGAACCTCCGCCTCAATCTCTTGAGTCTTCATCATTTTGTCAGCTCAGTTTTCATAATATTTTCTTCTCGCGCAGTGTCGCGCAACCGGAGCTCAGAAGCAAGGACGGCGGTGACCTTCGCCACCTCTCCACTTCTAACAGCATCTCGAAACTGCTTCGAATTCGTAACTGCCAGCTTCGCTCGCCTTGGTGCACCAAAGCTATCCTGGGAGGACTGGTCAGTAAAAATTGTCTCCCGGTTTACTGCACTATTCGGCGCCCGCACTTGTGACATCAAAATAATGTCGGAGAGTTCTTTCCCCATAAAATCTTCAATCGCAGATTCATCGTCATCATCCACTAATTCGCGCGGTATTCGATTCATGGATGCCGGACCGCCCCAGTACCTCAGCGCGATTACCCGCATCTCTTTGCCTGTCAGAAGCGCGGCAATATCAGAGTCGCGGCTCAATGCAACTGCCGTGACCATCATCATCACTAAGCCCTGACTGAGCAGCGTGACTGTCCTCGGCCCTAAACGCATAATCCCTAGAGCTTTGAGGCCTTCACTAGCAGGACTCAACATGTCGCCTAGCAGGGCGTTCACTTTTTTAGCGTCCGCGTCAAGGGTCGGGAAAATTTGGCGCCAAAGGCACCTCGTTATACACAAGTCCGAAGCGCCGAACGCCGGAGCTGAAAAATCGTTTACTTTCAATGACTTGCAGCAGCCCTTGTAAACTTGATCGTTTTCGCGTTTACTCTCGTCTTTTGG
>NZ_JAFCUW010000021.1:0-8147 GCF_049896725.1 Massilia sp. PWRC2
CTGGTCGTCCCGCATGGTCATCACGACGGCGCGCTCCTGTGTCGTCAGATGGGTATAGATTTTCGGCATGGCAGCACCTTACAGCAAAGGGTGTTGCACTTGGTTTTAGAGGCTGCCCTTCATTAACTACGAGTGAATGAGTAGCTTGGAGTTCAAAATACTTCTTTAGTTCAATGTTTTGAGAGAAAATTTTCCTGGCGTATCAGTTCGCAAATAGTTTCTTTGATTTATAACAATCCGAGCAATGTCCCTCTCATTGCTCAATTGAACTAAATCAACACAGAGTAGCAGCGCGAGCACGTTGGCCGTCGCCGCAGGGCGCAGCGCCTGCGTTGCGGTTGAAATGCTTGCCGTGGCAGCAGATCATGCGGCGCTGCCGCGATGAGGACTGCTTGCGTTTATCGACGATGCCGGCCGACAGGTGCGCAAGGTCTGCGCGATGGGGGCAATTCGCCCGCCTTATTCCTGCGTAAGAACACTGGAGGGCTTCGAGGACTGTCGTTACGATTTAGGCGCGGTGGTTGGCGATGGTGGGGAGCGCAACATGATGGGCCTCTGAGCAAGGTTGGCACCGATATCGGGCTTACTGCTGCGAGATGCATTTTTTTTCGTGACACCAATTGTAATGCGGCTGACCGCGTCCATGCTGACCCCTTTGGCTAATGCAGGTGAGGTCACCTGTAGCCCATAATTACCGCTGCCGTCCGGGCGATAATCGAGGAACTGGGGATCGGCAGTGATCGTATTTCTCGCTCTGCCGCGGCGCAGCGAGATAGGCTGGCCGTTTTTAAAAACTAAATTGTTGGCGACTGTGTTGTTTGCACCGGTACAGTCGTGCCGAGGGTAGCAAAATTCCTTGATGGACGTCGCCGGGTTGTCGTAAACAATGTTGTTGATAACTTTTGTATGGTTCAGCACCGTTCCATCCGGGCCATCCCCATTACCCAGTATGATACCCCCGCCCATATTGGAGGAACCGTTGGCGAACAAGGTGTTGTTGGCGATCGTCACGGCGGTGGCGGCGTGCCATAGGTGGATACCGTACGCTGCCACCCGATACACCAGGTTATTCATGATGTGTCCGCCGTGGTTTGACGAATAAATACCATGGACGCCGTTGCAGCTGCCTGGGCTGCCAATATCGTGGATGATATTGCCGATGATATCGCCATTCGACCCGGTGAAATTGCCGTTGTCGATGCCGGCACCGCCGTTTGCCGTGCAGCCGCCGCTCACTGTCAGGTGATGTACGTGATTGCCTTCGATCAGGGTGTGCGAGCCCAGATTCAAAATGCCGATGCGACCGCTGCCGCTGACATCGAAGCCGCTGATGATGGTGAAGTCGCCGTGGTTAGTCCAGACCGCATCCTTCCCTTGACCCAGCAGATGCGCGCCCCATTGTATGGTTGACACAAAGTGGACAGGTGCGTCAGCTCTGCCTGCATTGTAGGTGCTAATTTCTCCAATGTACTGGCCTGGCGTCACATGGACTGTACTGCCTGCGGTAGCCACACTGGCGGCGCGCCCGATGGTACGGAACGGCAGTCGCTCCGAACCAGGGTTGCTGTCGCTGCCGGCCGGGCTAACGTAAATGTCCCCTTGCTCGGTGCTGGCGGAGGTACCGGCCTGAGCCACTGATGCTGTCGCCGTGATCGGCAGCGGAATCGCCGCTTGTGCTGGCAGCGAATTCGACTCAACAGTTGCTGTCGTTGACTGCGGCTTTGCCCATTCTGCTGGCGATGGTGTAAGAGAAATTGCCACAGCGCGCTGTTCGACCGAGGTGCCTTGGCCGTGCGTCAGAGTTAAAGTCAACAAAAGGGCAGGCATAAAAAATCGCTTGTTCATCCGATTTCCTTTCAGCCAATACGCTGCCCATGCTATCTGATCGTGGCGAAGGTCTGTACTGCCGTATCAATATCGCATTTGATAGCGACAGTAATCAAGATGCTGAAATTAGGTTCGCTCTTCTGCCTTGTGGAATCTCAATTCATCAGTCGAATTGCATTTCATACTAAGTCGTAACGCGTCCGGTGTGGAGGCGACTTACGCCTCATCTAATCCATGAACAATCCCAGTGCCTCTTCTGCAGCGGCTTCAAAAGTGAAGGCGCGGCCTAGCCTGACGGTGGCGATAGGCTCTACAGTTGCGCGTCAAATTTTTGCCAGCGCGCTGTATTTTGTAAGCCTATGGATCACGACGCGGACCTTGGGGCCACAGCAAAATGGTGTGCTGACAACGCTGATGCTACTTCCCCAGACCTTGTTTGCATTTCTGAACCTTGGCATCGGTCCCAGCAATGTCTATCACTTGAGCAGCGGCAAGGGAGACCATACCCGCATGCGTGTCACCAACTGGTGCCTCGCTGTTGGTTTGTGGATTGTCATCGCTGTGGTTTTGTTGATAAGCAGCAATCATCTGATCGGGCGCGTTCTTCCTGGAATTGACAAAAATGCTGCGCTTCTGGCCAGTCTACTTTTCCCGATGTTGCTGCTAGCAGCTTGGTCTTCGGCATTAATTCAAGGGCAGCGCGATTACCGCACCTACAACCTCACCTTGTTGATACAGCCGGTGGTATTTTGCATATCTATTCTGTTGCTCAGGGCCGCCGACATGATTACACCGGTGGCGGTTGTCTGCTGCACCATCGTCAGTCAGTGTTCATTATGGCTTTCAAGCGAGCGGCGCATTGGGCGCTTTGAGACGTCGACGTCAGCGCACTATCGTCTGTCCGGTGTCTTATTTTTTGGATTGTGCGCCCATCTGAGTAACGTCATCACGTTCCTTAATTATCGCCTAGCACTTTACCTGGTCAGTGTCATGCTGGGTGCTACTGCGGTTGGCAAGTACGCCCTTTCCGTGCAGTTGGCGGAGGTGTTCTGGCTGGTATCTGGCGCCGCGGCGATGATTGTCTTTCCCGAGTCGGCTGCCAAGGAACGCACACCTGCCCAGTTGCAGAAGATGATCGATCAGGTTGCGCTTGTCGTCGTCCTCGTCACGGGAGGCGGCGCCTTGCTTGCTGGCTTCTTGGCTTCCACTGCCATCCCTTGGGTGTTCGGCGAAGATTATGCCGGCAGTGTGACGCCTTTCCTTATTTTGTTGCCTGGTGTTGTGCTGTGGAGTTATATGAGTGTGATTGCCAATTCACTGGCAGGAATGGGATTCCAGGGCGTCAATATTTGGGGTGCGTTGCTGTGCTTGGGGATCAATATTTGCGGCGATCTATTGGCAATTCCCCGCTGGGGAATGCAAGGCGCAGCCATGGCATCCTCGATTGCCTTTTCTTGCACGGCACTTTATACAGTGTTTGCCGACAAAAAGATCATGAACAAACGCGTTCAGGCGGGTCACGTATGAAGTCCAAGAAGCTGATGATGGTAAGTACAGGTTTTCCTTACGGCCAAGGTGAGTCTTTCATCGAGGCCGAGCTTGCTTATGTGAGCGATTTTTTTGCGAAAGTGACACTGGTGCCCAGTTTTTCGGCGCCGCATACGTCGCCCCGAGCGACGCCGCACGATGTCGAACTTGCCTATGCCAAAGCACGGTGGGGTGCCGCGCGCGTGATCCATGTGATCAGCTCGTTCATACGGGCGTTGGGGCGTCAACCTTGGCTGGGCGAAGCAATGACTATTCTTGGCCGGGCGCACCGAATTGAGAATTTGAAGGAGCTGGCGCGTTCGCTCTACCGGGCGCGACTGTTTGAGCAATTTTTGGAGCGACAGTTTGCTGCCGGCAAGCATTATGACATGATTTATTTCTATTGGATGGTGCCAGAAATTGCCGGCGCACTGTCGTTTCGGAACAGGTCGTCGCTGGAAAGTATCAAGACAATAACGATCGTCGCCCGCGGTCATGGCGGTGATCTTTATGAAGAACTCCGTCCGGGGGGCTATGCCGGTTTGATTGACACGATCACCGCTGGCATTGATGCCGTTTTTTGCATTTCTGAACACGGAAAAAAATATCTTACCGATAAGTATCCTGAATTAAAGCCCAATTTTCATTTGGCACGGCTTGGTGTTGTTGATCCTGGCTTTATCAATCCGCAACCGCAGGACGATATTCTGTCTATCCTCTCTTGTTCCTTCATGGTTCCAGGGAAGCGCATTCACCTAATCATACAAGCCATTGAGTTTTTATTAAAAGTGCACCCTCACATGCACGTGCGATGGACGCATATCGGTGATGGTGAACTATTTGACCAGTTACATCTGCAAGCAAGCCGGCTGCTCAGTAGTCACAACGTCGAGGTGGTATTGAAAGGCTACATGCCGCAGGCCGCCGTGGTCGCATACTACCGCGATGCCGCTTTTGATGTGATCGTCAATGTCAGCGATTCTGAAGGCATTCCCGTCAGCCTGATGGAAGCGAGTTCCGTTGGCATTCCGATGGTGGCGACCGATGTCGGTGGTAGTAGCGAGATCGTCAACGCCGCCAATGGCATTCTGATTGAGGCATCCGCCAGCCCGGCAAGAATTGCCGCAGCGTTGTTAACATTTACCAATAAATCGCTTGCCAGAAGCTATCGCATCAGAGCGCGATCTGATTGGTCTACCTCGTTTAATGCGCAGTGTAACTATCTCAATTTTGGCCGAGCGCTATTGCGCAGTATGGAGCGCTCGTGAGTCACTTGATCGCAGACAAGCTCAGTTCTCGTTATGCGTTGCTGGCGTTATTTGCGTCCTTATTTTTGCTGTTCACACCGTTTGAACAGTCCGGGCCACACCCGACGATGTTCCCAAAATACTTCGCTGCCGGCGCGGGGATGTTCATGCTGGCACCCTTGGTGATAATCAAGCAGATGAGCATCAGGATGGCGGCGATAATGATCTCCCTGGCTGTTCTCACCATATTATTTCATACTATAGTTATTAAGCCGGTACCGGCCCAGTTCACTTTATTAATACTGGCTAACGGTGCGCTTGCACTCATGTTGTATGAAGCGAGCTACCGTTGGCGCAAAGAATTTGTTATATCGGTCTCATCGCTGCTGCTGATTAACGCAATTTTCATCATCGTGCAGGCAGTTTTATTTTATGTGGTTACCCACAGTATTTTTGATTTCCACAAGGCGCTGTTTGGATCTGATAGCCGCTTTGCAGAAGATTACCTCAACATCGCCCGATTCTCTGGAATTCAAGTCGAACCTGGCACCTATGCCAACTATATCGGTTGCCTCACCGCCATCCTGTTACTGGTTGCTGAATTTTCCGCCAGAATATTATGGATCGCATTTCTCGCAGTCTTGTCGATCTTTCTGACTAATTCAGGATCTTCGGTGTATTTCGTACCGGTACTCATCGCATTAATGGCGTATTTGTGGCGTAGTAAAATTAGAATGGTGCATTTGCTCGTGCTGATAGTTGCCATTTTCGCTTATTTATTTTTCTCCGGTGTGCTGAACCATTTGGAGGACCGTTTTTTTGAACATGACGATGGTAGTTTGTCTCATCGTGTCGAAGGGATGCACGCGTATATGACTCAGAGTATCGAAGAGAAATTTTTCGGCGTTGGCTTTGGTTCAGATCCGTGCGTGCGCTGCTATTACCAGGATATTGGTGTCGCCTTTAATCTTGTCACCCGGGGCGGCGCACTAGTGACGCTGGCGCTGGTATTGATATTGGCTCGTTCGGTTGCTGTCAATGGACCTATTTTGGCCATCATCCTATTTTTGATTCCTCTTAACGAGAAAATGTTCTTTTATGAAGCACCGATTTGGCTGTTTTTGCTGCTTTCGTCCACGAGTCTGCGTGCATCTCCAATGCAACTATCGGACGCCTCAGCTTCACGGCGGCCTGCGGGGATTTTTATGCAAGACTGGGGCGTTCCCAACAACTGGTGGTTGTCAAGCTAGTTGTCGCCTGACCTGATCATCATGCTGCTTTTTTGAACCGTGTGTTCTTCTCGATTTCTGCTTCGTTTCTGCTCGTCTGTTCCGGATTGAGATGGACGATGGCGACGAGATTCCAGTTGCGCGTATCGCCGCTCCAGCGCTCGGGATGTGCCATCTTTGCTTCCTGGTATACCTCGGCCCGCTTGAGCAGCAGCGCCGCGTCCATTCCCGCGTGACGCTGCGCAGGCGTCACAAACCGGATCGCGCTGTGACGGTGTTCATGGTTATACCAATGAACGAAGCTGCCAACCCACTGCCGTGCTGCCAGCAGGCTGTCGAAGGCCTTTCGTGGATAGGCCGGCCGGTATTTCAGGGTCTTGAACAGCGACTCCGAATAGGGGTTGTCGTTGCTCACGGACGGACGACTGAACGAGGGCATCACGCCCAACGCCTGCAGGGTAGCGAGCATGGTCGCGCCCTTCATCGGGCTGCCATTATCGGAGTGCAGTACGACCTGCTCCGGGGCGATGTTCTCGCGCTGACAGATGTCGCGCACCACCTCGCCGGCAAGCTCACTGCTCTCCACATCGTATATTTGCCAGCCGACGATTTTGCGGCTGAAGATATCCATGAACAGGTAGAGATAAAAGTAGATGCCTTTTATCGGCGTCGGCAGGTATGTGATATCCCAGCTGTACAGCTGGCCGGGAGCGTTTGCCGCAAGCGCCCGCGGCTTGTGCCGCGCCTGTGCGGGCCGCTCGGCGCCGCGATGGCCAAGCTGCTTGTGCGCCTTCAACACGCGGTAGAAGGTCGATTCCGACGCCAGGTACACCCCCTGATCGGCCAGGCGCGGCACGATCTGGCTGGGCGGCACGTTTGCGAACTCATCGGAGTTGGCGACAGCGAGCAGGCGAGCACGTTCAAGCGCGCTGAGTCGGTTGTTCGGCGCCTGCACGCGCGCCGGTCGCCGGTCGCCGCGCAGCACGTCCCGCTGCCAGCGCTGCAAGGTCCGTTCGCTCAGCGAGATGGCGGCGCATGCTTGGTCTTGGCGCGCACCGGCGCCGACTGCTTCGGCAACCAAGGCCATCACTGTAAGGCGCTCTGGCAGGACGGTCATTTGGCCTCGTCCTCCCACAGCGCCCGGAACTTTTTTTGCAGGATCAGTAACGCTGCCGCCTCCGCCAATGCCTTGCCCTTGCGCAGCACCTCACGTTGCAATCGGTCGTTGTCTTCCTTGAGCACGCGCAGCGCTTTCGCCTCCGCGGGATCGGCTTTCTTAACCGTACAAAACGCTGCTTGCCACTCGATCAGATGATGAGGAAAAATGCCATGTTCGCGGCACCACGCACTCAATATTTCACCATTTATACCGTGCGTTTCATGCAATGCCACCAGCTGCTCCTGGGCGCTCCAATCCTGTGAGCGCTTCTCTTTCGTCGCCGGGGTTTTCGTCTTTGCCACTGCTTTCCTCACCATCCAATTTTTTAGCGTGTGGTAATTGACGTTGATGTCGTCAGCGACTGCCTGCACGCTCATGCCGCCACGCGAGAATACCTTGACCAAGGCCTGTTCTACAAATGCTGGGGAATACCTTGCTTTCATCTTGCGCCTCTATCTTTGGAAGAAATTTAGAGGCGACAACTAGTCTGACACCAGGGGCAACGCTGCCCCTGAATCCCGTCATAGTTGGTGATTCAGTACCTCAATTGTGTTTGAGTAGGGAAGCAATGTTTAATTCATGGCGGCGGACTGGGTACACGCAAGAAGCGCAGAGCTACATTGCAAATCTTGCCATGCCCCTGCATGTCTGCGGTATTTCGCGTTGCTGAACTGTAAGCGTCCAGTCCACCCATCTATGAATTCCTGATTGTGACGTCCACACTGGTTTCTTCGATTATTGAGGAGAAAAATAGTGGCGAGCGCAGCACGTAAAAAAGAGTGGCAGAAACTGGTGACGCAGTGGCGGGCCAGTGGCCTGTCCCAGCGAGCATTCGCGCTGGAACATGGCGTGACGCAGAAGCAGATCAGTTATTGGTCGCGCAGTCTGGCGGCCACGACGCCGTTGCCTGAATTCGTCCCTGTTCGCGCGGTCCCCCTGTGAATGAAAGGGACTTCCCCGTTCCTGAACCTACGGTGAAGCAACGTTTGTAAGCCGACGTGGTCTAAACGAATTTGGCGAATTAGTCAGCCACAATCGAAAAGGGGAAGTCATGAAAAAGTTTACCACTCCCGCAGCAGCCGCACACGATGTCACGGTCGTGGGAATCGACCTGGCGAAGAACGTCTTTGCCATTCACGGCATCGACGCCAGCGGCAA
>NZ_JAFCUW010000022.1:0-7975 GCF_049896725.1 Massilia sp. PWRC2
CCGAAGTCACTGGCACTTTCATCAAACGCCCACACTTATCGACTGTTAATTGTTAAAGAACTTTATTCGGTACTGATTCTGCGCGGTGCGAAGCGTTGTGTTCGTTGCAGCAGAGAGGGAAGAGTATGCAGCGTTTCGCGTATTCCGTCAACCTCTATTTTGTTACCCTGTTTTTGCAAACAGCCCCAACTCCTTGTTTTTGTTAACCAATTTCTTGGGGAGGCAAACTATAGCAAAGCCACGGTTGACGACGCAAGGATTTTTTAAAAACAGTTCAGGCGGCCAATGACGCTGCCGCGGGATACAAGCGCGTCAGCAGCGCCGTGCCGATGCTGATCACCACATCGCCCAGGACATCAACCGCTTTGGCGTCCACGCGCACGGCGTCGAACGCGGCCGTCAGGTCCGCATGCTGCGCCGCGATGGCAGCTTCCACTTCGACTTGCCAAAACGGCGGCGCTTCGCTTTCGACAAAGTTGCCGCGGCCACGGCCGAAGTGGGCTACGGCGAGGTAGCGCAGCATCGCACTGACCAGCAGGGTGTGCAAGAAGTCTGGCGCAAATTCGACTGTCGGGTGATTGCGGTCGGTACTTGCATTAAAGCCCCATGCGGCGCCCGCAAACGTCAACGCACCCAGCACACTGCCTAACAGGGCGCCTGCCCCCAGCGTCAAGCCGCCGGCCATCAGATCGGCCGTCACCCCCGTTGCGGCGCCGGAGACAATGGCGCCGATCAGCCCTGCCTGGGCCTTGTCGACCGGGGCCCGCACGGCAAAATTGTGACGCACGCGGGCATTGATGGTCGTTGCCGCCTGCGGGTCGAGCTGGTGCAGGACCAGCAGATCGGCGGTCGACCTGGCCACTTGCGCATTTAGGCGCGTCAACAATACTGCCATGGCTTTTTCCTGACGCTGTTCGGCGCCCCTGCGCAGTCCGACCGCCTGCAGCGCCGTGCGCAGCAGTGATGTGCTTTCCTCTTGCACCGGCTCGCTATCGGCAATGGCGTCGGCCATCTGCACTGCGATCAGCTGCATCGCCTGGCGAAAACGTCGCAGGTTATTTGCATCCCAGGCAGCGAACAGGCGCGCGTAACCGGCTGCCTGGGCCGGGCCGATGGCGCGAGCGACCGCTTCGTAAAACACACGCTCGTGCACCCAGCAGCGGGCAAAGGCATCCAGCGGCAATACATCGCGCACAATCGCATGCCCGGCCAGGTGCTGTTTCCACAGCAGCTGCTCGTCCGCTTCGGCGCCACCGGGACGGGGCGGCCCCATTTGATTGAGCAGCACAATCACCGGCTTGCCCAGCCATTCGAGAATCTTCATTTCCGCGAGCAGATAGCCAGCATCGCGCGGATGCTCGGCGGAATTGACCAGGTACAGCACAACATCGGCGGCGTCCCTGGCGGTGCGCAGTGCATTCTGGCTCAGCCAGAAGGTGCGATCACGGTAGCGGTCGACCACTTCGCGCAAAAACCAGCCGATCGGATTTCCCGCCTGCGCCAGTCGCCGCAGCAAACGAACGGAGTCGCCGAAGCCAGGGGTGTCCCACAGGGACAGTGAGTCGCCCACAGCGGTGGTGATGAGCGTGTGCGATTCGGCGAACACCGTCACGTGAGCGGCGTCGCGCACTTCGCCGACATCCATGCCGACCAGCGTGCGCGCCAGCGTCGTCTTGCCATTATTGGTGTGCGAGACCAGTGCAAACTGGATGTGCACGGGTGCTTCGCTCATGCCGCCCCCTCGAGCACACGCGCTGACGGATCGAGCAGGTTGACTACCACCGGCGTGACCCGATAGTGCGTACAAAACTGCTGCCACAAGGCGATCCGTTCGGCAATGCGGGCTTTGCCGGCATCGGCGCCGAGGCGCTCGATCAGCGCCGATTCGTCGACCAGTACCTTGACGTGCGACGTGCTCGCCGTCAGGTGCGCGATAAAGGCGCCGTGATTTTCATTTTCGGGGGTGGCGGCCAGATTAAACAGCGCGGCCGTCATCGTCACCGCAGCAGCGCCGTCGGCCAATACTGTTTCTGGCTCGTCGCCATAAGCGCTGGAGGGACGCAACATGACGCTGGCGTTTTCTCCCAGCAGCACGGCGGCGACAGCGGCCAGACCGCGATCGCGCGCCTGATCGATGGTGAAACTGTAAGGCAGCACGCGCAGAACGCCGGCTGGCCCGCCCATCTTGGTCAACAGTTGACGGTAATATGGCTGTTCGAGGTCGATGGCAATGCGCGCCGCGCGACGCTGCGTCTGCCAGTGGGCGATGGCGGCGAGCAGCAGACGCGGCACGATCACCAGCAACAAGATGGTCGCCGCGTACAGCAACACCCAGCGCCGCCCCTCTGTCGCAAGGGCCGGATTGCTAAAGCGCAGCGCCTCGACATCAGCGACTGAAAATCCCTGCAATCCGACTAGCCACTGGGCCGGCGCGAACAGGGCCGACAGGACTGCGTGCACCTGAGCAGCGCCCAGGAAGGTGCTTTCCCAGCCTGCCACATACTGCGTCAACAAGCCGCGCGCCAGCAGGGAAAGCACGGCCCCGATGGCGAACATGACCGCCGCCAGATGCAGTGCACGGGCCAGTCGCGCTTGCGTCAGTTTGCTGCTGATGTTCGCCCACTCAGCCATGAAATCGATCAGCGCCGCCGACAGAACTGGCGCCAGCTTGCGCGGCAACGCCCGCTTGCCGACGGTGAGCCTTCGCAGCCACGGCGACGCGCCCTTGTGCGCTGCGCGTGGCATCAGCAGGAACGCCAGCAGGAACAGATACACCAGCAGATTCCAGCCGATAAGGGCGAGCAGCGGTGCCGACAGTAAATCGACGCGGTGCGGATCACCGATCCGGTCGACGCCAGCACCGATCAACAAAGCCAGCACGGGCAGGCCAACGTTCAGAGCTGGCCATAGATTGCCCCGTTGAATAAACGCCTTAAACGGTACCGAGCGTTCACTCAGGCGTTTGAGCAACAGGTCGGCGCGCTGCTGCAAAAAATGGTCCGGCGTGACGGCAGACCTGCTGTCGGCCGCCTGCCATTCGGCCAATTCGCGCGCGCTACGGCTTGCATAAAGACGATCGTCATCGCTAAAAATTTCTTTCTTGCGATCGCTCGTCTCAATCGCGCGCACCAGTACGACATCTCTGGCTACCTGTTCGTTCATGCCCACCTCGATTGGATAAATACAATGTTCAATCCCGGATTGTGCCGCAGTTCGGCGGCAGACGTCCTGTTGTAGCGAACGGTGCGACTGCGACCGGCGCAAGTCCCGCATATGCATGTCGTTGTAATAACCTTTTTCCAAGTTGAATTTTGCGCGACAACCGCTTTATCATCAACGCCACCCATCGCCAGAGGACACTATGCGCTTGAATAAAATGGTCATTGTTTGATCATCGCTGCTAATGGCGCCGGCATTCACGCAGGAAACTGACGTCTCCCCGCCGGAGCATGTGTTGGTGGTGGGCCAGCGTCCGGGCCCAGCCCTGTGGAAAGTCTCAAAAGACGATCAACTTCCCGATCCGGGCTGGCAAGCGGAGTTCACGTAAAAGATTGCATTTATGCAATCGCCAAAGACAACAGGCTCAAGCTGGCAGCGACCGGCTTCTCAATCGCTCTGGAAAATCCACGTGGCGCCTTAAAAGATTTTAAGAAGTCGGCATTCGACGACCTCGATTGCTTGACCAAGACCATTGATCGGCTGGAAACGGATCTCGATGGCATGCGCCTGCGCGCCAATGCCTAGGCAATCGGCGACGTCGCCAAAATGCGCACGCTCAGCTATCCCGACCAGGCCGAAGCTTGTCATGCAGCGGTGACACAGAGTGTGTGGATGTAAGCATCCAGCCCACCCATCTATGAATTCCTGAACGCTGCGGCCACACTACTTTCTTCAATTTCTTGGAGAAATATGGTGGCAAGTGTGGAGCAAATTAACGAGTGGCAGGAGTGCGTGGCACGGTGGCAGGCAAGCGGTCTATCCCAGCGCGCATTCGCTATGGAGAACGGTGTCTCTCAACGCCAGGTCAGCTACTGGGCGCGGCGGCTGGGTGAAGCGCAGTTGTCACCAGCATTTGTGCCTGTGCGTGTGACGCCTAGTGGCGCTTCCAGCGGTATCGTTCTGCGCAGCGAACGCGGCTGGACCGTGACCTTGCCGGTCGACGTGCCGGCCAACTGGTTGGCCGAGTTGATGCGGGCGCTGTGATGGATGTTTCGGCAGATAGCATTTGGCTTGCCACTGCGGCGGTGGACATGCGCACCGGCATTGACGGGCTGTCATTGCACGTGCAGCAGGCGCTGGGCCGTCCGCCCTGCGACGGAACGGCTTACGTGTTCGCCAACCGACGCCGCACGCGCTTAAAAGTGGTGTGCTGGGATGGCACCGGTGTCTGGATGTGCCCGCGCCGGCTGCACCGTGGCCAGTTCATTTGGCCCGCAGCCGACGAGGCAAGCTGGCAGGTCAGTGCCGAACAGTGGCAGTGGCTCATCGCTGGTGTGGACTGGCAGCGCCTACGCAGTGGCGCTTATGACGACGTAAACTGTTGCGCTTGTAAACGTGGGCCGGGACCGGTAAACTGCTGGGCATGAACCTGCTCGACGAACTTGCCCGCAACGACATCGCCCCAGCGCTGCTGGCGCAGGTGCAGGCACTGATCGAACAGCAGCAGGCCAAGCTGGCCGAGAACGACTTCAAGATCAAGGCGCTCACGTTCGAGCTGGCCTATTACAAGCGTGTGCGCTTCGGCAAGGCCAGCGAAGCACTGGTCGGCGAACAGCGCCTGCTATTCGACGAGACGGTCGATATGGACCTCGCAGCCATCGATGAGGAACTACGCAGCCAGGCATCGACCAAACCGCCACGCAAACGCGCCGGCCGCCAGCCGTTGCCGCCGGAATTGGAGCGCGTCGACCACCGCCATGAACCCGAGTCATGCCAGTGCTGCCAGTGCGGCGCCGACCTGGTCAAGATCGGCGAGGACGTCAGCGAGCAACTCGATGTGGAGCCGGCCCGCTTCTTCGTCCACCGCCACATCCGCCCGCAGTACGCCTGCCGCCCCTGCCAGACGGTGACGGCGGCGCCGATCCCGGCTGCCGTCATCGATGGCGGCATGGCCGCCGTGGGCCTGCTGGCCTGGATCGCCGCATGCAAATACCTCGACCACTTGCCGCTGTACCGGATCGAGCAGATCGTCACGCGCCAGGGCGTACCGCTGGCCCGTTCGACCCTGGCTGACTGGATCGGCCGCATCGGCGTGGCCCTGCAGCCGCTGGCGGACCGGCTGGCCGAACTATTAAGGCAACACGATTGCCTGCATGCCGATGAAACGCCGGTGCGCCAGCTCGATCCGGGCAGCGGCAAGACGCGCCACGCCTACCTATGGGCCTATCGATCCGGCGTGCATGACGACGGTCCGCCGATCGTCGTGTTTGATTACCAGACCAGCCGCGCCGGCGCCCACGCACGCGCGTTCCTGCACGGCTGGCGCGGCCACCTGATGGTGGACGACTACGCCGGCTACAAATCCATGTTCGTCGGAGGCCCCACTGAGTTGGCCTGCCTGGCCCACATCCGTCGTAAATTCTTCGACGTGCACGCCGCTGGCGGCAGCCCCGTCGCCGAGCAGGCCCTGCACCGCATCGCCAAGCTGTATGCGATCGAGCAGCAAGGCGCCGGACTGGACCCGCCGCAACGCATGCTATTACGCGAGCAACTGGCGCTGCCGGCGCTGGCCGAACTGCACGCCTGGCTGCTGGCGAACCAGCGAACCGTGGCGGCCGGCAGCGGCACCGCCAAGGCCATCGACCATGCGCTCAAGCGCTGGCCGGCGCTGCAGCGTTACGCCTCATCTGGCAGCCTGCCGATCGGTAGAGTAGAGATGTGGCGCGGTGGCGGCGGACTTTTGCCAACCGCTCCGTTTCCACATCCCCCTCGTCGAACCGGACGTGCGGATTTCCCGCATCCGGCTCTCTTCCGGTGCATCAAACCTTTGCATTCGAGCGGCCGCGTGCAGTTGTCAGCAGGCGTATCAGACCCAATTTCTCGTAGAGGTACTGGTCGGGATACTGGCGGTACCCCGTTCCCCGCTTGCCACTGCGCCGTCGCAGCCAGATTCGCAAACGCCGTGCCGTATAGTCATCGATATGGCGGTAAATCTTCCCTACCGGCCCTTGACTGAAATAGTTCGCCCAACCCCTCAGCATCGGATTTAATTCTTCGATCCGAGTCTCTGGCGTTGTCGCAAACCACCGGCTCGTCGTTTCGGCATGTATGTAATCTTTCAAGCGTCTGATGGCTTTCTTTGATGGTGCCGTGCCCCAGTAGCGTCGCCCTTCCCGGCCATAGAACTGTCCTACGGTGTAACCAAGGAAATCGAACCGTTCTTCAGGGAGCTGGACCAGACGAGTCTTTTTGTCGTTGACTGTCAGACCCAGCTTACACATCAAGTGTCGCATCGTTGCCATCGCTTCTCGTCCCATACCAGGTCGGCATAGGAGTACGAAGTCGTCCGCGTAGTTGACTACTTCAGCTTGTAGCCGCCGCGCATGTCCACCCTGGTACCACGCCAACATGAAACGACGGAAGTACAGGTTCGCCAACAGCGGGGAGATAACGCCTCCTTGCGGTGTACCGCGATTGGTGTCCCTTGCCACCGTCGTGCGAGTCTCCCCGCCCGTGTGGTCCCGTTCGACAACGGGGGTATCAAGCCACTGGCTTATGACCGCCAGCACGGTCCCATCGGCAATGCGCCGCGCAACACAGCGCAGCAAACGACCATGAGGGATCGTATTGAAGTAATCAGCGAGATCGGCATCCACCACTTCGCGCGCTCCCCTATCGGCGATGCCGTAGTGAATACGCCGCAGTGCCATCTTGGCGTCCATGCCTTCACGGAAACCATACTGCCACGGGAACAGGTCGCCATCGAAGATGGGATTGATCACGAGCAGAACGGCCATCTGCGCGACACGGTCGCGGACGGTCGGAATACCCAGCGGACGTTGTCCGCCATTTGCTTTAGGAATCCATACACGCAGCAGGGGCTCGCACCGATACGACTTGGTGAGTAACTCCTGCTTCAATCTTTGCAGCCAGCTCGCCAATCCATAGTCTTCAATGTCCGCGAAAGTCTCGCCGTCCACCCCGGCGGCGCCGCGATTGGCGCGGCAGCGTCGGTAGGCTTCGTATAAAACATCATCACGGCACACCTTGTCCCACAGGCTGTAGAACCGATAGGCTGCTTCGCTCTTGGCTTTCGTCTGCAACGCACTCTGCAAGGTCCGAACCGATTCAATCGGGGTTGATAGGCGTGCGCCAATCCCCGGGCTCTTCTTGCTTTGAACGTTCGCACCGGAACAGGGGGCCTTCGCTCCACCGGCGTTACCCAGCTTCATCACTACTACACCCCCATCCGCCATCCACGATGGCCGACTCCACCCCTCACGGGGTCGTCGTTGATCAACTGCCAATAGATCACCACCATGGACTTCCCTTGTTGCACGATTAATCCATACCATGCGTGCTGCCACCACTACCCCGGCGGACGCGGCACCTGCGTTTCACGCTCGCTTCGGCACCGCCGACGGCCTTCCTCGTTATTATGGCGAGTCGGCATCCACGACGACATTTCGAGGCCTGCTCAGTGTTCACTCACGTTGCGGCCCGCATGGCTCGCTGGCCCCCTAAAGAGGCCTTTTCAAGAAGTGCTTCAGTCCATTCGTTACCTCCTGAACCGCCCCTTGTGCTTCTGGCTGGAGCGCGAGTTAGCCAGGTCGGAATTCCACCGACTGATCAATCGTGCCTTAGCAAGGCACACACAACAACCCGGTCGAGAACGCCATCCGCCCCATCGCCATCGGCAAGAATAAGGCGAAGTCGGCGCTTATGCGAAGTCGACGTCACGTCGTGGATGTCAGCTCCGTGGTCGCGTCGCTCCGTAGCGACGATGCAACTTCGCATAATCACAGCCCTTGCAGGA
>NZ_JAFCUW010000023.1:0-7462 GCF_049896725.1 Massilia sp. PWRC2
CGTGAAACGCTCGGCTGGAAGTCCCCGCTGGTGGTTTATACCGAACACATGGCTCGGCTACAATTGCAGGCCGATTCGATTCATTAACCCGGTGTTGCACTTGATACTTGAGACCGCCCAGGATAAAAAATTGATCGACAAATCGAAAGTAATTCTGTCCCGCTTTTGACTTGCGCATTACGCGGCGGCAACTTTCATCTTTATTGAGGCGAGAAACGCTCGGGGAAATCATCGATGGGAATTTATCATTGACAGGCCGCTTCCGACCCTTTTCAGACGTTCACGTCAAGTCATGCTGCGATGTTCTGGGCTTGCTCAAGGCGAGTTCCGCGTCAGCGGCTTCCTGTTTTCGTTCAAGCAGACGCAGGGCAGTGACTTTGTAGTGGGCAGGGAGATCACGATGGCCCGGAAGATGCCCACTAAGTTCTGCGACACCTTCAAGCGTGGCTGCCTTTTGAAGATACGGAATCGCATATTGCTCGATGGCTGAACTAACTTCATCAGCGATTTGCGGCACATCTGTAGACGAGCTAATCTCCCACCAATGATCGCTTGCTTCGGGCAACAAATAACCAAGCCGGATTCCACAATGCCCAAACCGCCGCTTTACGGGATCCTCAATGACGATGTCGCCATTGGCGAGCGCAATCGCGGGCAGATAGGTCCAAAGGTTCACCGTAAATCTGCTCCGATCCGGGGCATTCCATTGACTGGACTGAAAATTGATGTGGCATGTTGCATTAGCCAAGGTACGGAAAAAATGGCGTCCCGCTTTTCGAAAGCCCAAGGATTTGAGCGAGGGATGCGGACCGAGTCCAATGACTTCTTGAACGAAATGGCTAGACTGGGTCGGAGTTGGCGGCATTTTTTCAAACCTTAGAATGGCGCAGCGATCGTCTGCTTTTGGGCGAAGCCGGCTGTTCCGACAAGTCTAGCATGTTGCTAATCTGAACTTGTTGCAATTCGTGCTGACTGGCCGCATCCGACCCAGGCTGTGTAAAAACGTAAGCCGATGTAAACGAAACCTGATCGGTAACCTGCTCGACGAACAAGCCTTTGCCGCGACAGTATTGAGCCAGTTCGCCCTCGTTCATGCGTGCCGTTTCCAGCACCACCCCAAACTTATCGGCCGACGACCACACGATGGCATTCTTTCCATTTCCTGGCACCGGCACTCCCTGAGACTGTAGATTTCGTCGCCAAGTATAGAGTGTCTGTTCCGAGATGCCATTCTCCTTCGCCAGGGCCGATACCAGCCTGTTCTCCGGTGGCATCATTTGCCGAAGGATGCGGTCTAGCCATTTGAGTAGTTCGGGGGCGAGACGGAAGGCGCCGCCGAGCAGGCCACCGAGCAAGGTTTCGATCATTGGGTGCCTCCCAGCAGTTTGAGCTTGATGGCGGCGCCGACCAGCAGCGCGGCCAGGATGCCCGTGGTGACCACTTTGACGGTCGTCTGCCACGCCGTACGTCGCGCGTCGCGCCATGCCTCGAGCAGTCCGCGCAGCTCGCCGATGTCGCGCGCCGCGTGGCCGTTTTCGAGGCCGAGATGGGCCAGTACTCGCTCGGCACCGCGTTCGGCGGCCAGGCTGAGCAATTCGTCGAAATCTTCTCTTCGGATCAGAAGCATATTGTCGGCATTGTTGGTGTCGGCGGGTTTGGTCATGGCAGTCTCCATAAACGAAACACCCGCCTAAGTTGGCGGGTGTCGGCGGGTTGTAGAACTAACACTGGGGGTGCAGCTGTGGAAATGAGCGTTCTCGATCAAATTTGTATTCTTGACGTAGAACAACTCATACGCGAAAAGCACACTACTGTTCAGCGGGTTGCATAACATACCGTCAGCGACATACTTGTCGCGAGGAATCGAAAGATGAGCTGAACGACGCGCCGTTTGTTGGCGGCCAGGCGTTGGCGATTCATACGCGCCTCGCCCAAAAAAGCTCGCATCGTAAAAACGTGCACATTCGCGAGGTTGCCGAAAGCGCTGCCGCCGGGGACCTCAACCTGATGACTGAACTGGTATCAACAGGAGGCACAGCATGAAAATTATCGGATGGATACGCGACGGCGATAAAACTGCCTGCGGCGGCACGGTCGTTGAAGGAGACCCGACGTGTTCAGGCTATGGCCGCGCCTACGCATTCCAAGGCGCTCGTATCGCCTGCCGCAAAAATTGCGTTATCGCAGATGGCTTCACCCGCTCCACGCTAAGCAACGGTCGTTCTCGGGTGATTCACGGCATGCTGACCAGCGGCGGCTGCCCATGTTATTCAACCCTGAACGATACGGACGGCGTCGGCAACGAGAGCGGCGAGGCCATTGCAGAAAAACACTTTCTCAATGCTGAAGGCGAATGGGCTGCTGTCAAAGAACCGGGGACGGACGAACACCAGTTCGACGAACAGCCCAAGTTCGTTGCTCCTCCGATAGATGGGGTGCCGTATTTCGTCGAAACGATGGACGGGCGCACGTTTTCCGGCCGCACCGAGGCTGATGGCCTGTTGCCACGCATCGGTACTTACGGCGAAGACGAATATACGGTCTACTGGGGCGATGAAGCGCTTGCGAAAATGGAAGGGAGCAGTGTATGACGACTCTCGTGCAGCAGGCCAAGGTGCGAACCAACACCGTTAAGGACTCCGTCTGCAAGATTGACGTGCCGGTCGTGAAGTTCGCTCATCTTTGGGACAACTACGTGACCGGCAACCCTTTCAAACCTGCACCGGATGATAAGGCTGACTACAGCAATCAATGTGCCTTGCGCATGAGTGCTACCTTTCACAAATCCGGTATCAAAATGTTGTCTTTTTCGCAGAAGACTGTAAAGCCGATGCCTGGAGCAAAGGTGCTGGGCCGCGTCATCATGGATGGTTCGCCGGCTGCCGTTCGCGCCTACGAGCTTAGCGAATGGCTGAGATTGCAGCCATTCTGCGGCCTGCCGAAGCAACCTGAGGATATCACCGGCAAGGATTGGGAGTCGAAGGTGAAAGGGCGAACTGGCATTATCATGTTCCATGCGTACTGGACACATTCTGGACAAACGGCCGCTAATGCAAGTGGTGGCCACATTGACCTTTGGAACGGCTCGCGGCTCACAAACAACGGTGTAGCAGGCACCATCGAAATGTTTGCTCGATTCAGACTAGGAATTAACAATCCGTGGATACCGCTCTACTCCGACCTGCGAAATTCAAAAACCATACTATTCTTTGAGGTTAAATAATGACGCGATGGGTCATTCTCTTCGCCTCCGGTTTTTTTGTAGGCATCACCATTGACATGGTGCCGCATTTTGTTGAAGTCGTAGCTGGTATAAATTTATGTCGCGAATCCTGCCCAATAGCGTTAAAAGGCGTTTCAATTGCCATCTATGCATCAATACCGATTTTGTGGGGAGTGCTTTTGGCAGTAACTATAGGGAAACGGAATTCATTTAAATTTCTACTCGGATGGGTGTTTTTATCTTTTGTACTTATGCTGTTACTGACGTGGTTCCTGTACGCGTATCAGCAAGGTTAAGCATGCATATTTTCTCGTCAGACGATTTTTTCGTTCAATTCTTCATTATATTTTTATAAATATTTAAATTTGGGAAAATTGTCCATTGGGGATTAAATGAAGCGCGCAGCGGTGATATTTTTCGGTTTTCTATATGGAGCATTTTTGTCGACTATGTATATTTACATAGTTAGTCATAGAAATTGGTCACCAGTGGCTTTGTTGCCTGCAAGTTGTAGCGCAGAAAAATGCCATTTTCTATTTCGGCTGATGTTGTTCTTTGATGTGCTGGCTCCTGTTTTCATATTTTCATTGCTAAATATAGTTGCGTGGAAACGTTGGGCTATATATAAATGGTGGTGGTGGTTCGGTAGCCTGACAACGTTGACATTAGCTTTCTGGATAGTTACTTATCTCTGGAAAAGATATTAGTTGGCAATTGCCGCTCCAGGAGCCATCAAATGGCAATGCCGACGCTCCACCCGCTGGCCTTGTAGGCCGACAGCACGCTTTCATCTTCGATGAAACAAGTCCAACCGATCTTCGGCGCAATGAACGACCACGCAGCCTCGATGCGCACAGCAATCTGACCGCTTTTCCCGACCCAGGCGCCACTCGCGCCGGCCGCCACGATGTAGCGGTCGCCATTGGCGGGCGCGGCCGGCGGCGTGCCTTGCCCACGCGACTTCACCGATAATTGCAGCACCGCATCGAGCAGCTTCAGGTTGGCGTCCATGCCGGTATTCCACCCTGACTCGCGCGCCGCCCAACCGTAATTTATGCCCAGATTCGGGCCTGTTAGTGCCGCCATATGATTCTCCCGGTGTCATTCGCCATACGTGCCCCCATAAAACATGCCGTAGCCCCGGCACGCGGGGATGTCAATTTGCTGGGCCTGCCAACTGGTGTAACCGTCGCGCACCGTCTCGAGCCGGACCGAGAGCTTTTCGTTCGGTCGGTTCAAACCACTCTCGGCGATTTCGCTGGCGATCGGGTAGGTCCAGCTGGTCCCGGTCAGCCCCGCTTCCGTGTGCCGTAGCGTGCCGGTTTCTTCGTAGATCCGCACGGTGTAGCTCGTCCCTGGCTCCGGGCCGATGTTCGCTTCGCCTTGCGTGACCAGGTACGCCGTCTGCAATATCCGGCTGCGATGGGCCCAGCTGACCGTGAGCGCGCCAGTGATGGCGGACACGCTGTAGTCGACGTTATTGACCAGGACCCTCCCTGGTGGATACCCGCCCCGCACGAATCGCCTTGTGAACGGCGGTGTCGGTGACACCCCGGTGGCGGGCGTAAGCGCGTATCGAAATTCCCATTGGCCCCTTCAATCGTGTGTTCGCGCTTTTGCCACAGCACGGCGCGATTGTGCTTGGCTTCGTTTCCGAACAGCGCGTTCATGAACATCACCAGCCAACACCACTGACCGCTGTTCTTTGGTCTGGCAGCCAAGCGGGGTGCGAAATGAGCGCGATCGCCTCAAGCAAACCGCGCAAGCGCTGCGCCGTATGCCGCCCTTGGGCTACGACGTTGAAAATCGCCTGCTGGTCATCAATGCGGAAGAGGGCGCGGTGGTGCGCCGCATTTTTAGCGAGATGCTCACGATCGGCTCGCCCACGCAAATCGCTGCCAGGCTGACCGCTGACGGCATCGCTACCAAGACCTGGACGACCCAGCAGGGCCAAAAGCGCAGCGGTACGCGCATCGACAAAAAATATCTGCACAAGCTGCTGCGCAACCGCATTTACCTCGGCGAGCTGTCGCATAAGGGGATGTGGTACCCGGGCGCACATGCGCCCATCATTGACCAGGCACTGTGGGACCAGGTGCATGCAGTGCTGGCCACGAGTGGCCATGCCCGGTCGGTCGAAACGAAGATCGCCAACCTGATGATCGAGCGCATCGACCTGGTCGACGCCGGCGACCGGCAGGGCATCACGGTGAAGTGGCGCGAATTGGGCTGGGATGCCCTGATCGGTGAGTTCGCACCAGTGGGGATCGGTGCGGAAATGCTGGAGCTGGAGAGCTAATGGATAAGGATCTGGAAACCTTCGTGCGTCTTGCGTTCAAGCGCAAGAAGGGACAATGGGTGGCCGATTCGGGGGACTACGCTCATGACGTCCTGATCATCGACGCAGTCAGCCGTGCCCTGTACTGGCAATCGCTCCTCGACTCCGGCGCGTTCAAGAGCATTGTCGAAATCGCCGGCGATGAAGGCATGAAGCCGACGACGGTCGCCCGGTTGCTGCGGTTGGCTCGGCTGGCACCAGACATCGTTGAGCAATTGATGGCGGGGCACCAGCCGCGTCGCCTGACTCTGTTGTGGCTGATGCGTCACGATGTTCCTGCGCTCTGGCCGACGCAGGTGCGAATGATCGAGCCGTTCAATTAGGGGGCACTATGTCCAATAAACATTATGGCAAGCACGCTGGGCACTGCGTCACCACGAAGATTGCCGGGCCGGCAGGCGGGGTGCAGATGGAGACCTTTGTACCTTGGAAGCTGGTGAGGCGGGGAGTGAAAAAAGAGGTCATTTCGCCACTGCATTCACCGCTGAAGTTAGTGTCAGAGCCGACCTTGGAGCGAAAGTCCAGTAGGGCGGCCCAGGATACTGCGTTGTTGCGGGCGCTCGGGTTGGCGTATCACTGGCAACGGTTACTCACCGAGCAGCCTGCAGCAACCGTGGCCGACATTGGCGTGTATGAAAGCATGGATCTGACGCAGGTGCGCCGAGTCTTGCGGCTGACCCTCTTGGCGCCTGAAGTTACGGAGAGGCTGATCAGCGCGCGTAATGTGACCATGGAACACGTGGTGCGGAAGCCTTGGCCTAGTAACTGGAGTGAGCAGGTATGCCCTTTCGTCTGTGATGGCTCATTGAATTGTCACGGCGTTCTACGCGTGGAGTGCATCAATAAGTAAATATTTCCAAGTGCTAAAATTGTTGTAGTATATTAATATTGTCGGCGGGGAAATTTTTCATATTTCCGCAAGAATTTGACGATTGTTCGATCGTGACAATCTGTGATATTTTGTTTGAAATTTGATCACCTTTGTCGTAACTTCGAAGTTAGTTATTCTTGGAAATAAACAGATGTAATTGAAAATCGCTAATTTTTCGTCAGTTTATATGCGGACGTTATACAACAGAAAGTTTAGGAATGACAAAGCAAAACCAAGCAGAAAAAACTTTAAATCTTTATCCTATTGACTATCCTTTTGAAACTCTGACGTCGCGTATTCGAACAAATCCACCAAAGCTTAAACTTGATCCAGATTTCCAAAGGAAATATAAATGGGACAAGGCCGGTTGGGAGCGGGCTTCTAGATTTATCGAATCATGCCTCATGCGAATACCTCTGCCAGCATGTTATTTTGCGGAAAAAGGTGATGGAACACATTTGGTAATAGATGGAGTGCAAAGATTAACGACAATTGAAAAGTTTTTCAATGATGATTTTGCTCTTGAGGGGCTAACGGCTTTCGAAGAACTTGAGGGAAAAAAATTTTCTCAATTAGGTGCCTATCGTGCAGAGCTTGAGGCAACTACGATACGGTGTATTATTCTTCGAAAGGAAAATCCAGAAAACCTGATTCAGGAAATTTTTTCGCGCCTGAACCAAGGGGCTGTACGACTTTCCGACCAGGAAATACGCCACGCAATATTTCCCGGCACGCTAAACGACCTTTTGTACGATCTGGGGTGCCTACCTGATATTGCAAATTTTGGTAACACAGTGAAAGACGCTCGCGAAGCCGATGAATTAGTTCTTAGATTTTTCGCATTACAAGATGATCTTGCTAGCTATAAAGGTAGACTTTCGAAATTTTTAGATACCTATATGCGAGAAAACGCACCTCGTTATACACAAGTCCGAAGCGCCGAACGCCGGAGCTGAAAAATCGTTTACTTTCAATGACTTGCAGCAGCCCTTGTAAACTTGATCGTTTTCGCGTTTACTCTCGTCTTTTG
>NZ_JAFCUW010000024.1:0-7133 GCF_049896725.1 Massilia sp. PWRC2
ACCGTGAAACGATATTACGCCGATGATAGTGCTGCAACCAGTGTGAAAGTAGGTTATCGTCAGGCTAGTTATAGTGAGAAAACCCCGTACAGTGATGTGCGGGGTTTTTTTACGTCTGCGCGTTGTGCTTCCATTTCACTGCGTCAGTGCTACATTATCAATGACAGCAAAGGCCCCGCCCATATGGACTATCAACAACTGCTCATCCAGCGGCGCAGCCACCCAGCCTGGCGCCTGCTCGCCGCCGACAACGCGCCGATGATTGCCAGTTTCTTGCACGCCGCCTTTATCGCGCCCAATATGCGTGCCGTTTCGCGCGCGCAACTTGCATCGAAACTCGACGACTACCTGTATCACCTCCATGAAGTCGCTGGCGAAGTGCTGTTCCCGAAGGCTGCCGGCGCCTATCTCGATGACTGGGCTGCGGACGAGCGCGGCTGGCTCAGAAAATATTATCCGGCCGGGCAGGATGAAGCCCATTACGATCTCGCTTCGTCAACCGAGCTGGCGATCGATTGGCTGCGCAACCTGGGCCAGCGAAATTTTATTGGCACCGAGTCGCGCCTGATGACGGTGTTCGATCTCTTGCATCAAATTGTCGATGGGACCGAGCTCGATCCACGTGCCCGCATCGCCGAACTGAAACGCAAAAAGGCCGACATCGATGTGGAAATCGCCCAGATCAGCGCCGGCCGCATCGACTTGATGGATGCCACCCAGGTGCGTGAACGGTTTATCCAGATGGCTGCCACCGCGCGCGAACTGCTGTCCGATTTTCGCGCGGTTGACCATAATTTTCGCAGTCTCGATCGCCAGGTGCGTGAACAGATCGCTACCTGGGACGGTAGTAAGGGCGCGCTGCTGCAAGCCATCTTTGGTCAGCGCGATTTGATCTCGGAGACCGATGAAGGTAAAAGCTTCAGGGCATTCTGGGATCTCTTGATGTCGCCCGCGCGCCAGGACGAATTAACCGAACTGCTCAAGCGGGTAATGGACATGGCCCCGGTGCGTGAACTCGAAGCCGACGGTCGCTTGCAGCGGATTCATTACGACTGGCTGGAAGCGGGCGAAGTGACGCAACGGACGGTGGCGCGTCTGTCCGAACAGTTGCGTCGCTACCTGGATGACCAGGCCTGGCTGGAAAACCGCCGCATTATGCAAATCATGCGCGACATCGAGCAGAGGGCGCTCGCCTTGCGCGGACAAATCGACGAGCGCGCCTTCATGGAGCTCGATGCGCCGGCGCCGATGCTGGTCATGCCGATGGAGCGCACCCTGTATGCGCCGCCCTTCAAGCCGAAAATCAGCCAGCAGGTGCTGAGCGACGAATCCGATCCGCTCAGTGCCGATGCGCTGTTCGAGCAGATCTATGTCGACCCTGCACGTCTGGCTGCCAACGTGCGGCGCGCGCTGCAAACGCGCACCCACATTACACTGGCGACGCTCACCGCCGATTTTCCGCTCGAGCAGGGCCTGGCCGAACTGGCAGGCTATCTCAAACTGGCGACCCAGGACCGCAAGGCTGTCATCGATGACGACCAGAGCGAACAAGTTCACTGGACCGACGAACAAGGCCGCGCGCGTCAGGCGACGCTGCCACTGATCATATATTCAGCATGAACCCCGTCAGCATGAACCCCGTCAGCATGAACCCCCTCAGCATGAATCCCGACACACACGAACAACACCGTCTGGGCCCGCTGCTGGTCCTCCTTCTGCAGGGTGTGCTCTATCGCGCTGCCGACA
Organism: Massilia sp. PWRC2; assembly: GCF_049896725.1. Lineage (NCBI taxonomy): Bacteria > Pseudomonadati > Pseudomonadota > Betaproteobacteria > Burkholderiales > Oxalobacteraceae > Massilia > Massilia sp. PWRC2. The sequence continues at coordinate 1,747 of NZ_JAFCUW010000024.1, forward strand.
CCACGCTGTGGCAGGCGCTGATCGACTTGCAGGGCCGTGTGCGCGACTATTGCGGCACACTTGGCCTGGACGTGATCGTTGATGAAGCGGAGGGTTATGCGTATTTGCGTCAGCGCCCAGTGGCGCCGGGCGAGCCCGAGATACCGCGTCTGATCGCGCGCCGCCAGCTCAGCTACCCGGTCAGCCTGATCCTGGTTTTACTGCGCAAAAAACTGGCCGAGTTTGATGCCATGGCGGGCGAGACCAGGTTGATCATGAGTCGTGAACAGATCGTCGATGCGGTGCGACTGTTTTTGCCCGACACCGCCAATGAGGCGCGCCTGCTCGACCGCATGGACACCCATATCAACAAGGTGACCGAGCTGGGATTTTTGCACCGCTTGCGCGGTCAGGAGCACCAGTTCGAAGTGCGGCGCATTCTCAAATCCTTCGTCGATGCGCAGTGGCTGAGCGACTTCGAGCAGCGCCTGGCGCAGTATGGCGCGCACGCCGGCGCCGTGGAAAGTGACGCATGAACGACAGCGCCCAGTTCCATCCGGCCGAACAGCCGGAGTTTGAATTCTCCCCGGCGCCCGACGAACGCGCCGGTTTTCGCCTGCATCATTTCGAAGTGTTCAACTGGGGGACCTTCGATGAACGGGTCTGGCGCCTTCATCCTGGCGGCGACAATATCCTGCTGACGGGGGATATCGGCTCAGGTAAATCAACCCTGGTCGACGCCCTCACTACCTTGCTGGTGCCGGCCCAGAAAATTTCTTACAACAAGGCGGCCGGCGCCGACGCCCGCGAGCGCAGCCTGCGCACCTATGTGCTCGGTCATTACAAGTCGGAGCGGGGCGACACCGGCATGAGCGCACGCGCTGTCTCGCTGCGCGATCAAAACAGTTATTCGGTGATCCTTGGCGTGTTTTATAACGAGGGTTTTGATCAGACGGTTACCTTGGCCCAGGTATTCTGGCTCAAGGATGCGCGTGGCCAGCCCGAGCGCTTTTACGTGGTGGCCGATTCGCGCCTGTCGATCAGCGAGCATTTTGCCGGCTTTGGCAGCGACATCGGCCAGCTGCGCAAGCGATTGCGCGCGAGCGCTGGCGTGATACTGCATGACGCCTTTCCCCCTTATGGCGCGGATTTCCGCCGCCGCTTCGGCATCGCCAGCGAACAGGCGATGGATCTATTCCACCAGACGGTGTCAATGAAATCCGTCGGCAACCTGACGGAATTCGTGCGGGACCATATGCTCGAAGCGTTTCCCGTCGAGGTACGCATCGCCGCGCTGATCGCGCACTTTGACGATCTCAATCGCGCGCACGAGGCGGTTATCAAAGCCAGGCTGCAGATCGAACAATTGACGCCACTGACGGCCGACTGCGAACGCCACGATATGCTGCGGCACCAGGTCGAGCAGCTGCGCGCTTGCCGCGACATGCTGCGTCCGTGGTTCGCCTATCTCAAGCACGAGCTGCTCGACAAGCGCATCGCACTGTTGCAGGCGGAGCTCGATGCGCTGGCCGACCGCCTGCGCAAGCACGGCGACGAACGGCGGGCGCTGGCGCAGCGCCGCGATGAGATCACCCACGCGATCGCTGCCAACGGTGGCAATCGCATCGAACAGATCAAGGGCGACGTCGCCCGCTTGCAGGCCACCCGCGACGAGCGCGCGCGCCGCTGCGCCCAATACGACGCCCTCGCCGCTGCCGTCGAGCTGCCTGCTGCAGTCGACGGCGCCACCTTCTCTGCCAACCGGCGCGACATCGAGGCGGGTCAAGCTGCCCGTATCGCCCAGCGCGATGAGGTGCAGAACCGCCTTACCGAGGCCGGCGTCAGCGTGCGTGAACTGGGCCGCCTGCATGGCGAACTGGCCGCCGAGCTGGAATCGCTGCGCGGACGCAAATCGAATATCCCCAGCCAAATGCTCGATCTGCGCGACAAACTGTGTGGCGCCCTGCGCATCGTGCCCGCCAGCGTGCCGTTCATCGGTGAACTGATCCAGGTACGCGAAGAAGAGCGTGGGTGGGAAGGCGCGGCCGAACGGTTGCTGCACAATGTTGGCTTGTCGCTGCTGGTGCCAGAGACGCACTACGCAGCCGTCGCCGCCTGGGTCGACAGCACCAATGTCGGCAACCGCCTGGTGTACTACCGGGTGCGCGCCGGCGTGGCGCCTGACAGCCGCGCGCTGCCCGCCAACGCCCTGGCGCGCAAGCTGCAGATCAAGCCCGACTCGCCATTCTATGGCTGGATCGATGCGGAGCTGGCGCGCCGTTTCGACCATGCATGTTGCGAGCGCCTTGAGGAATTCCGCCGCGAGAAGCGTGCGATTACCCGCAGCGGCCAGATCAAGGCCGCTGGCGAGCGTCACGAGAAAGATGACCGCCACCGCCTCGATGACCGTTCGCGCTATGTGCTGGGGTGGTCGAACCAGGAGAAGATCGCGGCCCTGGCCAGGCAGGAGCGCGACCTGAGCACGCGGGTGCAGGCGCACAGCGCACACATCTCGCAGCTCAAAGCGCAGCTCAGTAGCCACAACACCTTGCTGGGCAGCTGGCAGCAGCTCGGGATGTTCGATCATTTCAATGAGCTGGACTGGAAGCCGCTGCTGATCGCCATCGAGGCGCTGGAGCGCGAACTGGAGACGCTGGCGGCAGCGTCCGACCTGCTGCGCACCCTGCAGGCCCAGTTTACCGAATTGACGCAGGCGCAGGCGCGTGCGGAAGAGCAGTACGCGGCGGCGGCCACTGCGCAGGCACGCGCGGCCGAAAAAATCGAGCAGGCCAGCATGGCGGCGGCCGACTGCGCGATCCTGCTCGAGGCGACACCGCGGGACGCGCAGGCGATGTATTTTCCCCAGCTCGAATCGCTGCGTGCGCAGGCGCTGGGCGTCCACACCCTCACCATCGAATCGAGCGACAACCGAGAAAAGGATTTTCGGGATTTCCTGCAGTCGCACATCGACGCCGAAGACAAAAAAATTGCGCGCCTGCGCGACGCCATCATCGGCGCCATGCAGAATTACATCCGCAGCTGGCCACTCGATGCGCGCGAGGTCGACGTCAGCATCGAGGCGGGCGCCGAGTTCAGGAAAATGCTCGACAGCCTGCAGGCCGATGATTTGCCCCGCTTTGCCTCGCGCTTCAAGGATCTGCTGAACGAAAACACCATCCGCGAAATCGCCGGCTTCCAGTCGCAGCTCAAGAGAGAGCGCGAAACCATCCGTGAGCGCATCGCCCGCATCAACAGTTCGCTGCAAGCGATCGACTACAACCCGAACCGCTACATTCTGCTCGAGGCCGAGCAGAATCTGGATGCGGACCTGCGCGATTTTCAGCAGGATCTGCGCAGTTGTACCGAGGGCGCCCTGACCGGCTCCGCCGACGAAGCGTATTCGGAAGCCAAATTCCTGCAAGTTAAACGCATCATCGAACGATTTAGGGGGCGCGAGGGCAGCGCCGAAGTCGATCGCCGCTGGACTCGCAAGGTGACCGACGTGCGCAACTGGTTTGTGTTCTCGGCGTCGGAGCGCTGGCGCGACGACGACCGTGAACACGAGCACTACACCGATGCCGGCGGCAAGTCGGGCGGCCAGAAGGAGAAGCTGGCCTATACCGTATTGGCGGCCAGTCTGGCTTACCAGTTTGGACTCGAATGGGGCGCGGTGCGTTCGCGTTCGTTTCGTTTTGTCGTCATCGACGAGGCGTTCGGCCGCGGCTCCGACGAATCGGCGCGCTTCGGTCTCGAGCTGTTCAAGCGGATGAACCTGCAACTGCTGATCGTCACGCCGCTGCAAAAGATTCACATCATCGAGCCGTACGTGGCGGGATTGGGATTCGTCCATAGCGAAGAGGGGCGGCAATCGAAACTGCGCTACCTGAGCATCGAGGAGTATCACGCCGAGCGCGACGCGCGGTCGGCATGACGCTATCGTCGAGCTGGTCGACGCCGACCGACATCCGTCAGCAGGTGCAGCGCCTGTGGGATGATGGCCGTCTGCTGGCGGCGCCGCTGGAGGGCGCCACGCTGTTCCCGTTAGAGCTGCGTCTGCGCCAGCCGACAGTGGCCGATATCGGCGCGCAGTTCGACGCCGTGCGTAGCTGGATCCGTACGCTGGAGGCGGGACGTGGTTATGACATCGTCTGGCGCGAGATCAACCACCGGCAGACGGGGCGCAATCTACTGCCCGATCGCGTCATGGTCGCCAGCGAGTTTGACGCCTTGCGGCTGATCGGGCGCAGCACCGATGCGCGCCGTTTCGAGCAACTGGCGGCTGACACGCTGTCGCACTTCCCGCAGTTGCGTCCATGGCTGGCGCGCCGCCCATTGACGGTCCTCGAGCACGCAGAGCACTGGCCCCGCATGCTAGCGATCCTACGCTGGTTCGTGTCGCACCCGCAGCCTGGCATCTATCTTCGTCAACTCGACATCGTCGGCGTCGACAGCAAGTTCATTGAAGCGCGCAAGGGCTTGTTCACCGAACTGCTCGACCTGGTGCTGCCGGCCGATGCGATCGCCCAGGATGCAGTGGGCGCGCGCCAGTTCGAGGCGCGCTTCGGTGTACTGGCCAAGCCGGCGCTGGTGCGCATGCGCATCCTCGATCCCGCCTTGATGCTGGCCGGGTTGTCCGACCTGAGTATGCCGGTCAGCCAGTTTGCGCGCCTGGAGATCGGCGCACGGCGGGTGTTCGTCACCGAAAATGAAATCAATGGGCTGGCGTTTCCAAATACGGCGGCCTCGATCGTCGTGTTCGGTGGCGGCTATGGGGTGTCACGGCTTGCCGAGATAGCGTGGCTGCAGCGCTGCGATGTGATTTATTGGGGCGATATCGACACCCACGGTTTCGCCATCCTCGACCGCCTGCGCGCGCGCGTGCCGCACGCCCGCTCACTGCTCATGGATGCGGCAACGCTGCATGCGCATCGCAGCCTGTGGGGGACCGAGGAGATCGACAAGCGTCATACCGGCGAGTTGCAGCACCTCAATGATGAAGAGCAGGCTGTGTACCGTGACTTGCGTGACGATGTGCTGGCCGAGCGCGTGCGCATGGAGCAGGAGCGCATTGGTTTTGGCTGGGTGCGCGAGGCAGTTGATCGTGTATGAGGAATGAAAAAAGGCCTTGCCCAGATGCACCACGGCTTGCTATAGTCCGCCCCCTCGCAGAACAAAGCATGCAAATGCAAGGTGAAGCGAGAAAAAAAGATGGTTGACGAAAGCAGCTAAACGCTTCATACTCTTTCCTCTCTGCTGCAACGAACACAACGCTTCGAGATGCGCAGACAGCAGTACCGAATAAAGTTCTTTAACAATTAACAGTCGATAAGTGTGGGCGTTTGATGAAAGTGCCAGTGACTTCGGTCACTGCATACTTAAATTATCAAATGTTCACAAAGAAGAAAAAT
>NZ_JAFCUW010000025.1:0-6939 GCF_049896725.1 Massilia sp. PWRC2
GACCGAAGTCACTGGCACTTTCATCAAACGCCCACACTTATCGACTGTTAATTGTTAAAGAACTTTATTCGGTACTGATTCTGCGCGGTGCGAAGCGTTGTGTTCGTTGCAGCAGAGAGATGAGATTATGCAGCACTTCCGCGATCTTGTCACCTACTTATTTTGCTGCAACATCGAAAAAAAGGGCCCCACCGTTTGTTCTGCTAAACCGGTTGCATCGGCGCGGCGCCACGCCGTCCACATGCTAAAGTTAAAGGCACACCTTGACATGGGCGGCGCTGAAGCCGATACCCGTAATCAACGTGCCCATCCAGACACAGAGCCCCGTTCGAGGGCCGCACCGGAGACAGACAGTCATGCATAACGCAACTGCACAGGGCGCGCTTTGCCCAGCGCTTCATCCCGGCAACAACTGGGATGACCAAATGCCGCTCATTATCGCGTCATCGCATCAGCGCTCGCTCAGCTACGGCCTCTTGCCCGACGCCCGCTCTGATTTTAGTCCCCTCGAACGCAACGATCTGGCCCTGCTCATCGAACAGAACCGCATGTTGCACACCCATGCGGTGCCGGCCATGGAAACGCTATACCAGCAGATCATCAATACCCACAACATGGTCATCCTCACCGATGCGAACGGCATCATCGTCCATTCACTGGGCGACGACGACTTCCTCGAAAAGGCCAGCCGGGTGGCGCTGCAGCCCGGCGTCGCTTGGTCAGAACAGAGCAAGGGCACCAATGCGATCGGCACCGCGATCGCCGAAAAGACCGCCACGCTGGTGCACGCCACCCAGCACTATCTGACCGCCAACCATTTTCTTACATGCTCGGCCGCGCCGATTACCAACCACGCCGGCAATGTGGTGGGCGTGCTCGACGTCTCCGGCGACCAGCGCAGCTTTCACAAGCACACCATGGCGCTGGTGCGCATGTCGGCGCTGATGATTGAAAATCAGCTGTTTTCGGCCACCTTCGACGACGCCATTACCCTGCACTTCCATGCACGGCAGGAATTTATCGGCACTCTCATGGAAGGCATCGTCTCTTTTACGCCAGGCGGACGCTTTCTGGCAGCCAATCGCAACGGTCTGTTCCAGCTGGGCCTGCCGTTCGCGGCGCTGCAGTCGCATACCTTGAGCTCGCTGTTCGGCATGCCGGTCTCCAGCGTGTTCGACCACTACCGCACAGCCGCTCCCGGGCTGCTTGATCTGTGCATGCATAGCGGCGTGCGGGTCTACGGCCGCGCGAAGTTACGACTGTCGAAGGACATCCAGGCCCTCTCTGGCAATCACGAGCGCGCCAGCGGGACGACGCAGCTGCCCTTGTCGCATGCGAAACAGACAGCGCGGCGGCTGTCGGGGCTGCGCTACTTGAACACGGGCGATCCGCAACTGGAACAGCTGATCGCCAAGGTCAACAAGGTGCTGGGGCGCGATATTCCGATCTTGGTAATGGGGGAGACGGGCACCGGCAAGGAATTGCTGGCGCAGGCCATCCACAACGATTCACCCCGCGCCAGTGGGCCATTCGTGGCAGTGAACTGTGCATCGATTCCTGAAACGCTGATTGAATCGGAGCTGTTTGGTTACGAAGATGGCGCCTTTACAGGCGCGCGCAAGAAGGGCTCGATCGGCAAGATTCTGGCCGCCAATGGCGGCACGCTATTTCTCGATGAAATCGGCGACATGCCGCTCGGCTTGCAGGCCCGCCTGCTGCGGGTGCTGCAGGAACGCATGGTCACTCCGCTCGGCAGCGGCAAGTCGATTGCCGTCAATGTTGAACTAATTTGCGCGACCAATCACAACCTGCGCGAACGCATCGCCCGCGGGCTGTTCCGCGAAGACCTGTATTACCGCCTCAATGGCCTGGTGGTCAAGTTGCCGCCCCTGCGCGAACGTACCGACCTGGAAACCGTGGTCAAGAAAATTCTCGCCACCGAATCGAGCGGCGCTCACTATGCGGTGTCGAACGATCTGTTAGCCATGTTCAAGCGGCACAAGTGGCCTGGCAACTTCCGCCAACTGACCAACCTGCTGCGCACCGCGATCATCATGGCGGGCGACGAGCACGAGATCAGCCTGCTCCACATGCCCGACGATTTTCTTGACGACATTGTCGACACCGCCGTGCAGGCGGCAGCCGCGCCCCTGTCCGCCACGGGCACCAGGCTGGAACAAATGGAACATGCGGCCATCGTGCGCGCCCTTGAGGCGCATGGCGGCAATGTGTCGGCCACCGCGCGTTCGCTCGGGGTCTCGCGCACGACGATTTACAGAAAAATGCCCCACCTGAAATAGATGGCCGGGCGCGCCCGCTACCGCGTATACAGCCTCAACTGGCGGCGCCGCTCCCCTGCGACGCCAGTTGAGCAAACTCCTCATCGGTGAACAGGCGTGAGCGCGTCAAAAAGCGCCGCCCCGTTCCGTTATCCAATGAAAACATGCCGCCATTGCCGACTACCACATCGATAATCAGCTGGGTGTGCTCCCAGTAGGCGAACTGCTCGAGTCCCATATAAAACGGCGCGCCGTTCAGCTTGCCGAGATAGACGTCGCTGTCGCTGACGGCGAACTCGCCGGCCGGGTAACACATGGGCGCGCTGCCATCGCAACAGCCGCCCGACTGGAAAAACATGATAGGACCGTGCCGCTCGCGCAACGCGGCGATCATCAAGAGGGCCGCTGGCGTCGCGGTGACCCGGTCGAGCGAGAGTGTCATGGCTGGCCTTTTAGCGCATAAATGTTCAGAAGAACCCGAGCGCTTTGGGGCTGTAGCTAACCAGCAGATTCTTGGTCTGCTGGTAGTGGTCGAGCATCATCTTGTGGTTTTCGCGACCGATGCCAGACTGCTTGTAACCGCCGAACGCCGCGTGCGCCGGATACAGGTGGTAGCAGTTGGTCCACACGCGGCCCGCCTGGATGGCGCGACCGACACGGAAGGCGCGCGAGCCATCGCGTGTCCACAGGCCCGCACCGAGGCCATACAGGGTATCGTTGGCGATGCGGATGGCGTCGGCTTCGTCCTTGAAGGTGGTAACGGAGACGACCGGCCCGAAGATTTCCTCCTGGAAGATGCGCATCTTGTTGTCGCCCTTGAAAACGGTCGGCGTGACGTAATAGCCGCCCTTGAGGTCACCTTGCTGGTCGCAGCGGGCGCCACCGGCGAGCAATTCGGCCCCCTCCTGCTTGCCGATGTCAAGATACGACAAGATTTTTTCCAGCTGCTCTTGCGAGGCCTGGGCACCGATCATGGTCGAGGCGTCGAGCGGATTGCCCTGCTTGATGGCGGCGACCCGTTTGAGGGCCCGTTCGATGAATTTTTCGTAGATCGATTCCTCGATCAACACGCGCGACGGACAGGTGCACACCTCGCCCTGGTTCAGCGCGAACATGGCAAAGCCTTCCAGGCATTTATCGAAGAAATCATCATCGGCATCCATGACGTCGGCAAAAAACACGTTCGGTGACTTGCCGCCCAGCTCAAGGGTGACGGGAATCAGGTTTTGCGCCGCATAACCCATGATCAGGCGGCCCGTCCCCGTCTCGCCCGTAAACGCGATCTTGGCGATGCGCTTGTTCGACGCCAGCGGTTTACCCGCTTCGAGGCCGAAACCATTGACGATGTTGAGCACGCCAGGCGGCAACAGGTGGCCGATCAGCTCGATGAGCACCATGATCGACGCCGGCGTCTGCTCGGCTGGCTTGAGCACCACGCAATTGCCAGCGGCCAGCGCCGGCGCCAGCTTCCACACCGCCATCAGGATCGGGAAGTTCCACGGAATGATTTGACCGACCACGCCGAGCGGCTCGTGAAAATGGTACGCGTACGTCTCATGGTCGATCTGCGCAACCGAGCCTTCCTGGGCGCGGATGCAGCCGGCAAAATAGCGGAAGTGATCAATTGCCAGCGGGATGTCGGCGGCCATGGTCTCGCGAATTGGCTTGCCATTGTCGATCGTCTCGGCGGTGGCGATCAGGGTCAGGTTCGCTTCCATGACGTCGGCGATCTTGTTGAGGATATTCGCCCGCTCAGTCTGCGAAGTCTTGCCCCAGGCTTCTTTGGCGGCGTGGGCGGCGTCCAGCGCCAGTTCGATATCGGCGGCGCTGGAGCGGGCGATTTCGCAAAATACTTCGCCGGTAATCGGCGTGATATTGCCGAAGTATTCGCCGTTGACGGGGGCGACGAAGGCGCCGCCAATATAATTGTCGTAGCGTGGCTTGAAAGGGTTGGCAACGCCCAGTTTGCTGATGTCCGCGAGATTCATGTCGTCCTCTAAGTGGTGGTGTGGTCAAACCGCGGTGGCGGCCCGATCGTCTGCTCTACCCCTGTCATCTCGCAAATGCCGTGCCAGCGCACGTCGGCCTTGCGGCCATAGGTGATGCCCACCGCGCGATGCTGCACAACTGTCCCAGAATCGAACAGCTGTCACGAAACGGGACAACGATCAGCGCGACACTGTCGCGACGAAGCTTGGCGCAATCGGCTGTCCGCGCGATCGACATCCCTTCGACAAAGAGCGTGACTGTCAATGCTGGCAGCAAGCTGCGTGCCACGTCTCGGGTGCGGCGCAACCAAGCGCCGGACGGGTATATTGCTACTCAACGGTCATTGTCGCCTTTCATTGATGGAGAATTTCATGCATCACCCGTTTCGACTCAAGGCCGTCGCCAGCCTGTTTGCCGCCAGCTCGACGCTGCTGGCACCGGTGGCGCGCGCCACCGACCCCATGCTGCCGATGGCTGATGTGGTGGTGGTCAGTGGCAGCCGCATCGCCCATACCAGCTTCGACCTGCCGGCAGCGGTCGATGTCGTCGACGCCGCCCGTATCAGCGACGGCCAGATGCGCGTGAATGCCTCCGAGGCGCTGGCCTCGGTACCTGGTTTGGTGGCGCAGAACCGGCAAAACTATGCGCAAGACTTGCAGATTTCCTCGCGCGGTTTTGGCGCCCGCTCGGCCTTCGGCGTGCGCGGCGTGCGCCTGATCGGCGACGGCGTACCGGCGACCATGCCGGACGGCCAGGGACAACCGTCGGCCTTCAACCTGGATCGGGCCGAACGCATCGAAGTATTGCGCGGCCCCTTCTCGGCCATCTACGGCAACCACTCGGGCGGCGTGATCCAGCTGTTTACGCGCGACGGCCAGGGCCGGCCGACACTCGAGACCAACCTGGCCAGCGGCAGCGATGGCGCCCGCAAGACAGATATCAGCGCGCAAGGCAGCAGCGGCGCGCTCGGCTACGTCATCGATGCATCGCGCTTCGCCACCGACGGCTACCGCGACCACAGTGCTGCCACCCGCGACCAGTCCTTCGTCAAGCTGACCATGACGCCCACGAAGGACGGCACACTGACCCTGGTGGCCAACACATTGCGCCAGGATGGGACTGAAGATCCGCTGGGCGTGACCTGGGCCACCTACCAGCGTGACCCGCGCGCCGGCGAAATTGACACCACCGACACGCAAACGCCGAAGCGCACCCTGGCCGGGCGTTACAACACGCGCAAGGATATCCGCCACCAGCAAATCGGCATCGCCTACGACCAGAAATTCGGCGACGACCGCCTGCACGTCATGACCTATGGTGGTAACCGCCAGGTCGTCCAATACCAGGCGTTTTCAAAAGGCTTTCAGGCGGCGCCATCGCAATCGGGCGGCGTAGTCGATTTCGACCGCAATTTTTATGGCGTCGATATCAACTGGGTCAGCATCCGCGCGTTGGCGGCGGGCACACTGACCACCACCATCGGCATCGACTACGGCCACTCGACCGACGAGCGTACCGGCTACGAAAATTTTATCGGCAGCCAGCTTGGCGTGCAGGGCGCGCTGCGGCGCGACGAGCAGGACACCCTCGCCAGTGCCGATCCCTACCTGCAGGCCGAATGGCAGGCAGGCGCGTGGGTATTAACGGGTGGCATGCGCCACACGCGCCTGACGGTGCAGGTGGGCGACCGCTTCCTTGCCAATGGCAATGATAGCGGTAGTGCCAATTTTAGCCATACGACGCCTGTACTGGGCGTACTGTACAAGGTCAATCCACTGCTCAATGTGTATGCCAGCACCGCGCGCGGATTTGAGACGCCGACTTTGAACGAGTTGTTTTATTCGGGCACCGGCGGCGGCTTCAATTTCAATTTACGCGCCGCCCAGAGCACGCACCTGGAAGCGGGCGCCAAAGCCATCATCGCTCCCAACACACGCATCAACGGCGCGCTATTCCAGGTCCGCACCAGCGATGAACTGGTGGTCGACAGCGCCGTCGGCGGCAGAACCAGCTACAAAAACGCCAGCAAGACGCTACGCCAGGGCGCTGAACTATCGATCGATAGCACGCTCGGCGCAGGCATCAGCGGCCGGGTCGCCGTCACTGCGCTGCGCGCCGTCTATGACGAGGGTGTGGGCAACGTGCTGGCGGGCAGCCGCCTGCCCGGCGTGCCGAACGCCAACCTGTTCGCCGAACTGGCGTGGAAGAATGCGTCGGACCATATCGGCGCCGCCCTCGAAACCATCGCCAGCAGCAAAATCTATGCAGACGATGCGAACAGCGACATCCCGGCGCCCGGTTATACGGTGCTCAACGCGCGCGTCAATGCGAAACAGGTGGTGGGTGCATGGCGCTTCAAGCAGTTCGCCCGCGTCAATAATCTGCTGGACCGCGGCTATATCGGCTCGCTGATCGTTGGCGACACCAACAAACGCTATTACGAAGCAGCGCCGGGCCGCAACTGGATGGTCGGCGCCAGCATCGCGTACACGTTTTAATCGCTTGATAGTTTAACGCTGGCGCGCTGCGCCAGCTGTCACCACTTTAAAAACCGCAGACGTAAAAAAACCCCGCACATCACTGTACGGGGTTTTCTCACTATAACTAGCCTGACGATAACCTACTTTCACACTGGTTGCAGCACTATCATCGGCGTAATATCGTTTCACGG
>NZ_JAFCUW010000026.1:0-5703 GCF_049896725.1 Massilia sp. PWRC2
GCACCATCCGCTCCTGCCTCGACACCCTACGCAAACAAGGGCACAGCATGCTCGAAGTGCTGCGCCGCGCATTTGCTGGCGATCCGATCAGGCCAGCTGCGTAGCGGCTGAATAGTTACAATTAATCGAAGTCAGGCAAAAACGTCCCCAGTTTTGGGGTTCTGTCGCATTAGCGAACGCCAGTGGGCCGGTCGGGTAAACTGTGGTGCCGAATTCAGGACGAATCGACATGCTCAACTTTCAAGGGATGCGCTTTCCGAACGATGTGCGCGGTGGTCAAGTAATTTCGGACACAACAATAGGTTCGCGTGCCGCCATTTTCCGTTCGTAGACGGTGGGTGGCAGATTACCCAATGCTGAATTGATTCGCTTGCCGTTGTAGAAGCCGACGATGTAGTCAGTGATGTCTGCCTTGGCCTCAGCATGGTTGGCATATTGGCGCTGCCAGACACGCTCCATTTTGAGGTTCAGGAAGAAGCGCTCTGCAACGGCGTTATCCCAGCAATTACCTTTACGGCTCATGCTACACACGAAGCCATGTTCCTTCAAAAGATCCTGGTAGAGTTCGCTGGCATACTGGCTGCCCCGATCGGAATGAACGATCAGTCCTGCTGCCGGTCGGCGCTGCCCGATCGCCATGTTCAAAGCATCGCACACCAGTTTGGCAGGCATGCTCGGTGCCATCGCCCAGCCGACCACTTTACGAGCATACAGGTCGAGCACGGTGGCCAGATACAGCCACCCGGCACCGGTCCGGATGTAGGTAATGTCGCTGACGTAAGCCAAGTTCGGTGCGGCCGGATTGAACTGTCGGTTAAGGACATTGTCGGCAATCGGCAAGCCGTGCTTGCTGTCGGTCGTATGAACGAATTTACGCTTCCAGACGGGCTTCAAGGCGGCTTGGCGCATCAAGCGACGCACCTTGTAGCGTCCAATTGGGATGCCTTCGTTTGCCATGGCGGTGACCATTCGACGGCTGCCGTAACTCTGGTGGTTTGCCATAAATACGGCCTTCAAATGGACGCTCTCTTTGCAGACTTTGGGCACGGAGAAACGCCGCTTGGCTTCGTAAAAAGCAGACCTGCTCACTTCAAGAACACGGCAGCTTTGCAGAACCGGGACGGCCTCCTTTTGCAGCGATTCAATGACCTGGTGGGTCACTTCATTTCGCGGGCAAAGAAGGCCGACGCTTTTTTTAATATCGTCACGTCCTGGCGAAGTTGTTGATTCTCCTGCTCCAGCTGGCGGATCCGTTTCTGCTCCGCAGTCAATGGGGCTCTATGCCGTTTTGAGTGGAACTTTACACGGCGGCGGAAACGTGATGCTGCCAAATCGTGTGAATTTCCCCACCCCTAACCCCGCCCCGAGGGCGGGGAAGTCCTTGCCGCCGGACGGGCTCGCGGGCAGGATGCGAAACCCGCATCCAACCCTAAGCCTTTGAGCGTAAGGGCTTTTTCGATGCCGTCAAGGGTTCGCTGCGCCGGGCTTCGCCCTCCCTTGACCGCACCGAAAACGCCGCTGCTGTGGCAGCTTGCCAATGAGCAACGGACCTGGCCAGGGAAAATACGACCTGTCAAGTTCCACTCGAAACGACATTGGGCCGTCAATGGTTTACCGATGCCGGGCTGACCACTCTGCTCGGCGCTGAATTGGGCCATCCATCGACGAATCGCGGTCTGGCCGATGTCCATGCTCTCGCTGACGTTCTGAATGCTTTAACCTTGCTCTTTGATCATCCGAACGACTTCTAGCTTCAGGCTGGGATCGAATGTTTTACGCTTTCTTGTTGCCATGTATTGCTTCTCAGGTGGTGCATTTTTCACCTATTGAGGTGTCCGGGCAAATTAGACCACAGCAGTGATCCTGGTCTGCATCCGCTGGTATGCGGCCTACCCGCTGAGCTATCGGCACATCGAGGAGATGATGGAAGAGCGCGGCGTGTCGGTCGACCATTCGTCGATCAACCGATGGGCGATTCGTTTCCTGCCGCTCATCGAGAAGATCGCCCGAAAACACAAGCGCCCGGTCGGGGAAGCTGGCGCATGGATGAGACGTACATCAGGTCAAGGGCGTCTGGAAATACCGCTACCGCGCTGTCGACAAGCAAGGCAAGACCGTCGACTTCTTGCTGACAGCGAAGCGCGACATGGCCGTGGCGAAGCGCTTCTTCGACAAGGCCATGGGAGCGAACGGCGAACCGAACAAGGTCGCGATGGACAAGAGCGGCGCGAACAAGGCGGCCATCGACGCGGTCAACGCCGGCCGCAACGTGCCGGTCCTTGTGCGCCAGGTTAAGTACCTCAACAACATTGTCGAGCAGGACCATCGCGCCATCAAGCGGGTGACCAGGCCGATGCTCAACTTCAAATCGTTCCGGTCTGCCGGCGCTGTACTCGCCGACATCGAGCTGATGCACATGATCCGCAAGGGCCAGTTCGCAATCGACGCCGCCGAGGCTATGTCGTTCGCCGACCAATTTTCTGCGCTGGCAGGAGTGGTCCGTCCAGTTTGAGCGGTGCAGTGCCGTCCGGGAAAATCTCGCCATTTGATCAACAGCGCGACGGAACCCTTCTGGACGGGCTTGAGTTGGGATGACGGAAATTTCGGCGGTTCCGGCTTACACCCCCAGCGTGCTATTTTTTTCGAATTCTGTGGGCGCCGCTAATGCGACAGAACCTTAATTTCCAGGTTTCAGTACGACCTTGGTCCACCCATCTTCGCGCTTGTCGAATTTCTCGTAAGCGCCCGGAGCCTCGGTCAATGCCAATTCGTGTGAAATAATGGCCGACGGTTTGGCTTTGCCAGCGTGAATCAACTTAGCCAGATTGCGGTTGTAATGCTTAACGTTGGCTTGGCCGGTAGCGATTTTCTGGCCCTTGAACCAGAAGTTGCCGAAGTCGAAAGCAAGTTTGCCTTCCTTGGCCAGGTCGTCCTTGGCACCCGGATCTTGAGGTAAGAACACGCCGACAACGCCAATGCCACCGGTGGCTTTCACCGTCTGCACAAGGTTGTTCATTGTAAGGTTTGGCACTTCCTTGCCGTGCTTGTCGCAACATTGGTAGCCAACGCATTCGCAGCCGCAATCTGCACCTTTGCCGTCGGTCAGGTCGAGCACTTTCTGCACGCCAGCGTCGCCGGTGTCATCGATCGCAATGGCGCCCAATTTTTCCGCTAGCGCAAGACGGTCCTTGTGTGTATCAACGACAAACACCTGGCTGGCGCCCTTAATAAACGCGGACATGGTGGCCATCAGGCCAACCGGACCGGCGCCATAGATGACGACCGATTCGCCGGGTTTGACCCCAGCCAGTTCTGTCGCGTGGTAACCGGTCGGCAGGATATCGGAGAGCATGACATAGTCGTTCTCTTTTTCCTTCGCGTCTTCCGGCAGCACCAAGCAATTGTAGTCACCGAATGGCACGCGTAGTAGTTCGGCCTGGCCACCACTGTATGGACCCATACCAGCAAAGCCGTAAGCGGCACCGGCAGTCCCAAGATTGGCTGTCAAGCAAAAGCCGGAAAGGCCACGCTCGCAATTTTCGCAAAATCCGCAGCCAATGTTGAAAGGCAGGCAGACCATGTCGCCTACTTTTACGCGTTCGACAGCCTTACCTACTTCAATGACTTCTCCCATGTTTTCATGACCAAGAATACGACCAGTCTCCATGCTGGTACGTCCTTCATACATATGCAGGTCGGAGCCACAAATATTCGTAGTCGTTACACGCACCAGAACGTCAGTGGATTTCTCGATCTTGGCATCAGGCATTTCTTTAACTTGTACGTCATAGGGACCGTTATAAATGAGCGCTTTCATCTGGCTATTCCTTTATTGAATGGAGAGTGGAATGGATAGGGCACGGTTGAGATCCTGCACGCATATTAAAAATATTACTGTTGGTGACCTAACATATAGGGGTGAATAGGTGTTTAGTTTCGTGGGATCATATTTCTCGTCGCAGCATGGCGTTGTTCCGCGCTAAAGCCGTGCTTGACGAGTTGATCGCCGGTTTGCCACCGCGGTCGTCCCACAATCCACTGAACTTAGCAGCGCCGCCCCTTAGCATGGCTTCTGACTCATGGATTTGTGCGATTTCGGACGTGGGACCCGGGGCTTCGATTTGATGATGCCAGGGCGGTGCGAGTAGGTGCGACCGGCGATCAATCGTAGTGCCTCGCGCAGCCGCGTGGCGATGTCGGCGCCAAGCCGCAGCGCAGGCAGTAGTGGTTTGAGAATGGAGTGGGCGGCGGCGCGGTTGATGCGCCGGGTCGGCAGCAACGCCGCCTCGCGCAGTGCCGTTTCGGTGGCCAGGGACTGAAGGTTGTCGCAAACGATCTTGGCGGCGAAGTCGTGTAACGCCGCCTGCTGCGACAGGCCGGAGACGTGCTCGAGATTGAGCCGGTGCTTGAGGCGTTTGAAGGCCTCCTCGATGCGCCAGCGTTGGTGGTACAGGTCGCCAAACTCATGGGCCGGAAACGCCGCTGAGTCGACCAGATTGGTCATCAATACGCGCACCTTGCCGGTGCTGGCGATATGACGCACCAAGCGCACCGTTTGCGGTGTCGCCGGGCACTCGTAGTCGACGGCGTCACGCCGGTCGGGGGGCGCCAGCGTGACGATCCGCTCGGCGTCGTCTGAGCGCAGGAAGTCGCGCACGCACGCGAAGCCTGCGTTGCCGGCCTTCTCGACGCGCATGCAGAAGCTGACACCGCGCGCGTTGAGCGCGGCGACTAACCAGCGCGACGGATAGCCGCGATCCATCAACAGCAGGTCACCGCCAGAGAGACGGTCGAGGTGTTGGGACAGCATCTGACGCTCGCCTTCGTGGATGCTGTGCAGTGAGGGGGCCAACATCATCTCGGCGCCTGGCAGGTAAAGGCCAAAGGCGATTTGGTCGGCACTGGAGGCGCGCGCGACGTGGCTGGCGCGGCGCCCGAAACGCAAGGTCGAGGCGTCGGCGGCCACGAGCCGCCGGCCGCGCCAGCGCGGCACAAAGCCATCGGCGTCGGCGCGCGCGACGAGCCAGTCATTGAGGGCCGGGATGGCGGTGGTCGACAACTTGGCTCGGGCCTTGGCGAAGGCTTGCTCGGAGATGTGGTGCACGAGTTGGGCCTGCTCCTTAAGATGGGCGAAGAATTCGTCGAGCTCGGTCTGCACGCTCTTACGCATGCCGCTGAGCATGACGGCAACGAGCGCCGGCAAGGGCAGCTTACGTCTGCGCACGAAGGCGTTGCCGGCGTCTGCGTGGCAAGCCTGGTCGCGAAACTGCGGGGAATGCATGAACTGGGAAAACGAAGCGAACAACGACGGTAACGAAATAGCGGCCAATGAAGATCAAAAAGATCTTCATTGGCCGCCGCCCTGCTCGCGAAAAAACCTCGCAATCAGGGCGGCGGCTGCGCGAAGCGGCACTGCTGTCAAGAACTAAATGAAGTCGATGTCGAAAAAATCGGCCGTCCGCTTAAGTTCGGTGGATTGGGAAAACAGGGGAAACGGAAAAAATATTACGCTAAGCTTAAAAATTAGTAACTGTTCAGCCTGAGCGAAGGCTGCAATAAACAGTTGTAAACTGTGCTGCTATCGCGCATGATTTGGGCATGCCACCAAAACCGCCCCGTCTCAATCTCACCGGCCTGTCCCATGAAGACAAGGATCGTCTCATTGATGCCTTGTTCGCGCGCCTGGACGCGGTCGAGGCGAAG
>NZ_JAFCUW010000027.1:0-5023 GCF_049896725.1 Massilia sp. PWRC2
AAGACGAGAGTAAACGCGAAAACGATCAAGTTTACAAGGGCTGCTGCAAGTCATTGAAAGTAAACGATTTTTCAGCTCCGGCGTTCGGCGCTTCGGACTTGTGTATAACGAGGTGCCTTAAACCCGATAAAGTGTTGCTTGCCCACTTCGACAGGGTTGTATCCGCAATTCACGACATGATGTTTAACAATGAACAAGCGGCTCAATCTCTTGCAACCCTCCGAGACACGCTACTGCCGCGCTTAATTTCCGGCCAATTGCGCCTATCTGACGTCGAAAACCAAATCGAGGCAATTGCAGCCTGAGGCCCATACCATGACCGAAGACCAACTTGAGCAAGAAGCCCTAGTCTGGCTGCAGGATGTCGGCTATACCCATCTTTACGGCCCTGATATCGCCTTTGACGGTACCCGGCCGCAGCGTGCGGACTATCGCCAGGTTCAGTTAGCTTTCCGGCTACGTGAGGCTATTCACAAGCTCAATCCGGACGTTCCAGTGACAGCGCGGGAGGACGCCCTAAAGCAGGTTTTAGACTTGGGTATCCCGTCGCTCCTCTCGGCAAACCGACATTTCCACAAGCTGTTGATTGGTGGGGTGCCGGTGCAGTATCAGAAAGACGGCGAAACACGTGGTGACTTCGTGCGCCTAATTGACTGGACACACCCTGAGCGCAATGAATGGCTGGCGCTCAACCAGTTTTCTATCAAGGGCCCGCACCATACCCGCCGCCCGGACATCATCTTGTTTGTCAACGGCTTGCCGCTGGTGCTCATCGAGTTGAAAAATCCAGCTGACCAGAATGCCAATGTCTGGAAGGCATACGACCAAATTCAGACCTATAAAGAGCAAATCCCGGACGTCTTCCAATACAACGAGGTGCTGGTCATCTCGGACGGAACGGAGGCACTGCTGGGCTCGTTGTCGGCCAGTGCTGAGCGTTTCAAGGCATGGCGCACGATTGATGGGGTGACGCTTGACCCTTTGGGCGAATTCAATGAGCTTCAGACCCTGGTCCGCGGTGTGCTTGCTCCCCAATACCTTCTCGACTACCTGCGCTACTTCGTGCTGTTTGAGGACGACGGCCATTTGGTCAAGAAAATTGCCGGTTACCACCAATTTCACGCTGTGCGCTCCGCAATTGGTCAAGTGGTATCGGCTTCTCGTCCCGGCGGCTCCCACAAGGGCGGCGTGGTTTGGCACACTCAAGGTAGCGGAAAGAGTATCACCATGACCTGCTTTGCTGCGCGGGTGATGCAAGAGCCTCAGCTGGAAAATCCGACCATCGTTGTCATCACCGACCGCAATGACCTTGATGGCCAACTCTTTGGCGTGTTCAGCTTGGCGCAGGACTTATTGCGTGAGCAACCAGTCCAAGTCAGCAGCCGGCAGGACCTCCGGGCCAAGTTGGCCAACCGACCTTCCGGCGGCATCGTGTTCGCTACCATTCAGAAGTTCATGCCTGGGGAGGACGAGGATGTATTTCCTGTCCTGTCTGAGCGTTCCAACATTGTTGTGATTGCCGACGAAGCGCACCGCACTCAATACGGTTTCGAAGCCAAGTTGAAGGGCAAGCCTGGGCACGAGACCTACCAGGTAGGGTATGCGCAGCACCTTAGAGATGCTCTTCCCAATGCCACTTTTGTGGCGTTTACCGGCACGCCTGTCAGCAGCGAAGACCGTGATACCCGCGCCGTATTTGGCGACTACATCTCGGTCTATGACATGCAGCAGGCCAAGGAGGACGGCGCCACGGTCGCCATCTACTACGAGTCACGTTTGGCCAAGCTGAGGCTCAAAGAGGAAGACTTGCCCCAAATTGACGACGAGGTGGACGAGTTAGCTGAGGACGAAGAGGAAGACGCCCAGTCGAAGCTCAAAAGTCGTTGGGCCGCGCTGGAGAAGGTCGTCGGTGCCGAACCCCGTGTCGCCAGTGTGGCTGCTGACCTAGTGGCGCACTTTGAAGAGCGCGGTAAGGCGCAAACCGGTAAAGCTATGGTGGTGGCCATGAGCCGCGACATCTGCGTGCACTTGTACAACGAAATCGTAAAGCTGCGCCCAGAGTGGCATGACACCGACCCTGAAAAAGGGGCCATCAAGGTGGTCATGACCGGCTCCGCCAGCGACAAGGCTTTGCTGCGGCCTCATATCTACAATACCCAGGTCAAGAAACGACTAGAAAAACGATTCAAGGACCCAAGCGACCTACTACGCCTCGTCATCGTGCGCGACATGTGGCTCACCGGCTTCGATGCCCCCTGCGTTCACACTCTGTACGTCGACAAGCCTATGAAGGGCCACAACTTGATGCAAGCAATTGCACGCGTAAACAGAGTATTCAAGGACAAGCAAGGTGGCCTGGTCGTCGACTATATCGGCATCGGCAATGAGCTCAAAGCCGCGATGAAGGAGTACACGCAGTCCGGCGGCCGCGAGAAACCTACCGTGGATGCTCGTGAGGCCTACAGTGTGCTGATGGAGAAGATGGATGTGCTGCGGTCCATGCTGCACGGATTTGATTACAGCGGCTTCCTCACCGCCGGCCATAAGGCGCTAGCGGGTGCCGCCAACCATGTGCTCGGCATTAAGGATGGCAAAAAGCGCTTCGCCGACATCGCTCTGGCTATGAGCAAAGCATTCACCTTATGCTGCACTTTGGATGAAGCCAAGGAAGTGCGTGAGGAAGTGGCGTTCCTTCAGGGTGTGAAGGTCATCCTGACCAAGAAAGATATTACTGCCGAGAAGAAAACGGATGAGCAGCGTGAGTTGGCTATTCGGCAAATCATCAACTCCGCCGTTGTGTCGGAGAGCGTGGTGGACATCTTTGATGCTGTGGGCCTGGAAAAGCCAAACATCGGATTGCTGTCCGACGAGTTCCTGGCGCAGGTGAGAAATCTGCCAGAGAAGAACCTGGCTGTCGAGCTGCTGGAACGCCTACTAGAAGGTGAAATCAAGAGCCGCTTTGCCAGCAACCTTGTGCAAGAAAAGAGGTTTTCCGAACTGCTTTCCAATGTCGTCACGCGTTACCAAAATCGTTCCATTGAGACGGCTCAGGTCATGCAGGAGCTGGTCGAGATGGCCAAGAAATTCCGCGAAGCCGCCAATCGAGGGACGCAGTTGGGTCTCACGGACGATGAGGTGAAGTTCTACGATGCCCTGGCGGCAAACGAATCCGCAGTTCACGAACTGACGGACGAGACCCTCAAGAAGATTGCACATGAGCTTACCGAGAACCTGCGGAAGAGTATTACTGTGGATTGGTCCGCCAGGGAGAGTGTTAGGGCCACATTGCGGTTGATGGTGAAGCGGATTCTGCGGAAGTATAAGTACCCGCCAGACCAGCAGGAACGAGCGGTAGAATTAGTATTAAAGCAGGCGGAGGCGCTGGGTGAGGCTTGGGCTTAATTTCATAGAATGCTATATGCCACTCGAAATGCAATCTTCATGCCCTTCACATCAACGGCTGTAAGGATGAGTCGCACGATGCGAATTTGCGTCTGCTGTGCGTGAAGTGCCGCGCTGACTAGCCGGAACATAGAAATTATTTAACAATCGCCCTACAAATGCATGCAAAAAAAACTTAGACTGCAAAAAGCTGATAGATACGCCTTCTTAGTTTGCGCCCATATGATGTCGAAGATGGTTGTTGCTTATATAGAGGGACGTCAAGCGGCGAAATGGCTCGGGTGTGAGCAAGGTGCCATATCTGACTGGGATGATATTGTGCAGGAGCTGAGTGATGGCACGCTGCATCATACGCAAGTTAAACGCCAGGTCACAGATTTCAGTAACGATAAAGCCAAACGCGATTGCAAGATACCTAGAAAGAAGAAGGATGACCCTGCGACGGCGGCTGCGCCATTGCCTGTACTTCGTGACCGGAGTGCCTTTGACGAGTCCATTGCAGCACTTGCTCAATGGTTTTTGCCGACAACCGTCACCGACGGTAAAGTAAGAACTTTCACAGCCCTGGTCCCCGATAGGCAAGTGAAGATTAAGCACGAATTCGAAATGAGAAGTTTTGAAGAGTTCTGTGCACTATGTAATCTTAGTGCTACCACTCCTGCTGGTCTGAAGGCGCACGCGCAAATGAATCTGGCGGCCGCACACATCTTTGACTGGCTGACGACGTGGTGCGGTTTCATAGACTGGGAGCACATTTACAAAGCCCTACGGAATCTGAGGGTCGACGTCAAATCGCTTGAGCCGGCGATTGAGCAAGCGGCTGAATCCATCTTGGAAAGGTATTTCTTTCCTGCGTCCGAGGCATTCAAGGTGCTGGTGCATGAGCTCGAGTATGGCTCCACGGATGCTGGTGCTTCGACGCCCCGACAGATGCTGAACTTGATTAGCAAATTTCTTCGGCCCGAGGTGCCAATCTGGACGCAGTATGCTTTAGACGAAATGTCGTTTTCTTGGGGCGTTTCAGGATGCGCAACCGGATATTTGAATGGCATTGAGGACCCAGCCCAGACTGTTCCGATTTATTGGAACGATGGCATTCAATCAGCGAAGCGACTGAAAATATGCCTTAAGTTTGACCATTAGATTATTTCACGAGACCCGCTTGCGGTTCGACTGATGCGGTTGGCGTTGCATTTACGCGGACCTGGCCAGGCGAGCATGGCCGAGCTTTCGCCGTGGAGCACTGCGATTAGAGGTGTCCTTGCAAATACACTCGGCGTCACCGCGTACGATTTTTTCAACCTTCAATGGTTTGAAGCTAAGGACATCTCCTACTGCGTGGACTCGCGCCAACTACCCGGTGTCGTGGACACTACCCTCGAGTGCGCCAACTTTGATACAGCAATGGGGAAGCTAGTTTGGGAGCAGACCAAGGCTGATGTCAGTGGGCTGATTAGAGGCATGACGGGCGGCGATTTACAGGTGCGTGTAGATGTCCTTTGGCGCACCTCGTTATACATAAGTCTTGGCATTGGCTCGGTCGCGTAATTTCTCCATCGTTTTGGCTGCAACGTAGACATCCTTCATTCCGAGCCAGATAGTCTTGACGCCGGGTTCGCCG
>NZ_JAFCUW010000028.1:0-4705 GCF_049896725.1 Massilia sp. PWRC2
CTTCTTTGTGAACATTTGATAATTTAAGTATGCAGTGACCGAAGTCACTGGCACTTTCATCAAACGCCCACACTTATCGACTGTTAATTGTTAAAGAACTTTATTCGGTACTGATTCTGTGCGGTGCGAAGCGTTGTGTTCGCTGCAGCAGAGAGGAAAGATTATGCAGCGTTTCGCGCATTACGTCAACCTCTATTTTGTTACCCTGTTTTTGCAAACAGCCTCAAGTTGTTGCTTTTGTTATGCCATTTCTCGGGGATGCGAACTATAGCAAAGGGGCGAGCGCAGCGCAAGGTGCCCCTGCTTTATTCTTCCAGAACGGTGGGGCGGTATTCGGGATCGCTACGCACCTGCTGCGCCGTGAACGGTAGTTGCGGCCATCGTTTTGCCGAGTACAGCGGCAGCTGGTCGCTGTAATACGGCGAGGCCGGATCGACCGACTGCCCATAGGCGAGCAGGCCAAAGGCGAGCGGACCGGCATCATCGAAACCCACACTCTGTATATAGCTGCTGCCCCAGGCGATGTCATGATAGCCACGGGCGTCCAGCGCGCTGCGCAGGTGGATCGAATTGTACGACCCGTCGATGTCGCCGACGGCGCCATGCAGTGGTACGCGCACACCACCGCGCGTCTCATCCTGGTAGTCGCCAAGCCGGCCGTCGAGCGCGACGCCCAGGGCTTGCAATTTGCGGGCGGCACTAGCCAAGGCACCGAGCATGGCTGGCACGGCGGCCGGCGCCAGGCCGCGCGGGGTGCGCACCGGGTCGGCCGGATCGAAAGCGACCACCCATTTACGGTCGATGGCACTGGCGATGTTCCAGAATTCGCGAAATAGCACCGCCCCCCGACTGTCCAGATTGGCCCGCCGGTCCCACGCCGCCAGCGCCTGGCAGGCCGGCAACAGCGCTGCATCGACGACACGAAAGCACGCCGGCAGTAACTCGGGCAGCACCAGTTCGGCAGCGTAGATGCGATCGGCAAACATCAGCGTCTGCGCGTCCTCGAGCGCGAACGGCCGGCCCTCGGCAATGCGCTCCTCCATCTGCAAGAAGCCGATGCGGGTGCGCAGCATTTGCTCGACACCGGTGCGCCCATATAACGGCGAATAGCCGCGCGGCGCCGGCCCTTCCAGCAAGGCGCGCGGATTGCTCAGCCAATAGCTGTCGTTGGAGTTACCCACATAATCGCTGCGCATCAGCCACGGCCCCGACGCCGGCGCACTGATGCCCGCAGGGACACCGGGATCGGCGCCCCAGCCGCAAGCACTGCGGGCACCGTCGAACGTGAGCAGGGCCTCGTTGATCAGGCAGTTCGATGCGAACTTGTCGGCACTAACATGCGGCACCACGCTGGCATCGGCATACAGGGTGCCGCCCTCGCGGTCGGCAGCGATGGTATTCACCCACGGTAGGCCGACGATCTGATCGAGCGCGCCCTTCAACTGGCCGACGTTGCGCGCCGAGCCGATCGCGATCCACTGCGCCATCAGGCGCGTGTTGTCACGGTTGGCGTCCGCCAGGACGTAGGCGACGCTGCGGCTCCAGTCCAGCCCTGCATCGGACTTGACGAGGACGGCGCCGTGCTGACTGAACCAGAAAGTCTTGCTCTTGCTGCGGATACGCCCATCGGCTTCAAGCAGCTCGACCGACACCGTGCGCGACGTCATGGGGACGGCGGCGCCATCAACCAGGTACGTAGTGCCAAGCCGGTCGCGCGTATCGAGTGCGAGGCGCACTGTGGTGAAATGACGCGCCTGTGTGACGGTGTGGGTCCACGCCACATCCCGGTTAAAACCGATCACCACCATCGGCAG
The DNA here is from genome assembly GCF_049896725.1 of Massilia sp. PWRC2. Taxonomy (NCBI): domain Bacteria; kingdom Pseudomonadati; phylum Pseudomonadota; class Betaproteobacteria; order Burkholderiales; family Oxalobacteraceae; genus Massilia; species Massilia sp. PWRC2. Next base: position 1,815 of record NZ_JAFCUW010000028.1, read on the forward strand.
GCCGCCCAGCGTCACCCCCATCGCATCGTATCGCCCCGGAATCGTCAAGTGCGCCTGATAAAACCGGTCAGTACTGGTCCAGGGGTAATGGGGATTGCCCAGCAAGATGCCACGGCCGTTGGCCGACAGGTCGCGGCCGATCGCCAGGCCATTGCTGCCCAATTGATCGGTGCGCGCGCGCGCCAGTCGCGCCGCCACAAAACGCGCATCGAAGCGGCGCACCGGCTGGTGCGCCGCTATCGGCGCCTGGCCGGGTATGCGTGCGGCGTCGACGATTTCTTGGGCGAACACTTCACCGCTGGCGTGCAGTGCCTTCTCGGCAATGAGCAGCATGACATCGTCAGCGGTGATCGGGCGCACCCAGGCGGCGCCGGCGCAGGCAGCCGGATAGCGTCCGCCGGTGTCGCGCAGGTAGCGGTTGTAGCCGCCTGCATAGCCTTCGAGTAAATCGCGCGCTTCCTGGGCGCCGCCGGCATACGCGGCGCGCAGTGGCGCCAGATCGAGATAGCCCTTGAAAAAAAAATCGCTGTCTTCGTTGTTGAGCGACAGATAAAAACTGGCGGCGCCGTACTCGCCATTCGCGGGTGCGGTGGCGTAAGTGGCGCCGCCGAAATAACGCGAGCGTTCACCGCGCACAGTCAGCAAGCTGTCGGCCAGCATGCACAGGTTGTCTTGCGCGTAGGCATACGCCAGGCCCATGCCCAAGCCGCGAAAATTCGCGGCGGTGACGTGCACGATGCCGTGCGTGGTGCGCGCCAGCTCGACCCGCGAGGGTGGCAGCGGCGCTGGCTCGCCACCGTGCCAGTCACAGGCGCACAGCAAGCACGAGCCAAGCAACAGCGCTGCGAGCTGGCCAGTTCGACGACAAGCCACCATGTTGTCCTCCGTGACGATTGTTCAGACCGGCACTGATCATGGCGGCACAGGGTGGCCGCGTATTGAGGAAGATCAAGGTCTGACAGTCAGGAGCGGCGAACGATGGATTTGCCAGACCTCAAGCGCGGGCGGCAACTTTCTTCTTGCGCCGGCGCCACAAAGCGCCGCCGCCGCACAGACTGGCAATACCAAGGGTCGCCACCGGCAATGGGACCAGCGATGGAGCCACTGGCGCGATGATGGTGGGATCGCGCAACGCGGCGGGGAATGGTCGCGGTGGCACCGGCACCACCTGCCACTTGTCCTGGTCCGGCGGCACCCGCGACATATAATCGTCGAAGGAATAGGCGGGTGCCGCACCAGTAACCCGGCTCGACGGCAGCTGCGCCATGTTGACCACGATGATGGCCTCAACATCGTCCTTCAGCTGCTGCTCAAAAGGTGACAGCGTGCGCGGCGTCGCTGGCATGGCGCCGACCAGCTGCAGCAAATCGAGCCCCAGCGCGTCAAATGCGACCGCCGGCAACAGGCGGGTAGTCTCTTCCGTCAGGTAGTCATAAATGCCGCGCCCCTTGGTCAAGCTCACTTCCTTTGCTGCTACGTAGGCGTAGGCACCGATCGCCTTGACTGGACTGGTGGGCCCGCGCTGCGGCACATTCCAGCCCAGCGCCTCGAACACGTCGATGCTCAATCCGGCGCAATTGCTGGCGGCGGCGCCATACATCAACTCATGGCGATAAAAATGGTTCATGCTGCGCTGCACGCCGCCCTGGTAGGCGACCGCGGTGCGTTCCTTGTTTAACACTGCCACCAGCATGGTCGACGGCCGGTAGTATTGCTGGCCACTATTCAGATCCATCAGGTAATTATCCATCGGCACGGTGGCGGCAATGATGCCTTTTTCACTGACCGAGTCCAGATTATAAAAATTGTTGACGGCCCAGTCCGCCCATTCGCCCTTGCTGCCGAAGCGCCCCGTGGCCACGGCAAAGTGACCGCCAATGGATTCGTCATCGTCCCCCTGGGCGCCATTGAGCACCAGGCCCAGCACCGGCTTTCCTGCCAGCACGCGGGCGGCGCCGGGCGAACGTTCCCATAGCAGACGGGCATTGAGCTTGCCGTCACTGGCACTGGCGCGCTGCTGCACAAAAGCAGACAGCGCGCGCGAATTACCCAGAGGCGCCAGCGCTAAGCGGCTGCCGTCGAGGGCATAGTCGGCCGGCCAGATGGTGCGGGCGACAAATACGGGCTTGCCGTCGCGCTCGCTGGTGGTGCCGCGCATACGCACCGGGCGCTCGCTAAAAAACGCCATGGTGGCGGCCGTCACATACGAACGGTTGGTGGACAGTTTTGGCACCACCGTCAACGCCATCGGGGCGCCGGCCGCCGGGGTCACGCTGGTGCCGTGACCATCGATGCGCGCGCTATCGATAAGTTGGGGGGCGCCAATCCAGGTCACCACGGGATAAGCGAGCTGCTGCGCCGCAGGCGTCGCTGCCCATTCGCGGATATCCACACGACGGTCCAGTCCAGCAGTGACGCCGGCGGTGGACGTCCCGCGCAGCGGCGCGGCGATAAATTCATTTTGAAAATACCAGAGTGACTGCGGCGAGCTGGCACAGTCGCCGCACTTGCCGTTGGTCAGCTTCAATCGGCCGGCATCGAGCAATCCAATCCTCTCGTTTTGCAGCGCCGTTTTGATGCCGGTCGGCAGCGGCTGGGCGTGGACGGCAGCGCCGGCGAGCAGGACCGAGACGGCGATCAAAGGGGACCAGGACATGGCGGCGATCTTTCTAAAGAGAAAGTGAGATGGTTGCCCGCTTTCTCAAGCTCGATCTTGAGCTACGGCATTGTTTCTCGCAGCTTATCACTTGCGACCGGCAACAGGCATGTTGCACGCGCAGACGTAAAAAAACCCCGCACATCACTGTACGGGGTTTTCTCACTATAACTAGCCTGACGATAACCTACTTTCACACTGGTTGCAGCACTATCATCGGCGTAATATCGTTTCA
>NZ_JAFCUW010000029.1:0-4284 GCF_049896725.1 Massilia sp. PWRC2
TTGCCGCTGGCGTCGATGCCGTGAATGGCAAAGACGTTCTTCGCCAGGTCGATTCCCACGACCGTGACATCGTGTGCGGCTGCTGCGGGAGTGGTAAACTTTTTCATGACTTCCCCTTTCGATTGTGGCTGACCAATTCGCCAAATTCGTTTAGACCACGTCGGCTTACAAACGTTGCTTCACCGTAGGTTCAGGAACGGGGAAGTCCCTTTCATTCACAGGGGGGCCACGCGCGTGAGCACCGCCTCTTCACAGGGGGGCCACGCGCGTGAGCACCGCCTCTTCGACAAGCATGATTGAGATCATCATCGCCGACGCCGTCGTCCGCGTTGGCGCCGGCACCGATGCCACCTTGCTTGCACTTGTTCTCCACAGTCTGCGCACATGATCGGCCTGCCCACTGGCACCAGGATCTGGCTTGCCGCCGGCATCACCGACATGCGTGCCGGGATGAATGGCCTGGCCACCAAAGTCGAAACTGCGTTGGCCGAAGATCCGTACTGCGGCCATGTGTTCGTGTTCCGAGGTCGTCGCGGCGACATGCTCAAGGTGCTATGGTGGTCCGGCGACGGCCTGTGTCTGTTTGCAAAGCGCCTCGAACGGGGCCGCTTCGTCTGGCCACAGGCGACTAGCGGCAGCGTCTGCCTGACTCCGGCGCAGCTGTCGATGCTGCTCGAAGGGATCGACTGGCGCCGGCCGGAACGCACCTGGCGGCCGACGTCAGCCTTGTAAACGTACGCTGCCTCGCGTAAACTCAGCCCATGCTGAGCGCCGCCGAATTTCCCAACGACATCAATGCCCTGAAAGCATTGCTGTTGGCGCGCGACGAACAGATCCTGGGACTGCAAGCACAGCTGAACACGCGCGCCGCCGAGATCGAGCATCTAAAATTGTGGATCGCCAAGCTGCGACGCATGCAGTTTGGCCGCAAGTCCGAGAAGCTCGACCATCAGATCGAACAGCTCGAATTGCAGCTTGAGGACTTGCAGGCCGATGACGCCGAGGCCGAACGGGAAATGCCGCCGATGGACAAGGCGCCGCGTTAGCGCGCGCCGCGCAAAGCGCTGCCCGAGCATCTGCCACGTGATGAAAAAGTGTATCTGCCAGCGACGACAGATTGCCCGGCCTGTGGTGGCACATTAAAACAGCTTGGCGAAGACGTCGCCGAACAGCTTGAGTTCGTGCCAGCGAGCTTCCGCGTGATCCGCCATGTGCGCCCGAAATTGGCTTGCGGCTGCTGCGACGCCATCGTGCAGGCGCCAGCGCCGAGCCGGCCGATCGAACGTGGCATCGCCGGCCCTGGCTTGCTCGCCCATGTGCTGGTCGCCAAGTTCGCCGACCACCTGCCGCTGTACCGCCAGTCCGTGATCTATGCACGCGAAGGTGTCGATCTGGACCGGGCACTGCTGGCCAGCTGGGTTGGCGCAGCCAGTGCGCTGCTGCGTCCCTTGGTAGATGCCGTCTGCAAGCATGTGCTGGCCGCAGATAAACTGCACGCTGACGATACGCCAGTGCCGGTGCTCGCGCCAGGCAATGGAAAAACCAAAACAGGACGCCTATGGACCTATGTGCGGGACGACAGGCCAGCCGGCGATCTGACGCCTCCGGCAGTCTGGTTCGCCTACTCGCCAGACCGCAAAGGCATCCATCCGCAAACGCATCTGGCCAAGTTCGAGGGCATGCTGCAGGCTGACGCGTACGCCGGCTTCAACGCGCTGTACGAAGGTGGAAGAATCGTTGAAGCGGCATGCTGGGCTCACGCGCGTCGTAAATTCCACGATCTGCACGTAGCGCGACCATCGCCACTGACGACAGAGGCGCTTCGCCGCATCGCCGAACTGTATCTGATCGAGGCCGAGATCCGCGGCAAACCACCGGACGAGCGCCGGTTGGCGCGACAGGCACGCGCGCGACCATTGCTTGACGACCTCGAGCAGTGGCTGCGCGCCTCGCTTGAAAAGCTCTCGCGCAAATCCGACACGTCGGCTGCCATCCTGTACGCACTGAACCTATGGCCAGCGCTGCTGCGCTACTGCGACAACGGCATCATCGAGATCGACAACTCGGCCGCCGAACGGGCGCTGCGTGGCATCGCCATCGGCCGGCGCAACTACCTGTTTGCTGGCGCCGACAGCGGCGGAGAGCGTGCTGCCGCCATCTACTCGTTGATCGGCACGGCCAAGCTGAATGGCGTCGACCCCGAGGCATGGTTGCGCCATGTGCTGACGCAGATCGCCGACCATCCCGTCAACCGCGTTGACGAGTTACTGCCCTGGAATTGCGCCCAGCAGATCAAGCCTGCTTGAGCAACACGTCGCTTCCCAGCGAGGTGAGGCCATCATCAACTAGCGCGGCACGCTGCTCAAGACGGTAGTGGGACGACGCTTACCGCGGTTGTCCTGATTTACCAAGCGAATAACAGTGGCGTCTTAGATTTGATGGAAGTGGAAAGACACGTCGCTAAGATCAACGTGACCACCTTCCACTCTTTCCTTAAGGCTTCATATGTGAGCGGAGAGGTTCTCCCGGGCCTAAACTTGACTTGATGACCACGGCGACGACCGATCCCTTCGGATATCGCTGACTTGGGACTCTGAGGCCCGATATAGGTTTGGCGGTGCCCCCCGAGTCAGGGCCATTTCTCGAGGTTTACTATATATTACTCCGTGGAAATAACTTTTCATAACTTCTGATCTTCTTGATTAGAAAGAGTCGACAGTTTTCTCAGCGAGCTCGTTCTGAAAGCTGCTAATGTGACTATCTGTGTATTTCTATTTTGCGATTTTCCGTTATTATTAGCGAACCGATGAGAAATCTACCTTCTGACGGAACAATATACGGAGAGTCATGAACGACAAACAACCCGCATCATGTGAGAGCTCCGAATGGAAGGCGCTGATTGACTTGTCGATCGAGGGATGGCGTTTCGCCCGCGTTTTTGGACGCTTGACCTCTAGGCTTGACGCTAGCGAGGCTTTGCGCTACACCAATCAAGCCCGCTATTTCCTTAAGAAAATCGACGATGTACTTCAAGGGTCGGGGCTGCGCATCGTAAGCCTGGAGGGCCAAGTATACGATACGGGAATGGCTGTATCGGGCCTCAATGTCGCTGATTTTGAGCCAAACGACATCCTAATTGTCGACCAAATGGTCGAGCCAGTAATCATGGGGCCAGAGGGCCTTGTCCGCGGCGGAACCGCAATGTTAGCTAAGGTGAACTCGCAATGAAGAATTACATCGGCATCGATCTTGGAACAACCAATAGCGCAGTTTGTGCCTATGATGGAGAAAGCCTGCGCCTTTTCAAGAGCCCTGATCAGAACGACGTCACTCCGTCTGCTATCTTTATTGATCGGCGCTCCAATAAGTATGTCGGCAAGCGCGCTTACGATAATGCCGCTCGTAATCCAGAAAATGCCGCGACTCTCTTCAAGCGTCTCATGGGCACCAGCACACCGGTCAAACTGCCGGCAGTTGACCTGGTAATGACCCCGGAGGAGTGCTCAGCCGAAATCTTGCGCGTGCTATTTGGCTACATGCCAGAGGAAATCCGAAACGATCCGGAGACCGGGACCGTGATTACCGTACCTGCCGCCTTCAATCAAATGCAAAAAGACGCCACCATGGCCGCCGCGGAGATGGCGGGCTTGGGTAAGGTCGCCCTGATGCAGGAACCGGTCGCCGCCGTGATGAGCGTAATGCGCCATCGCAAGGGCGACGGTATGTTCCTCGTCTACGATTTAGGTGGAGGCACTCTCGACATCGCCATCGCCGAGAGCATCAGCGGACGAGTAAGTCTTCTGGCTCACGGAGGCATCGCAATGTGCGGCGGACGCGATTTCGACCGGCTCTTGCTCGATAACGTCGTCAAGCCCTGGCTCCTGAAAAACTTCGATTTACCCGAAGATTTTTCTTCCGATAAGCGCTACGCCACTCTGCGCCATATGGCTACTTGGGCTGCCGAAAAAGCGAAGATCGAATTATCCTCCAGCGACGAGGCCGTCGTCACGCTGGACGACGGAGAACTGCGCATAAAGGACGAGTCCGGCGTAGATGTTTACATCGACATATCGGTCTCGAGGGAGGTCTTCGACGATTTGATAGCCGCAAAACTCGAAGAGTCCATTGCTGCCGCCCGCGAGACGATGGAGAAGGCTGGCCTTAGCCCCACCTCGTTATACACAAGTCCGAAGCGCCGAACGCCGGAGCTGAAAAATCGTTTACTTTCAATGACTTGCAGCAGCCCTTGTAAACTTGATCGTTTTCGCGTTTACTCTCGTCTTT
>NZ_JAFCUW010000030.1:0-3591 GCF_049896725.1 Massilia sp. PWRC2
TTCGCTCTTTACACACCGTTAGCCAGGGAAAAACCGCGCCAAGTCATTGAAGGGACTAAGGAAAACGGCCGCGCTTACGGCAAGTGCGCGTCGGGTGGACGCTTTTTGAGCGTTGATCCGGTGACGACGGACACAAGTTCAGGAGGAGGGTTTAACAGATATGCCTACGCGGCTAATAGCCCCTACAAATATATCGACCCTGATGGTCGTGAAGAAGCTAGAACTATAGAACCGACGTGCATTCCAGGCTTATGTACAACAGTTGGCGCGCCAAGTAGGTCTTCGTCGGGAGCGTCCGGCGGCGGCACGTCTGGAACTGCAGTCGGTTCCGGGGCGTCGCCATCCCGGCCGTCTCCATACGATCCAGGTGGGCAGTATGAAGTGAATATTATGGGCGATCCGGTTAACCCAAATTATCCGGGAGTAGGAGCGGCACAGGGAATTGTCGGCGGAACATTGGTGGCAGGCTTAGGTTTAGCGGGCGTCGAAGGAGGAGCATTCATTGCATCGCAAGTTCAGGGAAACGCAATGAGGGGTATGTCGAATGAAGTGTTAAAAGAAATAATTAAAGCTGAGGGCGGAGTGGCGCAGTTAAATGCAAAAGGTATCTTCGGAACAGGTCTTCCCGGCGCAACTTCCGCTCTAGCTCTGGCGCAACGTGCTGCGCCGTATTCACTTCCCGTAGGTTTGCAGGTGCGGGCGCTGCAAGCCTATCGCGTGATTGCCGAGCGTAGTCTTAATGAAGTGCAGAGCCTGCGTGTTAAAATTATTGATCAATATCTTAAGATTATGGGGCGATGATGAATAATTCTTTGGTCGCAATAATATTAAGTAATGATGGCAAGAATAGATTTGTAAGAAATGTGAAGGAGGACGGTTTTAGATTTGAGGGCGAAGATTTTCAGTGTAGAGAGATTGCCTCAAATTGGATTGGATTCTATGATTGGCTGCGCACTGATGCCAGCGAGATTATTGGACTCCGCCTTACAATTGATGATCCTGATATTTTTACGCCTATGACATATCAACTTTTGAAGAATGCAAGTCATGCGAATGCGGGTTCAGTTATTTATCTATTTTTTGGTCAAGAACTGAAATTTTGCGCCTCACTATCCGACGATTCCGACTTTGGGGGGAATTTCATTTGCGAGGGCAGTCGAGGATCTGTAGGAATTACATTCAACGAACCGAGTACGCGTTAGTTAAGCAATTACACCCAGAGGTAGAACGGGCCAATCAAACCCTCATGGGTGTCATGGGGAAATTCAATGCGATTACGTCATTGATAATGGTTTTAGCAAAATAAAGCCACTCCCTCCGATACCCCGGATGCGAGTAGCTTTCTTTTTAGCGGCTAAGAAGTAAAAATTACGCGTTGGCCTGAGCCAGCACCGTCTCCAGCATCTCCATCACAAATTTCTGCTTTTGCTTGGGCAGTTCGGCAATGCGTCCGATGCTGCGCTCGAGCTGCGACATCGGCCCGCGCTTGCGGCGGCGGCGTGGCTCGATTCGCCAAACAATTCTTCCAGCTGCACCTGCAGCAATTTCGCCACCACCGGCAGCGCCGACACCGGAATGCGCCGGCGGCCAACCTCGTAGGCCTGTGCGGTTTGCTGCGACACGCCCAGCGCCTCTGCCAGCTGCTCCAGGCGCTGCGCGCGTCCACCATAAGGGATAGAGCGGGGTCCGGTGCAAAGGGCGCGCTCCTGCGTCGCTTGCCGCCGCGCTGCGCCGGCCATCAGGCCAACCCCAGCAACCGCAACCCCGGCGCCATCATTAACTATTAGGCGAATCAACGCTTGCCTCGCGCGCGCAGGCGAGCCAAAATCGCGTCTAGGAAAAAACTCGCTCTTTACACGCCGTCAGCCAGGGAAAAACCGCGCCAAGTCATTGAAGGGACTAAGGAAAACAGCCGCGCTTACGACAAGTGCGCGTCGGGTGGACGCTTCTTGAGCGTTGATCCGGTGACCACGGATGCCAGCACTGGGAGCAGCTTCAACCGATACGTTTACGCAAGCAACAACCCGTATCGCTATACCGACCCTGACGGTCGCATGGATGCAGAAACTTGCACCAGCATGGGTTCTTTGAGCTGCACGAATATTGGCGGATCTAGTGGAAACTCATCTAGCGGCTTAGGCAAGGCTGCTGGAAGTGTTCTTGGCGGGATCGCTGGCGGCGCAACTGGCGTTGTGGCATCTGCGGTTTGTGACTTCTACACTGTAGGAGGCTGCGTCATTGCGAACGGACCAATTGTTGGCGTTGGTGTTGCCGGCGGTGCCCTTATAGGTGCAGCTCAGGGCCAACGGCTCGATAATGCTTGGTCCCAATTATCAGGGTTGTTGGCGAAAGCGACCGCGGCAGGTCCGCTAGAGTATCAATATGCATTAATAGCTCAACGAGATGGTGCATATCCAGATGTAAGGAATGGACTTGTTCAGTTAAAGACTGGAGATGTTTGGAAGTATGGAACAACGAATGATCCAAATAATCGATATGTTGGAACATCGCTCAGCACCTTCAACTTGCGCATGGACATTCAGTCAGCAGGAACGCGCTATCAAACGCTAGCGGCCGAGAAATTGAAACTGATACAGTATTTTATCTCGAACGGCGAACTTCCTCCCGGCAACAGAATATTTAAATAGAAAAAATATGCATATTAAGATTACGAGTATAGCAACTGAGGAGGTCGGCTCAGTTTTGGGGCGAGTTTCGGTTGCAATGGAAGATGCACTGAATCCGCTCTTTGAGAGAGAATCTTACGGCGATATCGAGCAATTCATGCTAGTAATAGTTGCTGTCGACTCAGACGTCGCGGAAAATTCTCGATTTGTGGCAGCTCATAATAAGATCAGAAATTTCAGACACCCTGCGACTTTGGCACGCTTTAAATCAATGAGTTTTTCCCTCTCGTTCGACCCCGTATATATTGAATCTAAAAGTGAATCTCAAATTCGCCGATTAGTAAGTACAGGTCTGTTGGCGAAGCTTGATAATCCCGGGCTGAAAATTCCTGTCAAATTTGACTATATTAGATTTGTTGCCGACCTACGCCTCGCAATTAGAATATATGTTGCTGCAATCGATAAGGAATCGCATCATTAACTATTAGGCAAATAAACGATTGCCTCGCGCGCGCACGCGAGCCAAAATCGCGTCTAGGAAAAAGTTTCGCTCTTTACACACCGTCAGTCAGGGAAAAACCGCGCCAAGTCATTGAAGGGACTAAGGAAAACGGCCGCACTTACGGCAGGTTCGCGTCGGGTGGACGCTTCTTGAGCGTTGATCCCGTGACGACGGATGGTGATACGGGAGATAGTTTCAATCGCTATGGCTACGCAAACAATAATCCTTATCGTTACATTGATAAGGATGGACGTGTTCCGGAAACACCTAGCGTTGTAACGGTGCTGCCACCATTTCCGATGCCACTACCAATGTTGCCTCCAGTCATCATAACTGGGCCTAGACCCACCTCGTTATACATAAGTCTTGGCATTGGCTCGGTCGCGTAATTTCTCCATCGTTTTGGCTGCAACGTAGACATCCTTCATTCCGAGCCAGATAGTCTTGACGCCGGGTTCGCCG
>NZ_JAFCUW010000031.1:0-2885 GCF_049896725.1 Massilia sp. PWRC2
CTGTTGGTCGGACCGAGAACGACGTCTGCAACGCGCACGCCGATGATCTCGGAGACGCGCGCTCCGGTATTGAACATGAGCGTGAGCAAGAGCCTGTCGCGCTGACCGATCCAGGTGTCGGTCGCCACGTCAATCACCGCCAGCATCTGTTCTCGTGGCAAATATCCAACCATCTTGCGTTCAAAGCGCTTCATCGGCACGGCCAACGCGTTCTCAATCACGCCCAGGTTAGCTGGATCGCGGTGGGCCGCGAACTTCAAGAACGCCCGCACCGCAGCCAGTCGGACGTTGCGACTTCGAACTGAGTTGCGTCGCTGCACCTCTAGGTGATCGAGGAAATCGGCCAGGAACCGGGCGTTGAGATCCGCAAGTGTCAGACCGTGCGCCGGCAGGCGTCGCTGTTCCTCGGCGAAGCGTAGCAGCAGCACGAAGGTGTCGCGGTAAGAGGCCACAGTGCGCGGGCTCAAGGCTCGTTGCTGCACCATGTAGTCGGTGAAGAACTCCTGCACGAGGCCGGCAAACGTCGGAGCGGTCCGGCGGCTCATCGCGCAGCCCCTTGCCCCTCGGTACCGGCAAAGTGCTCGAACCGAGCCCCGATGGTGTCCATCAGTTCTGGAACGCCGGACAGATACCAGTAGGTGTCGGAGATCCTGGCATGGCCGAGATAGGTGCACAGCCAGAACATGCCGTGGTCGATGGACTGACCCGCCTCTCGCCAGCGTTGTACGCGCCTCACGGCAAAGGTGTGGCGCAGATCGTGGATGCGAGGATGCATATGGTCGCCCCGAGCGCACCAACCGAGGCGCAGTTGCAAGCGCAGGAACACGTTGTCCACCGTACGCGTCGCCAAGCGCCCGCCGTCGTGCGAGACGAAGAACGGGGCCTCCTCCACGGCACCATGGCGTTGGTTCCGCGCTTGCCGGTACAGGCCGAGTTCCTGTACCGTGCTCGCATGAAGCGGCAGGCTGCGGGACTTGTGGAACTTGGTCTGACGGACGGTGAGCGAAGCGCGCTGCAAATCGACGTCGCCCAATGTGAGCGTCAATGCTTCCGATAGCCTAAGCCCCGCTGCAGCGATCAGGCCGAACAAGGTGCGGTAGGTCACTGGCCGCAGATCCCAGGTGAGCGTTAGTCGGCCTGCCGCGTCGAGCAGTTCGCTGATCTCATCGTCCGTGTAGATATGGGGTGCCAAGCGGCGATGACTGCGGCCGAGAATACTCTTGGGCGGGAGCTCCGAGGCTGGCTCGAACTGCCGGTAGTGGGCGGCGAACGGCCGCACGATCTCCAGCCGTCGCGCAGCGGTCACTGCACTGGTCTGCCGCACGTGTTCCCGGGCCCATCCCAGCATCAAGTCCTGCGTGAGCGGGCCAAGATGTTCCCGTGCGTCGGCATAACGAGCGAAGCGCGCGAGCTCGGTGGCGGCAGACCTCAATGCGAAGCCCAGGCGGCGCCGATCGTCGAGGTAGCGATGCACGGCATCTTGCATCGATGTAGCGGCGCTCATGGCCGGCTCCCTGGCCAGGGCATTGCCACTTCGCCCAACCTGCCGAAGTCGACCTTGGCGTAAATGAGCGAGGTGTTCAGCTCGCGATGACGAAGCATGTCGGCCACTTCCTTAAGCGTGCCACCGGTGTTGAGCAGGCGGCTTGCCAACGTGTGTCGCAGGATGTGCACACGCGTGTAGGGCAGACCTGCTCGGCGATATGCCGCGCGCACGGCTCGCCGCACGACGTCGGCGGCTACCGGCTCGTCAACCGGTGCAACATGCCGAACGAAGACCAAGCGGCTGGCGGTTCGGGGTCGCTCGGATCGCAGGTAGTCGGCGATGGCAGCGCCGGTGAGATGCGGCAGCGGCAGCAAATCGACTCGCCGCGACTTGCTCTTGCTAATGCGAACGGTGCCGGCGATCCAGTCGATGTCATCGAGTGCCAGAGCAATAACCTCGCTGCTACGCAGCCCAAGATCGACGACGCATCGTACGAGGGCGTAGCAGCGTAGGCGCGACGGAAGATCGACCGGAAAGGCGTCTAGCAACCGATTGACCTCATCGGACGAGAGCGTCTCCGGTAAGGGCGCAAGGCGCCAGTTTGCCGGTGCGCCAACAACAGGTAGAAGATGCTCGACGGGATCGCCCTCGAACGCACGGAAGCGCAGGTAGCTGCGTACAGCGGTGGCGGTCGCGCCGCCGCTTGCAGCGCTCACCCGCGAGAGTTCCTGGGTTAAGAACTGTCGTAGATCATCGGCAGACGGTGTCGCTGCGCTCGACTTCATGCGCAGCAGTGCACGAATGACCGTGATGCGCTTGAGGCGAGTGCTTCCGGCGAGGCCCTTGGAGTGCAATAAGTAGTCGTCGAAACGACGCAGTTGCTCGTCGATGGGACCAACGTGGCGACTATCCAGTTGTACTCCGGCGCTGCGAGCGACTGTCATCAGATGCCGTAGTGCGGTACGGACCTGGTGGCGACTTCGTTGCACAGGCGCAGTACAGGTGCAGCAAGGCAAGTGCTGGTCGATAAAGTTGACAGCGAGCCGGTCGAGAGCCCGAAGATCGAACGGACGTCGCCGCGACCAGAGAGCAAAGTGGGCTAGGCAATTTAGATACTGGCGGACCGTGCTGCGCGAATACTGCAGCTCGGTCAGTCGATCCCAGAAGGGTTGAACGTAAGGTGCCAGTTCGCTGGCACGAAGTCGTGACGCGGCCGGTTCGGTAAGGCCATTGAAGACATCCATCGCGTTCTCCTGAAGAGGGGTGGGTTCTTCAGGAGACGCGTCTTCTTATGCGAAGTCCAGTAGTCGATCGGGCCGCCCCAGCAAAGGCAGGTTGCGCTTCTGGCAGAACAACGCGTCGACGACTACACATAAGCGCCGACTTCGCCTTATTCTTG
>NZ_JAFCUW010000032.1:0-758 GCF_049896725.1 Massilia sp. PWRC2
GGCTGGCACGCGACACGCCCAGGCCAGCGCAGGCGGCGCGCGCGCCCAGCTGCTCGACCAGTCCAATGGTCGCATGCATCACGGCGCTTCCCCGGCCGTGGGTAAGCCCAGCAGATCGCAAAGTTTTTTTTGGACGTCGATAATTTGTTCGGCCCGACCCAATTGCTTGCGCAGCTTGTCGTTTTCCATCTGCAAGCGCGCCAGTTGCCGGTCGGCCGCTTTGGCAGGGTCAGGCTTCGGGCCACGCTTCGGACTCTGTAATGCGGCGTCACTGGCTGCCACGGCGCTGCGCCAGGTGCTCAAATGCGAGCTGTAGAGTCCTTCCCGGCGCAATAATTCGCCAATGGCGCCAGGCGCGGTGCAGGCGTCGGCTTCCCGGACGATGCGCTGGATGTAAGCTGGCGAAAACTTGCGGCGACGCGCCACCGCGACGACCTCCGCATCAGATTTTTTGGAGGGTGCCTCCGCGCTCGCCCCAGGGGCTCCCTCCGAGGCGCCCTCCAAAATTTCGCCGGTTGCTGCTGCCTGCTGCTGTTTGATGTTTTTCATTTGGTACCTATGTGTGCAACTTCTTTAATTAGACTGATGAAGTTGTCTCACGGTACTTTGACTATAAGGGCTTCCCAATAATTCAAGGTGTTTTTAAAGATTTTTGTGGATATTTTCTCGAGTTCGCTGCCATGACGGAAGGCCGGTCTGCGTGACTATAAACGGTCATGTTGAGCTCGGATTTACTGCACGGCTCGGACCCTGATGAC
>NZ_JAFCUW010000032.1:767-2380 GCF_049896725.1 Massilia sp. PWRC2
GTTTTTAAAGATTTTTGTGGATATTTTCTCGAGTTCGCTGCCATGACGGAAGGCCGGTCTGCGTGACTATAAACGGTCATGTTGAGCTCGGATTTACTGCACGGCTCGGACCCTGATGACTATAAGGGCTTCCCAATAATTCAAGGTGTTTTTAAAGATTTTTGTGGATATTTTCTCGAGTTCGCTGCCATGACGGAAGGCCGGTCTGCGTGACTATAAACGGTCATGTTGAGCTCGGATTTACTGCACGGCTCGGACCCTGATGACAGACGCGTGCGGAGTACCTCATTCACAGGTCGGACTTTATTTCTGTCCCGTCAGAGTTCAGGTCGGCTCCACCCGGTCAAACCGTTACTTCATCAATGCACTGCAGACTCGAGGAAGAGTTCCTTTCCGTGATATAGAGGGGAAGATTCGTCTCCCGGATTCTTGTTGATGGCGTTGTTAACAACCTTTGATCAGTTCGCTACGTATCGGCAAACATAGTGTCGCTTGCCCCGCGCCTGCGGGGTCCGGCCGCTGACCGGCCGGACGACATGTTTGCGCCGCAGTCAGGTGATCGGCTTGAACTTATCCCCTTTGGCGAGAACAGCCCATGCCAGCCTGGCGTTCTTGGCCGCAAGGGCAACGACCGCCTTTCCATAGCCGACCCGCGCTTGCAGAGTGAGCGCCCAACGGCTCAACGCATCGCCTCTGCTGGCAGCGAGCGCCAGCAAGGAACGTGCACCCATTACCAGCAGCGAACGCAGATAGTGGTCGCCTGCTTTGGTAATGCGTCCGAGCCTGGTCTTTCCGCCCGATCCATGCATGCCCGGCACAAGGCCAAGCCAGGCGGCGAGCTGGCGCCCGTTCTTGAAGTCGTGACCATTGCCCACTGACGCCGCCAGTGCCGTGGCGGTAACGGGGCCAATACCAGCGAGCTGCATTAGCTTCTTGCTGGCATCATCGGTCGCGGCAATCTGCTTGATGTGGGTGTCGTATTCGTCTATACGTTGGTCGAGGGCAGTAACGTGGCCGAGGAGATCTTCGACGACGCGCTGCACCCACGTCGGCAGGGACTCGCAGGCAGCACGTGCCTGGCGCCGAACCGTCGATGCCTTGAGCGGCAACACGACACCGAACTCGGACATCAACCCGCGCAAGCGGTTGATGGTGGCAGTACGCTCTTCGACGAAACCGCTGCGTACGCGGTGAACAGTTAGCGTTACCTGGGCATCGACCGTTTTGACTGGCACGAAGCGCATGTTTGGTCGCGTTACCGCTTCGCAGATGGCGGCTGCATCATTGGCGTCGTTCTTGCCACGTGAACCCTGCAGCCGGTATGGCGCGACGAATTTCGGTGCCATGAGTTTTGGGGTATGACCAAACTGAACGAGCGTACGCGCCAAATGGTGCGCGCCGCTGCATGCCTCCATGCCGATGAGACATGGCCGAAGCTGGGCGAGCAGGTCGAGTAGCTGATCACGGCGTACATTCGGTCGTACCAGGCAGGGCTTGCCGCTGGCGTCGATGCCGTGAATGGCAAAGACGTTCTTCGCCAGGTCGATTCCCACGACCGTGACATCGTGTGCGGCTGCTGCGGGAGTGGTAAACTTTTTCATGACTTCCCCTTT
>NZ_JAFCUW010000033.1:0-2320 GCF_049896725.1 Massilia sp. PWRC2
CCGGCGGCAAGGACTTCCCCGCCCTCGGGGCGGGGTTAGGGGTGGGGAAATTCACACGATTTGGCAGCATCACGTTTCCGCCGCCGTGTAAAGTTCCACTCAAAACGGCATAGAGCCAGAAAACGGAGGCGTGGATCAGTACGTCCGCACTGAACACGATGACCAGCTTCGGTATGCCGGTGTCGGTAAAAATCTAAAAACGGACCGAAACTGGGGACGTTTTTGCCTGGCGTTAATTAATTCAACAACGCCCTTACGCGACAGAACACGAAGGACCAACCGAATAGGCTGAAGCCAAGGGTAGCGTTACGCAAAATTCACTGCCGCAGTTGATTCCCTCACTGGTAACACTTACTGACCCGTCATGTAATTCTGCTATGGATTTTACCAGCGCAAGACCAATGCCTAAGCCACATGCTGTTCCAAATTCTGACGTATTTTTTGCCTGCGAAAACATGTCGAAGATGTGCAGATGATCTTCCGAAGCAATACCGATTCCATTATCCCTAACACACACTGTAAGTACTGAATTTTGCGTGCAAGCAGTTATAAAGATAGTTGAATCTGTCGGCGAAAATTTACTCGCATTTATTACCAAGTTGGAAAATAGCTGCGCTAGCCGAAATGGGTCACCAAACAGCAATGGTGACGTCGCCGGAAGGTCCATTACTGCAATTTGCCGCCGGAGCGTGAGACAGTGGCCGCTAAGTTCTAGTGCGCTATTAATTACATCATTAAATTCGGTGAACGTCTTTTGCAAGAAAATTTTCCCGGTATTAATACGTGCCACATCAAGTAAGTCTTCTATCAAGCGCTGCAAGTGTACCACTTGACGCCCCACAATACCTCCCATCCTCTCCGCCATTGGACTACACATCTTTGCTCTTAACATTAGGCTGTTGGCAACCGCAATTGAAGCAACTGGATTGCGTAGCTCGTGGGCAAGCATGGACAGAAAGATCATTTGATGGGAACTCTCCATTTCAACAACTTTTTTCTGTTCTTCAAATCCAATTGTGGCCAGTAAAAGTTTCTTGTTTACATCGCGCAGTAGCTGCAAGCTTGCGTGTAGTTGAGCGACTTCATTGCGCTCGCTAAGCAAACACTGCTTTAAAGCTTCAGTTACACGCCGTAACAATAAGTTTTGAGCTGCAAACGAATTTGTATTGCGGCAATGAATGTTGATTTTTTTAATCCAACGGGACATCTTCGCTTCATTTTTCATATTGCTCTCAATAGCAACTTTATGGGAAGAAATTTAATTGATCTACAAAATTTTAATTCAGACGCGGGAGTCTATAGGTTACTTGAAATTTCTAATAGAAGTGATAATTTCTTGGCTTTGTGATTCTATCGGATCAGGGAAATACTGAACAATTGACAATTTTTTCTAATTTGCCGTCGATTTTTGGTTCTGTTTCATTAGCGGAGGCGTCATTAAGGGCGTTGTTGAATAATTCGACCGGTCGCCATAGGAGTGTACAATCTGGCATCATTTCTTTCCAGGTAGTCCCGTGCCGTACAAACACAGCGAAGAGCATCGCCACAAATTCGAGAAGCCGCATTACAAGGTGACGAACTGGCCTGCGTACAACGCAGCGCTCAAGCGACGCGGTGACTTTACGATGTGGTTTACCGAAGAGGCGATTGCCGAGTGGTGCCCAGCGAAGACCGGGGCGCGCGGCCGGCCAACAAAGTATTCCAATGTGGCAATCGAGACCGCGCTGCTCATACGCCAAGTTTTTCATCTGGCGTTACGGCAGACCGAAAGGTTCATGAACTCGCTCGCCCGTGCCCTGAAGGTCGAGATCAGCATCCCGGATTTCAGCTGCATTTCCAAGCGGAGCATCGGCTTGCCAAGACATGCCCTGAGCAAAGCGCTTGACCCAGGCAGCCTCGTCATCGTGGACTCCACCGGACTCAAAGTGTACGGCAAAGATGAATGGCACCAGGAAAAGCATGACGTCCCGGCCCGGCGCACCTGGCGCAAGCTGCACTTGGTGATCGACGAACATCATCAGGTTCTCGCCTGCGAACTGACGACGCCGGAAGTGGGCGACACGACGGCCGTGCCGGATTTACTCGATCAAATCACGACACCATTTGAAATGTTCATGGGCGATGGCGCCTACGACGGCGAGCCGGTAGCGCAGGCGGTGCTGACGAAGCAGCCCGATGCGCAAGTGATCATTCCACCGCATAAGAGCGCTGTACGTTCCGACACCGGCACGACTTGGCGGGACCAGCATATTGAAACCATCGCTCGGAACGGGCGCGCCACCTGGCAGCGGATAACCGGCTACAATTTCCGCAGCTATGT
>NZ_JAFCUW010000034.1:0-2134 GCF_049896725.1 Massilia sp. PWRC2
TGACCCCGGGTCCTTGTGCCGGTTCAGCAAGGCGCAGAGCTACACCCAGCAAGGCCTGGCCGATGCCGCGCAGATTCACGTGAACCAGATCAAGCGCTACGAGGCTGGTACTGCCCAGCGGAATCTGGAGGCGCTGGTCAGACTGGCCAAGGCGCTGCACCTGAGCCTGGACATGCTGGTGTTCGACGAGACTGACCGTGGTCCGTCTGACGATCTGGCCTTGCAGTTCGAGGCTGTCAGCCACATGCCGGATGAAGAACGCCGCATCATCAAGGCGCTGCTTGACGGGATGATCATCAAGTACCAGACCAAGCAAATGGTGGGGAACTTGAGCAGCTAAGCCGGCGCTGCCTGGCAGCTAAATAAAAAGCCACTCGCATCCGGGATATCGGAGGGAGTGGCTTTTTTTGTTGCAAATAGTATTACTGACCATATTGCACTGGGATGTGATCACTCACCCCAATGGCCTTATATTCTATGAAACGTCGGCCGCATCCTCAGTCAATACATAATAAGATAATTCTAAAGGAATCCCAATTTTTCCGATTATCGATACCGACGTTGTATTTAATAAAAATGATATATTAGAATCCGCAGACTTAGACATGTGAATCATACTCAAGTCTATCCAAGCGTATTCACAATTCGGAATTTGACGCAACTCGCTTAGAACATCGAAAAATTGTGCTCCCAATCTAGATATGTGATCATCAACCGAAAGTAAATTGGAAATATCTTCGCTATACCATTCCCACCTGGAAGTTTTTTCTACAATCTCGGCTCCGTTTGAAATCGATTTAACTGAGCCTTTCGCAACAGCTAAATTTGGGGTTACTTTAAGTAGATCAGTTACGGCTGTAGGATCGAGCAAATCGCCATGAAACCTCAGTCGCAGTGTAATTAACATAGTCGCCCCGATTAATGACCTTCGTTCATATTTCCAAGATGCTCACCTTGGGCATCAAATATCTCTCCAGTACTTGGGTTTACTGAACAATCATCATTAGCCCCCGCTCCTGGCCCACCTTTTCTTCCACCTTTGATGCCGTGAAAAATATCTATTGCACGGTCAGGTCTTACACCATTTTTC
Organism: Massilia sp. PWRC2; assembly: GCF_049896725.1. Lineage (NCBI taxonomy): Bacteria > Pseudomonadati > Pseudomonadota > Betaproteobacteria > Burkholderiales > Oxalobacteraceae > Massilia > Massilia sp. PWRC2. The sequence goes on from NZ_JAFCUW010000034.1 coordinate 1,091, forward strand.
TTGCCCCATTCACGCGCTCCAATAAGTGCATCTTTCGAACCGGAAGGGCGTTTAGCTTGTTTAACGGCATCAACTATTTGTCGAATCGGATCAGTCGTGAAATTGGCATATCCAATGATAGCACTTACACCATCATTATATAGCTGCCTAAATGCCTGATCAATTTTCCAATCTTCGAACGCCTTATTTAATTTAGCGCCTGGAATATTAACCACGATTGGCGGGGTCAATGTCGCCACAGGTGGCATTCCTGGAAGCGGGGGTATGATTACCGTTATTGGCGGCGGCGGTGGCACCAGAGGAGGATCTGCGAATGGATCATTACTGCTTCTGCCATCAGGATCACTAAACCGGTAAGGACTATTATTCGCATAAGCGTAACGGTTAAAGCTGCTTCCAGTGCTGGCATCGGTCGTCACCGGATCAACGCTCAAAAACCGCCCCGCCACCGGATCATAATACCGCTGCTGCATATACACCAGCCCCGTGTCGGCGTCGTTGACATGCCCGGTGAAGCCGATGGTTGGTGTCACGCCCCCAGCCGTGCGCCCGTAGGGCTCATAGCTGGTGCGGCTGATCACATTGCCGGCGCTGTCGCTGCGGGCGACCGGGCTGCCGAGCGCATCGGTGTGGATATAGGTGACAGTGTCGGCCGGTGGCGCCACCTGGATCGCAAGATTGGGCGATGTCGCGCCGAACCACTCGACCTGGTCCTGCACCATTTTCCACTGGAAGTTGTAGGTGCCGGCAGCTGCCGGTGCCGTGACCTGGAAGGTGTAACCCGCCGTTTGACCGGGCGCCGTGGTGGTTGGCTGGTCGATCCGTACTGCGTTCCACGTGTTGTTCGCCAGCGGATTACTTGACGCCAGACCGGTGTCGCCATGGGCATTCCACGTCGTATTGCCCGTGTTTTGCATGACCACTGTAACGGGATAGGTCTGCCCCGGCACCATGGTGGCCGGCACGGTTTGCGAGACGAATTGCGCGTCGTTGCGGCGCGCTGCGCTGACATTCACGGTCAGATTGGAGCTCTGACCGAAGAAT
>NZ_JAFCUW010000035.1:0-1780 GCF_049896725.1 Massilia sp. PWRC2
GATATGGTAGGAGAGCGTTCTGTAAGCCTGCGAAGGTGTCTTGTAAAGGATGCTGGAGGTATCAGAAGTGCGAATGCTGACATGAGTAGCGATAATGGGGGTGAAAAGCCTCCACGCCGTAAGCCCAAGGTTTCCTGTTCAACGTTCATCGGAGCAGGGTGAGTCGGCCCCTAAGGCGAGGCAGAGATGCGTAGCTGATGGGAAGCAGGTTAATATTCCTGCACCGTCGTATGATGCGATGGGGGGACGGATCGCGGAAGGTTGTCCGGGTGTTGGATGTCCCGGTTTTTGACTCATAGAAGGCACTTAGGCAAATCCGGGTGCGTAATTCAAGGGGTCGAGACGAGGAACTTAGGTTCTGAAGCAATCGGAAGTGGTTCCAAGAAAAGCCTCTAAGCTTCAGTCATACGAGACCGTACCGCAAACCGACACAGGTGGGCGAGATGAGTATTCTAAGGCGCTTGAGAGAACTCGGGAGAAGGAACTCGGCAAATTGGTACCGTAACTTCGGGAAAAGGTACGCCCTTGTAGTTTGACCACTTTACTGTGGAAGGATGAACGGGTTGCAATAAACTGGTGGCTGCGACTGTTTAATAAAAACACAGCACTCTGCAAACACGAAAGTGGACGTATAGGGTGTGACGCCTGCCCGGTGCTGGAAGATTAAATGATGGGGTGCAAGCTCTTGATTGAAGTCCCAGTAAACGGCGGCCGTAACTATAACGGTCCTAAGGTAGCGAAATTCCTTGTCGGGTAAGTTCCGACCTGCACGAATGGCGTAACGATGGCCACACTGTCTCCTCCCGAGACTCAGCGAAGTTGAAATGTTTGTGATGATGCAATCTACCCGCGGCTAGACGGAAAGACCCCATGAACCTTTACTGTAGCTTTGCATTGGACTTTGAACCAATCTGTGTAGGATAGGTGGGAGGCTTAGAAGCGGGGACGCCAGTTCTCGTGGAGCCAACCTTGAAATACCACCCTGGTTTGTTTGAGGTTCTAACCTTGGTCCGTTATCCGGATCGGGGACAGTGCATGGTAGGCAGTTTGACTGGGGCGGTCTCCTCCTAAAGTGTAACGGAGGAGTTCGAAGGTACGCTAGATACGGTCGGACATCGTGTTGATAGTGCAATGGCATAAGCGTGCTTAACTGCGAGACTGACAAGTCGAGCAGGTACGAAAGTAGGACATAGTGATCCGGTGGTTCTGTATGGAAGGGCCATCGCTCAACGGATAAAAGGTACTCTGGGGATAACAGGCTGATTCCTCCCAAGAGTTCATATCGACGGGGGAGTTTGGCACCTCGATGTCGGCTCATCACATCCTGGGGCTGTAGCCGGTCCCAAGGGTATGGCTGTTCGCCATTTAAAGTGGTACGTGAGCTGGGTTTAAAACGTCGTGAGACAGTTTGGTCCCTATCTGCCGTGGGCGTTGGAAATTTGAAGGGGGCTGCTCCTAGTACGAGAGGACCGGAGTGGACAGACCTCTGGTGTACCGGTTGTCACGCCAGTGGCATTGCCGGGTAGCTAAGTCTGGAAGAGATAACCGCTGAAAGCATCTAAGCGGGAAACTTGCCTTGAGATGAGATTTCCCAGAGCCTTGAGCTCTTTAAAGGGTCGTTCGAGACCAGGACGTTGATAGGCTGGGTGTGGAAGTGCAGTAATGCATTAAGCTAACCAGTACTAATTGCCCGTACGGCTTGTCCCTATAACATTAGCAGTTGTAGAGAAAAGAAAGCGCGTTGTGCTTGTGAGGTACATACTCACTACCCGTGTTGAAA
>NZ_JAFCUW010000036.1:0-1766 GCF_049896725.1 Massilia sp. PWRC2
TTCGCTCTTTACACACCGTTAGCCAGGGAAAAACCGCGCCAAGTCATTGAAGGGACTAAGGAAAACGGCCGCGCTTACGGCAAGTGCGCGTCGGGTGGACGCTTTTTGAGCGTTGATCCAATGAGCCCCGATACTGATTCTGGGGGCAACTTCAATCGTTACAATTATGCCAATAACAACCCATACAATTACATTGATCCTGACGGACGAGAAGCCGAACCTACCTGTAGTTCCGGAGAGCAATGTGTTGTAGGTGTTCCAGGTAAGAGGCCTCCTAATGACGGGGGCTGGTCGGTTGCCATATCTATGACATCTGACTGGGCCACGAATAGTGGGCCGGCAGTCCGAAATTTTGACGCCCGATCAACCTCAACTCAAAATATGATGCATGCTCGACGTGTGAACGAAGCACGGACGGCATGGTATAAAAAGAATCAAAAGCTGTTTGCGGCGAAAAAACCCTTGGCGGCATTGACGAATTATCGAGGAGATTTCGGTATATTCGACTTAATTTGGTACGCCGGTTTAAATCCAACTCAACAGTTTGTTGGAAGCTATCGAATCGATATCTCCCCAATGGACGGCGATCATATTAAGTTTGACGTGAGCAATAATTCCAGCCTCAAATCTTTTCTGTATGGAATCGGTCCGGAGGCGGAGCGGAGTGAATGGAGTAATTTCGGGAATATGCGTCAAACGTACTCCTGGACCGAGGAGATAAAACGATGAAGTTACTTTCTATCTGGGCATTTTTTCTTGTTGGATTGGCGGGTTGCTCGAATGAGCCTTTTGATCCCGCTGGGACTTATAGATTTAAATCTCAGAATAAAATATTAGTGTTGAGTGTTAATGCTGATCGGAGTTATTCTATTGAGGTAAAGGAATCTAATAGTGATTCATATTGGATTCGTGGGCGCTGGCAAAGCGAGGATATAAAGGAAAAGACTATATCTTTTTCTGGTATTATTTGGGTCGGTATTGTACCGCATGCAGGGAATGGATTTTGGATTGCAAAACTCGATGGTCAGCCAGCTCAAATTTGTTTGGATGGCGAGCAGCTAGAATGTTTCCACAAGCAGTGAAAGATTTAGATCGAGGTCCATCTTGCACGACCAGTCCGTTGCTAATACGAGGCGGCTGGTCGATGATCACGGTAAGTACGACGTCCCAACGAGTTGATGAGCAATACTCTTCGTAACAAAAAAAGCCACTCCCTCCGGCTTCCCGGATGCGAGTGGCTTTTTATTTAGCTGCCAGGCAGCGCCGGCTTAGCTGCTCAAGTTACCCACCATTTGCTTGGTCTGGTACTTGATGATCATCCCGTCAAGCAGCGCCTTGATGATGCGGCGCTCCTCATCCGGCATGTGACTGACCGCCTCGAACTGCAAGGCCAGATCGTCAGACGGACCACGGTCAGTCTCGTCGAACACCAGCATGTCCAGGCTCAGGTGCAGCGCCTTGGCCAGTCTGACCAGCGCCTCCAGATTCGGCTGGGCAGTACCAGCCTCGTAGCGCTTGATCTGGTTCACGTGAATCTGCGCGGCATCGGCCAGGCCTTGCTGGGTGTAGCTCTGCGCCTTGCTGAACCGGCACAAGGACCCGGGGTCACATCTGGTAAACGGACACGGTCTGATCAATCGCCTCGCTACCGCCACCAACCTCGATACCTACGTGTATGACGGTTTTGGCCGACGCGTAAAAACCACGGCCATCGACGGCACTGTCACCGTGACCGTGTACAGCCCGGCAGGACAACTGCTTTATAC
>NZ_JAFCUW010000037.1:0-1485 GCF_049896725.1 Massilia sp. PWRC2
CACCTCGTTATACATAAGTCTTGGCATTGGCTCGGTCGCGTAATTTCTCCATCGTTTTGGCTGCAACGTAGACATCCTTCATTCCGAGCCAGATAGTCTTGACGCCGGGTTCGCCGTCGCTTTTCCTGCCCAGAAATCCGCCCAGTCGGGCGATCAGTCGCAGTACGTCGTTGAGCTTGGGGTTGTCCGGCTCATCCTGATCATTCAACAGGTAAGCACTATGAATTTCGTCCGGATCGAAGAACAACGTGGCATCGAGGTCTGGACAGGTGCGCCCGCTGCGCATCAGGTAGGCGATCCGCCAGGCGACGACCAGGAACAAGGCCAACGCGCGTTCAAGCTTGACTATCGAGCCCAATTGCAACGCCTCGACGCGGCAGGCATTTTTCAAGACGTCAAACAGCATCTCGATTTCCCACCTGGCACGGTACCAGTCGATTAGCGTGACGGCGTCGATAGCGCTGTCGATCATTCGGTTCGTCAACAATCGCCATTCGATGGGCGTGACGCCAGACGGCGCGCCAATTTCGCGTGCAACGAGGCAGGTTGCTGTGACCGTTTCACCCTTACCGGCCGGCAGCTCGACGCGACGCGCCCACAGTTGCTGGCGCACAGTACGCGCTTTCGCGCCTTTGCGCGCGGGCATCAAAAAGCTGATCTCGCCCAGCGGCGCGCCGACAGTGGTGTGGGCCCACAGCTTGTCGCCATTGGGCAGGCAACGGTTGTGTTTGGCGCGCACCAGCCAGTCGGCCGGCGTGCCCAACTCCTGGGCCCGGGCCATCAGCGGCATCAGGTCCGCCTCGCGGTCGGCGACATACACCAGGCGCGTGCCAGGCAGATCGGGCGCAATCTCGGCAACGCGTTCGTAGCCTTCAATCCAGCGCAGGCTTTCCTTCGGACCGCCGCGCTGGCCGTCCGCGTCTTTCAAGGTGCGCGCCCACATCCAGGCGTTCAGGATCCCCAGTGGTTCTCGCTCGGGTGTGACTGCGTAAGTCGGGTGCACGTACATGCCACGTTGGGCCTCGTAGCTCAGCGGTCCCAAGCCCTTTGTTTCCTGACCGTTGAAGTCCAGTTCCGTTGTATCTTCCAGGCACAGGATCACCGGATACGCCGCCATACGCTGCTGCGTCTGCTGCCAATGCGGCGCCATCAAATCCTGCCAGTCAACGTTTTCGTTATCGAAGAAGCGATACGCCGCCACCGTCTCGCTCCAGCCCAGGCTGGCCTTCGGGATGCTCGCCATCGGATCGGCCGCAAATCGTTCCATCAATATTCTCGCTCGCTTGTTCAGACGCGCATCGCCCAAGTCCAGCTGGTCAAACTCCGTTGCTGCCCAGTGCGTCGATGCTGTCGTCAATTAGTTCACCCAAAAGACGAGAGTAAACGCGAAAACGATCAAGTTTACAAGGGCTGCTGCAAGTCATTGAAAGTAAACGATTTTTCAGCTCCGGCGTTCGGCGCTTCGGACTTGTGTATAACGAGGTG
>NZ_JAFCUW010000038.1:0-1424 GCF_049896725.1 Massilia sp. PWRC2
AAAGTGTTGTGGTCTGGGTTTGATCTCTCATCCATCTCACTGTGAACTTCGATTCAGCGAGGATGGTTGAGGCTGTTGATTTAGATACGTCCTGCGCGCTGCAATTTATCGACCAGGTCGGCATTGCCCTGCTGGACGGCCTTCGATACAAGTTGATGCACCTGCGCTTGGTCTGTACGGCTGTCGATCTGGATGACGGGCGCGTATGTGACCGCTGGCCCGCTGCTGCCGCGCCCGCCATTGCTTGCCAGCCCGCGGATAACTTCAGCCTGCGCTTTCGGCAAGACCATTTCTTTCTCGTGCAGTTGAGTCATCGGATTGACGCCGCCTGGGATGTCGTACCCACCCTCTGCCGATGCGATGGCAGTGCCAAGCACGATGCCGGCGCTGGCATAGCCCATTACTCGGATGCCCGTCGCAAGCACCGGCCCGATGAAGGGGCCGCCCACCTCTAAAGCTTTGGCAGCTGCGTTCTCAGTGTTAATAATGATGTTCGCGATAGCGATAGCCTTGTTGGCAATGAACAGCGCCTTGCCGAGAGCAGTCTGCTGGAGACCAGCATCTTTCATAATGCTGTACAGCTGGCTCGCAGAATCACCAGCTAATTGCAGCGCCTGCTGCCCAGCCTGCATCCGCATGGATAACATGGCTTGCTCGTGCCGTTGATTCTCGCGCTCAATGGCCATGTTGCCGCCGGCGATGGCCTCAAGCTCGCCAGCTTTGGCGGCCATCAGCGTCTGAATAATGTCATCGTGATTCTTTTGCTCAACTTCACCAGGCGTCCGCTGATTCGCCACCACCCCTTGTATGGCACCCGTCGCCATAAACTTTGACGCGGCATCGGATTTCTTTTTTGCGTCAGCCTGAAAGCGCGCGATCGACTCGTCCGTAATAGCGCCCTTTTCCTTTGCCTGCCGAATCTTTTCCTCGACGTCCAGCTCGGCTTGGCGGGCTGCTGTGAGCTGCTGCACCTCCAACGCCGACTTGCCGTACAAGCTGTTCGCAAACTCCAACTGTTCGTTCGCCTTGTCCTGCTGGATATCCCATTCCTTCATGGTCTTGTTCAGGCCGGCCTGGGCAGCGCCTAGACTCAGGGTGTTCAGTGCCAGCGCCTGCGATGCTTCGGTGCGAGCCTTTGATTTAGCATCCTCTCGCTCACTGATCTGATTATCAATCTGCGCGCGCGCTGGCCCATCTGAAGTTGCGGCGCGAGCTTTTTTAAGCAAAGCGATTTCATCGTCGTATGCTTTCAACGCCGCGTCACGCCCATCGTTGATCGTCTTGATCTTGCCGGCATTGTAGGCGTCCAGGCTGATCAGGTCCTGATTGCGCTCTTCCTGCATGTACTGGGCGTGGAAGGCAATTTGGCTGCGCTCTGCCGCATACGCATCCTCGATGGTCTTGAGCTTGCCCGTGGTGCCGAG
>NZ_JAFCUW010000039.1:0-1418 GCF_049896725.1 Massilia sp. PWRC2
CTCGGCACCACGGGCAAGCTCAAGACCATCGAGGATGCGTATGCGGCAGAGCGCAGCCAAATTGCCTTCCACGCCCAGTACATGCAGGAAGAGCGCAATCAGGACCTGATCAGCCTGGAGCAGTACAACGCCGGCAAGGTAAAGACGATCAATGACGGCTTGGCCGCCTCGCTGAAGGCGTATGACGAAGAGATTGCAGTACTCAAAAAAGCACGTGCTGCCACCGCTGATGGGCCAGCGCGGGCACAGATCGACAATCAAATTGGCGAGCGGGAAGCGGCCAAAGCAAAGGCGCGCGTAGAGTCCTCCCAGGCCCTGGAGCTCAACACATTGAGCCTAGGCGCCGCCCAGTCCGGGCTGAACAAGACCATGAAAGAGTGGGATATTCAGCAGGACAAGGCGAACTCGCAGATGGAATTTGCGAACAGCCTCTACGGCAAGTCGGCGCTGGAGGTGCAGCAGCTCACAGCCGCCCGCCAAGCCGAGCTCGATGTCGAGGAAAAGATTCGGCAGGCGAAGGAGAAGGGCGCCATTACCGAAGAGTCGATCGCGCGCTATCAGGCAGACGCAAAGAAAAAATCAGACGCCGCATCGAAATTCATGGTCAAGGGCGCCATTCAAGGAATTGTAGCGAATCAGCGGACGCCTGGTGAAGTTGAGCAGCAGAATCACGAGGATCTGTTAAAAACGCTGATGTCTGGCAAGGATAGGGAATTGGAGGCCATTGCCGGCGGCAACATGGCCATTGAGCGCGAGAACCAGCGGCACGAGCAAGCCATGTTATCCATGCGGATGCAGGCTGGCCAGCAGGCGCTGCAATTAGCTGGTGATTCTGCGAGCCAGCTGTACAGCGTTATGAAAAGTGCAGGGATGGAAAATACCGCGCTCGGCAAGGCGCTGTTCATCGCCAACAAGGCGATTGCCATTGCCAATATCATAATGAGTACAGAGGTTGCAGCTGCAAAGGCTCTTGAAGTTCCGTTCATTGGGCCTGCACTGGCAATGGGCATCCGTGTGATGGGCTACGCCAGCGCCGGCATCGTGCTTGGCACTGCAATCGCATCGGCAGAGGGGGGCTATGACATCCCCGGCGGCGTCAATCCGGTGACCCAGCTGCACGAAAAAGAGATGGTCCTGCCAAAAGCTCAGGCGGAAGTCATCCGGGGGTTTGCAAGCAATGGCGGGCGCGGCAACAGCGGGCCAGCAGTCACGTACGCGCCCGTCATCCAGATCGACAGCCGCACAGACCAAGCGCAGGTGCATCAACTTGTATCGAAGGCCGTCCAGCAGGGCAATGCTGACCTGGTCGATAAATTGCAGCGCGCAGGACGTATCTAAATCAACAGCCTCAACCATCCTCGCTGAATCGAAGTTCACAGTGAGATGGATGAGAGATCAAACCCAGACCACAACACTTT
>NZ_JAFCUW010000040.1:0-1416 GCF_049896725.1 Massilia sp. PWRC2
CCCAATCCACCCAACTTAAGACTTTTTAGCAATTTTTCTGGCTCATAGCCTTGTGCGGTTTCGGGCCTGGTTTGCGCGGTTTCGATAGATTTCTACGATGTCGATAGGTTCGACCAGCAATCAAGTCAAGCAGATCCCGTAGCAGCTTTCCGACTTTTCTAGCGACCATGCCGGCGCGCAGCAAGATGGGCATCAGCGGCTTCAGCGCGGTGTGGGCGTAGGCATGGTTGATGCGCCTGTTCGCCGGCAAATCGGCGTCGGCGTGGGCGGTCAGCGCGACCAGAGCCTGCAGGTTGTCGCAGACGATTTTGGCGGCAACATCCTGGGCAACGGCTTGCTGGGTTAATCCCGTGACGTGTTCCAAATTGAGGCGATGCTTGAGCCGTTTGAAGGCTTCCTCGATGCCCCAGCGCTGGTGATAAAGCTCGCCGAAGCAATCAGCCGGGTAGAGCTTGTCGTCGAACAAATTGGTCATCAGAACGCGCTGCTCGCCAGTCGGCGCGACGTTGCGGACCAGGCGCACGCGCTGCGATTTGCGCGGGCATTCATAGTCGATCGCGTCCTGTTTGTCTGGCGCGCGCAGCGTGACTATCCGCTCCTTCGCGCTTGAGCGCATGAAATCGCGCACGCAGGCGAAGCCGCTGTCGTTGTCAACACGCATGCAGAACTTGATGGCGCGCTGGTTCAGTACGGCCACCAGCCAGCGGCAGGGATAGCCGCGATCGAGCAGCAGCAAATCGTCCGGGGAAAGCCGGTCGAGATGATCGAACAGAAACTGCCGTTCGCCGCGTTCGTGGACGCTGTGCAGGGAGGCGGCGAGCATCAGATCGGGTCCCGGTAAAAACATGCCGAACAGGATTTGATCGGCGATGGCGGCGCGTTTGACATGGCTAGCGCGCAGGCCAAAACGTAGCGTCGAGGCGTCGGCGGCGACCAGACGCAGACCGCGCCAGCGCGGCACAAACCGATCCTGCTCGGCGCGCGCGATCAACCAGTCGTTGAGCCGGGGGATGGCTGTCAGCGACAGCTTGGCGCGGGCTTGAGAGAACGCCTGCTCGGACACCTCGTGGACCAACTGAGCTTGTTGGCGCAGATGGGCAAAGAAGGTGTCCAACTCGGCTTGAATGCTCATGCGCATGCCAGTCAGCATGATGGCGACCAATGTCGGCAACGGCAATTTGCGACAGCGCGAAAACGCGGTCGGATGATCGGAATGGCGGGCGTCGTGGAGAAATTCTATCGAGCATAGTCGGGCGGCGAAGTCTTGAAACAAGGTGGTCAGAACGGACATGGCGAGCAGTGGAATCAAAAATTCACACTGCCGGCCGCGCTTCTAAATTGATGTCAAGTGTTTTTGTGTCTATCTTGAAAATAAACCATCTAACTGCACATTAAACTGCTAACTTGGGTGGATTG
>NZ_JAFCUW010000041.1:0-1207 GCF_049896725.1 Massilia sp. PWRC2
CGAACAACATCGCCGAACGGGCCGTGCGCATGCCCAAGGTCAAACAGAAAATATCGGGATGCTTCCGCACCATCGTCGGCGCCGACAACTTCTGCACCATCCGCTCCTGCCTCGACACCTTACGCAAACAAGGGCACAGCATGCTCGAAGTGCTGCGCCGCGCATTTGCTGGCGATCCGATCAGGCCAGCTGCGTAGCGGCTGAATAGTTACGAAAATCAATTGAATCAGCTTCCCAGATTGCCACTCGCTTGCGGCCGCTGCGCTTGGCAGCGTACAGGGCTTGATCTACGCGCTTGATCGGTCCGTCGAATCCCGTTAGGCTGTCGGTTTCTGTCGCATTAAGCAAAATCCGCGAAATTTTGCCACAATAGGTAGGGTCCCGTCACACAGATCATCCTACATGTCGCATGGCCGATGTCCAGGAAAAAATTAATGCGACAGAACCAGTTTACTTGATTGGACCGTCGACGTTCGCCAATGCGACAGAACCTGTTGACGATGCCCCGCGTTATACGTCAAGCCTTCGCAAACGCCACCAACTGACGCTGGGCGTTGTTGAATAATTCGACCGGTCGCCATAGAAGTGTACAATCTGGCATTATTTCTTTCCAGGTAGTCCCGTGCCGTACAAACACAGCGAAGAGCGTCGCCACAAATTCGAGAAGCCGCATTACAAGGTGACGAACTGGCCTGCGTACAACGCAGCGCTCAAGCGGCGCGGTGACTTTACGATGTGGTTTACCGAAGAGGCGATTGCCGAGTGGTGCCCAGCGAAGACCGGGGCGCGCGGCCGGCCAACAAAGTATTCCAATGTGGCAATCGAGACCGCGCTGTTCATACGCCAAGTTTTTCATCCGGCGTTGCGGCAGACCGAAGGGTTCATGGACTCGCTTGCCCGTGCCCTGAAGGTCGAGATCAGCATCCCGGATTTCAGCTGCATTTCCAAGCGGAGCATCGGCTTGCCAAGACATGCCCTGAGCAAAGCCCTGGACCCAGGCAGCCTCGTCATCGTGGACTCCACCGGACTCAAAGTGTACGGCAAAGATGAATGGCACCAGGAAAAGCATAACGTCCCGGCCCGGCGCACCCAATCCACCCAACTTAAGACTTTTTAGCAATTTTTCTGGCTCATAGCCTTGTGCGGTTTCGGGCCTGGTTTGCGCGGTTTCGATAGATTTCTACGATGTCGATAGGTTCGACCAGCA
>NZ_JAFCUW010000042.1:0-1165 GCF_049896725.1 Massilia sp. PWRC2
TGCTTTGCGGCGGCGCCCATGTCCGAATTGAACTTGGCGATATTGGCTTCTAACGAAACGACCAGCGCCCCTAAATTACCTCCTGCCATTTTGTACCTTTCTTCGTGTGCGCCTCGGCGCGGTGAGTGTGTGGGGTATTACTGCATCATGGCGATTTGCAGCCGCCGGCGACGTGCATCTGCGTGCATCTGAGTAATCTCGCGCTCGGTCATTTGGGAGACGTGCTTTCCGGTGGCCATGCTACCGTGGGTCGCGCCGCCCATTCGCACCCGGCCGGACATACGCGCCACCACGCCTTGGAAAGTGTCGATGCCGTTGATCATTCCCGCCTTCAGCGCGTCATTGGCCATCAAGCACCGCCCTTGCCCCATTCCGCCGCGAACAGCTGCTGGGGAGACGCCACGGCCTCGCGCGACCGCATTTGTGAACTCGGTGTAGTAGGTGTCGACGCTGCTTTGAAGGTGGGCCCTTGCATCGGCGCTCAGTGGGCCGAGAGAGTTCCCCTCTGTCTTGTAGCGGCCGGCGCTGATAAATTCCGCCTTGATGCCCGCCTTTTCCATCGCGCCGGCTTCGTCTACATGCTGCATGAATACGCCGATGCTGCCGGTAAGACCGCCTGCGGTGGAGTAAAGCTCATCACACTGCGACGCCACCCAGTAGGCGGCGCTGGCGCATGTGCTGTCAACGAAGCCGACGATTGGTTTTTTGCCGCGCGCTTGGTAGATTTCGGCGGCCAGCTCCTGGGTGCCGAAGACGCTGCCACCGGGGCTGTCGACGCTGATCAGGATGCCGCCGATCGAGTCATCTGCCATCGCATCGCGGAACAGCTGTGTGAATTGCTGGGTGCTGGTGCCGCCGGCGCCGCTGATGTCGTTGACCATGTTGGCCCGCTGGGTCATCACTCCCCACAGTGGCAGGACGGCGATGCCGCCGCTGGCTGCCGGTGTCGTGGCCTTGCGCGTCTGGCGCGCTGCTTGCGCCGCATGGACGTCGACCATCGTTTCGGCTGATGCTCCCTCACCGGCCGACCAGCGGTGCAATACGGCCGCCATATTCTGGAGGTGTGCTTGGTCCATTGCCCATGGGGTGCTGGCAAACTGGCTCAGGATTAATTGTCGCTGCATGATGGCTCCGATCAGATGCTGATAGTTTCAATGTGACGCGC
>NZ_JAFCUW010000043.1:0-1061 GCF_049896725.1 Massilia sp. PWRC2
GCCGCCGTGGCAAGCATCCCAACCGTGCTACCCGCAGATAAAGCCTTGAGGCTACTCATCCCAGACTTGAAGCTTGACGTGACTACCGGCACTGCGCTGCCGACGATACGAATGGTATCCACCAGGCCCGCTAGCGCGATCGCCCCCTGATCCGCCCAGTCAGTAATCGAGTTGTCATCGGCAAGGCTTTTACCAGCGGCGTTTACAAGATTCGTATTTTTTGACGCCTCCAGGAGGACTGCCGAAAAATCACTCATCGCAGGCAACATAGATACGGCGATCGTCTTGAAGAGCATCCCCTGTTGGGCCTCAAGCTTGGCCATATCGCGCATGTACTGGCGCGCCGCCGTAGCTTGGTCCGTGGTGGCCTTTGCTGCGATATCCCCCTGCTCGCCCAGCATTTTGAGCGTGGGCAGCATGTCGGCGCCGGCCTTGCCGAACAGCGCCTGGGCGATCGCAGCCTTGCCGGCGCCGTCTTCATACTCGTACAGCTTCTTCGCGATATCCGTGAACATCACGGCCGGGTCCTTGAGGTTGCCGGCTGAATCTTTGGCACTGACGCCCAGATACTTGAGCGCGAGGCCCGCGCCCTTGGTGTCATTGTCGGCACCGACCATGCCCTTTGACATTTTCGACAGCGCCGAAGTGACCGCCTCGATGTCGGAGCCGGATTGCTTGGACACGAAAGCGAGCTTCGACAGGTTTTCAACACTGGCACCCGTCTTTTCGGACAGGGTTTTGAGGTTCGCCATGTTGGTGACGACACCCATGATTTTGCCGCTGATGGCGTCAAAGCTCATTCCGACTGCGGCACCGAGGATCATCCCCTTGGCCAGCGACATCGCCGCTGCCTTGGCCCCGTTTGCCTGCGCCTCGAGCCTCTTGATGGCATCGGTGGCCACCTTCGTGCTTGCGGACATTGCCGACATGGACTGGTCGACTTGCTTTGCGGCGGCGCCCATGTCCGAATTGAACTTGGCGATATTGGCTTCTAACGAAACGACCAGCGCCCCTAAATTACCTCCTGCCATTTTGTACCTTTCTTCGTGTGCGCCTCGGCG
>NZ_JAFCUW010000044.1:0-1061 GCF_049896725.1 Massilia sp. PWRC2
TGAGGAAGGTTATAAAGATGCGCATGATGCAAAAGACGGACGGGGAGATAGCAAGGTCAATATCTATACCGACAAAACCACTGGTCGACGGTGGCTTTGGAATGGAGCAAGGGGTAGTCAAAAGGATCCGTTATGAAAAATGACACCGGTAGAGCAAAATGTGTATCGCTGACGATAAGAGGCTTCACAAGTCAAGCGCAGGAGGTTGCTGATTTGATTGGCGTACAAAGTTCGCGCCAAGGAAATGTGGGCGAACTTGTGCGACCTTATGTCAAAACATTATTAACTCGTTCTTATGTTCAATATACTATTGAATATCCGAACGAGGTTGCTTTGTCTGAGATGCTGGCGCCGTTGATTGAAAAGTTGGGCGGAACACAGAACTTGATTGATGTACAAGGCAAAGTTAAGGCGGAATTTCTAGAATTACATTTTGATTTGCCTTCGATATCGTCCGAATTTCCGCAAGATGGCTATTTTTCAAGCTCTGATATTCAGGTTTGCTCTGAGCTAAATACTTCTATTTCACTCGGTTTTTTTTAAGGAGGGCTATCTGGTATTCGAGGGAGTAACTGATTTTGAGAGCAACCAACGGGGTCAGTGCCGACATTCACGCACGAGAGCAACCAACGGGGTCAGTGCCGACATTCACGCACGAGCTCAGCGATTTTCTGTCAGTACAAAATGGTTTTCTCCTATTTTGTCAGGACATGTTGGTGCCGTCCTCGTCACTTTGCGGAACTACTCTCAGGCGCTGGGCGCGCAGGCCACAGAAACCGCGAGTCAGGCGCACGGGGCGCGCTCATGCCTCGGTTGCCCCCGCGCTACGTTGGCCATCACATCAACCCCAGCCACCACAACCCTGCCGCCACCATTAACTATTAGGCAAATAAACGCTTGCCTCGCTCGCGCACGCGAGCCAAAATCGCGTCTACGAAAAAATTCGCTCTTTACACACCGTTAGCCAGGGAAAAACCGCGCCAAGTCATTGAAGGGACTAAGGAAAACGGCCGCGCTTACGGCAAGTGCGCGTCGGGTGGACGCTTTTTGAGCGTTGATCC
>NZ_JAFCUW010000045.1:0-1020 GCF_049896725.1 Massilia sp. PWRC2
GGTCATTGCAACCTGAATACATAGGGTTGCAAAGCGAACGCGGCGAACTGAAACATCTAAGTAGCTGCAGGAAAATAAATCAACCGAGATTCCCAAAGTAGTGGCGAGCGAAATGGGATGAGCCTGCATGATTTAGCACGACGCATAGTGGAACAGCTTGGAAACGCTGGCCATAGAGGGTGATAGCCCCTTACACGAAATGCGATGTGTGGAACTAAGTATGCGACAAGTAGGGCGGGACACGAGAAATCCTGTCTGAACATGGGGGGACCATCCTCCAAGGCTAAATACTCGTAATCGACCGATAGTGAACCAGTACCGTGAGGGAAAGGCGAAAAGAACCCCGGGAGGGGAGTGAAATAGATCCTGAAACCGTGTGCATACAAACAGTAGGAGCGGACTTGTTCCGTGACTGCGTACCTTTTGTATAATGGGTCAGCGACTTACATTCAGTGGCAAGGTTAACCGTATAGGGAAGCCGTAGAGAAATCGAGTCCGAACAGGGCGACAGTCGCTGGGTGTAGACCCGAAACCAAGTGATCTACTCATGGCCAGGATGAAGGTGCGGTAACACGCCCTGGAGGTCCGAACCCACTAATGTTGAAAAATTAGGGGATGAGCTGTGGGTAGGGGTGAAAGGCTAAACAAACTTGGAAATAGCTGGTTCTCTCCGAAAACTATTTAGGTAGTGCCTCAAGTATCACCATCGGGGGTAGAGCACTGTTATGGCTAGGGGTTCATTGCGAATTACCAAACCATTGCAAACTCCGAATACCGATGAGTGCGAGCTTGGGAGACAGACGTCGGGTGCTAACGTCCGGCGTCAAGAGGGAAACAACCCAGACCGCCAGCTAAGGTCCCAAAGATTGGCTAAGTGGAAAACGAAGTGGGAAGGCTAAAACAGTCAGGATGTTGGCTTAGAAGCAGCCATCATTTAAAGAAAGCGTAATAGCTCACTGATCGAGTCGTCCTGCGCGGAAGATGTAACGGGGCTAAGCCAGTCACCGAAGCTGCGGATAT
>NZ_JAFCUW010000046.1:0-930 GCF_049896725.1 Massilia sp. PWRC2
ATCCCATTTCGCTCGCCACTACTTTGGGAATCTCGGTTGATTTATTTTCCTGCAGCTACTTAGATGTTTCAGTTCGCCGCGTTCGCTTTGCAACCCTATGTATTCAGGTTGCAATGACCTGTAAAGGCCGGGTTTCCCCATTCGGAAATCTGCGGATCAAAGTGTGTTTGCTCACTCCCCGCAGCTTATCGCAAGCTACTACGTCCTTCATCGCCTGTAATCGCCAAGGCATCCACCATGTGCACTTATTCGCTTGTCCCTATAACGTTAGCCCCTCAGCCGACTAAGCCGAAGGACGTCATAAAGAAAGAAAGTACAGCGTTGTTGCTTGTTTTGATACATACAATCACTACCCATCATCCAGTCTGTCGACTGGACAATTAAAACTTTACTTCTTCCAAATTTTTAAAGAACGAAACAGCATTTAATCTCTAAAAGACCAAACCTAAATCCTGGTGCTGTGTGCACTGATTTACGTTTGAACTTTTGGTGGAGGATGACGGGATCGAACCGACGACCCCCTGCTTGCAAAGCAGGTGCTCTCCCAGCTGAGCTAATCCCCCAAGGACCACGATTTTGCGTGCTTTTGCACTTAAAAATCATCTGGCTTTGCCAGGGATTTTTAACTGACTAAGCCAAACAAAAGTAGGTGTTCACTTTTGTTTGCAGGGTTGGTAGGGCTGGTTGGACTCGAACCAACGACCCCCGCGTTATCAACACGGTGCTCTAACCAGCTGAGCTACAGCCCCAAATGCTGTTCTTCTTAACTAACAGCCGATAAGTGTGGACGTTCAATGAACCGGTATCTCTACCTGTGCAACTCTAGAAAGGAGGTGATCCAGCCGCACCTTCCGATACGGCTACCTTGTTACGACTTCACCCCAGTCACGAATCCTACCGTGGTAAGCGCCCTCCTTGCGGTTAAGCTAC
>NZ_JAFCUW010000047.1:0-927 GCF_049896725.1 Massilia sp. PWRC2
CGCGTCTTCTTATGCGAAGTCCAGTAGTCGATCGGGCCGCCCCAGCAAAGGCAGGTTGCGCTTCTGGCAGAACAACGCGTCGACGACTACACATAAGCGCCGACTTCGCCTTATTCTTGCCGATGGCGATGGGGCGGATGGCGTTCTCGACCGGGTTGTTGTGTGTGCCTTGCTAAGTTTTTAGTTTCGTGTGATCATATTCCCCGTCGCAGCATGGCGTTGTTCCGAGCTAAAGCCGTGCTTGACGAGTTGATCGCCGGTTTGCCGCGGCGGTCGTCCCATCGGTTGCAGCAAATCGCATAAACTTCATTTCATGACCTCACGCATTCATCCCCAAGCCCGCACGACGCCGAAGATTCGACAAGAAATCAAGGACTCTGGCCTGTCCGACCGCGAGGCGGCCAAGGTCTTCAATATCACCCGTGCCACCGCCGCCAAGTGGCTCAAGCGCGACGACGTGCAAGACCGTTCGCACCGCGCCCACACGCTCCACACCACGCTGAGCGCGACGCAGGAGGCCATCGTGCTGTCACTGCGCCAGTCGCTCTATCTGCCGCTCGACGACCTGCTCTATATCACTCGGGAATACATCAACGCCGCCGTCTCGCGGGCAGGCATCGCCCGTCTGCTCAAGCGCGAAGGCATGTCGCGCCTGGAGGACATCATCCCGAAGGCAGAAGGCGAAACGCTCGCTCCCAAAAAGACCTTCAAGGACTATGAGCCGGGCTTCGTTCACGTTGACATCAAATACCTGCCACAGATGCCCGACGAGACCTCGCGGCGCTATCTGTTCGTGGCCATCGACCGCGCCACGCGCTGGGTGTTTTTGCATATTTATGGCGACATGACCGACAAAAGCAGCGTCGACTTCCTGCGCCGGTTGAAGATCGCCTCGCCCATCAAAATCACCAAGATCCTGACCGACAA
>NZ_JAFCUW010000048.1:0-921 GCF_049896725.1 Massilia sp. PWRC2
ATAGGTGGGCAGCAGGCTGCTGCTGGTGGAACCGTCGTAGACCTTGCTGACGCCGGCGTTGCTGAGGGTGGCCGTCAGCGCGCGCGCGCTGATGGTGGCGGCGACGTCGAAGCTGCTCGCTGGCAGCGCATAGTCGCTGGCCAACGAGCCGGCCACGCCGCTGACGGCGCCCAGCGCCACCCCGCTCACGCTGATCTTGCTGGCACTGGCCACGTGCGCCGCATCGTAGGCGGCGCCGGTGTAGCTCAAGCTGGCGCTGTCGCCGGCGACCAGGCCAGCGATGTTCCAGGCGGGACTGAAGGCGCCCACCGTCGTGCTGCCATCGTAGGGTTTGCTATATGCGCTGTTGACCAGTGCTGCCGACAATGGCCGCGTGCTGATGCTGGCGGCGACAGCGGCGCTGCTCGCAGTGAGCAGATAGTCGCCCGCCTGCGAGCCGAGGCTGCCGGTGATGGCGGCGAGCGACAGGCCGGCGACGCTGACGTGGCTGGCGCTGTTGACGTGGATCGAATCGTAAGCGGCGCTGCTGTAATTGAGCGTGGCAGTGCTGTCGCCGCCCACCAGACCGGTAAAACTCCAGGTCGGCACGAACACCGGCGCGGCGCTGCTGCCGTCGTAGGTTTTGCTCAGCGCGCTGTTGGTCAGCGCCGCCGTCAGCGGCGCGGCGTTGATCGCCACCGCGTTGCCGGCACTGGCGCCGGTGAGCAGGGGCAGCGCGTAATTGCTGGCGACGCCGCCAGCGCCGTCAGCCAGCGTGATGGCAGCGATGAATTTGCCGCCGCTGGCGACGTGGGCGTCGCTGGCCACGGCGCCGCTGTAGAGCAGGGCCTGGCCGATGATGCCGCTGTCGATGCTGACCGCGCCGCCCAGGCTGGTGCTGCCGTCATAGGTCTTGCTGGCGGCAAGCGCCACCGTTTTCGG
>NZ_JAFCUW010000049.1:0-776 GCF_049896725.1 Massilia sp. PWRC2
TTGAAGAGCATCCCCTGTTGGGCCTCAAGCTTGGCCATATCGCGCATGTACTGGCGCGCCGCCGTAGCTTGGTCCGTGGTGGCCTTTGCTGCGATATCCCCCTGCTCGCCCAGCATTTTCAGCGTTGGCAGCATGTCGGCGCCAGCCTTGCCGAACAGCGCCTGGGCGATTGCGGCCTTGCCGGCACCGTCTTCATACTCGTACAGCTTCTTCGCGATATCCGTGAACATTACGGCCGGGTCTTTGAGATTACCGGCCGAGTCCTTGGCGCTGACGCCCAGATACTTGAGCGCGAGGCCCGCGCCCTTGGTGTCATTGTCGGCACCGGCCATGCCCTTGGACATTTTCGACAGCGCCGAAGTGACCGCCTCGATGTCGGAGCCGGATTGCTTGGACACGAAAGCGAGCTTCGACAGGTTTTCAACACTGGCGCCCGTCTTTTCCGACAGGGTTTTCAAGTTTGCCATGTTGGTGACGACGCCCATGATCTTGCCGGTGATGGCGTCAAAGCTCATTCCGACTGCGGCGCCGAGGATCATCCCCTTGGCCAGCGACATCGCCGCTGCCTTGGCCCCGTTTGCCTGCGCCTCGAGCCTCTTAATGGCATCGGTGGCCAGCTTCGTGCTCGCCGACATCGCCGACATGGACTGGTCGACCTGCTTTGCGGCGGCGCCCATGTCCGAATTGAACTTGGCGATATTGGCTTCTAACGAAACGACCAGCGCCCCTAAATTACCTCCTGCCATTTTGTACCTTTCTTCGTGTGCGCCTCGGCG
>NZ_JAFCUW010000050.1:0-747 GCF_049896725.1 Massilia sp. PWRC2
AATCTTGCGATCCAGGTGGCGCCACCGGCCGACACTGTCACCTATATCCACACCGATGCGCTCGGCAGCCCGGTCGCCCGCAGCGACAGCGCCGGCAATGTGATCAGCCGCACCAGCTACGAGCCCTACGGGCGCACGGCTGGGGGCGTGACACCAACCATCGGCTTCACCGGGCATGTCAACGACGCCGACACGGGGCTGGTGTACATGCAGCAGCGGTATTATGATCCGGTGGCGGGGCGGTTTTTGAGCGTTGATCCTGTTACTTCTAATCCAAGCTCAGGTAGAAGTTTTAACCGATATAGGTATTCAAACAACAACCCCTATCGGTATGTTGATCCCGATGGTCGAGATCCAGATCCAGTCATCATATTACCAATCCCGGTGATTGTTCCAAGGCCCGTGGTTAGCCCCGATCCGAATAGAATAGATCCTTTTTATAGTCCAGTTCGACCGAGTCAAATTATTTTCTCCAGGGAAGATGAACGTACTTTCTTAAAGCAGCTGATTCGTTTTTAATTTGTATTATCTGCCGCGCTTTCAACGTACTTCTTTCCGAGGTTGGTGGTCAACCGAAGGAAACTGATCTTGTTATAGTGCCGGAGAAAGACGGTAACAAGGTCGCGGCTGAGGAAGGTTATAAAGATGCGCATGATGCAAAAGACGGACGGGGAGATAGCAAGGTCAATATCTATACCGACAAAACCACTGGTCGACGGTGGCTTTGGAATGGAGCAAGGGGTAGTC
>NZ_JAFCUW010000051.1:0-743 GCF_049896725.1 Massilia sp. PWRC2
CGGGACTGTGGGGTCAGCAATGAAGCGCAAGATGGCGTCTGCGTGCAGTCGGAAGCGGCGCAGCAAGTTATGGGCCTCAGACTGCTTGCAGCGTCCCGGCTTTGCGCCGGGCTTGGTCTGGGGAGGGTTCAGTTCTTCGCCCCGGCGCACGATGCCGTGGTAGACGGTGGCGAAGGCGGCGATGGCATCGGCATCGAATGGCTTGCCTTGCTGGCGCGCAGCCGCGCTCAGTCGTTGGGCATTGAGCAGCAGTTCCGTCATGTCGGTTGGCCAATCCTGGCCTGTCACCTCCTGTGCATAGACCAATTCGCGCAGAAGATGGGCGTTGCACAAGGCGTGCAGGCCATCGTTCAGTTTCCAGTATGGGGCCCAGCAATCATGAACCAGAACGCCGAGTCGGTTGGGAAGAATGCCATGTGCGGCGATCGCCTCCAGGCCGCGCTTGGCATGCATGCCATACCAGGTCAGTTCCGCCGTGGCCGCAACGTGCATCCAGTGCAGTTTGCCGTCCACGCGCAGGCCCGATTCGTCGGCGCACAGTACCGGTGCGTGATGCAACTGCCGCGCTATCAGGTCGGCCGTGCCTTGCAGGGCCAGGCTCGCTTGGCCGACCCAGGCAAGCACAGTTGCCGGCGACACGGACAAGCCCGTCATCTCGCGAATCAATTCGGCGGCGCGGGCATATGGCAGCATCTGGCCTTGGGTCAGGTGAACGCCAAGTGCGCGCACGTTCGGGCCGTATT
>NZ_JAFCUW010000052.1:0-628 GCF_049896725.1 Massilia sp. PWRC2
CACCGTTTCTTCCCTGACAAAAGAGCTTTACAACCCGAAGGCCTTCTTCACTCACGCGGCATTGCTGGATCAGGCTTGCGCCCATTGTCCAAAATTCCCCACTGCTGCCTCCCGTAGGAGTCTGGACCGTGTCTCAGTTCCAGTGTGGCTGGTCGTCCTCTCAGACCAGCTACTGATCGATGCCTTGGTAGGCTTTTACCCTACCAACTAGCTAATCAGATATCGGCCGCTCCAGGAGCACAAGGCCTTGCGGTCCCCTGCTTTCATCCTTAGATCGTATGCGGTATTAGCGTAACTTTCGCTACGTTATCCCCCACTCCAGGGTACGTTCCGATATATTACTCACCCGTTCGCCACTCGCCACCAGGTTGCCCCGTGCTGCCGTTCGACTTGCATGTGTAAGGCATGCCGCCAGCGTTCAATCTGAGCCAGGATCAAACTCTTCAGTTCAATCTCTGTTTAATGTCGTTTCCGACAGATCGCTCACTCAAAATACTGACAGGCCACTATTTTCATAGCGCCTATTTTTCTTCTTTGTGAACATTTGATAATTTAAGTATGCAGTGACCGAAGTCACTGGCACTTTCATCAAACGCCCACACTTATCGACTGTTAATTGTTAAAGAAC
>NZ_JAFCUW010000053.1:0-584 GCF_049896725.1 Massilia sp. PWRC2
GTGAGAATTTTGTGGCCATGCATCTCGCGGCCCTGGTCGTAGGTCATCGACTTGCGCAGTTCGGCGGGCTGACGGTTGAGCACGGCCGAAAAGCTGTCGACGACGGAGCGGGTGCCGGCGTTGTCCATCTTGGCCAGCACCACGAAACGCGTGGTGCGTTCGACCAGCGTGCCGACCGAGGAGCGGTTGCCTTCGCCCTTAATGAGGTCGCCCTCCCAGTGGCCGGGGATGAGGCGATCCTCGATCTCCGGCGGGCGGATATGGATGCTCTGCATATCTTTGATCTGGCCACGTCGGTCGACACCACGGCTGCGCGGTTTGCGGACCTGGTTGTGGTGGCGCAGGCAGGCGATCAGCTCGCGCTTGAGCTCTCCACGCGGGTGCAGATAGATCGCGTTGTAGATCGTCTCGTGAGAGACCGTTTTGTCGGAGTCGTCGGGCCACATGGCACGCAGTATGTTCGCAATTTGCTGGGGCGACCAGAGTTCCTTCAGATAGTGGCGCACCACTTGGAACAGCACGCCATCGGCGTGGAGTTTCGGTAGGCGGCGCGGTGCGACACGGCGCGCGCCGCTCTGCAAATG
>NZ_JAFCUW010000054.1:0-582 GCF_049896725.1 Massilia sp. PWRC2
CCAAAACCGCCCCGTCTCAATCTCACCGGCCTGTCCCATGAAGACAAGGATCGTCTCATTGATGCCTTGTTCGCGCGCCTGGACGCGGTCGAGGCGAAGCTGGGCATGAACAGCGAGAACTCGAGCAAGCCGCCGTCGTCGGATGGACTGGCCAAAAAGCAGAAAACTACTTCGTTGCGCGGCAAATCTGACAAGACAGTTGGCGGCCAACCGGGCCATAAAGGCAGCACGCTCAAGCGGGTCGCCGAGCCTACCAGCACGCAGGATCACCCAACGCCATCGCATTGCAACCGTTGCCACAGTGCGCTGGCGTTTGAAGAAGCGCATGTGCTGGAGCGTCGCTAGGTATTTGATGTTCCGACAATGTGTTTCGAGGTAGTCGAACATCGCGTCTACACGGTGCTGTGCACCTGTGGTCAACGGCACGACAGTGTCTTCCCATCCGCTGTCAGCGACCTTGCGCAATACGGCCCGAACGTGCGCGCACTTGGCGTTCACCTGACCCAAGGCCAGATGCTGCCATATGCCCGCGCCGCCGAATTGATTCGCGAGATGACGGGCTTGTCCGTGTCGCCGGCAACT
>NZ_JAFCUW010000055.1:0-576 GCF_049896725.1 Massilia sp. PWRC2
GACCTGGTCGATAAATTGCAGCGCGCAGGACGTATCTAAATCAACAGCCTCAACCATCCTCGCTGAATCGAAGTTCACAGTGAGATGGATGAGAGATCAAACCCAGACCACAACACTTTAAGGAAACTATGGCAATCGACCTTTACGGCGCTTTACTTAACGCGGAGACCGGCGGCATGCTGCAATCTGGCGGCGCGCTAAAAAACATGCAGATATCAACCACGGCGCCGCTCGTCGGAAGCTTGACCGTGACCGGCGCCGGCGGCGTCACTGTTGTCGCGAGCGCTGGCCTCAACGGTGTAATGAATGGAGGGCTAGTGCACAGCCCGGCTTTCTTCAAGCTGAGCGATCCGGCCGACGTTGGCAAGGCCCGCATCACTTGGTCGGTGGCCTGATCATGCCGCGCGCCATCAACCCGCACGAGCCTGACAACCTCTCGAGCCAATCCGACCTACCTTACCTGAGTGCTGATTGCGTCAATGCCTTAGCGTCAACGCTGATGCACGAGCTGGACTTGCGTACCGATCTCGAACTGCCGATTCGAAACGCACTGATCCACACAGCGGCCGCGATCGC
>NZ_JAFCUW010000056.1:0-561 GCF_049896725.1 Massilia sp. PWRC2
CAAGAATAAGGCGAAGTCGGCGCTTATGCGAAGTCGACGTCACGTCGTGGATGTCAGCTCCGTGGTCGCGTCGCTCCGTAGCGACGATGCAACTTCGCATAATCACAGCCCTTGCAGGAACGCCAGCAGTGACTTCGGTGGGCGGTATCGGGCTTGCTTGATCTCTGGTTGCTTAAGTCGCGCCAGTGCGCGCTCCTTCATAGCGAGATCTGCTTCCACGTACATGTGAGTCGTCGACAGGCTCTCATGACCCAGCCAAAGCGCGATCTCGCAGGGATCGACACCCGACTGCAGCAGGCACATTGCCGTGGAATGTCTCACGACGTGCGGCGACACCGGTATCGTCTTGAGCTGTGGGTAGCGAATCGACGCTGCCTCGACGGCCAGTCGAAGTCGCTGGGCGACGTTGGCCCTGGTCATCGGATGTCCATCGCGGCAGGGCAACAGCGGCAACTCATCGTGCAACTGCGGGTTCAGGTGCAACCAGTCGCGCACAGCCTGGGCCGAACTCTTCCACAGGGGCAGCGAGCGCTGCTTGCGTCCCTTGCCGCGCAGGCGGAT
>NZ_JAFCUW010000057.1:0-541 GCF_049896725.1 Massilia sp. PWRC2
CTAATGACGGTACCTGAAGAATAAGCACCGGCTAACTACGTGCCAGCAGCCGCGGTAATACGTAGGGTGCAAGCGTTAATCGGAATTACTGGGCGTAAAGCGTGCGCAGGCGGTTTTGTAAGTTTGTCGTGAAATCCCCGGGCTCAACCTGGGAATGGCGATGAAGACTGCAAGGCTAGAATCTGGCAGAGGGGGGTAGAATTCCACGTGTAGCAGTGAAATGCGTAGAGATGTGGAGGAACACCGATGGCGAAGGCAGCCCCCTGGGTCAAGATTGACGCTCATGCACGAAAGCGTGGGGAGCAAACAGGATTAGATACCCTGGTAGTCCACGCCCTAAACGATGTCTACTAGTTGTCGGGTTTTAATTAACTTGGTAACGCAGCTAACGCGTGAAGTAGACCGCCTGGGGAGTACGGTCGCAAGATTAAAACTCAAAGGAATTGACGGGGACCCGCACAAGCGGTGGATGATGTGGATTAATTCGATGCAACGCGAAAAACCTTACCTACCCTTGACATGTACGGAAGCCACGAGAGAT
>NZ_JAFCUW010000058.1:0-524 GCF_049896725.1 Massilia sp. PWRC2
TCCAGGCTGATCAGGTCCTGATTGCGCTCTTCCTGCATGTACTGGGCGTGGAAGGCAATTTGGCTGCGCTCTGCCGCATACGCATCCTCGATGGTCTTGAGCTTGCCCGTGGTGCCGAGTTTTGCAATTCGCGCTGCCTCCCGTGCTGCCTTGTCGGCGCCGGCCTGCACGGAGCCATCTTCGCCGGCGGTGTTGAAGTTGGCCTTCTTGCCTCCTGAACCAGGCACGCCGACACCTTCGGTTTCTGCGATCTGCTTGCGCGCAGCAATTTTCTTTTCCAGCGCGATGCGCGTTGCCCCTAACTGCATCGCCAAAAAGGGTTTGATCTTTGCTTCTGCTGCGTCCGCATCGCGCTTTTGTTCCGCGACCGCTTTACTCAACTCGGCAATCGGGTCGCCGCCTCTCGCCGCCGTGGCAAGCATCCCAACCGTGCTACCCGCAGATAAAGCCTTGAGGCTACTCATCCCAGACTTGAAGCTTGACGTGACTACCGGCACTGCGCTGCCGACGATACGAATGGTATC
>NZ_JAFCUW010000059.1:0-517 GCF_049896725.1 Massilia sp. PWRC2
TCACCGGGATTGGTAATATGATGACTGGATCTGGATCTCGACCATCGGGATCAACATACCGATAGGGGTTGTTGTTTGAATACCTATATCGGTTAAAACTTCTACCTGAGCTTGGATTAAAAGTAACAGGATCAACGCTCAAAAACCGCCCCGCCACCGGATCATAATACCGCTGCTGCATGTACACCAGCCCCGTGTCGGCGTCGTTGACATGCCCGGTGAAGCCGATGGTCGGTGTCACGCCCCCAGCCGTGCGCCCGTAGGGCTCATAGCTGGTGCGGCTGATCACATTGCCGGCGCTGTCGCTGCGGGCGACCGGGCTGCCGAGCGCGTCGGTGTGGATATAGGTGACAGTGTCGGCCGGTGGCGCCACCTGGATCGCAAGATTGGGCGATGTTGCGCCGAACCACTCGACCTGGTCCTGCACCATTTTCCACTGGAAGTTGTAGGTGCCGGCAGCTGCCGGTGCCGTGACCTGGAAGGTGTAACCCGCCGTTTGACCGGGCGCCGTGGTGGT
>NZ_JAFCUW010000060.1:0-508 GCF_049896725.1 Massilia sp. PWRC2
CCATCGTGCCTGCCAAGTGCGCTTGCCACAGCACACGGTGCGTCGCCCCCGCCGCTCGCCGCTGGCCCTGAGCGAAGCCGAGCGCGAAGTCATCCTGACGCTGCTGCATTCGCCCGAGTACGTCGACGTCGCCCCGCGCACCGCCTATGCCATGCTGCTCGATGCTGGTGTCTATCTGGCCTCGGCGTCGACCTTCTACCGTCTGCTGCGCTCCTGCAGCGGCACGCGTGGTCGCCGCGACGAACTCAAACATCCAGTTTATACACGCCCCGAATTGCTGGCCACTGCGCCGCGTGAGGTGTGGTCTTGGGACATCACGAAATTAAAGGGGCCAGTGAAGTCGGCGCACTTCCATTTGTACGTCATTCTCGATATCTTCAGCCGCTACGTGGTCGGCTGGATGATCGCCGACTGCGAGTCCGATGCCCTCGCCGAAAGCCTCATCGGAACCACCTGCGAGCGCGAAGGGATCGTCCCAGGGACACTGACATTGCATGCTGATCGTGGC